>NZ_FNZK01000001.1 GCF_900109225.1 Propionispira arboris
AAAGCAACAGGCGAAGAAATTGTTGAAGAACAAAAAGTAAAAGTTTGCTTTATCCCATCGGGTGACAGCGAATTAGAACTTTTGGAATCGACATCCCCGGATGGTCCGATTGCAAAATTCATTGAAAAAAACAATGGCAGAAACGGGATTCAGCATATTGCACTTCGTGTTGATAATATTGAACAAACGATTGCAGATTTATTGGCAAAAGGCGTTCGTATGATTGATGAAAAACCACGTTATGGTGCTGGCGGATCAAGTATTGCGTTTGTTCATCCAAAATCCACAGGCGGAATTTTAGTTGAACTTTGCCAACGCAATAAATAAACATATCATAATTTAGAGTTAAACAAAGAGGAGCAGAAAAAATCATTATGATTTTTTCTGCTCCTCTTTGTTTTTTGGTATTCCCCAATATTTAAGATATATAAGTTGTATTAAATATTTTTTTTGCTTACCGTTGCGGTATTGGGAAAAAGGATTTATAATTATGATATTGTCAGCTGTCAAGACAGTGAAGAAGATGATGGAGAAATTATAAATGAAAAATTTAGTACAGGAAATCGAAAAATTAAAAAAAGAGCGACGGGCTGTGATTTTAGCTCATGTATACCAGCCACCGGAAATTCAAGCGATTGCGGATTACACAGGAGATTCATTTGGTCTATCACAGCAAGCAGCGGCAACGAATGCCGAAGTCATTGTGTTTTGCGGTGTTCATTTTATGGCGGAAACCGCTGCTATTTTATCACCGGAAAAAACAATTTTGCTCCCGGCACTGGATGCTGGATGCCTGATGTTTGACGATATGATTGAGCAGGCATTGAAGAAAAAAATACAGGAAAAACCGGATGCGGTCGTTGTGTCATATGTTAATACACCAGCAGCGGTTAAAGCGATGAGTGATATTTGCTGCACATCCGCCAATGCAGTCGCCGTGGTTGAATCGATCGCGCGTGACAAAGAAATTATTTTTGTGCCGGATCGAAATCTCGCTTCGTATGTACAAGAGCAAACGAATGCCAATATTTTTTCCTGGCCCAGCTGCTGTCCAACGCATGCACGTCTGTCAAAAGAGGAACTTCAGGCAATGAAAGAAAAGCACCCCCAGGCGCTCGTTCTAATGCATCCGGAATGTGAGCCGGAAGTGCGGGGGCTTGCTGATTTTATTGGCAGCACGACTAATATTGTAAAAGAAGCAAAACGAAGCCCAAACCATGAATTTATTATTGCAACGGAGCAGGGCGTTTTATATCAACTGGAAAAGGCGTGTCCAGAGAAAAGTTTCTATTTGGCATCGGATAAAATGGTTTGCAGCAATATGAAAAAAACGACACTCGAAAAAGTTAAAAGTTCATTGATTCAGTTGGAACCACGAATCATCGTTCCGGAAGAAACTCGCTTGCGGGCAGTCGGAAGCTTGAAAAAAATGCTGGCAATTTGCGGTTAGGAGAATTAGAATGCAGCGTTATTTAATGAATTTTTCGACAAAGGATCTTCCCGTACAAAAAACGGACTGTCTTGTGGTCGGCAGCGGAGTTGCTGGGCTCACTACTGCCTGGTATGCGGCTGAAAAAGGTCAGAAGGTCTTATTGATGGTAAAAGATACATTACATGACAGCAATACCAATCAGGCGCAGGGCGGCATTGCTTCCGTTTTTGGTGAAGATGATACCTTTGCTTTGCATGTGGCCGATACAATCAAAGCCGGAGCTGGACTTTGCGATGAAGAAATTGTGAGACTGGTTGTTGAAGAAGGACATGATGCGGTAGAGAATCTGATGAAATTAGGGGCGATTTTCGATCATGATAAACAGGGGAATATTGCTTTGGGGCGTGAGGGTTGTCATTCACGTTCAAGGGTGTTACATGCCAAAGGCGATGCGACCGGGGCTGAAGTTGTGCGCTGTTTGCTGGCGGCGGTTGAATCACATCCGAATATAGTTATTATGGAACATCATTATTTAGTAGATTTATTGATTCAACAGGGAACTTGTTATGGGGGACTTTTATGGTGCGAGCACAATAAAGAATTATTGACGGTTCGTGCAGGCTCGATTGTTTTGGCTACTGGCGGTGCCGGACAATTGTTTGTTCATACAACGAATCCGGATGGTGCAACGGGAAGTGGAATTAGCATTGCTTATCGCGCCGGTGCAGTTCTTATGGATATGGAATTTGTTCAATTTCATCCAACAGCACTTGCTTTTAGTGGTGGAGATAATTTTTTAATTTCTGAGGCGGTACGTGGGGCGGGCGGTATTTTACGCAATGCACGAGGAGAACGTTTTATGCCAAAGTATCATGAACTGGCGGAATTGGCACCGCGCGACATCGTGGCACGCGCTATTTTCCAGGAAATGAAACAAGATGGTGCGGATCATATCTATCTGGACGCCAGGGCGATTGATCAGTTGACGACAAAGTTTCCCATGATTACAGCAACTTGTGAAACGTATGGGATCAACATACAATCGGATCTTATTCCCGTTGCTCCAGCAGCACATTATATGATGGGAGGTATCCAGGTTGATCGAAATGGCGAGAGCAGCATCCAGCAACTATTTGTTTGTGGTGAAGCTGCTTGTACAGGGCTGCATGGTGCGAATCGTCTGGCGAGCAATTCCCTGCTGGAAGGACTCGTTTTTGG
Organism: Propionispira arboris; assembly: GCF_900109225.1. Taxonomy (GTDB): domain Bacteria; phylum Bacillota; class Negativicutes; order Selenomonadales; family Selenomonadaceae; genus Propionispira; species Propionispira arboris. Next base: position 2,651 of record NZ_FNZK01000001.1, read on the forward strand.
ACGGCGAATTGCTGAGCTTATCGCACGGCGACATGTGGCAATCCAGGAAAGCATTGATTGGAAATGTACATCCTTGCAAAAGAAAGCCTATCGCTGTGATATAACAGCCATGCAAAAAATAATGAGCCGTCACTTGGGTCTGATTCGTGATTTTTCGGGTTTGACGGTTGCCAATGAATTTTTTGCTGGTATACATAATAATCTCGATGGGACAAACGCTTTTAGCCAACAGGAGCTGGAATATCGTAATATGCTGCTAACTGCGAAGCTTATTGCCCAGACGGCTGCAATGCGCCAAGAAAGCCGTGGCGGACATTATCGCAGTGACTATTCCAGACCTTCGGCTGCCTGGCAGCAGCATATTTTAGAGAAAAGCAGGTAAAACTATGAAATTTAAAAACTTTAATCTGGATCGTTGGCTTGAAAACTGGTTAGCTGAAGATATTGGCAGTGGTGATCTGACAACCGATTTGATTGTACCGGAAGCAGCTGTGGCAAAGGCGTGTATTCATTCTAAAGACGTAGGACTTTTAGCTGGTATTGATGTTGCTGGGCGTGTTTTTACTTTACTCAATCCCAACATTCAATTTACGGTGTATGCACGAGATGGGGCGCAGCTTGATAAACAAACCGTGATCGCAACCGTCGAAGGTGATGCACGCAGTATTTTGGCGGGTGAACGACTGGCACTCAACTTGCTTCAGCATTTGAGCGGCATTGCGACCCAAACAGCACATTTCACAGCGTTGGCAGAGCCATATGGTGCACGGCTGGTAGATACTCGCAAGACTACGCCAGGGCTTAGATTACTCGAAAAATATGCAGTGAGAGTAGGCGGGGGCTTCAATCATCGTCTGGGTCTTTATGATGCAGTACTTATTAAAGACAACCATATCAAAGTGGCTGGAGGCATTAAGGCAGCGTTGGAATTGACCAAAAAAGAAATTTCGCATATGACAAAGGTTGAAATTGAAGTGGAAAATATTGCTGGAGTCGAAGCAGCTCTTCGTGGTGGCGCGGATATTATCATGCTGGATAACATGGATTGTGATCAGATGTTAGAAGCCGTAAGACTGATTCGTGGACGTGTCCCAGTGGAGGCTTCCGGTGGTATTACAGAAAAAACGGTGGCTGCTATTGCTGCAACGGGGGTAGATATTATATCCGTGGGAGCACTGACACATTCGGTTCGATCCCTTGATATCAGTCTTGATATTGATTTAAATAAATAAAAAATAGGAAGATGTCGAATAGAATCGGTGGATGAAGCTGCCGGTTCTATTTTTATGTTGAAGCATATTTTGTACTAGTTAGAAATAAAAATATGACAGGCTGCTTGGTAAAAAGAGAATTTATTAAGTTTTTATGAATTTTCGTGCATTTATGTAGGACTTTGCTATCTAAAGAACGAATATTATCTTTATTGGGAAGTGTTTTTTGTAAGAGCTGGAGACTCGATATTAAAAGTATGCCCATTGTATATAACAAAGGTTAACCTTTTGACCATAAGGATTATTAGTGTTAATGATAATGAGGGGGTAAATATATGCTCGATGAAAAAGATTGGGAATTATTTAAACAAAAATTGAAAATGAAGACGGGTATTGATTTAAATTTGTATAAAGCAAATCAAATGCAGCGCCGGATCGGGAATCTAATGACGCGGCATGGCAGTACATCGTATGTGGCTTTTTTTAGCAGCATTGAAAATGATAAACAAGCTTTTGCTAATTTTATTGAATATCTGACGATAAATGTATCGGAATTTTTTCGGACACCGGATAAATTTTCTCAGCTGGAAACAACGGTAATTCCAGATTTATTGAAAAAAAGTTCAAAACTTAATATTTGGAGTGCTGGTTGTTCAATTGGAGCGGAACCTTACTCCATGGCAATGATTTTAAAAGAAATGACACCGATGTCAAAACATCGTATTTTAGCGAGTGATCTTGATATTGAAATTATTACGAAAGCCAAAAAAGGTGTTTATTCTGATAATGAATTAAAAAGTATTTCAGCGGATCGTAAAAGAAAATATTTTACTGCAGAGGCGGATAAATTTGCAGTTTTGCCTGAGATCAAGTCCTGTATTGAATTTAAACAGCATAATTTATTAAAGGATCGTTTTGAAACGGGCTTTGATCTTATTTTATGCCGTAACGTAGTAATTTATTTTACAGAAGAAGCTAAGGATCAGTTATATAGGGACTTTTTTGCAGCACTGAAACCAGGTGGCGTTTTATTTGTTGGTGCCACCGAGGCTATCTTAAATTTCCGCAATATGGGTTATGAATCTTATTTACCATTTTTTTATCGCAGACCAATGTAATAGATCATCTGGATTATGGGGATGATTTTGCTATAAATTGATTTCGTCAGAATTAATCGTGAGAAATGTGTTACAATGAAAACATACTCTAGAGCGGAATCAATTGCGGAGGAGATTTTATGTACTCGAATCAGAAAATCGAAACGATGCCTCGCGAACTCATGACGCAGCTGCAGACGGAACGATTGCGCAAGACAATGAAATGGGCTTATGAAAAGAGCCCGTTTTATCATGAAAAAATGAACTCGATGGGGCTGACAGACCAGTCTATACAGACGTTAGATGATTTAAAAAAAATGCCATTTACAACACAAAATGATCTGATTGTAAATTCCCCGTTTGGCTTTTTGACGGTACCAATCAGCGGTACGATCCGTATGCGGATTGTTGGAAGAAATTTTAACATTGCTCGTGCCTATACAAATGCTGATGTCGGACGCAATGTTGAAATGATGACACGCTGTCTGATGGCTGGGGGTGTAACCAAGGGAACGATCATGGAAGTGATTGATGAATATTCAGATGAAAATGCTTTGAGTGTTCAATATGCAGCCGAAGTCCTGGGGGCGACGGTTATTCCGTCGCCTTTGACAAACTTAGAACGTGCGATTACGATGATGAACCAATTTGGCGTGGATGCAATCGTAAGCAATCCGAAACAACTTTTACAGCTCATCATCAATGCACAGGCATTTGAAAATGATATTAAGGGTATGCCGCTTACAGCCATCTTTTGTATGAATGATTTGCTTCGCAACAATATGGACACGCATTTGAAGTCCAGAATTGGAGCAAAAATTTATAATATGTATTCACCCGTTGAGTTTGGCTGTGCGGGAATGTTGTTTGAATGTGAATATAAATGTGGTTTTCATATACAGGAAGACTATTTTTATCCGGAAGTTATTCGATTGGGTGATAATCAAGCTATTGATGAAAATCATATGGGTGAACTCGTTATCACATCTTTGGCTTTAGAAGCAATGCCTTTGATTCGTTTCAGAACAGGACAGATGGTGATGCTTGATCAGGATACCTGTAAGTGTGGTCGTACATTGATTCGGCTGACGACACCTTAATACAAGAAAATTTAAAGACTGTACGTTTGCTGCACCGGATAAAAATCTGGTGCTTTTTTTATTCTTGCAGGGTTTTGAGCAAGCTGAAAAGAATTTAAGCTTTATAGATAGAGGAGGGAACGTCAGTGCGTTTTATTCATACGTCAGATTGGCATTTAGGACGGTTGTTTCATGGTAAACATTTAACACAGGACCAGTCGTATGTTCTTGAACAATTTTATCAAGTGGTAAAAGACACAAAACCAGATGCAATATTGATCGCAGGTGATATTTATGATCGTGCGGTACCACCGATTGAGGCGGTAGAACTTTTAGATGATACGCTGGCACGTCTTTTGCTGGATCAAAAGATACCGGTCATTATGATAGCTGGTAATCATGACAGCGCGCAGCGGATTGGATTTGGCAGTAAACTGCTTGCCGGGCAGGGTCTGTATGTAACAGGACAACTCACGAATCCTCTCACGCCAGTGGTGCTGACGGATTCGTTTGGCGATGTGTATTTTATGCCGTTCACCTATGCCGAACCATCTTTGGTCCGATCCGTATATCAACATAATGAATTGCTGGACTTTGATGGGGCCATGAAATTTTTAGTGCAGCGAAGTCTGCAAAGAATCCCACAAGGCGTACGTAAAGTTGCCTTGGCACATGCTTTTATTGCTGGCGGGCAAGAGTCAGAATCAGAGCGCCCGTTATCGGTAGGTGGCAGCAGCAATGTTAGTGCAGGAAGCTTTGCCGCCTTTGACTATACAGCACTAGGGCATTTACATAATTCACAAAAAGCAGGTGGGAAACAGATTTGTTATTCGGGTTCTTTGATGAAATATTCTTTTGATGAGGCAAATCAAACCAAAGGAATTAATATCGTGGATATGGATAAGAATGGGCAAGTAGAGATTGAGCTGGTTTCACTCAAGCCCAAATATGATGTTTGTAAAGTGTCAGGTTCTTTTGCCGATATCTTGCAAAACCGTGAAAAATATCCTTCGCAGGAGGATTATATGATGGTTTCACTGAACGATACACAGGCAATTCTTGATGTGCATGGGCAATTGGAGAAAATTTATCCGAACCTCATGCAGATTGAACGACCTTATTTAAATATAGGGGGAAAATTAGCTAAGGAGCGTTTGGATTATCGTACGAAGACGGAGCTGCAATTATTTGGCGATTTTTTTCAGCAGATGACAGATCGGGAGTTGAGTCAAGAGCAAAAACAAACTTTTGTCACAAATTTGGATGAACTTTTGCTTAAAGAACGGGAGGCCAAATCATGAAATTGTTGAAACTTGTTTTTAGTGCATTTGGTCCTTATTTGGGCAAAGAAACTCTGGATTTTGCTGATTTGCAGGGAAGATCTTTTTTTCTGATCCATGGACCGACTGGGGCTGGAAAAACTACTATACTGGATACGATTTGTTTTGCTCTTTATGGTGATGCCAGCGGCGAAAATCGTGAAGCGAAAATGTTGCGCAGTGATAATGCTGATATTGGACAAATGACAGAGGTCGAGTTTACGTTTTCCTTAGGTCAGGATTTATATAAGGTATGGCGTGCTCCTGAACAGCAACGTCCCAAAAAACGCGGCGAGGGGACGACCTTAAGCACGGCCGATGCATTGCTTTATAAAATAAATGGCAGCGAAGAAAAATTATTGGTGCAGGGCTATACAAATGTTACGCTGCAAATTGAAAAACTACTGGGGTTCAAGAGCAATCAGTTTCGACAGGTTGTGCTGCTGCCGCAGGGAGAATTTCGTCGGCTGCTTTTAGCGAATTCGGCCGAGCGACAAGAAATCATGCAAACTTTGTTTAAAACAGAATTATATCGTCAAATTGAGGAACATCTTAAAGAAAAAGCGAAAGATATCGCAGCGGCTAAAAAAGTATTGGATGATGAACAGAATTTTATTTTGCGTGAACTGGAAGTTGATTCTTTGGTTTGCTTAGAGGCGAGTATTGCAAGTAAAAAAATAACCCTTGAACAGACAGGTGCAAAAGTAGAGGTTTTGAAAGCTTTGCAGCAAAAAGCGCAAGCTGAAGATGTGGCTGGTCGTCTTACTGAGAGTAAATTTGAGTCAGCAGCAAAAGCTGCCTTGGAAAAAGCAGAACAGAAAACGAAAATTCCAGTGGTGGAAGATTATCGTAAAAAATACCAGGCGGCACAGCAAGCGGCAAGCCTGGAGGATCTTGAAGTGCAGGTTCAATCTTTGCTAGTGAATGTCAAAACGGATGAAGGTAAACTTAGGCAAACGAGTGAGCGTGTAGATTATTTAAAAAAACAGTTACAAGTGGCGGAAGAGAATTTTCGCAAAGGGCAAGAAGACGAACCAAAGCGGCTGGCTATGGATGCACAAGTTCTGAAATTGACTGCATTTGCTGAACAGTTGACTGGCTTGGCAAATGCCCGGCAGGCTGCCAAACAAAAAGAAGCTGCGCTCGCACAAGCTTTAGCTTTGCAGACCGATGGTGAAAAAAAGGTTTTGCTGCTCGCTGAAAAACGTCAAAAAGCACAAGCTTTGGTTTTGCCATTAACGCAGGAAAAGGCGAAAATTGAGGGATATCAGAGTGAACTAGTGCGTCTTGAAAATTTACAGATCAAATTGAATGAAGCGGAAAAAATTGATCGTGAATTGCTTATAATACTTGAAAGAAAGCAGCAGGAAGACCTGAAAATGCAGCAGGTAAATGAACTTTATGAAAACCAGCAGCTGCAAGTGATACGTCTTCAACATCTATTTTCGATTGGACAGGCTGCTATCTTAGCCCGGGGTTTAAAAGAAAAACAGCCTTGTCCGGTTTGTGGATCTTTGTCACATCCCCATGCAGCGAGCAGTACAGAACTATTGCCAACTGAAAACGAAGTGCAGGCAGCACAGCAGCAATTGGCAGAACTTGATAAAAAAAGACAGCAGCAGCACCTTGATTTTAGTAAGATTGAAACCCAATATGCTACAGCTATGAATCGGAAAAATGACAGTAAATTTGTCTTGGGAGAAAACCCACCAGCCATTGGTGAAGTGAGACAGCAGATTACATTATATGAGAGTTATCTGGAACGAGCGAAACAGGCAGGCACGGAGCTGACGGAAGTAGAGCAATTATTAGAAAAACTGCAGATGGAAGAAAATGTAAATAACGAACAACAAGCTGAGTGGAGCCTTCGCTGCAAACAAACCGATAATGAATATCAGGCAGCGGTAGCTGTTACCAAGGAACGGGAAGAGTCCTTGCCAGAAATCTATCGGGATTCAACTGTTTTATTAGAAGCTCAACGTGATGCAATCCGTAAACAAAAAGATCTTAAATATGCCTTTGAAAAAGCAGATCAGGAAGTTCAGCGTTTTCGCAGTGAATATGCTGTAGCAACGGCAACTCTTGAAATGGTACAGAAAAATTTACTGCAAGAGCAGGACCGGTTAGCGCAGACTGAACAAAAATTTACTATGCGGCGTCAAAATGCGGGATTTAGTAGTCAGGAAGAATATCTGGCTGCGAAATGGACGGAGAAAAAAAGGCAGGAAGTTAAGGAAAAGATCCGGATATTTGATGATAAGTTGGCCGCGGTAGAAGATGCTGACCAAAAAGCACAGGCGGCGATTTCAATGTTAACGCGGCCTGATCTGACCGCATTAGAACAAGAACTGCAACAGACGGCGAAGGATTATAATGAAGCCTATGCCCTGTGGCAGCGAGACAAAGAGCAGATCAGGCAAAGTCAAAATAAAGCGAAACGGTTGCAGACCCTTGAGGCGAGATCAGCTTCTATTCAGGAAGAATATGGTGTGGTTGGAACTTTGGCAGCTGTTGCTGGCGGCAATAATATACATGGCATGACATTTCAGCGTTTTGTTTTGAAATCATTATTGGAGGATGTGATTGATGCTTCCAATATGCGATTGAAAATTATGAGCCGTGGCCAGTATACTTTGCAAAGCACGCCGGAACGAACGCGTAAAAATGCAGCAGGTGGTCTTGAAATAGAGATTTTTGATCAATATACGGGATATGCGAGATCTGTGGCAACCTTATCAGGTGGCGAAACATTTTTAGCATCTTTATCACTGGCTTTGGGCTTGGCTGATGTGGTGCAAAGCTATGCTGGCGGAATACATTTGGATACGATTTTAGTTGATGAAGGTTTTGGAACTTTAGATCCGGAGGCACTGGATATGGCAATTAAAGCTCTGATTGATTTGCAAAAAGGCGGTCGACTGGTGGGGATTATTTCGCATGTGCCAGAACTTAAAGAACGAATTGATGCGAGACTTGAAGTTACCAAAGGCAAACAAGGCAGTCAGGCTGCTTTTCATGTGGGATAGAACGCATTAAATACTTTATATGGCAATCGTCAGGAAGGGGGTATAGGTTTGAGTGGCGTTACGTAGGAAGCAAACGATGCCCTATACCTCCTTCCTGGCAGACTGATAGACTGGATGTAATTTCTTTCATGCGTTATATATATTATAAAATAGGGAGTCAGGTGGAACGATGTCATTGCAATTTATTATTGGACGCGGCGGATCTGGGAAAACAGCGTATTGTTTAGAGTCCATGCGCTCTAAACTTTTTGCCAAGCCGGAAGGGGCGCCTTTGGTTTTGATTTTACCGGAACACATGACATTTAAAGTAGAAAAAGAATTAGCGAATACGCCCGGTTTACATGGCTTTACAAGAGCGTATGTTTTTGGTTTTCGACGCTTGGCCCAGCGCGTACTTTTAGAGACTGGTGGCGCGATTTATCCATCAATTACAGAAATTGGAAAACGATTGCTTCTTTCCCGGGTACTGAGTGATAATCTTGATACATTGCATACATTGGGCAGGGCAGCCCGCCAGCGTAATTTTACTGATTCACTCTCACGCATGATTGAGGAATTCAAAAGCTATGGTGTTGATGCAAAGACTTTGCAGCAAGCGGCAGAATCTATGACAGCCAGTGCATTAAAAGATAAGTTGACGGATTTAGCTTTGATTTATCAGGGCTTTAACCTTGGGATGGAAGGACATTATACGGATGCGGAAGATGTACTTGAGGTGATGGAGCAGAAAATTGCAGATTCGTCTATTTTGCGTGATGCCGAAGTTTGGATTGATGGATTCATTTTTTTTAATCCACAGGAAATGAATATTTTGCGGGAGATTTTATTGACTGCGAAAAGTGTGAAAATAACGCTTTCTTTAGAGGCTATTGATTCGGTGGAGCATACGATTGATACATCGCTTTTTCATCGGCAGTGGAAGACGCTGCAGCAAGTCAAACGTTTGGCAGAAGAATTGGATATGAAGGCAGAGGTATTGGAGCTTACTGCGCCAATACGTTTTATAAGGGCAAATTTAGGGCATATCGAGTCAAATTTATTTAAGTATCCCATCCAGCAGTTTGCTGAAGTTGATGGGGTCGCGATTGTGGAAGCTGCGAATCGTCGTATTGAAGTTGAAGGTGTTGCGGTAGATATTTTACGATTATGCCGCGAAGAACACTACAAGTGGCGTGATATTGGTATATTAGTACGTGACAGCAGTGCCTATGAAGATGTATTGCAGGCGGTATTACAAGATTATCAAATTCCATTTTTTAGTGACAGCAAACGTCAAACAATTCATCATCCATTGGCAGAACTTTTGCGTTCGGTTCTTGAAGCCTTGCGTGGCTGGAAATATGAGCCTTTATTTCGGTGTTTTAAAACGGATTTTTTTCCCGTCACACGCTCACAAATTGATTTGCTCGAAAATTATGTATTGGAATTTGGTATCCGCGGCAATCGCTGGCTGATGGAAGAAGATTGGAGTTATCATAAACGTTTATCTTTGGACGAAGACAGTGAAATAAGTGATGAAAATGCCGAACGGTTAGCACAAATCAATCAGATTCGGCGACAGGTTATGCTTCCGTTGACAAAATTTGCGCAGCAGATAAAAAAAGCAGCCACTGTTTGTGAACGCACGGCGGCTTTATATCAGTTGTTTACGGATTTGGCAGTGCCGGATACACTCGAAAAATGGGCCAAAGCAGCCGAAAAGCAGGGGAATCTTGCCGAAGCTCGTCAGCATCAGCAGCTTTGGGATAATGTTATTCAGTTGTTTGATCAATTAGTGGAAACTTGCGGCGCGGATGTAATGACCGCGGATGTTTATGAGCAAACAATCAATGATGGGCTCGATGGGCTGATGATTAGTTTGATTCCTCCGGGACTTGATTATGTGACGATTGCGCCATTTGATCAAAATAGCCTGGACAATACAAAAGCTATTTATATTATTGGGGCAAATGAAGGTGTAATGCCAAGGCGCGGTCGGGCAGAGGGCTTGCTGACGGATGGTGAAAGAGCAGAGCTGGCTTCGCTGGGACTAGAACTTTCTCAAGGGGTCGGTGCCGACAATTTTGCGGAAAAATATTTCTTGTATAGCGCTTTTACACGCGGCACAGAATATCTTTGGGTGTCTTATCCTTTGGCGGATCAGGAAGGGGCAGGGCTGAATCCATCTTCATTGGTACAGCGGCTGCGTGAACTTTTGCCGGCTGTAAAACTACAGTCTTTGCCGCTGGAACCTTTACCGGGATCTGAATACTGGTCAATTGCTCAACCGCGACAGGCGGTAGCGAAATTGGCGGGAGCCTTACGTGCTTATCGGAAAAACGGTTTTTTAAGTCCTGTTTGGCAGGATGTGTATAATTGGGCTTTGAAGGATGAGACCATGAATCCTGTTTTAAAAATGGTTACAGCGGGTTTGTTTGATTTGCGTCAAGCCGAAGCCTTACCAATGGATGTAGCAAAACTGCTCTTTACGAAAAATAAACGTTTACGTGGTAGTGTAACCCGCTTTGAAAGATTTCGTGCCTGTCCGTTTCAGCATTTTGCGCAGTATGGACTAAAACTTAAAGAACGAGCTGAATTTTCTTTTGCTGCTCCGGATTTAGGAAATTTTTTACATGCATCACTAAAAGCCTTTGGTGAACGGATGAAGGCGGAAGATCGTAATTGGAGTGATGTTAAAGAGGACGAATATCAAAATATATGCGGTGAAATTGTTGCGGATTTGGCACCTAAATTGCAAAATGAAATTTTGCTTAGTTCAGCTAAATATCAGCATTTGTTAGGTCGAATTCGTCGTACGGTCGAGCGAGCGGTGAAACGTTTGATTGCCTTTGATTATGTGAGCTGCTTTAAGCCAATTGGTTTTGAAAAAGCGTTTGGTCATGGTTTTGATGCACTGCCTCCGCTCACATATAGTTTGGAAGATGGTTATCAGATAGAAATCACTGGACAGATTGATCGCATTGACTGTATGGAAGCGGAAAATCGTAAGTATTTTTTGGTGATTGATTATAAATCCGGTAATGCTTATTTGAATTTGATTGATGTCTACTATGGACTTAGATTACAGCTGCTGACCTATCTGCTTGTCGCACAAAATGCGGCACAAAAACTAGTTGGTGGTAAAACGATACCGGCCGGTATTTTATATTATTTCTTAAAAAATCCCGTGGTGAGTGCAAAATATCGACTGAGTGAGAAAGAAACCGAAGCGGAATTAACGAAAATGCTTAAAATGCCGGGGTGGATACTGGCGGATTCAGAGATTATTCGTCAGATTGATTCGTCGTTTAATTTTATTAAAGTTTCATTAAAAACGGATGGTGAAATAAAGCAAACCGGAAAAAACAATGTAAAAAGTGAAGAGGAATTTATGGCTTTGCTGGGGTTTGTTGATTATATTTTATCGGATACGGGGCGGCAGATCCTTAGCGGTGAGGTTTCCGTCAGTCCGTTTGCTTTAGATAATAAAGAGGCTTGTACGTTTTGTCCGTATCGTTCTTTTTGTCAATTTGACCGTATGATACCAGGACATGAATATAGACAACTGAAAAAAATGGGGAATGAAGCGGTTATGGAATCCATTACAGAGGAGGCAGCAACATGGCATGGTCTAAAGCACAATTAAAAGCAATTACTACCTATAATAAAAATTTATTGGTAGCTGCTGCTGCAGGTTCGGGTAAAACATCTGTTTTGGTAGAGCGCATTATTCAGCGACTGCTCAGTGGAAATTGTAGTATTGATGAAATTTTAGTGGTCACATTTACAAATGCGGCAGCGGCAGAAATGCGGGAGCGAATTGCTCTGGCAATTGATGCCGAACTTAAAAAAAATCCGCAGTCATCTAATCTGGAACGGCAGTCTGTTTTACTCAATACAGCATCAATTTCGACGATGCACTCTTTTTGCCAAACGATCATTCGGCAAAATTTTCATCTTTTGGATTTGGACCCGAAATTTCGTCTGGCAAATCAACAGGAAATGAACTTATTGAAGCGGGATGTTTTGGAGGCGATATTTGAAGAGGGGTATGAAAGCAAGAATGCTGAATTTTTGAGCTTTGTTGATGCTTATGCCGACGAACGTAGTGATGAAGAAATGTATGGAATTTTATTAAAGCTGTATGAATTTTCGCGTAGTCAGCCTTATCCAGAGCATTGGATTGAAACTCTGCCGGAAAACTTTGTTTTGTCAGAAGCTATGACGGTCGATGATACACCGTGGCCACGAATCATTAAAGAACAGCTAAACCTGGTATTTGAAGAGTGCCGAGTCTACTGTGATGAGCTTGTGCAAATGGCGCAAGAGCTCGATTGTGCCTTTTATCTACCGGTTTTGCAATCGGATCTGGACACAATCATTCAGTTGCAGGAGTTGTTACAAGCGGATTGGGAAACATTGCGCAATGGTCTGTATGCGGTGAAATTTGCAACACTTACGGCACCACGTGGCACGGATGTCGATTTGAAAACATTGTTTCAAAAACCACGACAGCAAGTCAAAGAAAAAATAAAAGCTATAAAAGAAGTCTATTTTATGTCAGATAGTATGGAATTGGTTGAGGATTTACGTGAAACAGCTCCATTGATACAGGCTATTTGTGATATGACAGTCGCCTTTGCGAATGGCTTTGCGGCTGCAAAACGTAATAAGATGGTTGTGGATTTTAGTGATTTAGAACATTTTGCTTTACAGATTTTACTCGACAAAGAATCCACACCGCAGCAGATGAAGCCATCGGTTACAGCACGGAATTTGCAGCAGAAATATGTCGAAGTCATGGTTGATGAATATCAAGATACGAATGGGGTACAGGAAGCAATTTTGTCATTGGTACGAAAATCATCGAGACCAAATCTTTTTGTTGTTGGTGATGTAAAGCAAAGTATTTATCGGTTTCGCCTGGCTGATCCAGAACTTTTTTTGAAAAAATATCGTGAATATCCAATGGCAGGCAGTGATTTTGCCCGTATTGATTTAGCGCAAAACTTTCGCAGCCGGGCGGGGATTTTAGAGGCAATCAATTATATTTTTGCCCAGGTCATGTCAGAAAAGGCCATGGAACTTCCCTATGGTGCAGCCGAACAACTAAACCCTGGACCGCCATATCCTGAAGGCGAAGGAACTTTGGATGACTCGATCGAGGTTGATTTGATTGACCGCGATGAAACGGGAACTTTTAGTGAAACCGAATTTGCTGTGAGTGAGACACAAGCGGCTGAGGAAGAAACGGAAGAGTTAAAAGGATTCCCTTTAGAAGCCAGATTTATTACTAGTAGAATTCAAAAATTGATGGAAGAAAAAAAACAGGTTTTTGATAAAGCGACAAAAACATATCGCCCTTTAGAATGGCGTGATATTGTAATTTTATTGCGTTCTGTCAAGGGAAAGGCAAACATTTTACTGGAAATATTGCATGCGAATAATATTCCAGCTTATGCGGCAGTGGACTCGGGCTATTTTGAGGAAACGGAAGTACGAATCATGCTAGCCTTATTGAATATTATTGACAATCCACGTCAGGACATACCGCTGGCCAGTATCTTATATTCGCCAATTATTGGTTTATCACCAGTCATGCTGGCAAAAATTAAACTTTTACAGCCCAATGATGATTTGTTTGCAGCGCTCCTGCTGGTCAATGAGCCTTCGACTGAGATAGATCGTGAAGTTAAAGAAAAAGTGATGAAATTTGTGCTTCAATTAAGCAGTTGGCGTAATTTGGCGAGGTGCAGCAGTGTACCAGATCTTATTTGGCAATTATTTCGTGATACGGGCTATTATGATTATGTCGGGGGGATGCCGGGCGGTCTTTTGCGACAGGCAAATCTCAGGGTGCTTTATGACAGAGCTAGAGAATACGAGACCACAAATTTTCGTGGACTATTTCGTTTTTTGCGTTTTGTCGATAAGATGAAAGATACTGGTACGGATTTGGCCGTGGCCAGAACGCTGGGGGAAAGTGAAAATGTAGTACGTGTCATGAGTATTCATAAAAGCAAAGGACTGGAATTTCCGGTCGTTATCGTTGCTGATCTTGGTAAAAAATTTAATCTTCAAGATAGCAGTGATACACTTTTGGTGCATCGAAAATATGGTCTGGGTCCATTTGTAAGTAAGCCGGATATTTCTTTGCGCTATCCAACCATTGCCAGACAGGCAATCGCTTGTTTAATGAATCGGGAAAGTAAAGCCGAAGAAATGAGGGTTTTATATGTTGCGCTAACGCGTTCGCGTGAAAAATTAATTTTAGTTGGATCAAGTACAAAGCTGGCTGACCGGGCTTTAAACTGGTGCCGTAATATTGATTTGACCTGCCCGGTGCTGCCAACGTATACAATTGCGGGTGCGAAGACTTATTTAGATTGGATTGGTGCCGCGCTTGCCCGCCATGAGGATGGTAAAGTGCTGCGGGATTTTGCGCAGACAACGAAAAAACGTCTTAATATAGTTTATGAGAATCATTCACGTTGGGAAATTCATATTATACCAGCCAGTGACATTCAAAACCAAGACGTTATATCCAGCGAAACGGAGGTATTGCTGGCTGCGGTTAAAGCGCAGCAGATTTTACCGGGATCGCCACAGCAAAAATGGGTTGAACAAGTTTTGAATTGGCAATATCCTGATAAGACCATGCAGGAAGTTCCGGCAAAACTTTCTGTGACGGAGATGAAACGGCGTTTTGAGGTAATGGATACACAAGCCTTGCCGCTTTTTAAACCAAAATTGATTGTCACAAGACCACGCTTTATTCAAGAACAAACACAGCTTACTGGTGCGGAATATGGGACGCTTATGCATGGTGTTATGCAGCATATTGATTTTTGTAAAGACTTGAGTGAAAATGGACTAAAATTGCAACTGGAATCCCTTGTTAAAAAAGAGATGATTTTGCCAAAACAGATCAGCCTCATTGATTTAGCAGGGGTGCATAAATTTTTCACTTCTCCACTCGGGCAAAGAATGACAGTCTCAACTAAGGTAAGGCGCGAACTTCCTTTTAGCATAATGCTGCAAGCGAAAAAGTTTTATCCGGATATATTGGATGAGCGGGAAAATATTTTTGTGCAAGGAATTATTGATGTTTTATTTGATGAACCAGATGGCATGGTTTTAATTGATTATAAAACTGATAAAAATACACAAACGGAAGCGGTAATCAATAAATACAAACTGCAGATTGATCTTTACAGTGAAGCTGCTGAGAAAATATTAAAAAAAGACATAAAAGAAAAATATCTTTATCTATTTCATAATGGAACCGTAATTCCGATGGATTGATGACAGATACGAGAAACTGTAGCAGATAAAAAAGTGGATGAAAAATAGCACGGGTCGGTGTCGACTCGTGCTATTTTTAGGTAATTAGCGGATTTTTGAAATCGTAAATATTGGCTAAAGGAAATTGACCAATAAAAAAGCGACTGCATATTACATGCGAGTCGCTTTTACGAGTTACGAGTTATCATTGTTTACCTTCTTTATTCATTTGTCTGCAAGACTTCTCTTAAGTAGAAGTAATGCTTTATCAAACAGTTAGATCTAGCTATAAATGATGCATGTCATGCTTACGCATTCATTTACGAATTTTTCGATACTACTTACAGGGACAAGAACCAGGATACGCAACATATATCGAAGTGCCTTATAAATATATCGAGCTTGGAATTTTGTATTGCAATACATTGGAAGGCTGGTTGTCAAATCGTTATGCTCTCAACTGTGTTATTACTGTGCGACTTTAATTTTCCTCTAGGCTTTTGAGTACGCATAATGCTAAGAGCCATCATTGCGTCTAACTGTGCCGTTTGAAAATAATCTTTCCAAAAATGCACGTGAATCCAAACCCACTTGAGAACGACTTGCTGTGTTTTTTTATAACACCACATCCCTTCACATTTGGTAAAAGAAGAGTAAAATTGAGGTGGTAAATGATTTTCTGTTGCTCTTCTTTATGTTTTTATTATAACATAGAAAATATGTTATGGCAATATTCTAATTATTATTTTTAAAATAATTAGGGACAAATAATATAGTGGATATTTTTGACGGAGATGGGTTTTGTTTATAAAAAAAAAGACCCTTATCGTAATAAGAAAATCGATAGGAGTCACCGTTATGTATTTAAGTAAAATAGATTTTCTGATCCAGTGATTTTAATCAGGGATAATAGAAGGACTATCCGTAATCGTTGATAAAATAACAATAGTTTGTGTTTTTACGATTCCAGGATGATTTTTGATTCGGGTCAATAATAGTTCCAAAGTTCGGGTGTTTTCAGTAATGATTTTCAACGAATAATCAAAATCTCCGGTAATGTAAAAACACTCTTTGATTTCAGCTTCGTTTTTTACAAATTCGGCAAAGCTGTCGCTATGGGTTGGATTGTCAAAACGAAGAAACATTAAAGCCATCAGGTGTTTATTGAGCATGGCTGGATCTAAGATGACTGTATATTGCTTAATGACGCCGGATGCTTCCAGCTTTTTTAGTCTTTCACTGATTGCCGGCATGGACAAAGAAACTTGCGAACTCAAATCAGAAATTGTCATGCGAGCATTTTGCTGTAGATTTTTCAGAATTTTTTTATCAATATCATCCATTATGAAACACCGCCGTTCTATATAATTTTAAGCATCTTTTTGTTTTATATGCATATTATATTATAACAGGCTCAAGCGAATCTGTAAGCTTTTTTCTACTATATAATGTAAAATTTGTGATCAATACATTATATATAAGTTGATTAAAGAAATTGCATCTAGTCTATTAGGTTTCCAGTAATTGGCAGGAAATCGTTTGCTTCCTATGTAATGCCACGGAGCCCTATACCCAACTCCGGACGATTGCCATATAAAATATGTAATGCAACTTATATAGATCATAGGTATTTTAGAAAATAATATAGGTATTTTCTAAAAACAAAGGAACTTTAATGACAGCAAACGAATATATATCACATTGAAATATTTTTAGGAGTGAAGTAGTTTGATTCGATTGCAAGTAAACGTTCAGAAACGTATTGCTATTTTTATAGGATTGATCTTGTGTTTTCTTATCATTTTGTGTGGACGCTATGCTTGGCTGCAACTGGTTCAAGGGGGGCAGCTGGCTGAACGAGTCAAGGCACAAAGCGGTGAACAAAAAGTTTTGCAGTCACCTCGTGGTACTATTTACGATCGCAATGGTCGGGAACTTGCCGTGAGTATGCTGACCAAATCACTTTTTGTCGATCCAAGTAATGTAAAAGATGGCGATCAGCTGGCGGCTGACTTAGCACCGATACTGATGATAAGTGAAGCTGAAATCAAAGCAGACATAGCTCAAGGCGGTGGTTTTGTATGGATTAAACGCCGGCTTGAACATGATGAATCTGAGAAGGTACAAAAACTTATCGATGAACAAGGATTGAATTGTCTGGGGTTTAAAGAAGAAAGCAAACGTTATTATCCGAATGATATGTTAGCGGCGAATGTAATCGGTTTTGTCGGTACGGATGATTTAGGTCTTGATGGAATTGAACAGGAGTTTAATTCTGTTATAAAAGGTGAATCAAAAAAGCAGTTGTTGTTTACGGACATGCAGGCTCGTCCCATTTTTGATTCTATTTTTTCCAGTAGATCCTTTACGGGGGAACGCTGCAAGGATGTTTATTTGACTCTCGATTCTACGGTGCAGTTTATTGTTGAGCAAACGCTTGATAAAGCAGTGACTGAAAATAATCCACGTGCAGTTACAGCGATTGTAATGAATCCACAAACTGGCGAAATTTTAGCTATGGCAAGTCGTCCGTCTTATAATCCAAATAAATTTTATGATTATAAAGCGGCTGATTGGAAAAATAAAGCAGTTTCATTTGTCTATGAACCTGGATCAACATTTAAAGCCGTTGTGGCAGCTGCCGCACTGCAGGAAAATCTCGTTACGCCACAGCAAGTTTTCGTTGATCCCGGATATGTCATGGTTTCGGGACGTCGAATCCAAAACTGGAGCGCAGACAGTTTTGGTACCGTTACGTTTTTGGATGTGGTCAAACAGTCTATCAATACAGGTTTTGTTCAGGTTGGTCTTCGTGTAGGTGCTGAAAAACTGACACATTATGCTAAGCTTTTTGGCTTTGGTCAGCCTACTGGTGTTGAATTACCGGGTGAAGAACAAGGAATTTTATTTGATCCGAAAGATATGCGTGACTCAGATGTGGCAACGATGTCGATTGGGCAAAGCATTGCTGTTACACCACTACAGTTAGTAACAGCAATGTCCGCAATTGCGAATAATGGCGTATTACTAAAACCACATATTTTAAAAGCTGTTAATAACGCCGATGGTTCGACGTATGCGCAAACACAGACGGATACCGTACGTCGTGTTATCGACCAAGATACCGATACGACGTTGGTTGGCATGCTGGAACAGGTTGTAGCTTCTGGTGGTGGCAGCAAGGCAGCGGTAAAAGGATATCGTATTGCTGGTAAGACCGGTACGGCACAAAAAATTCGCGATGATAGCAGAGGCTATATGGAAGGCCATTATATTGCTTCTTTTTGCGGGTTTGCCCCTGTTGAAAATCCACAGATAACAGTTCTCGTGATGATTGATGACCCATCAGGGATCTATTATGGCGGTCAGATTGCTGCACCAATTGCCAGGGATATTTTTTCACAATTGTTTCGTTATTTGAATATTGCTCCATCAAGTGATCCCTTGGCAGGGCAGCCTAAAAATGCTCAAGTAGAAGGAACCTTTCCGGCAACAGCCATTCCAATGGTGCCTCAGGGCAAAATTCTTGTGCCAGATATGACGGGCAAAAGCCTGCGTCAGGTTTCTGATGAATTGGATGGTCTGGGGCTCGTTATGAAACCAAGCGGTACAGGGATTGCCGTACGGCAAAGCATCGAACCAAATACGATTGTCGATCAGCACACAGAGCTGGCGGTTTATTTTGAGACGAGTTGATGCTGGAGAAAAATGGCTGAATTTTAACCTTTCAATTTAGAACTGAACGGTGTAAAATAAAAAAAGAATTCAGCAGAGAAAATCTTTAGGTTATAGCTATAAATAAAATTCAGAGAGGCAATACCTGCTATCTGAATTTTATTTTGCAATTATTTAATGAGGGAGTGAACCGTATGCCAAATCGTGCAGTCTGGGCTGAAGTTGATTTAGCAGCCATTGAACACAATATCAGAGAAATTAAGAAAAAAGTGCATGGCGGCGCAAAATTCTGCGCAGTCATCAAAGCGAATGCGTATGGCCACGGGGTTATACCTGTAGCTAGAACTGCGATTGCTGCTGGGGCTGATTATCTGGCAGTAGCAATTTTGAATGAAGCAGTTGAGCTGCGCGATGCAGGCTTTACGGAGCCTGTCTTGATCTTGGGCTTTACGCCGCTCGAACAGTCGGGCATTCTCGTTGATCGTGGTATTACACAGACGGTATTTTCTTATGAAGCAGCAGAGGCTTTGTCAAAAGAAGCTGTTTTACAGAAAAAAACGGCAAAAATTCATCTAAAAATTGATACGGGGATGAGTCGTATCGGTATTTTACCGGAAGATGCAGGTGAACTTGCCAGAAAAATTCAACAATTACCTCATATTGAATTAGAAGGATTGTTTTCTCATTTTGCCTTAGCTGACAGCCGTGATAAATCGTTTGCGAACGAACAGCTGCAGCGGTTTCAAACAGCCATTGATCTGATCGAAAAACAAGGTATCGATATTCCGCTGAAACATATTGCCAATAGTGCAGCAACATTAGAAATGCCGCAAGCTCATTTTGATATGGTTAGAGCGGGGATTATTCTTTATGGATTATGGCCGTCTGATGAAGTAGAACGCTGCGTGGATCTTCATCCAGCTATGGTTCTTAAGGCGAAAATTGCTTATTTGAAAGAACTGAAAAAAGGGCAGTCGATTGGTTATGGTCGCACATTTATAACCAATCGTGATAGTTTGATTGCGACACTGCCGATTGGCTATGCGGATGGTTATACGCGGCTCTTTTCCGGTAAAGCACAAATTGAGATCGCCGGAGAACGTGCTTTTTTGGTGGGACGTATTTGTATGGATCAATGTATGATTGATGTGACGGATCTTGAAACTGTACATAATGGCGATGAGGTTGTTTTGTTTGGCAGTGCAACGCTGCCAATGGATGAAGCAGCAGCATGGCTGGGTACTATCAATTATGAGCTGGCTTGTATGGTTAGCAGTCGTGTACCGAGAATATATCGTTGAAGACGAATTCATGGAGTAAAATGAATCCAGTAAGGGGATCTGGTTTGACAGAAATTTGAACTATATACTATAATAGAGAGATATATTTGTAAATTATAAGACATAACAGGATGTTTCCCTTGTTTTTAATTATATGGAGGTCGAAGAGATGTTAGATATTAAATTTGTCCGCGATAATCCGGAAAAAGTAGAAGCGGCTTTAAAAAACCGTCGTAGTTCAATGACTCTGGCTGGGTTTATGGAACTAGAAAAAGAACGCCGGGCTATTTTAGGCGAAGTTGAAATACTGAAAAGTCAGCGCAATTCCGTTTCTAAACAGGTTAGCGTGATGAAAAAAAACAATGAAAATACAGATGCAATTGTTCTTGAAATGCGTCAGGTTGGTGAAAAAATCAGTGGCTTGGATAGCCGTCTTAAAGAAGTCGAAGCAGAACTGCGAGATATCATGCTCAGTATTCCCAACATACCAAATGAATCTGTACCGGTAGGCAAAGACGAAAATGATAATCCTGAAGTTAGAAAATGGGGTCAGCCAAAGCAATTTGATTTTACACCGAAGCCACATTGGGAAATTGGTGAGGATTTAGGAATTTTAGATGCTGAACGTGCCGCTAAAGTGACCGGAGCCAGGTTTACTTTTTATAAAGGACTGGGAGCGCGTTTGGAACGTTCTCTCATTAATTTTATGATGGATCTGCATACCGATCAGCATGGTTATACGGAAATGTTAGCACCTTTTATTGCTAACAAAGAAAGCATGATTGGGACTGGACAGCTGCCCAAATTTGCGGATGATATGTTTAAGTTAGAAGGTCTTGATTATTATTTAGTACCAACGGCTGAAGTTCCAACCACCAATTATCATCGTGGCGAAATCCTCGACGGCGATCAATTGCCGGAAAAATATAGTGCATATACGGCTTGCTTTCGTGCTGAAGCAGGATCCGCGGGGCGTGATACACGCGGCCTGATTCGTCAGCATCAATTCAATAAAGTTGAATTGATCAAGTTCGTAAAACCTGAAACATCTTATGATGAATTGGAAAAATTAACGAATGATGCCGAACATGTTTTGCAAATATTGGGACTGCCTTATCATGTGGTACTGCTTTGCACGGGAGATATGGGCTTCACGGCGGCAAAAACGTATGATATTGAAGTGTGGCTGCCAAGTGCTGATATGTATCGCGAAATTTCATCCTGTTCAAATACGGAATCATATCAGGCACGTCGTGCTGATATTAAATTCCGTCGGGATGCAAAATCAAAACCGGAGTTTGTTCATACTTTAAATGGTTCCGGTTTAGCTGTAGGACGAACCGTGGCAGCTATTTTGGAAAATTATCAACAAGCAGATGGCTCGGTTATTGTTCCTGAGGCATTGCGTAAATATATGGGCGTGGATATTATTAAAAAAGCATAAGGTTTTTGAACTGTATTCATCTTTCTCGAGATGAATACAGTTTTTTTGATGTGATGCTTCGCTGCGAACTATTTACAAATCTGTTGATTTCGTTATAATAAGAACTATACTATTTGTTAGGAGTGTTTAGTAATGAGTACTTATGTATATAAAACCAAGGGAACATGTTCCCGTCAAATTAGCATTGATTTAGAAGGAACAACCATTAAAAAAGTAGAATTTGAAGGTGGTTGCGCCGGTAATTTAAGTGGTATATCACAAATTGTAGAAGGCATGGATATGGATTTTGTTATTGCAAAATTTGCTGGTAATACTTGTGGCCCAAGGTCGACATCTTGTCCAGATCAATTAGCGAAAGCTTTGCAAGAAGCCTATGCAGCCGAAAACGCATAAGATCGAGATCAATAGAAAGAAGGCTGGTTCGCATGATATTTGATACCCATCTTCACACGAAAGTGTCGGCCGATTCCGAAATGCAGATAACAGAGGCTTTGACCAGAGCCCGTGAACTGAAGCTTGGTTTAATCGTAACAGAACATATGGATTTTGATTATCCAGATCCAAGTTTTATCTTTGATCCGCAAGCTTATTTTACTGAATATGCCAGCTATAGGAGTGAGTCTTTATTGCTTGGTGTGGAAATTGGTATGCAGGAATCCTGCTATGAAAAAAGTCGTGCTTTGGCAGAGGAAAACCAATTTGATTACGTTATTGGCTCAATTCATTTATTGGAGCATACCGGAGATATATATTATCCAGCTTTTTACGGAAATCGACTGAAACAGGAAGTGTATTCGATTTATTTTAAGACGATGGCAGATTCTGTGAAGCAGTATTCTTTTATTGATGCCTTGGGACATATTGATTATATTGCACGATATGCTCCTTATGCGGAACCAGAAATTTATTATCATGAATTTGCCGAGCAGATTGATGAAGTATTACAAGCATTGATCACACATGATACCGTCATAGAGCTCAATACGCGGCGTTTAGGGGATCGTTCTGTCATTAAATCCCTGGCACCTATTTATAAGCGATACTATGATTTGGGTGGACGTTATGTAACGCTTGGTTCCGATGCACATAAAATGGTCGATATTGGCAGTCATTTTACGGCGGCAAAGGAATTAAGTGAATGGTGCAATTTGAAAATGGTGTATTTTAAAAATCGGCGAATGCAGTATGTATAAATTTTAAAAAGAAACCTTCGTATGACAAGTATAGAATATTTGTCAGGCGAAGGTTTCTTTTTTTATAGTTTGTAAAAATTTTCTTCTTGCGAGAAATTTGTTTGATTTGTAAGGAGCTTCACTTTATGTTTGCTGAGGTAGGTTAAATACTCCACAGGTGGTTCTTTATCGACAATGAGGTAATTGAGATCGCTGATTTCACAGTAGGTCATTAGTGAGGAAACATTAATTTTTGAAGAATCAATGAGTAACACTTTCATATTGTTTTTCTGGGCAAGATAGCGTTTGATTTCGCATTCGAGAGGAGAAGCATTCGTTACACCGTTTTCTAGTGAGATCCCAGTTGAAGCAAGAAATGTTTTTGATATATTATAGTTGTTTAAACAGTTTACAACACTAGGACCAACGAATGCATTAGATGGCAGGTATAGAGAGCCGCCAGTCGCGATGATATTGAGTTGGCTGTATGCTGCTGCCAGGTTGATGACATGGACGCTGGCCGTTACAATTGTTAGATTTTTCTTTTCGGCAAGATATGGGATCATATGCATTGTAGTTGTCCCTGAATCAATATAGATAACATCACCGTCACAGACAAGATCAGCTGCCAAGCGAGCAATTTGCTTCTTTAAAGATGGGTTTTTTATTTCGCGGGTAGCAAATGGCTCAGGGGATTCTGTACTATGTTTCAGCATGATTCCACCATATACTTTTGTTATAATACCGTGCTTTTCAAGTTCAGCAATATCGCGGCGAATCGTATTTTTGGATACATCAAAAATTTCACAAAGTTTATTGATGGAAATACTATCGGAATCTTCGAGGATTTCTTCAATCTTGTTTAAGCGGTTAATTTTCATAAATTTTCCCCTGTTCTCTTTTGATTTTCGTAGATCTTCACACATACTCACAATGTGTTCATAAAAATAAGTATATTTTGAGTATGTTCCTTATGTTTTATTATAAATGTCTTTCCTTGAATATACAAGTTATTTTCACAAAGATCGGTTTGGATGTTTATTTTAACTATATAGAACGCATTAAAGAAATTACATTTAGTCTGTCAGTCTGTCAGGAATGGGGTATAGGTATACCCCATTCCTGACAGACTGACAGACTAAATGTTTCATGCCATATATATAATTATTAATAATTCAAATCTAATATGAAATTATTAATAGTTATGGAGGAATAATAAAAATTAATAAAACATGAAAAACTATTGACAAAAAGAAGTAAATGTATTAACTTATAACCATAAGATAATCAAAAGATTATCAAGATAATAATAAAATATACTCAGTTATATAAGGGGTGTTCATAGTGGGGAATGTATTTTTAGTGCCAGCAAAAATAATATCCGGTGTAGATGTTATAAATGAACTTGGTATACATATTGCAGGAAAAGGCACAAAAGCACTGATTGTTACGGATAAATTTATGGTTCAATTTGGCAATGCTGCAAAAGTTACAGCAGTTTTAGATAGGGAACATATTGATTATGTTATTTATGATGGAGCGAATAGTGAACCAACCGATACCATTGTTGCAGATGGTGTTGCACTTTATAAAAAAGAGCAATGTGATTTTTTGATTGCCTTAGGCGGAGGCAGTCCCATTGATACGGCAAAAGCCATTGGCTTTATGGCGAATTCATCGGGGCATATCCGAGAATATCTCCATAAAACAATTGATGAAAAAGTTCCTTATCTTGTTGCAATACCAACTACGGCGGGAACTGGTTCAGAAGCGACTAAATTTACAATCATTGCCGATACAAAAAACAATGTTAAAATGCTTTTAGCAGGTCCTTCAATTTTGCCGGCTCTTGCCGTTATTGATCCTGTTTTTACGATGACTGCTCCACCAAAAGTAACATCGGCAACCGGGGTTGATGCTTTAACACATGCGATAGAAGCCTATACCTCTCGCAAAGCACAGCCGCTTTCCGATATATTCGCGCTGTCAGCAATTAAAAAAATTCATAAAAATCTACCGATTTGCTTTCATGATGCGAAAAATGAAGCTTCAAGATTGCAGATGTCATTAGGTGCGAATGAAGCTGGAATTGCTTTTAATAATGCTTCCGTCACATTGGTTCACGGCATGAGTCGGCCAATTGGAGCACTTTTTCATATTGCACATGGTGTATCAAATGCGGTGTTATTGCCAGCTTGTCTCGAGTTTGCGATTGAAGACAATACGAAACGATTCGCGGAGATTGGCAGGCTCATGGAAGTTGCTGATCAAAAAACCGATGATAAAACTGCGGCCAAGGCCATGGTAAAAGAAGTCAGCCGCTTTTGTAAAGAAATAGAAATTCCAACAATGACGGAATTGGGTGTGCGGAAAGAAGACTTTATGTCAAAGCTTGATAAAATGGCAGAAGATGCCTTAGACAGCGGCAGCCCACAAAATACGTTTCGGAGTCCAACAAAAGAACAAATTATTGAAATATACAAAAAATTGTTTTAATTTTAAGAATATATTACTTTAAAGGAGGACAAAAAATGCCACTCGTAAAATTAAGCGAACTTTTAAATGATGTAACAGACAATACCTATGCAGTTGGCTCCTTTAATGTTTCGAATATGGAAATGGCAATGGGAGCGGTGCAGGCAGCGGAAGAACTAAATGCACCACTGATTTTGCAAATTGCGGAAGGTCGGCTTAAATATTCACCACTGGAAATTCTGGGACCGATGATGGTGGCGGCAGCCAGACAGGCAAAAGTACCAACAGCGGTGCATCTTGATCATGGCTTTACACTGGAAACAATCCAATTAGCACTGGATGTTGGTTTTACTTCTGTAATGTTTGATGGTTCGAAATATTCCCTCAAGGAAAACATAGAAAAAACAAAAGCTGTAAAAGCATTGGCAAGTCGCTATGGTGCTGATGTTGAAGGTGAAATTGGTCGTGTTGGCGGAGCCGAAGGTGATTATAAAAGTGTGGATATACTTTTGACAAGTGTAGCGGAAGCGGTTCAGTTTGCGGAAGAGACTGGTGTTGATGCTTTGGCCATTGCCATTGGGACAGCACATGGCAATTATAAAGAACAGCCAAAGCTTAACATTGAAAGATTGAAAGAAATTGCCGCAGTCGTCAAGTGCCCGCTCGTACTGCATGGTGGGACTGGACTTACGGATGCTGATTTCAAAAATTGTTTAGCAAACGGTATTAAAAAAATTAATATTGCTACGGCATCCTATGATCATATTGCAAAACGGGTAAAACTTTTACTGAAAACGAAACCCGAAGCGAATTATTTTGATTTAAGTCATGAAACAGTGGCGGCTGCTTGTGAAAACATTGAGCATCATATGTTGATTTTTGGATTAAAAGACAAAGCTTGAAGGAGGCAGATTAAAAATGGCAGTGATAGAGTTTGATCAGACGAAAAGCAGGGATTTGGTTTTAATTGGCCGCGTAACGATTGACTTCAATCCGAATGAATTAAATCGTACGCTTGATAGAGTTGAAACGTTTTCGATGTATCTTGGCGGGTCACCGGGGAATATGGCCGTTGGTGTTAATAAATTAGGTAAAAATGTTGGATTTATCGGTTGCGTATCCAATGATCAATTTGGCACGTTTATCCTTAATTATTTTAAGGAACGCAAGATTGATATATCACAAATGGTCAGAGCGCAGCATGGTGAAAATTTAGGGCTGACATTCACGGAAATATCGAGTCCAACGGATAGCCAAATATTGATGTATCGAAATGGTGTGGCAGATCTGCAGATTTCACCGCAGGATGTCTCAGAAAAATATATTGCCGATAGTAAGATTTTACTGGTTTCAGGCACAGCTTTGGCAGCAAGTCCATCTCGTGAAGCCTGTCTTTTAGCCGTACAATATGCAAAAAAACATGGGGTTAAAGTGATTTTTGATATTGATTATCGAGAATACACTTGGAAATCAAAAGAAGAACTGGCAATTTATTATTCTTTGCTGGGGAAGATGAGTGATATTATTATTGGGTCCCGAGAAGAATTTAATTTAATGGAAAATATCTCGGAAGACAGTAAAATTGCTGATCACGAATTGGCAGATACATATATTGCGCATGGCAATCAAATTGTTATCATCAAACACGGAAAAAAAGGTTCAATTGCCTATAGTGCAGATAAAAATGCCTATAAAATTGATTCCTATAATATTAAATTGCTGAAATCATTTGGTGGTGGTGATGCGTATGGTTCTGCTTTTGTGTATGGATTACTTGAAGGCTGGTCACTACCCGAAGCATTGAAATATGCTACAGCTCATGCCGCAATGGTTGTTGCCAGTCATAGCTGTTCGAATGCAATGCAGACGGCAGAGCAGATTCGAGATTTTATTGAAAAACATAAAGAGGAACAAGTCGTTACAAAATTAGATTGGAGTGAAAAAATATGAAATTTGGGCGGTTAGACAAACTTCAGCATGGTTATAATGCAATGACAACTTGTGATAGCAAAATGTTAATGGATATTGGCTATCAGGTAATGGAACCAAAAGAAATTTTGAGCTTTATTGATACAAC
Organism: Propionispira arboris; assembly: GCF_900109225.1. Lineage (GTDB taxonomy): Bacteria > Bacillota > Negativicutes > Selenomonadales > Selenomonadaceae > Propionispira > Propionispira arboris. The sequence goes on from NZ_FNZK01000001.1 coordinate 29,769, forward strand.
GAAAGAAACAGCTTTTGTTATTTTAACTGGACAGATCAGCATAACTTGGGATGAAAAAACTGAGACTATGGAACGCAGATCTTTGTTTGATGAAAATCCATATTGTTTGCATGTACCAGTCAATACACAAGTACAAATAAAAGCAGTATCAGCAGCAGAAATATTGATTCAAAAAACAGAAAATGAAAAATTGTTTCCAGCTAAATTTTATCGTCCTGCAGACGTGCAGTGCGATCAATTTGGTGCAGGAATGTGGAATGGTACGGCTGAACGAACCGTTCGAACAATTTTTGATTATACCAATGCACCCTATTCAAATATGGTCAACGGCGAAGTTATCAACCGCCCAGGACGCTGGTCCGGCTATATTCCGCACACGCATCCGCAGCCTGAAGTATATACATATAAATTTGATAAACCGCAGGGATTTGGTTGTTCTTTTATCGGTGAGGAAGCATTTAAAATTTCACATAATAGTTGGTCGGCGATTCCGGGGGGAGATAGTCATCCTCAGGTTACGGCACCTGGTTATGCAATGTGGTATAGCTGGATGATTCGCCATTTACCAGGAGATCCATGGAATAAAACAAGAACAGATGATCCGGATCATGTATGGTTATTGGAGTAAGTTGTTAAAATTTTGTAATTTTAAGGTATGACAGATCACGAAAGGGTGGAATGAAATGGCAAATACGATTAAACTCACAGTAGCGCAGGCTCTTGTTAAATTTTTAAATAATCAGTATATTGAATTTGATGGTAAACAAAATAGAATGTTCAAAGGTATTTTTACTATTTTTGGGCATGGTAATGTAATTGGGTTAGGACAGGCATTGGAGGAAGATCCAGGAGAACTGGTTGTACATCAGGGACGCAATGAACAAGGCATGGCTCATGCGGCGATGGGGTTTGCCAAGCAAAAAATGCGTAAACAGATTTATGCTTGTACTTCATCGGTTGGACCTGGTGCGGCCAATATGGTGACAGCAGCAGCAACAGCAACTGCCAATTGTATTCCAGTGCTATTTTTACCAGGCGATGTCTATGCGACGCGTCAACCGGATCCAGTATTGCAGCAGATGGAGCAACCGAGTAATTTGTCTATTAGCACAAATGACGCGTTTAAGGCTGTCAGCAAGTATTGGGACAGAATTACTCGCCCGGAAATTCTCATGTCGGCTTGTATCAATGCAATGCGTGTGCTTACGGACCCAGCCGATACGGGGGCGGTTACAATTGCGCTGCCGCAGGATGTAGAAGGTGAAGCCTATGATTATCCGGAATATTTCTTCCAAAAGCGTGTTCATCGTATTGACCGTCGTCCGGCGACAAAAGCAATGGTTGCTGATGCGGTGGATATTATTACGCGCAAGAAAAAGCCGATTATTATTTTCGGCGGAGGGGTAAAATATTCAGAAGCTGTTGAAATGTACAAAGAATTTGCCGAAACCTATAATATTCCCATCGCTGAAACACAAGCTGGTCGTGGTGCAATTGTGTGGAATCATCCATTAAATCTTGGCGGCATTGGTGAAACAGGTGGTTTGGCTGCAAATATGATTGCTAAAGAAGCAGATTTAGTTATTGGTGTAGGCACACGTTATACGGATTTTACAACATCTTCGAAATGGTTGTTTCAAAATCCAGATGTGGAATTCCTTAATATCAATGTATCTGAATTCCATGCTGCTAAAATGGATGGAGTACAGATTATAGCCGATGCAAAAGCGGGTTTGGCGGCAATTGAGGAAATTCTTAGTACAACAGATTGGAAAACAGCGTATACAGATGAAATAAAGATAGCAAAAAGGAAATATGATACTGAGATAGATCGTGTTTATAACGTAGAATACACAGGTGTAGGCTTCATTCCTGAAATTGATGACAGCTTAGATCGCGAAAAAGTGTTTGCTGAATATCAAGCAATTACGGGGTCTTGTCTCACACAATCGCGTGCTTTAGGTGTATTAAATGAATGTTTGAATGATACAGATATTATTGTAGGTTCTTCAGGCAGTCTGCCGGGAGATTTGCAGAGGGCGTGGCGCGTAAAAGGATCCAATACATATCATGTGGAATATGGATTTTCCTGTATGGGTTATGAAGTTAATGCGGCACTTGGTGTAAAGCTGGCTGAACCAGATAAAGAAGTGTATTCTTTTCTAGGCGATGGTTCATATATGATGCTTCATTCAGAATTACCAACCTCTATTCAAGAACGCAAAAAAATCAATGTTATATTATTTGATAATATGACGTTTGGCTGTATCAATAATTTACAGATTGAACATGGACAAGGCAGCTTTGGTACAGAATTTAGATTTAGAAATCAAGCAACAGGTAAGCTTGATGGCGGGTTTGTGCCGATTGATTTTGCGATGAATGCAGCATCTTATGGCTGCAAGACATATACTGTTAAAACGGTAGAAGAACTGAAAACTGCACTTATTGACTCGAAAAAGCAAACTGTATCTACTTTAATTGATATTAAAGTATTACCGAAAACCATGGTGCATAAATATGGATCTTGGTGGCGTGTCGGCGTTGCGGAAGTTTCAAAAAGTCAAAAAGTACACGATGTTTATGAAAATGTAATTTTACCTCATTTGGCTGAAGCTAGGAAATACTAAAAGGTTCTTTTGATATACGAAATCCGCATAAAATATTTATTACTGACATATATTATAAAAATGGCATTGCGGGTTTCGTTTTATCTTTAGATAGGTGACCCAGGATTATCCAGTAGAATAGACTGAATAGTTTTAATTTTGAGTTATGAATTTGTAAGAACCGTAATGAAAATTTCTTAATCTTTTAATTTCTTAAAATATAATACTGCTTCAGGATATTCTCGCAAATTACTATTTTATAAAGTCTATTAAAGACTAAATGATGAGGGGGAAATAGTATGGGACAACAGAAAACACCTAAGCAATTTTTAAGAACAGTCACAATTATATCTACATTTGGAGGTTTGCTTTTTGGGTATGATACGGGTGTGGTCAATGGTGCATTGCCGTACATGGCACTTCCCGATCAATTAAATCTTACACCATTTACAGAAGGACTTGTCGCGAGTGGGCTTCTATTTGGAGCGGCAATTGGTTCATTTTTGGGTGGACGCATTTCCGATGCAAAGGGTCGCAGAAAAATGCTTTTAATGCTTGCCGTTATTTTCTTTTTTGCAACAATTGGCTGCACATTATCACCAACCGTTGAAGTTATGGTATGCTTTAGATTTTTGCTGGGGTTAGCAGTTGGGGGTGCATCTGTAACGGTGCCAGCATATTTAGCTGAAATGTCACCAGCGGAAAATCGTGGACGAATGGTTACACAAAATGAACTGATGATTGTAACTGGTCAGTTATGTGCTTTTGTTTTTAATGCAATCATTGGTGTAAGTTTTGGTGAAAGCGCACATGTTTGGCGTTACATGTTAGTAATTGCCTCGCTTCCAGCGGTTGTGCTCTGGTTTGGAATGCTGGCGATGCCAGAAAGCCCAAGATGGCTTGTGATGAATGGTAAAATTGGTGAAGCTCTTAAAGTTTTGAAACAGGCCAGAGATGAAGGTCGCGCGATTGCTGAGTTAAATGAAATTCAGGATAATCTGGCACAAGAAACAAGTATTGAAAAAGCAACACTAAAAGATCTTACAACGCCTTGGGTGAGGCGAATTGTCTTTATCGCTATGGGGATTGCAATTTGCCAGCAGATATCGGGCGTAAATTCAATTATGTATTACGGAACGCAGATTTTGCAAAAAGCGGGATTTAGTACAGAAGCAGCACTGATTGGTAACATTGCGAATGGTGTAATTGCGGTGTCGGCTACATTTTTTGGCATTTGGATGATGGGCCGTCATGGGCGCCGACCACTCTTAATGACAGGTCAGATTGGTACGATTTGTGCACTGTTTTTAATTGGAACATTTTCCAATGTATTAGAAGGAACTACCATATTGCCATATGTTGTACTTTCATTGACTGTAACTTTCTTATTTTTTCAACAAGGTTTTTTGTCACCAATTACCTGGTTGATGCTTTCCGAACTTTTTCCTATGAGGCTCCGTGGTATGGGGATGGGATTAACGGTTTTATGTTTATGGATCACAAATTTCTTCGTTGGTTTAAGTTTTCCTGTATTAATGGATGCATTTGGACTATCGCATACATTTTTTGCGTTTGTAGGAATTGGTCTTTTTGGGTTACTATTTGCGTATAAATTTGTTCCAGAAACGAGAGGCCGCTCCTTAGAACAGATCGAACAAGATTTTAGAAATCATGGCAAAAAAAAAGCAGAAACACTGACTAAAGCGAGTACTTCTGCAGAATGATAAGAGGTGCAGGATGATAATTACATATAAAAAAGAACGCTATGGTTCAGTCCCGCTAAGACCTGAGAACCAGCACTGCAAAGCAGGCCTCGCATAAATTGCGAATAACGTCCTAAGTGTTACATCCTAATACTAGAGTTATTTTTTTAACTTGTCAATGTCTGATTGAGTTTCTCTGTGTTGTTTAACAGCAGGTTATCTAATTAATGATAGACTGCTGTTAAAATTAAATTACAATTAAGCTAAGCGAAATTTTTCGGGGAATAGGATGATCAAATGATAAAAAAATTATAAATATACAGATTAGTAGAATGAATTGGAGGAAAATGAAATGGCAGATATAACATTGGGTATTGCACCGATTGCTTGGACAAACGATGATATGCCCGATCTTGGAAAAGAAAATACATTTGAACAATGTGTCAGCGAAATGGCCCTGGCTGGCTTTACAGGGTGCGAAGTTGGTGGTAAATATCCACGAGATACAGAGGTTTTACAAAAAGCACTAAAACTTCGCAATATGTCAATTGCCAGCGCTTGGTTTAGTTCATTTTTAACAACGAAACCATTACAAGAAACAGTAACGGCTTTTATTGAACATCGGGATTTTCTCTTTGCCATGGGCGCAAAGGTTATTGTTGTTGCTGAACAAGGGCATAGTGTTCAGGGAATGCTCAATACACCCGTATTTGCGGGGAAACCATATTTTACAGATATGGAATGGGACAAACTTGTCCAAGGACTTAATAAACTAGGTGAACTGGCAAAAGAAAAGGGCATGAAAGTCGTGTATCATCATCATATGGGGACTGGTGTCCAAACTGAAAGTGAAATTGATAAACTGATGGAAATGACAGATCCAGCATTGGTATATCTTTTATTTGATACGGGGCATTTAGTCTGTTCAGGTGAAGATTATCTGGGCATTCTCCAAAAATACTTACCGCGTATCCAGCATATCCATTTAAAGGATATTCGTAAGAATATAGTTAAACAGGTTAAGGAAAAAAATATGAGTTTCCTTGATGGCGTTCGAGCTGGTATGTTTACGGTTCCTGGCGATGGAGATGTTGATTTTGCGCCAGTATTTGACCTTGTTAATAAAAGTCAGTATCAGGGTTGGTATATTGTCGAAGCAGAACAAGATCCAGCTAAGGCAAATCCTCTGGAATATGCACAAATAGCAAGAAAATATATCAGAGAACAGGCAAAATTGTAATATTCAGCAATACAATTTTTTATGTTAAATTTATAGGTTAGGCTGGTAGGGGTGCTGTGAAAATAAATATACCTATTTTAGATGAATTTCTAAAATTGAGGTTGGCTTATTGGCCATATTTATTTCGCAGCAGCTCATTTTTTATAGATGGGGTGATTTTCGTGGGACTTACAATGATTGTAATCAGTTTACTGTTGCTTATGTTTTTTGCGTATCGAGGTTATTCTATTATTTTTATTGCCCCATTGTTTGCTATTGTAGCTGCGATCGGCAGCGGGCATGCAGCTATGCCGATTTATAGTGAGATTTATATGACTAAGGCCGCAGAATATATTAAAACGTATTATCCGGTTTTTTTATTGGGAGCAGTTTTTGCTAAAATCATGGAAGAAGGTGGGTTGGCCGCAGCTGTAGCCGAAAAAATTGTATCCACATTGGGAAAAGAAAAAGCGATTCTGGCTATACTTTTGGGGTGTGGTGTTCTAACATACGGTGGATTAAGTGTATTTGTTGTTGCTTTTGTAATGTATCCGTTTTCAGCAATTTTATTTAAAGAAGCAGATATTCCGAAACGTTTGTTGCCGGCATTGCTTTGGATGGGGATTTTTACATATAGCATGGTAGCCATCCCGGGAACACCGCAAATTCAAAATATTATTCCAACTTCTTTTTTTGGAACGACGACTTGGGCCGGTATAGGGTTGGGGCTTATTGGTGCAGTTCTTTATTTTTTGATTGCCTGGGGCTGGATTCGTCATCGCCATATAAAATTAAAAGCCCGTGGTGAAGGCTATGGTAAACATGTATTAAATGAGCCAGAGGTAGCAAAAGAAGCTTTACCAGATTGGCGATTGTCAGCATTGCCGCTTCTGTTAGTTATTGTTTTAAATTTATTGATAAGTAATCCATTCCATTGGGCGTGGGCCTATCATTGGGATAGCAGCAGTTTGGATTCCTTTTTACCATTAAATTTGTCTTTATTGGCATCCAGTGTTGATAAAGTACAGGCAATCTGGTCGATTAATGCAGCACTTGTAATCAGCAGTATAGCAGCTGCTGTGATTGGCAAAAAACGCTTACAAGGAAAAGGTGGTGTGGTACATCCCATTAATAGTGGTGCGATTGGGTCAACCAGTGCAATTTTAAATGTTGCTTCTGGGTATGCTTTTGGTTGTGTTATTGCGGCCTTACCGGCATTTCAGGTCATTCGAGAAATGCTGTTAGGTATAACTTTTGGCGGCGGACCGCTTTTGTCAGTGATTTTTACGACCAATATTATGACGGCAGTGACAGGATCTTCTTCAGGTGGGATGACGATTGCTCTTGGAATGCTGGGACAGCAATGGCTTGATTGGGCACAGCAAATTGGCATGTCACCAGAAGTTTTACACCGTATAATCTGTATGGCTTCGGAGTGTATAGATACAGTACCTCAAGCTGGGGCATTGGTGACCCTTATGGCAGTTTGTGGGCTTACGCACAAAGAATCTTATTATGATGTTATAATTTTAACAGGGCTAAAGACCGCGGTAGTATTTATCTGCTTAGCAATTTATACATTAACTGGACTGGTCTGAGTGATATCGAGGGATAGGGATAAGATCATTAAGAAGGAATTCATATGGAAAATAAAAACAAGACCTATTTTTTGTTGGTAATTGCGACAGCTTTTTGGGGAATTCAGCCACTTTGTATCAAACTGCTTGTTACAAAGTGGACACCAGTGACAATCACCTGCGCCCGCTACTTTGTAATCAGTGGGATACTTTTCTTTATTTTATACCTGCGGAAGGATAAAGGTTTGTTCCCACCGCAAAAATGTCTTTTCCCTTTGATTCTCATGGGGATTATGGGGATTGCGATAAACAATATTGCCCAGTTTACGGGGCTGCAGTATTCTACTATTATTAATTGCACGCTTATTTCCGCTACCTCACCGGCTATTACAGCTTTTTTATCAGCTATCTGTATTAAAGAACGTCTTAATGGCATACAATGGATGGGAATTGGAATTTCTTTTGCGGGAGTATTATGTATAATAAGCCATGGTTCCCTAACATTTATATTACATAGTGAGTTTAATCGGGGCGATATTTTATTTTTTATCTGTCAGCTTAGTTGGACCCTTTATTCGATAATCGGTCTTAAAGTTATGCATCAAATATCGGCACTTGCTGCAACTGCCTGGGCGGGCTTTTTTGGAGCAACGTTTACAGCTCTTTATGGTTTAATCGTTGAGGAGGTACATTTTTTGCCATTATTCGTACCAGCAGTTGCGGCATTTATGTATACGGTAATTTGTGGTGGTGTCTTAGCAATGTTATTTTGGAACATGGGCGTAAAAGATGCTGGTCCGAGCTTGACAGCAATTTTCCAAAATATTACACCAGTTGTTGGTGTAATAGGGGGAACCATATTTTTTAATGAAATAATCGGACGGGCTGATATTGTTGGTGCTATAGGAATTTTTGCTGGTGTATATCTAACGATGCACAGTAATAAAGTACAAGAATATCTAGCACGATGTTGGTTGAAAAAAAGTATTTAATCTAGGGATAAATATCGAGTTCACAGACAAAGTTGTGGGACTCGATGTTTTTGACGTATGATAAAAAAATAAATTGTAATATCTTAATAAAATATATTGACTTTAACAATAACTAATAGTATGCTACATACAGGCAATCAAAACGAAAGAATATAAAACAATACATAATGCGTAGTTACTCTTTTATTGCAGAAAGGCGGTGATACTATTTTACAGAGAATTTCTTTTAAAGATCAGGTTTATGAATATTTAAAAAAAGCCATTGTAAATGGTGAACTGAGTACCGGTGAAATTTACTCTGAACAGATGTTTGCTGATCAACTGCAAGTTTCAAGGACTCCTGTGCGGGAAGCTGTTTTACAGCTTAAAAATGAAAATATGCTTGAAGTTTATAATAATCGCGGTATTATGGTAAAACCGTTGTCTTTTCTTGACGCGCAGAAAATCATCCAAACACGTGTAGCCATTGAAGGCTATAGTGTACGTTATTTAACGCAGCGTGTAGAAACGGATGTTGCGCGCGAAACTTTAAAAAAAATGCAGTCGTGTCTTGATCAAGAACGAGCCGTTGAAGTGCAAGACTTAGGAATTTATGATTTTATGAAAGCCGATGTACAGTTCCATGGACTTATTATAGCCTTTACAGATAATGAATATTTTGTTAAGACGATCGATATGCTCAGATCCCGACTGGAAAAAGCAACGGTCAGTTCACTTAAAGCATATAATAGAACCAATGCCGCTTTAATTGAACATCGGGATTTACTGACAAAGATACAGAGCGGTAATGTTGACGCAGCGTATCAATCATTTGAAAAACATATGAAAATAACGGAAGAAATTATGAAACATTGCCAGTTAGACTAATTTCAAGAAAATGAAAATATAGCCTTTCATAGCAATGTTTTGTTTTTATATCTAGTAGTATGCTACATACAGGTTCATATAAAAAAGTAGTGTACAGCCTATCATTTATAAATAGAAAATATCAAGGAGGTCTTTTTATGTCAAAAGTAGGTTTTGTTGGATTAGGAATTATGGGAAAACCAATGGTATTGAATTTATTAAAAGCAGGAATTGAAACAACGGTATATGATATTAATCCGGCAGCGGTTGATGCATTAAAAGAAGCTGGGGCAAAAGGTGCAGTTTCGCCGAAAGAATTAGCAGGCGGAAATGATGTTATTATCACAATGGTTCCAAATGCTAAGATTGTTGGCATTTTACTAGAAGGTCCTGATGGAATTTTAGCTGGTGTAAAACCAGGCACTGTCATTGTCGATATGAGTTCGGTTTCACCTGTGGATTCAAAATATTTTGCGGAACTGGCAAAGAGCAAACAATGTCCTTTCCTTGATTCTCCAGTAAGTGGTGGGGAGCCCGGTGCCATTCATGCAACGTTGGCATTTATGGTTGGTGGTGATGAAGCTGTTGTGGAACAAATCAGAGATGTTTATGATGCAATGGGAACTTCAATTACAGTAGTTGGACCAAATGGTAGTGGTTCGGTAGCAAAACTTGCAAATCAGATCATGGTAAATCTTAATATTGCCGCGGTTTCCGAAGCTTTGATTTTAGCCCAAAAAGCCGGCGCAGATCCGAAGAAAGTATATGAAGCAGTTCGCGGCGGACTTGCGGGCAGTACCGTACTCGATGCAAAAGCACCGATGATGTTCAATCGTAATTTTAAACCAGGCGGAACGCTTGCAATCAATTTAAAAGATATTACCAATGTTATGGATACCGCCAAAAGTCTTGAAGTACCGTTGATTCTTACAAGCCAGTTACAGCAAATTATGCTGAGCCTAAAATCCGATGGACATATTATGGATGACCATAGTGGTATTGTTCAATTTTATGAAAAAATTTCTGGCGTGGAAGTAAAAACTCCACAAAAATAAATTGTGAGTCAATTCTAGATAAGTTGCATTAAATATTTTGTATGGCAATCGTCAGGAAAGGGGTGTAGGGTTGAGTGGCGTTACGGAGGAAGCAAACGATGCCCTATACCTCTTTCCTAGCAGCCTAATAAGCTGCAATTTATATATAGCTTATAAATTATTTCAGCCTGAGCTGGCAGAATCGTTTCACTAGTCTTAGGCTGAAAATTAAATGAAAGACAGAGGAGCTTTATCATGGCAAAAATACTCAAAAGTGAATTATTTAAAGATATTCCAGTAATCGACGAAACAATGGTCGATGACACATTAAAAGATGTATTAAAAGCATTTGGTAAAAAAATTGTGGTTTTAGATGATGATCCAACAGGGGTTCAAACGGTACATGATATTTCGGTCTATACAGATTGGTCTGCAGAAAGTATTGCTGCCGGTTTTGCCGAAAAAAATTCGATGTTCTTTATCTTAACGAATTCACGCGCTTTTTCAACAGCCGAAACCGAACTTGTTCATCGTGATATTGCGAATCGTATAGCAAGCGAAGCTAAAAAAACGCAGCAAGAATTTATGATTATCAGCCGTAGTGATTCTACGCTGCGGGGACATTATCCATTAGAAACACAGATACTTGAAAGCACAGTTGCAAAAAATTCCGGTGTACAGACGGATGGTGAAGTTATCATGCCATTTTTTAAAGAAGGCGGACGTTTTACAATCAATAATATTCATTATGTACAGGAAGATGAATATTTGGTTCCAGCAGGTGAAACGGAATTTGCGAAGGATAAAACTTTTGCTTATACAGCTTCTAATCTAGGTGAGTATATAGAAGAGAAAACAAAAGGAGCATACAAAGCGGCGGATACAACGTATATATCGCTTACAGATATCAGAAAATTTAAAATTCAAGAAATTACCAATCAACTCTTAAAAGTAGAAAATTTCAATAAAGTTATTGTTAATGCTGTCGATTATGTTGATGTGAAAGTGTTTGCAATTGCTTTGATTCAAGCGATGAGTCAGGGAAAAACATTTATGTTTAGAACTGCTGCTGCATTTACTAAAGTCATTGGTGGCGTTACAGATCAACCGCTTTTAACGAAAAAAGAATTGGTTGAAAAGGGGAATACAAATGGTGGTCTGGTAATTGTTGGTTCACATGTACAAAAAACAACCCAGCAGTTAGCTGAACTACAAAAATGTGATTATATTAAATTTATTGAATTTAACCATTTATTAGTTTTGCAGCCAGAAAATTTAGAACTTGAATTAAAACGCATTATTAATGAAGCCGAAAGCGATATTAAAAACGGACAAGCGGTTGTTGTCTTTACTGGCAGAAAAAGATTGGATGTTGGTTCGGAGGAAGAATCACTCAAAGTATCTGTTAAGATTTCCGAAGCAATTACCAGTATCGTTCAGCGTTTGTCAATCAAACCTGGGTTTTTAATAGCAAAAGGCGGTATTACATCTAGTGATGTTGGAACAAAAGGTCTTGGCGTGAAAAAAGCGCAAGTTTTAGGACAGGTGAAACCAGGTATTCCCGTTTGGAAAACCGGCAGTGAAAGTAAATTCCCTAATATGTCTTATATTATTTTCCCCGGCAATGTTGGAGCGGTTGAAACACTGCGTGAAGTAGTAGACATGCTGAATGATCGTTAAACTTTTAATTTTATTTTAATGAAGGAGTTTTTATGTTACTGAATTTAAAAGATATATTAGAGTATGCCAAGGTCAATCAATCGGCGATTGGTTCCTTCAATGTTTATAATTTAGAATCTATTCAGGCTGTCGTACAGGCAGCCTTGGCTGCAAAACAACCTGTTATTATATCGTTTGGCGAATCGTATACTTCACATGCACCAATCGAAGTTATTGCCGAAATTGTCAAAATATACTGTATTAAATCAGATGTGCCATTTTGTTTGCACTTAGACCATAGCAAAGAATTAGCAACGATAATGAAAGCAATTCGTGCTGGCTTTACCTCGATCATGTATGATGGATCGGCTTTACCCCTTAATGAAAATATACGAAGAAGTCGCCAAGTTGTGGAATTGTCGCATTTGGTGGGTGTGAGTGTTGAAGGTGAATTAGGGTATATGAATAATGAAGATGGAACATCACCGGATGGCTTATGTTTGGCGGAGGGTTACACAACCGTTGCAGCGGCTAAAGAATATACGGAGCAATCTGGAGTAGATGCATTAGCTATCGCAATTGGTAATGCGCATGGTATCTATAAAGGTATTCCCACCCTTGATTTTCTAAGACTGGAAGAGATTAAGCGAACTATCAAGGTGCCGATTGTTTTGCATGGCAGCTCTGGTATTCCATTGGATTCTCTGCGTAAGGCAATTTCCTTAGGTGTGCGGAAAATCAATATTAATACGGAAGTATCAACAAAAGGAATTCAAACGGCACGATCATTTTTAGCAGACCATCTCGATAAAAATACTCGTTTCGAGATATTGGCAAAAGCCGTTGAAGGCGCCATGTCTCAAACCGTAGCAGAGTATATCAATTTGTTTAAATAAATGAGATCGACAATGCACCATATGTTAAAATTATGTTTTTACAAATGCGTAGGCGTTCGGCGATATAGGAGGACTTTGTGATGGAAACCACATTTTTAGTTATTACTTTGTTTACAGCAATCTTGTTAGTTGTATTTTTGATAATGAAAATGCATTTGCATGCATTTGTTAGTTTGATTGTTGCTTGTATGTATGTAGGGTTTATGACAGGGATGCCTTTGGTTAAGATTTGTGCATCCATTGAAGCGGGAATGGGCAGTACGCTTGGCTTTTTGGCGACGGTTCTGGGGCTTGGCAGTATTTTAGGTAAAATGCTGGAAACTTCAGGCGGGGCTGAACGTTTGGCACGGACGTTGATTGATAAGCTCGGGAAGCAGCGGGCAAATTGGGCTATGATGGTCGTTGGTCTGATTACAGGGATTCCTGTGTTTTTTCAAGTAGGATTTGTATTATTGATACCATTGGTTATTAGTGTAGCTAGGGCTACAGGGATGTCAATTGTAGCAATCGGTATTCCAATGGGCGTATCTCTGCAGATTGTTCATTGCATGCTGCCGCCGCATCCGGCTGCTATGGCCATTGCTGCGACACTCAATGCTGATATTGGTAAAGTGATTATGCTGGGGCTTTTGGTCTGTGTTGTATCCGCTACAATTGCCGGACCAATTTGGACGAAATTCATTAAAAATGGTATTAAAGTAGATCTTCCATCCTTAACGACACCAATAAAAGAAATAGCGGATAAAGATCTGCCTGCTTTTGGCATTACTTTATTTACGATTTTATTACCAATGCTTATTATGGTTTCAAAAACGATTTTTGATTTAAGTTCATTAAAAACATCAGAATTTGCTCCAATTGTGAACTTTATTGGTAATCCGATTACAGCCTTAATGATTTCAGCTTTTTTTGCCTACTGGTCTTTAGGGCTGGCACGTGGCTTTAAAATGCCGGAACTTTTAAAATTTACGGACCAATCCTTTGCTCCGGTTGCGGGTATACTGCTCGTTATTGGTGCCGGTGGTGCATTTAACCGCGTATTGATTGATAGCGGCCTGGGGGTGGCACTGGGGAAAGTTCTTACGGGTCTAGACCTAAGTCCTTTGATTCTAGCTTGGATCGTGGCCGCAGTTATGCGTTTTTCTGTTGGTTCGGCTACGGTTGCAATGATGACGTCAGCTGGTATTGTCATGCCAATGCTTGTGCAATATCCAAACCTTGATCCGGCTTTTGTTGCCTTAGCTGTAGGCTCGGGCGCAATCTGTTTTTCGCATGTAACAGATTCTGGATTTTGGATTGTTAAAGAATATTTTGGGCTAACGGTTGCTGATGCATTAAAATCTTATACATTAGCGACTTGTATTGCATCTCTGGTTGCAATTAGCATGACAGTCATGTTATCAAAAATTATTTAATGAGGATAAGCGAGGAATCAGACGATGAAGTCTGAAGTTACAATCAATACGTATTGGTGATCTCGTTCAATTCGCTTCAAGAAATAAGTAAAAACCGCTGAGATAGTTTCAGCGGTTTTTACTTTATAAAGATGTGGTTATTTTATTTTTATAAACCATAAGCAGCGCGGATTTCTTTAAGTGAAATGGGACGATTTTCCGCTGCGGATTTTTGTGCTGCTAAACCAATGAGTACGGGTTCTAGTCCATCTTGGGCCGTTACCAGAGTTGGCGTATCTTTGATAATTGCATTAACAAAGGATGCAATTTCATCAGCATAGGCATTCATGTAACGTTCCAGAAAGAAAAAGAGTGGTTTTTCAGCTACTACACCATTTTTGCCGCTGAATACTGCATTGGAACTGGAATCATTTTTAATGGAAATTGCCCCGTTTGTTCCGAATACTTCGGCACGCTGGTCATAACCATAACAAGCTTGACGACAGTTATCAATGACAGCTGTTGCACCGTTGGCAAGTTTTAATGTTATGATGGCAGTATCAACATCACCAGCTTGACCGATAGCAGGATCTACCGTAACTGAGCCGGCAGCATAAACTTCTTCTACTTCCGAGCCGGATAAGTAGCGGACCATGTCAAAATCATGAATGGTCATATCGAGGAACATACCACCGGAAATTTTCACATAATCAATAGAAGGTGGTTCAGGGTCACGTGAGGTGATTTTTATAATTTGTTGCTTGCCGATTTGACCGGCGGCTACAGCTTCCTGAATTGCTTTAAAGTTATGATCAAAACGACGATTGAAGCCTACTTGATATTTTTTACCGGAGGTTTCAACCACTTTAAGAACTTCTTTGATTTTTTCAATACTGTGATCGATTGGTTTTTCACAAAAAACGTGTTTGCCAGCTTGAAGTGCTTCGATAGAAAGTGGCGAATGCTGATCGGTTGATGCACAGATTAATACAGCATCAATGGTTGGATCGGCCAGTATTTTTTTATAATTCGTATAGGTTTCTTTAATGCCAAGGGAGTTTGCCCAAGCTATTGAATTTTCATTCAGGAATGGGTCTGCTACCGCCTTTACTTGAGCATTTTTTACATGATTGGAAATACTTTCGCCATGAACGCGGCCAATTCGACCTATGCCAATAATACCAATGTTAATCATAATTTTTATTCCGCCTTTCAAAATGAGTTCCATTTCGCAGGAACTTGTTAATTTTGTTTTCCAGTATTCATTTTACTGGCTATTATCTTTGGTTTTTGGTAATATAATAATAGAGTGATTCGGAAAATGATAACTTTATTGTTATATTATATGTTTGTTTTGATTATCTTTATGTTTAAGTATACGGTGAAATAACAAATATTACCTCTAGTATTTTGCTTTTTTTGCAAAGAAAAACATTGATTTTTCAGCTCTTTTAATGAGTTTGCTAAATATACTCCAAATTATTGCTTTGTTTATAAATAAATATTAGAATTTTCGATTAACTATAGAGTGGGTGATTCGTTTGCTGCAGTATTTTGTCAAAGAAAAATTGTCATCGATTTTTGTTGAGAATCAAAATCCGGAACTTTTATACGTATGTGAAGTCGATCCTGTGCATGCTAAAATGCCGCGGACAATGCATGTACATGAAGATCGGGTGGAAATTGTTTTGATTGTAGAAGGTTTTGGTGACTATACGATTCATAATAATAAATATCATGTACAAAAAGGCGATTTATTATTTTTTAATAGTGGTGTTATTCATGATGAGGCAGTTTGTGAAGATCAGAATATTTTAACATACTGTGCTGCTATTAAAAATCTTCAAATTACGGGTTTGGGAAAAAATGAAATTTTATCGAATTTGATGTGTCCGGTTATTCACTTGGACCAAGATTTTGAAAAAGTAAAACAAATATTTTTGCTGCTTTGCGATACAGTGAAAGAAGAAACGAACTGCAAGACGGAAATGAGCCATTACCTGATGCGGGCTTTCGTTGTGAAAGTTCATGATTGTATCGAAAAATATGAAGTGCCGATGGCACCAATTCCGTATAATTTAGGTATACAGATCAAACAGTATATTGATATGCATTATCTAGAAGATTTGAATTTAAGTAAAATTTCGGAGGCTTTACATATAAATACATATTATTTATCACATGTTTTTAAAGAAATGGTAGGTTATTCTCCCATGCAATATGTAATGCGCCGCCGCGTGGGGGAAGCGCAGAACTTATTGATTAATACGGAGGATAGTATCACAAAAATAGCTATGCGGGTAGGTTATAATAATTCGAATTATTTTCAACTGGTTTTTAGTACAATCGTTGGAATGTCGCCAGGACGTTATCGTAAATCGTGGGTGAAAGAAACGGATGTCCCAGAATTTTTTGATAAAACAGGAAAATAAAAAGTTCTTTGTCGTTAAATTAAGTACAATTTGTTTAACGGCAAAGAACTTTTTTTGTATGTTAATCGATAAAAGCAGTCTACTATTTAGAAGAATTATTTAACCATGATTTACGGTACTTTCCGGGAGGCATACCAACCATGGTATTGAAGACTACTTGAAAATAATTTGAATTGTTGTATCCGCTCATTAAGGCAATCTGTGTGATACTGTAATCGGTATTGATGAGGAGGTTTTGGGCTTCACCAATACGGCGATGAATAACATATTGCATGGGTGAGTATCCCACTATTTTTTTAAATACATGAGATAGATAATATGTATTAACACGAATGGCGGTTGAGATGGTTGAGAGATTAATATCTTCGAGATAATGTTCATCAATATATTCCTTGATTCGTAAGCCGAGGTTATAATCTTCACCTTCTAACACGACTTTATTATTATCGATTAAGATCCGGCATAGGACTAATAAAGACCGCATTGTGCAGTTCCCAATTTCGGCGGCACCAGGTTCTAAATTATGTTCAACGAAATAAGCCAAAATTGAAAAAAACTGATGTATGCGTGAAAAAAGCATGCCGCTTTGGAGAACTGGACACATAGTATTGGGCAACAATTGATTTTCAGCTAAACTTTTTAAACGAAGTTTTTTGATGCCAATACAATAGGTACTTATAGAATTCTGTTCATTGTTTTCATTGTGAAGAATACCGCTGTTGATAAAAATAAGATCTCCTTTTTTTATTTCATAGGAGTGATTATTAATGGTATAGGTTCCCTGCCCGTGACGAATAAAAATAATTTCTGCTAAATCGTGATGAACATGGAATGTTCGAGGCAGGGGCGTGGTCGTTTGACTTGTTTTGCCGATGTAGGCTAAAGCCGGTACGCTGTTCAGCTCAAAAATTGTGGTGAATGTCTCCTGGGCAAAATATTGTGACATAAAAATATCTCCCTTCTGATTAATTATATAGACACGGTTTGTACTATTGAATGCTGCAGTTTTTAAGATTTTACAAAAAGAGCAAAAATTTAAAGTATTTTGTCTTTTTTGCTTATAAAATAGCAAGAATTCAAAGATACAGTATTCAAACTGTCTCTATAATGAGAATCAGAGGACAAGAAGTACACATAATATAATATTAAATGTTTCAAAATATGATCATGATGAAACTATTTATATTATACTAACAAAAATGCCAGAGAAAAGCCACTTAATTTTCTATTGAAAATTAATATCTTGCGCATAACTGACAAAGATCTTATGTATCATTTACTTACTGTATGATTATTGAAATTTTAAGAGGAGGTCTATTTTTATGTTAAAATGGTTTTTAACAGGTAAGCAGCAATCCAAAATCACAGATCCAACGATGGTGAGAAAAATGTTTCGTAGTGCCAGAATACAAGGTGTCACAGCGATGATTCTTGGGTATGGCATGTATTATGTTATGCGAATGACCTTGGGGGTTGTAAAAAAACCAATGATTGAAGCTGGTTTTACACCGACAGAACTTGGACAAATCGGTGCAGCCATGCTTATTGCTATCGCTGTCGGGAAATGTTTGAATGGGTTTATTGCGGATCGCTGCAATATAAAAAAAATTGTGCCAATTGGGTTATTGGGGGCGGCAATTGTAAATTTCATTTTGGGATTTTCTAGCCAATATTGGATTTTTTTGGCTTTATGGTTTGTAAATGGCTGGTTTCAATCGATGGGGTCAGCACCATGTATTGTTTCTTTGGCGCAATGGTATTCAAAAAGCCAGCTAGCCACGTATTATGGTGTATTCAGTATTGCTCATTATATCGGAGAAGGTGCAACATATTTTGGAACGGCGATGCTTGTGGTTGCTTTTGGCTGGCATGCAGCCTTTTTTGTTCCGGGAATTGCTTGTATTGTTTTAGCCTTTATCATGTATCGTTATATGTATGATCGTCCCGAAGCTTATGGACTGCCTTCAGCAAATGAATTTGAAGGTGAAGTTCTTCAGGAAAAAAAAGAAAAAGAAAAAACAACACGGGATGCACAATTAGAAGTTATAAAAAACCCATATGTCTGGTTGATTGCTCTTTCGGCAACTTGTCTTGGGATAGCAAGATACTCAATGAGCAGCTGGGGGGTTATATTCTTACAAGAATATAAAGCGTATTCTCTCGTGACAGCTGGTAGTATAATGGCTTTATCACCTTTAATGGGAGGTGTTGGTTCATTCTTTTCTGGCATTATTTCGGATAAGATATTCAAAGCAAATCATGCTTTGACGACGATTGTTTTTGGTTGTATGATGCTGGTTGGAATTATAGGTTTTTGTTATACACCAGCAGGCAGTCCTTGGATTGATATGCTATGGATTTCGGTTTTTGGATTTGGGTTAGGGGTTATTTTGTGTTTTGTTGGCGGCATGCTTGCGGTGGATCTTTGCTCACGTAAAGCGACAGGTGCCGCCATGGGAACAATTGGGTTATTATCTTATGGTGGTGCAGCGGCACAAGATTTGATTAATGGGTTGCTTATGGATGCCGCTAAGACGGTTGTAGATGGTCAGGTGATTTATCATTTTGAAAATATCATGCTTTTTTGGATTGGTGCAGTTGCGCTTATGACAATTCTTATTGTTCCGACGCTATGGGCTAAAAAAGTAAAGCACAATGAAAGTTCCAACAATAAGAATTTAGATGAGAAACTGCAAAAGAAAACGCAGGCATAAAGATCAAAATTTTAACAAGGCTGTACATTAGGGCTTTACACAAATTAGACGATGCAGTAACGGGGAGGCAGCAATATGAATAGCAATTTTTTTATACTAAATGGACCGTATTTATTGGACCCGGCAGCATCACATATGACGATTGCCTGGGAAACAAACTCTCCGGTGGATATTCAAGTGATTTATGGTGAACAAGAATTTTTAAATCAGACGATGACACCGAATTTTGAACGTGAAATTCCATATGAAGATAATAATAAGGGGAATTGTCTTTATACAGCAGTTTTACGTGATTTAAAGCCGGATACAAAATATATGTATCAAATTAAATTGCATTCGGGTGCGATGGAATCAGGAACTTTTAAAACGTTAGAAAAACAACCAAATGAACTAAAAATTGTAATGCTAAGTGATTCACATCTTTTTCATACAGAAAAACAGTTTTCAGATATGGTGGAACGGATAAAGCCGGAATTTATCATCCATAGTGGAGATATTTCTTTTGGAACAGGCTACCAACATGAACAATATGTAAATAATTGGTTTAAGAAAATACCAGAGTTGTTAAAGCATATACCCGTTTTTTATATTCCGGGTAATCATGATGATGGACCATTTTATGATGAGTTTTTTACAAAACCACAGGCGAAAACATGTCGATGTGATGAAACCGGTCGCACATATTCGTTTGATTGCGGCAAAACACATTTTACGCTAGTAGATAGCAACTCTTGGGGTCTGTTTGAAATGAATGCAATTAATTCTGGGGTGGAGGCAGATGCCAAAACAAAGCGGACCATCCAGCAGACATTGAATTGGATTAAGCAGGATTTGGCGAGTGAAGCTGCGGCAAACGCAGCTTGGCGTGTACTGGTTCTTCATCACCCGTATACAGATGAATTTAATAATCGTTATATTGTGCCGGTTGCTGAAGCTTATAATGTAAATTTGGTGATCGGGGGGCACCTGCATTATTATGTAAAAACAGTATCAATTGATCCCAAAGTTGGTGCTAAAACAGTTTATATTAGTCAAGGCAGTACGCAGGAACCGGAATGTGAGCTGGATACGGGCGGAGGCGAACATCGACTATTAGAAGAGTTTCCGGAAGTTGTAGCGATGGGAAAAAGTAATTACACATTACTTACTATTGAAGAAGAACATTTGCAATGTGAAACATATGGATTTTCACAGAAATTAGGGAATGAAGCACTTGTAGATCGTGTGCTTTTAGTTCATGATGAACCTAAAATTTCAATTTCTAAAGTTGAAATTCGCCGTATTGATAACAATGGAAAGGTTGAAATTAAAGGAATTGCTGAAAATATTGGTCGGGGTCTGGCCGAGGTGACATTACAGCTTTTTGACAATAATGTGGAAAATATCATGAATTTATTTGGACCTGCGGACAAAGAAAGAGTCATTGTTTTAAATGAAAAAGAAAAGCGCAGCTTTACAATGCTGTATAGAGCAGTTAATCAAGGTCAGCATGAAATTAAAGTCCAAAATGTCAGTGAAAATATCACGGTTTTTGAGCCAGAACAGTTGACATTTCAGTATATGAAACTTACGTTAGATCATGTTAAACATGCAAGTCTGCTTATGGCAAGCATTGAAGCAACGAATAATTTGGATCGGGAGATTTTTGTTCCCGTCCATTTATATATTGATCAAAGAATTGCTGAAACTAAAAATATATTTTTTCGGGGGCACGAAAAAAAACAGGTTGATTTTTGTTATAAATTTTATCAGGGTGGAAGTTATCAGGTTAGTATTGCGGATCAATTGCCGCGTGATATTAAAATTCCTGGACCGATTCGGATCATACCAAGAATTCAGGATAAATCAGGGCAGGGAAACTATGCACTTTTGCATGGCAATCCAAAAGTGATCACAAGACCCGACAAAGTTGAGATTTGTCTGGAGCAATATGGTGATTATATTGAGATACCGGCGCGACCCAATTTGCGAGTAAAGAATGCTTTTAGTGGAATGGTTTGGGCAAATGTAGATCGTTTGGCCAAGCAGAACGAAATGGGGCATAATCCTTTAATGGTAAAGGGTAAATCGGTTGGCTGGGGAGCAACTTATTTAATGAGGATGGTTGTTGAACGTGCGGGTGGACTCAAATGGGGGACTTGCCATGATATTACAGAATATTCATGGCAGGGCGGTATGGTCAACTTGAACCAATGGACACAATATACATTGACTTTTGATAAGCAAATAGGGGGGAATTCATATTGTAATGGAAAACGTGTGGCCCATGTTTCAGGAATTGCTGCTGATACCAAACTGCGAAATTGGGAAAATGAACCAATTTTTATTGGATACTCCTATATAGGTCATGTGATAACAGAAATTGATAGACCTAAATATTTTACGCATCTTCCGGCAAAAATAAGTCAAGTCCGCTTTTATAAAGATCATTTATCAGAACAAGAAAATCGGCAGATTTATGAACAGCCGCAAAAAGCTGGCATAAAGGCTGAGAAAATGGCAGTGTGGCTTGATTTTCATGATATTTTAACAGTGGGGACACATACAACGGAATGGTGTCATCCAGCTGTATTTGATCCAGCATATAAGACTGAAAAAAAATATTGGAACTTTAAACAGTTGAAAACAAAAGCAAAACTCCCGTTGCAAGCAGGAATGAAAGCGAGTGTTGAGGTATCAGATGATGGTGCTTCCATTAAAGCACGTCAACAAATTATTCTTAAAAATGGAACAAACTATATTGTTTTAGAAGGTTTGCCACCAGCTCAGTACATTCGTATTGTCACTGAATTTTCAGCTGAAGTAGGTTCAGAAGGTACATTTATTCCTGAATTACAGGAATATCAAATCAGTGCTTTCAATGAAACGGATTTTACCGAAATGTTTTGGTCAACACAAGAAGATTGGCAACGGGGCAAGTTTACCGGGGCAGTTGGGTTTGAACCAATTGACAGATTATCTGATTTTCCAGAGTATACGGATGTTATACACGGTTGAGGCCCTCTTCATCATTTTGTGATGATTATATAGCCGCTGTAAAAATTTTATAGCGGCACTTTTTTTAACGAACAATGGATTTGTACTCAATAAACATGGATACAAAACAAAATAAAGCAGCCATTTGAACAGTCTGTTAAGTAACCAGTAAATAGTTCAAAATGGCTGCTTTATTTATTTTTCATCAGGGAGTGTTAAATTTTCCTTAAGTACGGCAACTTCGTCGGCAATGGTGAGAGGGGCAGGGGCGCCGATCGTCATGATTCGTTCGAGTATTTGTACTTGTTCATCATGGCTTTTGGTCTTGAGGTTAGCTGGATCAACAGCAGCTTTTGACTTTGTTATAACATCTGTTTGCATTGTAATATAATTACTCGTTTTCTCAATTATTTTTGCGGTCAGAGTATAATTTGTATCTTCTAAACTTTCGGGAGGTTTTTGCTGGATAAATTTATTTTTAAGTGCAAGCGATTGTTCTTGTAATTGCGTCAATCGTAGATATACGGTTTGAATGCTGATGTCATCATTTTTAAAAGACTGTAGTATTTTATCATATTGCTGCCAGTTACTATCCAGAAGGTCGATGTCTTTTTTATAATTGGTATACCAATCGATAAAAGTGTGCTGCTGTTGGAGAATTTGATTTTTTTGTGCAATTGTCATTGCTGCTTCTGGTGTTGTAACGTGCGTCATCAAGACAAAAATAGATGCACCCAAAATGCTAATCAGAAAGAGCGCAATCATTTTTTTGCTGCGGAATTCAATGTAAATAGCATACCCAATCAAGATTAGGGTAATGAAAATTGCAGTTTTGGCTGAGGTGTAGGATAAAATTTCCATAATCATATCTCCTATATCATAAAGTGTCTTCGTTTATTTTATCATATTTAGCTTATTTATATATAGTTGAGGGGATATTTCTTGCGATAATGTTCAATAAAGTTTATACTAGGAGATATTTACAGTGGATTTGATTTATAGATAGAGGGAAAGCTTGGTGTGAAGTAATGAATAAGAAGTTCTTGGCTGATTTTTGGCGGCTGTTTAAAGGATATTGGAGTTCAGATGAAAAGTGGAAGGCGCGAGGTTTATTGGGGGCCGTTATTGTACTTAATTTTGCCGCAGTTTATATTTTAGTGTTGCTCAATCAATGGTATAACACTTTCTATACTGCCTTGCAGGATTATAATTATGAAGCATTCTGGCCGCTGATTGGGCGGTTCACATTGCTGGCTGTTGTTCATATCGCCATTGCTGTTTATGCAATTTATCTTCGGCAAATGGTCGAGATAAAGTGGCGGACCTGGATGACAACTCGTTATTTAGAGCATTGGATGGATAAGCAGACTTATTATAAATTACAAATCTTAGACTATGATACAGATAATCCCGATCAGCGTATTTCGGAAGATATCAATCAGTTTGTGAGTTTGACATTACAGTTGGCATTGGGGTTTTTGAAACAAACCGCTACATTAGGTGCTTTTGTCATGATCCTTTGGAATTTATCAGGTATCATTCGGGTGCCGTTTGGTGGTTACGAATTTACTATATATGGATATATGGTATGGTTATCTTTGATTTATGCAATTGCGGGTACCTATTTAACGCATCGGGTAGGTCGCGAATTGATCCATTTAAATTATGATCAGCAGCGTTATGAAGCTGATTTTCGTTTCAATATGGTGCGAGTTCGAGAAAATGGTGAAAGTATAGCATTTTATCGCGGGGAAGAGCCAGAAAAAACGGGATTTTCGGAGCGGTTTGCTAAGGTGATAAAAAATTATTGGAGTTTGATGCGTCGAGAAAAAGCATTGACCTGGTTTACAGCCGGGTATGGACAGCTGGCGATAATTTTTCCACTCTTATTTGCTGCACCGCGTTATTTTGCCAAAGAAATGGCTTTGGGTGGACTTATGCAGACGACTAGTGCTTTTGGCAGAGTGCAGGATGCTTTATCATTTTTTGTTGATGCCTATACATCTGTAGCGCAATGGCTTGCCGTTGTAAAACGTCTGGTTGGTTTTACGGAACATATGCAATTGGTGGAGAATGTGCAATCAGATTTGCAATTTAAGAAAAATGGTCAAGTGATTGCGATTGAAGATTTAACAGTGGATCTTCCTAGTGGCCAGGTTCTTTTGAAAAAGTGCAGCTTTGTTTTAAAACAAGGTGATAAACTTTTGATTACGGGAGCTTCAGGGTGTGGAAAGAGTACTTTGATGCGGACGATTGCGGGTATTTGGCCATTCGGTAAAGGCAATATTACCATTCCTTTAGGAACGAGCCGGTTGTTCTTACCGCAGCGGCCATATTTGCCACTGGGAAATCTTAGAACTGTCTTGTTTTATCCCGAGAAAAACATTGCGGTGAGTGATCATGAAATCCAGAATGTTTTGCAGCTTTGCCAGTTGGGACAATTGATCAATAGGCTGGATGTTGTGGAGGATTGGTCGAGAATTTTATCTTTGGGAGAACAGCAGCGCATTGCCTTTGCGCGCGTATTACTGATTCGTCCAGATTGGACATTTTTAGATGAAGCTTCATCGGCATTGGATGAAGCAACTGAAAAAATCATGTATCAACTGCTGGCTGAAAATTTGCCACAGATGGTGATGATAAGTATTGGTCATCGTGATACGCTCAAACAGCATCATCAAACAAAGCTGCATCTTACGGGTGATGGTGCTTTCATATTAGGAAATATATAAATAAAAATAAAAACGGGGCTGTCGCACGTTACAAAAACGTGCGGCAACTTTTTTTTGCAAAAAAAGAACTTACAGGATTTTAATCGTCTGAGAGTACGTGTAAAATTTAAGTATGCAAAAAAGCAAATCAAGAAAAATCAGGCGGTACTATGGAAGATTCTGGAAATCATTATATATGCTCACATGAACTGTATTCGTAACTCCCGCAAAATAGAGCAGGCCTACAGACGAGACCTCAATTTCATGTTTCTCCTTGAGGATAAGCACCTCCGAATCATGCGACTATTTCCAACTTTCGTATTCATCTGGCATAAAAATGACATACGCAGAACCGGGGCAAAAATTTAAAATAGTGTCGGACTATTCGTATGCAATAAAATATCTAAAGAAATTTCATCTGATTTTGATTGACTTTTGTTAGCAGGTTTTTATGTTTGTTTTATAAAAATTAATTATTGACTATATTGGTGCAATTACATTATAATGCAATTAAATTAATATCATAATATAATCAATATATTAATAATTTATTAGCTATTTTTGAATTTAAAATCCATTTTTATTCAAAATATACTCATTGAGTAACTTTGTGTATTTTGAATTTAAATTTATAGAATAGGAGATGAAATGTTATGACAGTGTATTTATTAGGAATGGTATTCCTTGATTGCTGGGGGAATTTTGGATATAGTTAATAAATCGGATAATATTCTTGTCAAAATCAGTGAATCGAAAGCTGGGACTGAAAGCGTATTGAAAGAGATTTCTACACATACTTTTCAAGAATAGACGGAAGATCATAATTGAGTTAAAATACGTAATGCGATTTCATCATTAATATTTGTAATTACGTTTGCCAGTTTTATATTTCCTTTCTTTTCGATGGGAATAATAGTTTGTTTTCACAAGATCATGCTTTAATAAATATACAATCCACTCTGCAGTTTTTACATCTGTTACTACTGTCGTTACGGTGCGTTTTTTGTTAAAATGTAGGTAGGAAAGTTAATTATTTGGCAGTAAAGAGGTATCAAAGTATGACTGTAGTTTACTATAATAAAAATGTGTTCCAGCCGGAGTTTTCCGAAAAGGAGCTGCAACTGCTCTATGTTTGTTATGCGGACCAGGAGCAGACGAGTATGCCAGCAGCATTTCATTCACATGAACATCATCTTGAGTTACAGTATATTAGCAAAGGAGGCGGCAATATTCGCATTGGAAATCGGGTGTATGACGTGCGGGCTGGTGATATGGTTGTTTATAACAGCGGTATGTTACATGATGAATGTGCAGACCCAAAAGAAGGTCTCTGGTTCTATAACTGCGGCCTCATGGGTTTACAGCTGGCTGGTTTACCAGAAAACCATCTGCTAGAGGAAGCAGCTTCGCCGATATTGCATACTGGAATGATGAGCGGACGTATATTGGCGTTGTTCGATGCTTTATATGATCAGATTCTGGAAGGGCGGATGCAGGGCGGAGCCGTTTGTCATTATTTAATGTATGCACTCTTGGTCATGCTGTTGCATCAGGTGCCGCACGAACCAGAAGAACAGAAGAACAATAAAGATAGTTTGTTCTTCGAGCTTAAAGGTTATATCGATCAGCATTATTTGGAGGAGGTTACGGTGGAGGAACTCAGCGTTCGGGCACATATGAGTACATCGAGTTTTGCTCATCAGTTTAAGAAGCGTTCGGGGTTTTCGCCCATTCAATACATTATTCGGCGGCGTATTGGTCGGGCACAAAGTTTGCTCATCAGTACCGACCTTTCGATTACCGAGGTTAGTGAAAGCGCAGGCTATGATAGTATTAGCTATTTCAATAACCAGTTCAAAAAAATTGTGGGAATGTCACCGCAAAGCTATCGAAAATATAGAGTGGGCGCTAATCAATATAAACAACTCAATCAAATTTACGAATTGTGGCAGAAAAAATGAGTGGGTTGGATATGTTTTTTGCAGAAAAGTGCAAAACTTGGGGTTTGCACTCTTTTTTTTGCTTAAAAACGAACAGAAAAAACAAAGTATTTTTCTGAATATTACATTATAATTAACTTAATGTGTATTGCACAAACCATAAGTCTTCTAGAGTAACTGAAGTTATAGTAAATGCGTGAGTATTGCAAAACGCTTGTTGAACTGATTGAGATGGTGAGGAGAAATTGAGTTATATCACCACAAGGTGGGGCGAATTGTTCAAAATTGAAGTTGAACATTATCATGACCAAAGATGATTGTTACCCAAAGCGAACGCGGCAGATAAAATCTATAGAAACAGTGATAATCTGGTTATACTGCAAGGAAAAAGAATGATGTTTATCCTTGTACTTATCTAAAGTAACAATGATAGCGCTGTTGGTTTCTACATTGAATATGGTTTTTAGAGGCTTAAACTGGGAGATATTAAAAAAACAGTTTTTGTGTAGTAAGCATTAATTTATAAATTGTGCACAGAAAAGAACAAAAAGGAGATTGAAAAACAATGAGATTGAGTATGAATGAAGCTACAGTTTTGGAAAAATCCAATTTGGAAAAAGATTTGGCGCTTTGTGAGAAATATGGCTATGACATGATCGAACTGCGCACGATGGATTGCTTACCCGATTATTTGAAAACGCATACGATTGATGATCTGGGAGAGTATTTCAAAACGCACCATGTAAAGCCATTGGCTTTTAATACGCTTTGCTTTTTTAACAACCGTACACCAGAAGATTATCAGAAAGTTCTGGCAGAACTTCACCAGATGTGTGCGTGGGGGAAGAAGATTGGCTGCAAAACTGTTATTACAGTACCGACTGTTGATCTTAAAAAAGTTACGCGTACGGAAATCCATGAATCCGCTGTGAAATGCCTGAAGGAAATGGGGAAGATTGCTGCGAGCTATGAAATGCGTATATCGGTAGAATTCATCGGTCATCCTGCAGCATCTATTAATACGTTTGGTGAAGCATATTCGGTCATCGAGGAAGTTGCTATGGATAATGTCGGCATTACTCTTGATTGTTTCCATTTTCATGGAATGAATTCCAACGTTGAAGATCTGGCAAAGGCCGATGGCAAAAAAATCTTTATCGTTCATCTCAATGATACAGAGGATTTTCCAATTGGCTCTCTGTTGGATGAAGACCGTGTATGGCCAGGAACGGGCTGTATAAATCTTGATGAAATTTTCCAGAATCTTAAGAAGATTGGCTGGAATGCGGATATTGTATCGCTCGAGCTTTTCCGCCCAGAATATTACAAGATGAATCCAGATGAAGTCTATCGCATTGGTAAAGAAAAATCAGAGACTGTTATTAAAAGAAATTTTTAAGGAATGGTGAATTTATCAGCGATCCCTAAAATACACAGAAATAAAAAATACGATAAGTCTAGAGGAGGAAATTATTATGTTAAATGTAGGTGTTATTGGTTGCGGCGGAATGGGCAGAGATCATATTAAACGTCTGACGGAAAGAACTCAGGGGGCAAAGGTTGTCGCTGTGGCTGATATGGTGGATGAGCTGGCTAAGAAAGGTGCTGCAGTTGCTGGTGTAGACTGCAAAATTTATAAAGATGCGATCGATCTAATCAATGATCCTGAGGTCAATGCGGTATTTATCATTACCCCTGGCTTTGCACATAAAGCAGCATTGCTGCTAGCAATTAAAGCAGGTAAGCGGATTTTCTGCGAGAAACCATTGTGTACGACAGCTGAGGATTGTTTGGAGGTTATTGATGCTGAGGTTAAATCCGGTAAACATCTCATCCAACTAGGATTCATGCGCCGCTATGATAAGGGCTATCTACAAGTAAAGGAAGCCATTAAATCCGGTCATTATGGTGAACCACTAATGGTACATTGCACGCATCGCAATCCGGAAGTTGGCACGAACTATGACACGCCGATGGCAGTACATGACACCGCTATTCATGAAATTGATGTTATTCATTGGCTCGTAGGTGATGACTTTGTGTCGGCACAGGTTCTAATGCCGCGTGTAACAAAATATTCCCATTCAAAACTTCAGGACCCGCAAATTATGCTGTTGCGCACGAAAAATGGCATCTGTGTTGATAATGAAGTATTTGTTAATTGCAAATTCGGTTACGATATCAATTGCGAAGTGGTTTGTGAAGATGGTGCCATCAAGATGCCGAACCCGGCTTACCCGAGCATCCGTAAGAATGCAGCAGCTGCGACAACTATCGATACGGACTGTTTCGTGAGATTCCACGATGCCTATGATGCTGAAGTCCAGAGCTGGGTCAATGATGCGGAAAAAAATATCATTGGTGGACCGACAACATGGGATGGCTATCTTGCAGCGATTACAGCAGATGCTTTAGTAAGAGCACAGACGAGCGGTGCTATCGAAAAAATCAAACCAGCTATAGAAAAACCAGGCTTTTATAAATAAAGTAGCACATATGAATCTGTGTATGGAATACATTTTTCTATTCCAATTGCTGAGTATACATTGATGTGCCATTTTTATACACACTAAAAGCGACTTTTTGAGAAGCATTTCATTTGCAGTGCCTTAAAATGCTTGTGTGATGATTACTACTAATTTTAAAATTTGAGTGCATTGAATATTGCTCAAATTCAGCAGTTTAATTTATATTGCAGGTCCGAGAGAAGACGTACATTTTATGGATTATATACGATAAAAGGGGCTGTCACACGTTACAAAAGCGTGCGACAGTTTTTTTTGCAAAAAAAAGAACTCCCAGGCTTTTAATAGTCTGAGAGTACGTGTAAAATTTAAGTATGCAAAAACCAAATATTACACAAAAAGATTATACAACTTTTGGGCGTTCTTATCAATTGCATCTTCCATTAAATATTGAATTTAAAATTCCAAAGGATGACGCAGTCCGGCTACTGCGCTACTTTGTTGAAGGGATGGATTTATCAGAGCTTTACCGTACATATTCTCATATCGAAAAAAATCAGGCGACGCCACGGCAGAGGCTGGAAATCCTTAAAAGCACAGTGCATTCATGGGAATCACAGCAAGATGCCTTTAGAAGCACAAACCAAGCATTTGAAATCTCAAAGACTTTCTAGCAGAAACGGGCAGAAGATTTGGAACGCATTACGTCAAAGAAAGGGATTCAACTTGAGCAATGCACATAGACGTAGCGGACAGGAAGTGCCTTGCCGTCCTTCACAGCTTCTGCTTCTACGGAAAGCAGATATTTAGCACGGCCACGGCATTTCGTATTTTGCTGGTAAATTGCTTTAACATCCTGCATCTTGCCCTGGTAACGGTAATGCATCTTGCTGGTTTTCTTGGCCATAGCGATGACGTCAAAACCAATATCCTTTATGGCTGTTAATGAAGCTGGAGCGCAGAACCATGTGTCAAACAAGACATGCTGTGCAGAAATGCCAGCAGCCTTTGTTTCTTTGAGCAGCTTTAGGACAACATCCGTTGCTTTCAGCTGTGCCAGCTTGCGTTGCCTACCTCCGTTGGTACGTGGATCTACTTTAGTCGAAGCTTCATTGATCCGATTTTTCTGATTCGCCGTAGACAAAAGGCAATGGCTGACCGGCAGGAAGGTATTGCCATCTGACCATCCGGGAGTGAGCATACGGAAGCCGAAGGTGTAAAGACCATGAGCATGGGCGAATACCTTCGCCAACAGCTCGACTTTTTTCGAACGAGACCGGCTAAAGATAGAGTCAGCGATGATAAGTACATTGCGTCTCTTCTCGTCAGTCAATGGCTCAATAGAGTGCCGGATGATACTGAAACTCAGCAGTGTAGTGAACTTGCGCCAATTCGTATGGCAGGAATTCATGAAACGGTAGAACGTATCCTTGCCGAATGCAGCGTGTCCGGATATAGATTCATCTGCATATAGAGAGACTTGTGCTGGAATACGATGCTGACGGCCAGCAGGAAAATCTGCATAGCTGGAATTCCCTTGATTTTGCCGAAAGGCATTCGTCTGATGTGTTGTCTTGTGTTATACTTTTCATAGCATGAGCCTCCATTTGTATGGTTTTATTTCGCAATTTTATTATACAAAATGGTTGTGGTTCATGCTATTTTTATTGTCATAAATATTGAATTTTTAAGGCTCATAGGCGATTATTTATCTGCGAAGTTTGAGATTTTAACTATTATTCTATTATTTTAGTACTAATTTAATGTTTTTTATAGTTTTTTTTAATTTTTCAACGCAAAATAGACTGTCTAAGAAAATTTCTATGTTTCTCAGACAATCTTATTTATTCCAGTGTTCAAGCTATAATCTGATTGAAGACTTATCCTTCGGCTCGCAACGCATGAATGACCGTTTTTGCCAAAAATTCTTTATTTGACTTCAACCTTCCCATCACGTTTATCACAAAGAGTCCTCTTTTGCTGCAGTAAATAAAGCTTTCATACTGAGTGCCAAAACTGACGCTGTACCAAAAAAGCAGCATAGCGATCGATAATGCTGCTACAATATGAATGGCATCTTTCGTCTGAGGTATACTGCCGACGGAAGATGCCATAAATGCCACATACAACCATGAAAAAGAATACCCTAATCCACCAAGACCAAACATAAAGAAAAAACTTTTTTAGATAAGTCCGAAATATTGAGCTGCGCCAAAATTGCTATCAAAACTAATGCTGCTGTTCCAACTGCTGCTGCATGCATGTGGGCCCGCTGTAACATTTTCCAAGAACTCTCAACAATCGCCGATATCTTTTGTGGATCATTCTGGTAAATAGTCATCAAACCTGGCTGAGCTGCTGCCGTCCAAGCATCTTTGATCTGTGCTTCGGCACCACCCATAGCAGCGCCAAGAACAAATCCCAATAAATTTGTTAACACAGCTAATGTAATACCCCATTTTACCGACATCAAATTTTTCAGCAGGTAAGACATCCCCTTAAAATTTTATGGACTAATATTTTATCTATTATAATCAATAATATACCTTGTTTTTGAAAATTAAAGGAGAGTCCGGGAAAAATGATCAACAAAAACAAACATTATTTTTTGCAATCAAATACAAAAGCATGCAATAAAATCGACACAGCTGCGTCTTTCTGAGAGAAATGTATTATAAATAGAAATAGATCCTAGTGTAATAAAAGCTTTTGAATTAATGTGGGGCAGTTTCCCCGAACCAGTTACCCTGGTACATAAAAGCCGCACCGTAGTTGCAATAAATGAAGCCTGCCGCGGCATGCGTGAAGTGGGTATGAATTGTGCAAAGCAGGGAACTCCAGAAGCACATCGTGGCTGCCTGGCAAATCAGGCCTTAAAATCCGGCAAAGCGACTTATGTTAAAGGAGAGTATGCCGGCCGCAAGATGGTTTCTTATTGGCTGCCACTTAATGGTTATCCTGAATTATTTGTGCATTTTGGTGTTGGTATTACCATTGATTATGATGCAGCAATGAAACAAGCCTAAAACAACATCCCAACTGCATAAACCCAAATTAGAATGGAAAAAACGATCTTTGAAGGAGAAATGAACCATGAGTTTATATAAAATCACTAAAGGAACGGCTCTGGAAAAACAAGTAGATTCTTACATGAAAGCGGAAGCACATGGCGTGATGCTCTATTATGCACTCAGTCGTTTAGCTAAAGAACAAGGCCTCAACGATCTAGCCGAAACGCTTATAACGATTGCCAACGATGAAGCCCGTCATGCTGGTTTATATGCAGTATTAAATGGAGAAGTTCCACAGGATATTTTTGCTATGCTGGCGCAGGTTCAAAAAGCCGAAGAAGCTGGCGCTGTCCAAATTGCCAAAATTGCTGCAACAGCGCGTACACTTGGCTTAGATACAGCCGCTGCTGAAATTGATGCCGGCGCAAAAGATGAAGAACGTCATGGGGTGATTTTAGCGAAAATCCTTAAAGACTATGCTAAAGCTTAAAAAATGATCATGACAAAAAAGCCTTATAGAAATTGCAATAACTCAATTTCTATAAGGCTTTTTTGCGTTTTGCAGGTGAATTACGACTTTTCTTTAATAATCCTAAAAGTATTGTTATGGCTGTTAGGATTTATTAATATGGGTCAGCTTTACTTGAAGTATCCTCCGACCGCATCATCAACTCGGTCTCGGCTTAACCGATCGTCACGCAGTGCTTGCAGCATGCCATTATAAGCAGCGATTTCATGATCGTATTCATGGCAGACCAGCACGATATCCGCTCCGGCATGGCTGCCCGCACACCAAGTTCATCAAAAGAATAAAGTTTTGCTACAGCGCCCATTTCCATATCATCCGTGATAATCAAACCATTGAAACGCAGCTGTTGACGCAAAATATCCTGCATAATAGCATGCGAGAGACTCGTTGGATTTTCGGCATCGAGAGCCGGATATTTTAAATGTGAAACCATGATAAAAAAATCACTATTATCTATAGAATTGATAATGAACCTAAATGGTGTGATATCTTCTTTTTCCAACTTATCACGTGTCACCATAATCTCTGAAGACATCAAATGCGAATCCACTTTCGATTTGCCGATACCCGGAAAATGTTTCAGACTAAACAACAGCTGATCGGCCTGATAAGCTCCAGCCGCCGCGACAAATTTTGCAGCCTGCTGCGGATCTTTACTGTACGAACGGCCATGTGACAATCCTAGATCGGCATCCGGTGCAAAATTCACATTGATACCTAATGCCTTGATTTCAGCTGCTGTCTTGTGAGCATAATCAGCCACGGCTTGTTCATCTCCAGATTGTCCCAACTTTTCAGCTTCCGGTGCCACGGTCAAATACTGTAACATACGGACAACCTGACCGCCTTCTTCGTCAACAGCAATAAAAAGCGGCAAATCTTCCGCCTGTTTGGCTTCTTTCTGCAAATCAGCAGTAAGTTTCTGCACTTGCTGGGGTGTGTCCATGTTCCAATCGAATAAAATGATACCACCTATATTGTACTTATTCAAACTATAGCGTAAATTATCATCGACATTCTGTCCCTGTATGCCAATCATAAGCATCTGCCCAATTTTCTGACCGTCTGACATTTTACTGAGAACGCCTTCGACCTGCTCATCAATCGTCAGCTGTTTAACCGCCTTCACCGTGGCTGGCTTAGCAGTCTCTTCTACAATTCCAAACTGAACCGCTAAATTATGCCCCTGACTGCTATTCGCCGCAAAATGGCCAAAAACGATCGCTAAAATGAGCATTCCCAGACCACCAATAACAATGATTTTTTTCTTATTCATAATAGTATTGCCCTTGCCTTATCCGATACCATCAGTATCACTACGTCTATAAAAACATTTCGTCAGAAAAAGCATATATATAGAACGCATTAAAGAAATTCCATCAAGTCTATCAGTCTGCCAGGAATGGGGTATAGGGCATCGTTTGCTTCCTATGTAACGCCACTCAGCCCTATGCCCCATTTTGACGATTGCCATAAAATGTTTAATGCGTTCTATATAGTATCCCTGACGAAATTGCAAGATCAGATAATTTATGACTAAAAAAAGGGTGTAGCTATATGTCAATACAGCGATGTTTGC
This sequence comes from Propionispira arboris, assembly GCF_900109225.1. Classification (GTDB taxonomy): domain Bacteria; phylum Bacillota; class Negativicutes; order Selenomonadales; family Selenomonadaceae; genus Propionispira; species Propionispira arboris. The sequence goes on from NZ_FNZK01000001.1 coordinate 64,055, forward strand.
ACCGGATATTGCTTATTGACATATTACTAATGAATTTAAACTTCGCACATGAAAAATATACTGTGAGCCTTGAAAAATCAATATAAATCGGCCAGTAGATTCCAATATCATGAAGATTTTGGCAGACTTTCAGCCCATAAGGATGGTAGTTCCTGTAGAAATGAATCCAGCATCAGTTGGACGGCTTGCTCACTTAGCAAGCAATTTTTCTGAATCAATTCGGCAAATTGTAGTAGTACAAGATGGAGTGCCTCCAGAAACTGTAAATCTGGTAATTCATCAATAGTCAGATAGAAGAGTTCGCCAATACTGCGCAAATCTTGGTTCTCCCGCTGTTCTACAGCCAGCAACATATATCGGGTAAACACCACAGCTACATGTGCGGTCATGGCGTCGTAGAAAATCGAACGGCAGTCCTTACTGAGATGCAGATAAGATTTGCAGATCTTGAAGAAAACCTCAATGCCCCAGCGTCGCCCATATAGGCTGATGACTTCTTCTTCGCCAAGGGACATGTCGGTCGTAACCAGTACCAGATAGTCTTTACGCCGATTGCGGTTATGCACATAGACGAAGCGGACAGGAATGCCTTGCCGTCCTTAACGGCTCCCGCTTCTACGGAAAGCAGATATTTAGCACGGCCGCGGCGTTTCGTATTTTGCTGGTAAATTGCTTTAACATCCTGCATCTTGCTGGTTTTCTTTGCCATAGCGATGACGTCAAAACCAATATCCTTTATGGCTGTTAATGAAGCTGGAGCGCAGAAACATTTGTCAAATAAGACATGCTGCGCAGAAATGCCAGCAGCCTTTGTTTCTTTGAGCAGCTTTAGGACAACATCCGTTGCTTTCAGCTGTGCCAGCTTGCGTTGCCTACCTCCGTTGGTACGTGGATCCACTTTAGTCGAAGCTTCATTGATCCGATTTTTCTGATTCGCCGTAGACAAAAGGCAATGGCTGACCGGCAGGAAGGTATTGCCATCTGACCATCCGAGAGTGAGCATACGGAAGCCGAAGGTGTAAAGACCATGTGCATGGTCGAATACCTTCGCCAACAGCTCGACCTTTTTCGAACGAGACCGGCTAAAAATAGAGTCATCGATGATAAGTACATTGCGTCTCTTCTCGTCAGTCAATGGCTCAATAGAGTGTCGGATGATACTGGAATTCAGCAGTGTAGTGAACTTGCGCATTCGTATGGCAGGAATTCATGAAACGGTAGAACGTATCCTTGCCGAATGGCAGCGTGTCCGGATAGAGATTCATCTGCATATAGAGAGACTTGTGCTGGAATACGATGCTGACGGCCAGCAGGAAAATCTGCATAGCTGGAATTCCCATGATTTTGTTGGCATTGGCGGTGTGCAAGATTTTGGCAATACGATACTGCTGAAAAAATCGCATTGATTTTGCCGAAAGGCATTTCGTCTGATGGTTGTCTTGTGTTATACTTTTCATAGCATGAGCCTCCATTTGTATGGTTTTATTTCGCAATTTTATTATACAAAATGGTTGTGGTTCATGCTATTTTTATTGTCATAAATATTGAATTTTCAAGGCTCATAGGCGATTATTTATCTGCGAAGTTTGAGTAATAAAGGAAGATGTTTTATTTTTTGAAGGCGATAATCATTGACTGTTTGCGTCTGCTGCCCGCAGGACGGGCATATGTGGAGTTTATGAGACGACCGTCAGTGAATTTTGCGTAACATTTATAATAGAAAGTTCTTCTAAGTCTAAGAAAAGTGTAGTCAACTTAGTATCGAGCATAAATGATAACCCCTTTCGGTTAGTGTTGTGATAATTTTAATTGTAAATGAGTTATTCACTTTATGTTCTCTTTTTATGCAAAAAAATATGTTGGAATAAGCAATTTGTTTTTTGCTTACCCCAACATTTATTATAGAACCTCAAATATGCGAGGCTATTAGTTATGTCTAAATTATATCTGGTGTATTTTTGTTTTTATTATTTTGCTCTGATTTGTGTATAGAGGTTAATGATTTCAGATGTCATTTCTTTCATAACCATGCCAGTCATCACATAATCCTGGGCATGCGCGATTAAAACATTGAAAGGGTCTTTTAATGTGCCATCGGCTTCTTTTTTTAGAAGTTCTTCGGTTTGAAGGCGATGTGCCTTCATAAGATGTTCATCGGCTTCTTTAACCACTTCTTCTGCTTCACCAAAGTCTCCTTTTCGAGCGAGTTTTAAAGCTTTTGTCAGCGCGGCTCTGCCATCACCGGCAAGTGATATAATAGAAAAAGCTGTTTCTTCTGTAGTAGACATAATGATTTCTCCTTTATTTCTTTTATTTATGAAAAAGCAGTGCTGTACTGAATAAAAGCTAGCAATGCTTTTTTCAATAGACAGTAAGTTAGTTACTGAGAAGTTCCTGTTCGATTCTTTCACGTGTGTCAATGGCTTGTCTGGCTATTTTTTCAGGATAACCAAATAATGAAACACAGGCAATTGATTCTCCCCCAACTTTGAATTTTCGTTGGGAAAATTTCATTTCACGTAACTTTTCAAACAGGCAATTGAAGTCCACTTCTCCTTCACCAAGACCTAAATGTTGATGGATGGTTGCATCGACTCCAGGTGGATTAAGAATATAACGGCAATCCAGTGTGTGATTCATGGTATCGGCAAAGAGTACATGTGACAGATCGTTGCCGGCATAATCAAGCATTCCATTTATATTACCTTTTCCCTGATCGTAGAAAAACGTATGAGCTGCACAGTATAAATACTTTAAATTTTCACTGCGAAATGATTTTACTAAATCAGCAGTTTCATTATTGTTTTCACAAAAATCATAAGGATGTGACTGGATTTCGATGCGAATGCCTTCACGTTCAATAATAGGAAGTAGTTCTTCCATGGAACGATACCACATGCCTTCACAAATCTCTGGCTGGTGAGGGTCCCCAGAAAGTTCAGTGTTGATTACGGGTACATTCATATCGACGGCAATTTCAATCATACGCTTCCAATTTTTAACAGCAAACTGTCTTTGTTCTTCAGTAGGCCCAGACCATCGATATACAACAATAAATGAAGAGATTTCCACTCCAGTTTCCTTTAAAGCTTTTTGATATTCGCTTTGGCATTCGCGACTAAATTTAGGATGCTTGTAAAAAGGATTAATACGCGGATGGGGCGATTGCTCAATGAATTTATATCCCCATTCAGAGACTTTATGTACCATATCGGTTATGCTCATTTGTTTTGATAAAACATCGACATCAAATGCGATTTTCATAAAAATTCCTCCTTATTAAACTTTTTGAATGATTATATTATGGTTACATTATGATCTATTTTTGATTACTTATTGATATTAAAATACCATTTAACAAAGCTTTTGTCAATATATTTTTCTCTATTATGCATAATTTTTAGAATAAACTGAATTGTGAATAATGTACTACGTTATAAACTGGTTGAATGAGGTTAAATAATTTTTAAGAAGCATAACTTTTCTTTATTAAAAAGGTTGATTTATTCAAGGTGAATCTTTTACAATAAGATATGGGCACTGGATTGAAAAAGGAGGCGCAACATGCGAAAAAAAGAGTGGGATGATGATTTTGTTAAAACAGATACATCAATGGCGGATCGGCAATCAATACGCATGCGGCGAACTTGTTATATTATTGCGATAGGATCTTTATTTTATGCACTGTGGAAGAACGATATACCAGTTGTTTTTTTGTCTGTTTCTTTTTTGCTAATCGAGGCAGCAGCGATGCTCGCTGAACTGCAAAATAAAAGAGTAGCCGCTTTGAGCAAATTTTTGCGTGCTTTTGGGCTTACTTTATTTGTTGGTTCTGTTTTGCTTTTAATTTTTAGGTGAAATTATTTTTAATGAAAGAAATATAAAGGTAAGGTGTGGCATGAGATTATTTATTGCAATTGATTTTCCTGAAGATTTGAAAAAAAAATTATATACAACGGCGAAAAAACTTAAAGTGAAGGCGAGACAGGGAAATTTTACGTATTTTGATAATTTACATTTTACGTTAGTTTTTATTGGGGAGGTTAATCCAGGGAAAATAGTTAGAATTAAAAAAGCCATGGATCAAGTTTCGGTAAATCCCTTTACTATTTCTTTTCAGCGATTAGATCATTTGAAAAAACATGGAGGTGATATTTATTGGATTGGTATGCGTGAACTACAGGACGTGCGGGTTTTACCAGAATTGTATAACCAGCTTTGTGAATTTTTGGATGAAGCTGGATGCAGCATTGAAAAACGTAAATTGAAACCACACTTAACCTTGGGACGTAATGTGACGATGCTCGATAGTTTTGACATTGCAAAGTTTGCTACTCATATTCCAAAAATGCAAATGATGGTTGATCAAGTCAGTCTAATAAAGTCAGAACAAATTGCGGGAAAATTAGTCTATACCAAACTTTATTCTTCTGTTTTACCAAAACATAAGTTAGTGGAAAGCTGATTTTTGAATGTTGAGGAAATTTAAAATATGGTTGGTTGAGTTGGATATAATTGACGATTATGGTAAAAGTGGTTTTTTCCATAAAAACACAGTGGTGTGTAATATTGTTTCAGGCTACCTGCTCTTTTTTGCTAAATCATGAAACGGTATTCCAAAAGGTGTTCAATCTATTGAACGCCTTTTTTTGTTATGTTATAGTTTAAATATCTTAAGAAATAAATTAATGCGCGCTGAAGTGATATGATTATGGAAATGATAGAGATGCCAAAAAACTTTCTTTGGGGTTGTGCTTCGGCAGCTTATCAGGTTGAAGGAGCTTACCAGGAAGATGGTAAAGGATTAACAAATTGGGATCAATTTGTTCGTATTAAAGATAAGACTTTTAAAGATACAACGGGAGATGTAGCAGTAGATCATTATCACCGTTACAAAGAAGATATTGCTTTAATGGCAGAGTTAGGTCTGAAAACATATCGTTTTTCCGTATCTTGGGCACGAATTTTCCCGGAAGGAAGGGGAGCTGTCAATGAAAAGGGTTTGCAATTTTATGAAAATTTAGTTGACGAATGTTTAAAATATGGTATTGAACCAATGGTAACCTTATACCATTGGGATATTCCGGCAGCGCTTGACACAGCCTATGGTGGTTGGGAAGATCGCCAGATTGTTGATGATTATGCAGCCTATGCAAAATGTTTGTTTAAGCGTCTTGGCCGAAAGGTTAAATATTGGATTACATTTAATGAACAAAATATTTTTACAACTTTTGGCTGGTTGTTAGCCGCACATCCGCCAGGTAAATTCGATGCACAAAAAATGTTTTATCAAGTGAATCATCATGTTAATATGGCCCATGCGAAAGCAGTCTTAGCCTTTAAACAAATTGTGCCCGATGGTAAGATCGGTGCTAGTTTTGCTTTTTCGCCGAGTTATGCTTTTGACTGCGATCCGAAAAATGTAATAGCTAAGATTAATTTTGATGAAATGAATAGTTTTTGGTGGATGGATATTTATGCTTATGGCCGTTATCCAGCATTTACTTGGAATTATTTAGATAAAAAAGGGCTGGTTCCAGAAATGGAAGCGGATGATAAAACTATACTTTTGGCAGCAGCGGCAAAACTTGATTTTATGGGAATCAATTATTATCAATCTATTGTTTGTGAATATAATCCGCTGCACGGGGGTGTTGATCCCTATGGGACGATGAATACGGCCGGTAAAAAGGGGACAACGGAAATTAAAGGGGTACCAGGGTTATATAAAAATCCACCGAATCCGTATCTTATGACAACGGATTGGGACTGGACGATTGATGCTAGTGGTTTGCGATATGCCTGCCGTGAAGTCACCAGCCGTTATCATTTGCCAATTGTTATTTCGGAAAATGGCTTAGGGGCATTTGATATACTGGAAGATGGTAAAATTCATGATGGCTATCGAATCGATTATTTGCGCGAACATGTTTTGGCGTTGGAGGAAGCAGTGCAGGATGGTTGTGATATTATTTCTTATTGTGTCTGGTCTTTTACCGATTTGCTCAGCTGGTTAAATGGGTATCAAAAACGGTATGGTCTTGTGTACGTCGATCGAGAAGAACCAGAAGGTTCAAGTATGAATCGTTATAAAAAAGATAGCTTTTACTGGTATAAAAAGGTGATTTCTTCGAATGGAAAACATTTATGATGAGCGGTAGCATTGAATCAAGTAGCGGGTTCTACATTTGGAATTTTAGCAATTTTATGTGTACTAGGAATTTGCTATAAATACTGTCAGGCAGAAGGCTGTGATGCGCGAACGGTGTATCACCGCTATTTATTGTAAGTTTATATAAAAATACAAGATAATATTTATTTTAAAGAAGAATTGGACGCAGTAGAAGAAAAAGGAATTGAGACAACAAATACAGAACATTCTTAATCAATAGATAAATACATTATGCGAGGAGAATTTATTATGAAGAAAATTGTCTTATTATGTGCATCGGGCATGTCCACTAGTATGCTGGTTAAAACGATGGAAGAAGCAGCAGCGCAGATGCAGTATGAATGTCAGATTTCAGCATACCCAACCTCAGAAGCTATCAAACAGGCGAGCGATGCGGATCTTATTTTACTTGGACCACAAGTCCGTTTTGCTTTAAATAAAATCAAGGCACAATGTCCAGGTGTTCTGGTTGAGGCAATTGATATGCGTATGTATGGACGGATGGATGGCAAGGGTGTTGTTGAATTTGCCAAGAGCAAAATCGGTTAATTAGTTTAGTAGATCAAGGAAAATGTAGGGGGAAATACAGGATGAATGGTTTAGAATTAGCAGCATTTCAAATTATATCTGCCGTTGGCACCGCTCGTAGTTGCTATATAGAGGCAATTCAACAGGCAAAATTGGGTGAATTTTCTAAAGCAGAAACATTGATCAAAGATGGTGATGAAGTATTCAATGAAGGTCATGATGCGCATGCTGGTCTCTTGCAAAAAGAAGCAGAAGGTACAAGCGAGGGAATTAACCTTTTACTTTTGCATGCGGAAGATCAGTTAATGAGCGCCGAGGGATTCAAGATTATTGCTTTAGAATTTATTGATGTATATAAGAAATTTGCTGATAAACATTAAAAAATATAAAGTGTAGAACGGTGGGAGTTGAATATATGGGATTTCCAAAAGATTTTTTATGGGGTGGCGCTGTTGCAGCGCACCAGTTAGAAGGTGCATGGCAAGCAGGTGACAAAGGGGTAAGCGTTGCGGATGTAATGACTGCTGGGCGGCATGGGCAGCCTCGCCAAATCACCGATGGCGTTAAAGAAAATTTGAATTATCCGAATCATGATGCAATTGATTTTTACCATCGGTATAAGGAAGATGTTAGTTTATTTGGTGAAATGGGATTTAAATGTTTCCGAACTAGTATTGCCTGGACCCGTATTTTCCCGAATGGCGATGAATTGGAGCCGAATGAAGCTGGACTGCAATTTTATGATGATCTTTTTGATGAATTACATAAATATGGCATTGAGCCGGTGATTACTTTATCGCATTTTGAGCTGCCCTATCATCTTGTATCACAATATGGTGCTTGGCGAAATCGAAAAATGATAGAGTTCTTTGTTCGTTTTGCTGAAACTGTTTTTAGACGATATAAGGATAAAGTGCATTATTGGATGACTTTTAATGAAATCAATAATCAAAGCGAATTAGAAGTTCCATTTACAGCATTTACGAATTCTGGTGTTCTCTATAAAGATGGTGAAGATAAAAAAGAAGTGATGTATCAAGTAGCACATTATCAATTTGTGGCAGCGGCTTTGGCTGTGAAAAAAGGACATGAAATAAATCCAGAGTTTAAAATAGGCTGTATGTTATCCTATCAGCCAGTTTATCCAGAGAGCTGCAATCCGGAAGATCAGATTAAGCAGCTCGAGAAAATGCATATGCGTAATTTTTTTGGTGATGTGCATTGTCGTGGTCATTATCCAGCATATGCTCTTAAAGAATGGGAAAATAAGGAATATAAAATTGCCATGGAGCCGGGAGATTTAGAAATTATTGCGGCAGGTACCGTGGATTATTTGGCTTTTAGTTATTATATGAGTTTTGTGGTATCTTCTGATGCGGCGAAGATGAAGTCAGTGAGTGGCGGTGCCACTATCGCCGTAGATAATCCATATCTTAAGCAATCAGAATGGGGCTGGCAAATTGATCCGGTTGGCCTGCGGTATGCATTGGCAGTACTTACAGAACGTTATGAGCTTCCGCTTATGGTTGTTGAAAATGGTATTGGATTGCATGAATCTAAAGTCGGCAATATGATGATTCAAGATGATGCCCGTATAGAATATTTTGCTGCCCATATTGAACAGATGAAACAAGCAATTGATCTGGATGGTGTTAAACTTTTAGGATATTGTCCATGGGGACCGATTGATTTAGTTTCAGCTGGCACGGGGGAAATGGAAAAAAGGTATGGTTTTATTTATGTAGACAAAGATAATGAAGGCCATGGAAGCTTAGACCGCACGAAGAAAAAATCATTTTACTGGTATCAAAAAGTTATTTCGAGCAATGGTGAAGATCTTAGCAATATATAAGATTAGAGTTTAAATGTCTTTGGATTTTATGAGTCCAAAGACATTTTTTTATAGGATAATTTTCTTATTTTTCAGTAAATGCGCACTATAGGACGGGTGGAAATGTTATAATAAATATAGTTTTATGGATTGATGATAAAAACAAAGGAGTGTATTTCAATAAATGATAACGAAAAAATGTGGTAAAAAAGCAATTGCATCGATTAGCATGGCAGCAATTGCCTTTACAATAGGGTTTTCGGTGCTGCAGCCAATCAAAGCGGAGGCTTTTAATATTGGTGGTGCTGCGGGAGCTATTGTAGGCAGTGCTATTCAATATACTAAATTTAATAAGGAATTGAATTATTATAATAATGATGGACGAAATGAATATTTTGAAGAAATAAAAAAGAAAGATGGCGTGAATGAAGACCCTTATAAAAATGAACTTTTGACGAATATTATGACTAGGCTTTCCGCATCGATTGCGCAAAGCGATTCTTCTATTACAAGTAAACCCTACAATTATTTTGTGAATAATCAAACAACATTTAATGCATATTGTACACTAGGTCATAATATGAGCGTAAATGCAGGCTTATTTGATTTGCTAAATTATAATGAAAATGAAGTAGCTTTTGTAGTAGGGCATGAAATGGGGCATGGTCAAAAAGATCATCCGGTTCAAGGGTTTAAAAAAGCGGTGCCAGTTAGCATAATTGCTAGTGTGTGGGGGTCGCAAACGAGTGGTATCGAAGCAACTGGTGTTAATGTATTGGCAAACTATGCAACCGCTGTTAATATTACAAAACCACAAGAGTGGGAAGCAGATAATTTAGCGTTTGGTTATGCGAGCCATGCTGGCTATAATCCGGGTGCTGGAGCGGCTGTTTGGCAGCGTGTCATTGAAAAGATGGGGAGTTCATCCAGTAATTTTGTTGGTGAGATTTTTTCACCATCGGATCATCCTAAAAACGAGGAACGCCGGGAAAATTATTCGAAGAAACTTACGGAATACAGCAATCAACATGTAACGGTCGATAATGGTGTCATTAAAGTAAATGGTAAAGAATTTATGACAGCTGGTGCAACGGATTCAATGAGTAGTGCAGAACGTGCCTACCTGATTGCCGGAAATTTGGCAGCAGTTTATCATAATAATAATTCGGCACCGGAGGCTTATGTGGAAAATGGGCTTGTGAAAATGGGTGCTCAAGCTATTTTGGCATCGAATAGCAATGAAGCAGATGCTGATGCACTTGCAGATAAATTAAATCATATTCGCTAAACTAAAAGAGCAGTTGCATTGGTGCGACTGCTCTTTCGGTTTATGAAGTTCTATATTTATAAAACTGTTTGCCAATGCTGATTTACCAGCAATAAAAGGAAAATCCTTGAAATCAAAAGCTAAATAGCTTATAGTAAAATAAGAGCTATGGATTTTGACTTTAATAACAAGAAGGGGATTCATCATGGTAAATAAAAAAATGTTTATCTTTTTTATTATGGTTTGTATTTTGATTTTGAATCCGATGGTTTTTGCTCAAACGATAGGCACAAATGAAGCGCAGCAAGATATAAAACAGGCCGAAATTTCGCAGGCACAGGGTGATTATTGGGAAAGTGTACGTTCTTATAGTAAAGCAATTGCATTGGATCCGGGACAGGTTGTATTGTATAAAAATCGTGGGAACGTTTATTACCGTCTGGGAAAGTATAATGAAGCAATGCGTGATTATAATACGGCGATTGCTCTTGACCATTCTTATCTTGATGCCTATAATAATCGGGGTAATATATATAATGAATTTGGTGAATATGAAAAGGCATTAAAAGATTATACACAAGTTATTGCTGGCAATCCTAAGCATGCCAAGGCCTATTATAACCGTGGAATTGTTTATGGAAATTTGGTTCAATATGAGAAAGCGGTTGCGGATTATAGCAAGGCGATTGAGCTAAATCCTTTGTTTACGGATGCTTATAATAATCGTGGCAATATTTATGAACTTATGGAAAAATATCAGGAAGCCTTAAAAGATTATGAAAAAGCAATTCAGTTAGATGAAAAATATATTCATGCATATTATAATGAAGGGAATATTTACGCAAAACTTGGTGAAAATGAGCAGGCCCTTAAATTTTATAGAAAGGCAGTCAAGGTAGAGCCGCATTATGTAGATGCCTATAACAATATGGGAATAACCTATGCATTCATGAAAAAATATCAAAAAGCATTGAAATGGTATGGCCAAGCACTGCAAATAGATCCAAAGTACACAAATGCCTATAATAATCGTGGGAATCTATATGCTGAAATTGGAAACTATGAAGAGGCCCTTATTGATTTTAATCGTGCGATTGAGTTATCACCGGATAATGCTGGTTGTTATATGAATCGGGCCGATTTATATGAAAAAATAGGACAAACGGAGCAAGCGAAGCTGGATTATAAACGTGCCGTTGGTCTTGACAGCAAGTATATAAAAGATGTGCCACTCAAATATCAATATTAGTTTTCTGCCAGATTGGCTTTAATAAAAGAAAAATCTTTTATTAAAGCCGTTTTTGTTTCGCTGCATTCATAGGAGCCTTGTATTTTCGGCCAAATAAGGTTAAAATTATACAAAATGATAATAAACAATTTACAACAATAAAATAATGCGGTGGAGGGCTTGGATGAAAATGATAAAAGGGCTTGTTTTTGATATACAGCGGTTTTCTACACATGATGGTGATGGTATTCGAACTACCGTGTTTTTGAAAGGCTGCCCGCTGCACTGTGTGTGGTGCCAAAATCCAGAAGGTATTTCACCAGAAAAAAAATTAGTGTATTTTCCTAATAAATGTATTTTTTGTGCTTCCTGTTTGCAGATAGCGGATAAAGCGATAGAAATCAGCGGTAATAAATTGATTTTGTCGCAAGCCAAAGTTAAAAATGGTGAACGATATGAAGAAATTTGTCCTACCGGCGCATTGAAAATGGATAGTCGTGAATATAGCATTGAAGAAGTTTTGGAAATTGTCATGTCGGATCAGGCTTTTTTTGTTCATGGCGGCGGTGTTACATTGTCTGGAGGTGAACCGTTTTTTCAAAAACAATTTACACTTGAGTTGCTGAAAAATTTGCAGAAAAATCACATTCACACGGCAGTAGAAACATCTTTATTTGTTGATCAAGACTATCTGCTGCAGGTTTTGCCATATATAGACACATTGTTTGCCGATTTAAAAGTGTTTGATGCGGCGCGGCATCAAAAAATAACGTCGGTGAATCCACAATTGATTCAGGATAATATTAAGTATGTGTTACAGTCACCACATCGAAATAAAGTCGTAATTCGCACTCCACTGATTCCAGAGTATACAGCGTTTTCAGAAAATATTCGTCAGATTTGTCGATATATTACGGATATTTTCCCTGATGTAAAATATGAATTATTGAATTATAATCCTTTAGCAAAAGCTAAATATGAGCATGTGGAAGCTTCCTATTGTTTTGAGGACAATCATCCGCTGTACAGTGCGTCTGAAATGAATGGTTTTTATGCTATGGCATATCAAGCCGGTATAAAGAATTTAATTGTCTAGAGCTGATAGAAATGGTAGAATGAAGTTTTCGTGGAATTTAAGGAAAAATATAGATTGAGGTGGAAATATGTTTTTAGAAGAAAGACAAGAAGCTATTTTAGCAATGTTAGAACATGATGGAAAAGTTAAAGTAAAAGAACTCAGCGAATTGTTTGATGTGACGGAAGATTGCATACGGAAAGATTTGGGGTCACTTGAAAAACAAGGTAATTTGAAACGTACCTATGGCGGCGCCGTTGTTCTTAGACAAAATCTGCACAATATGGAAGTCAGCAAACGCCGCAATACGGATGTAGACGCCAAACGAAAAATAGCACAGGCAGCGGTTAATTTGATTCACGAAAAAGATATGGTTTTTTTGGATATTTCTACCAGTAACCTGGAGATTGCGGCACTTTTGGCGAAACAGCCTAAAGACGTTACAGTTGTGACGAATATGATTGAGATTTTAGTGATTTTGGCGCAAAATCCTAAAATAAAAGTATTATTTGCTGGTGGTACCATAAATAAGAGTCGGGATGGTTTCTGGGGCGGAATGACACTGGATTTTATTTCGCGGCTTAAACCGGATATTGCTTTTGTTGGGGCTGTAGGCGTCGATATAAGAGAAAATAGTGTTTCTACGTATGATATTGAAGATGGAATCAATAAAGCAGCGATTATTCAAGTAAGCAAAAAAGCTTATCTTGTTGCAGCCATGAAAAAAATGAGCAATGATGGAAATTATAATTATGTAACGCTGGATGCTTTGACGGGCATTATAACGGATTCAGTATTGACAGATGAATTACATGAAATTGCTGCAGGTTATGGTGTCGAAATTATCATGCCATATTTGCAAGACTAGACACTCTATATAAAAAATAGAGGATTTTTTGAATAACAAAGCGAAACCTTCTAAGTTATTGCTTTTTTGCAAGGATTTTAGGAGGTTTTTTATTTATGAAAGAGAGTTTATCTCGCATTTTTGATTGGCGAAATTTTTGTCGATTTGTTCAACAAGAAATCAGGGTATTTTTGTTTTTTCTCATATTACTTTGTTTATTTCGCCTGATCTTTTTGGGCTGGATGTCTGAATACATGAGTAAAACCGCGACGATGCATGATGTGTTGACAGTTATGCTGGTGGGGACGAAAATTAGTCTTAAAAGTGCGGGGGTTCTTACCGTGATTTCCCTGCTGATCAGCGGCGTGGCTACTGTACTGGCACCGTCTTACGAAATGACAGTCCGTAAAGTGGTGGGGAGTTTTTATATTGTAATTTTATCCGTTCTGTTTTGTGCGCGTTTCCCGTATTATAGACAATTTCATTCGGGATTTAATCAATTGATTTTTAATACATTCAACGATGATGTGTACGCATTGAGCCTTTCGCTGGTACAGGAATTTTATCTGCCACTGCGTTTGGCTGGTGCTTTTGTTTTGGCATTTTTTCTTTATAAACTATTTTCAGCTTGGCTTAATAGAGCTGTTTTTAAAATGCCGTCTTTTTCGTTTCCTTTTTTTAAGTGGGTAAGTCGTGCAGTCGTTGTCCTATTTTTATACTGGGGTATTGTTTTTGTGATGTTTGGCGGCAGCTTTAGCTGGGCTACAGAGGTGGACTGGGAAAACGCTGGTGTGACCAAAGATCCTTTTTTAAATGAAGTGATCTTAGATGATATGCAGGCAATTTATCGTGCCTATACGATGAATAACCGTTTGGAAGCCTGCAATGGTCTGAATTTTGACGTGGATCAAATACGTTTTTTCACAGCAAAGCTCACGAATAAAACACAGCTGCAATCCAATGATTTAGATGAATATTTACGAAAAGAAGCGCAGGGTCCGTTGGTTGAAAAACCTAAGCACATTTTTGTGATTATCTCTGAAAGTTATGCGAATTGGCCGCTGCTGGAAAAATATAAAGACCTTCATATCGCGGATGGTATGAAGCAAATTATTGCCGAAAATGACAGTGATTATATAGGAACTTTTTTGCCAAATGGTGCAAGTACAGTTTCCGCAGTCACTGGTGTGGTTACTGGATTTGCCGATGCAAATCTTTATCTTACCACGATGCCGGAAGCTTTTGCTGAGCCTTATTCTACAGCCAGTGCACCACAGCTTCAAAAATTAGGCTATGACACAAATTTTTGGTATGCGGGGCCAACGACTTGGGAACGTATACAGGATTTTACACTGGCACAGGGATATCAGCATTTTTATAGTCGTGGTGATTTTGCCAAGGCAGCAGCAGGTAGTGTGTGGGGTTGTGATGATAAATACCTTTATGAGGCTGTGTTAGATGGTATCGATTCGGATCAACCAAGCTTCAACGTAATATTGAATGTATCAAATCATTCCCCCTTTACAGTGGATGTTGCCAAAGAAGGGTTTGATAAAGAAAAGGTGATTGCTGCCTTACCGCCAGAAGCGAAAGCGGATATGGCACTGGTCAATCAATTAGGTCATTTTTGGTATGCAGACAAAATGATGGCAGATTTCATTCAAAAGACAAAACAAAAATATCCAGATAGTCTTTTTATTATTGTTGGCGATCATGCGGACCGTTATAATATTGAGAAAACACCGTCCATGTATGAACGGTATGGTATTCCATTTATTGTTACAGGGCAGGGGGTCACGAAAGGAATCTTACCTAAAGATGCCGCAGGCAGCCAAATTGATATCATTCCGACTTTGATTGAGATGATAGCCCCACACGGTTTTTCGTATCATTCTGTGGGGACTAGTTTAACGCGCGGCAATAAAGAAGCAGTAAATTATGGTTTTTGGATGACGCATGACTATATTGGTAAAGCAGATCTTGCAGAATTTCAGCCGGAATCAATTCGGGGGGATTCACCAGAACTCGACACAGCGGCTTTACAGGATTATATTGATGCGATTAGGAGTATTTCCTGGTGGCGGGCAAAATATGGCCCGATACTTAATGCAGACTTATTAAAAGATCGTTGAGTTGTTTGTGTTATTTTATAATTGAGGTGTAAGTGTGGCTAATGTTCACAAAGGGAAAAAAACATTAAATAGACAATCAAGGCAGTATTTGTTTAGTGCATTTGTTTGCGCAGGTTTGATCGGAGCTTATGTAGTTATGATTTTTCGGCTGGGGGAAGAACTTTCCATCAATCCATTCTTTCATTTATTGCCAGTGATTTGGTTAATGGGGATTTTTTACTATTGTCGCCGGTATAGAATACTCCAAGCGGGGGCTCGCGGAGAAAATGAAATTTTGACTTATGTAAGGAACTTACCCAATCAGTACCATGTGTTTTCAAATTTTGTTATTCAAGAAAAACGAATTCGTGATGAAGCCGATTTTATTGTTGTTGGTGAAAATGGCGTTTTTGTAGTAGAGGGCAAAAATCATTTAGGGAAAATTGTCGGTACAGAAGACGACATCGAGTGGAAACAATATAAATTTGGGCAAAAAGGTAAGCTGTATACGAAAAATATGATGAACCCGATTAAACAGACGAAGTGGCATCGTCATAATATTGAAGGTATGCTCCGAAATGCTGGTTTTTGCATTTCGGTTGTGCCGCTTTTAGTATTTACCAATACCGCGGTGCAGCTCGAAATTATATCAAGCGAGATAGTTGTCTTAAAGGGCAGTAAATATGTGAATGACTATATTTTGCGCTATAGTCCTCAGCGTAAACTTGATAAACATATGATTAAAGATATTGTTGCTTTACTGGAAAAGAAAGCCCGGGTTATTCAGTCTTGAAAAAAGAGAAGGCGGAACGGTTCCTATAGAAAGAACCGTTCCGCCTTCTCTTTGTGAGTAAAAGAATAGCAGCTAAAGGACGTGTCTAAAACATAATACGATAAAACAGATAAGTGAAACAAAAAAAGTGAAATATTCCACCATTTTTATTGGATAAGCATAATGCAGCGGGATATCAACTACTCTTGGGACATTACTGCAAAGCAGTGATATTGCCATTGAAATATAAAATAAGATATTAACCATTGGGACTGAGCGATAAAAAACCAAAGCTTTGAGAAGAATGAAGACGGCAAATGCAATAAAAAAATAAGAGAATTTTTCGGCAAACATAAAGCAGCACACTCCCAAAAGAAGATTTTTAAGTATTTTTAAAAACTTATTCATATTATAACATAAATATAGGAAATTATAGTCGGGTGACCTTAAAAATAAGCATGATTTCAGAAAATAGTAAATACAGTATAAACAAATTATTTTTTGTGTGTATTGCACCTATTATTGCATTATGGTATAATTATTGGGTAATAAACGGAAGTGTGTTTATTATTCAAACAGGTTATAAAGCGACTAGCTTTACCTCAAAATGGGGAGCTATGTCTAACCAAGTTTTCGCAGAGAGAGCTTGTAATTATTCCCAATTTGGGGAAAAGTGAGGTGCACTAAGATATGAAAAAAGGAATTCATCCTGAATTCAAACAAGCAAAAGTTATTTGTGGTTGTGGCAGTACTTTTACAACAGGTTCTGTAAAAGACGAATTACGTGTTGATGTATGTTCAAACTGTCATCCTTTCTTTACTGGTCGTCAACGTGATGTTGCTGCTGGTGGTAGAATTGAAAAATTCAACAAGCGTTACGGAAGCAAATAATTTATGTAAATGGGCAGCAGAGCAGAAATGCTCTGCTTCATTTATATCTGAATGTATTTTATGTTGGGAGTAATTCTGTGTAATGGGAGGAATTACAAATGAGTAGTAATAAATTAACTGTAGGCGGGCAAGCCGTTATAGAGGGCGTTATGATGCGCGGACCTAAAATGGTATCCACAGCGGTGCGCGAACCATCTGGTCAAATCAGTGTTAAAGTAGATCCTGTATCATCACTTAGTGATCGTTATCCAATTTTAAAAAAACCAATGCTTCGCGGAGTAGTTGCATTAGGTGAATCGCTGGTATTGGGTTTGAAATCACTATCGTATTCAGCACAAAAAGCTGGTGATGAAGATGAACAGCTTTCTGATAAAGAATTGGTTATGACAATTCTGTTTTCTTTGGGGTTGGCAATTTTGCTATTTGTCATTATACCTACAGCGGCAGCCAAGTATATTGATGCCTCTTTTACGAATCCGATTCTTTTAAATTTATTGGAGGGTGGGCTTCGGTTAGGAATTTTTCTGGTTTATATCTATGGTATTTCACGGATGAAAGATATTCAACGTGTGTTTAAATATCATGGTGCGGAGCATAAGACAATCCATGCCTATGAAGCCGGTGTAGAACTTACGGTCGAAAATGTGCAAAAATATAGTACGCTTCATCCACGCTGTGGTACGGCATTTTTGCTTATCGTCATGGTGGTTAGTATTATTATGTTTGCTTTTTTAGGCTGGCCTGATTTATGGCTGCGTATTTTATCAAGGGTGATACTGCTTCCGGTAGTGGCCGGTATTTCTTATGAAATTATCCGTTTTTCGGGTAAAAGCCAAAATCCATTGGTGCATATTGCAATCTTGCCGGGGCTTTGGCTGCAAAAAATTACGACAAGCCAACCAGATGATGATATGGTTGAAGTCGCTATTCAAGCATTGGAAGCAGTACTTGTTGAAGATCCGCTTCCAGAAACGGTTTCAATAGTCGCTCCAATGCCAACGGAAAGTTGATTGGTATTTAAGTTTTTAGTTTTAGGGGTGAAGTACACATGCTGCAAAAATTACAGGCAGTTGAAGATAAATATTTAGAGCTGGAGTCATTGATTAGTGATCCGGATGTCATTTCAGATATGACAAAATGGCAGAAATATAATCGGGAGCATGCCGCTCTTATGGTGATTGTGGAGAAGTTCCGCGAATATAAAAAAGTTTGCCAGGGAATTGATGATGATAAAGCGATGTTCGCTGAGCAGTTAGATGATGATTTTCGCAAGATGGTTGAAGCTGAAATTGTGGAATATAGACTGATCAAAGAAAAACTGGAAGCGGAGCTGCCACTTCTTCTTTTACCAAAAGACCCAAACGATGATAAAAGTGTTATCGTCGAAATTCGCGGAGGTGTGGGCGGTGATGAAGCTGCACTTTTTGCCGGAGATCTCTTTCGAATGTATTCACGTTATGCTGAAATGCAGGGCTGGAAAATAGAAATCCTCAATTCCAATGCGACGGAACTTGGGGGATTTAAAGAAATATCATTTTCTATTTTGGGTTATGGAGCATACAGTAAACTGAAATATGAAAGTGGGACGCATCGAGTTCAGCGTGTGCCAGCAACCGAATCGAGTGGACGGATTCATACATCTGCGGTTACGGTGGCCGTATTGCCAGAAGTCGAGGAAGTCGAAGTAGATATTAAAGCGAATGAACTTCGTATTGATACCTATTGTGCGAGTGGTGCTGGTGGTCAGTATGTCAATCGGACCGAAACGGCAGTTCGTATTACGCATTTGCCAACGGGCGTCGTTGTGCAGTGCCAAGATGAAAAATCGCAACTTAAAAACAAAGAAAAAGCGATGCGCGTACTTCGTGCTCGAGTTCAGGAAAAAGCGTCACAAGCACAGCATGATGAAATTTCAGCCGATCGAAAATCTCAGGTGGGATCGGGCGATCGCAGCGGTCGGATTCGTACGTATAATTTTCCTCAAGGCCGTGTGACGGATCATCGGGTAGGACTTACGCTGCATAAATTAGATTTTGTCTTAAACGGTGAAATAGATGAGCTCATCAATGCTTTGATTACCGCTGATCAGACTGAAAAAATGAAGCGGGTCAATTGATATGGCGATAAAAAATGAAGTTTGGACAATCGGCAGTATTATAAAATGGACGGAGCAGTACTTTCGGGATAAAGGCGTGGATTCTCCGCGCCTTGATGCGGAAGTACTGCTTTCCCATGTCCTAAAGAAAGAGCGTATTTATTTATATATTCATTTTGATGAGCCCTTAGAGGCTGCGGAGCTAGCGTCATTTCGGGAGATGGTCAAAAAACGTGTTCAGAGAATACCGGTGGCCTATATTGTTGGCGCGCGCGAGTTTATGGGACTTACATTTGCTGTTTCGCCTATGGTACTGATTCCACGTCCTGATACCGAAATTCTTGTAGAAGCCGTTATTGAGCGCTTTAAGGATAAAGCACAAATAAAATTTGTTGATATTGGAACTGGCAGTGGTGCTATCGTACTGTCCCTGCTGCATTATTTGCCCATGGCTTGTGCTGCGGCGGTTGACATATCGCAAGATGCTCTTACTGTTGCGGCAGAAAATGCCGAAACACTTTTAGTGAAGGATCGTGTCGAGTTTTATTTGGGGGATGTATATGCACCACTAACGGCGGAAAAGTTTGATGCAATTATTTCAAATCCGCCTTATATTCCGGATGACGATATTGCCGAACTAGAACCGGAAGTTAGAGATTTTGAACCATATGGGGCTTTAGCCGGCGGTATGGATGGGCTGGACTTTTATCGCCGGTTAATAGTCGGTGGCAGCGAGCGATTGAAGGACGGTGGCTTTATGGCCTTTGAAGTCGGGATAAACCAAGCAGGAACGGTAGCTGCTTTAGCTAAGTCCATTCCAGAATTAGGCAAGACAGAAATTCTTAAAGATTACGCGGGAATTGAGCGTGTCGTTATTTTGTATAAAAAATAAATAGAGCTAAACTATTTTTGTCCTCCCTTTTCAGAAGGTCAAAGAGGTGAGTGGTGAGAGGTACTAGTTATGAAAACAAATATTGTGAAAATAAACAAACTTGAAGCAGTGGATGCAAATATAATTCAAGCTGCAAAAATTATTCGATTTGGCGGCTTAGTTGCATTTCCGACTGAGACCGTTTACGGACTTGGGGCGAATGGTCTTGATGCGAAAGCGGCGGCGGGTATTTATGCGGCGAAGGGACGTCCTTCGGATAATCCATTAATTTTACATGTCTGTGATTTTGCCATGCTGGCAGATTTAGTTGTTGAAATTCCTGAAGCTGCAAAAAAAATCATAACTGCTTTTTGTCCGGGGCCGATTACTATGATTCTAAAACATAAAGCAGTTGTGCCATCAGCGATCACTGGCGGTCTCGACACCGTAGGTATACGAATGCCAGATGACGATATTGCACGAGCGTTGATTCGCCTTGCCGGGGTACCAATTGCGGCCCCCAGTGCCAATACATCCGGACGCCCGAGTCCGACTACAGCTGCAGCGGTATTGGCTGATTTGAATGGGAAAATTGATATGCTGATTGATGGAGGGGCTTCTACCTTTGGTGTAGAATCAACCATTGTTGATTGTACAGGTTTGCTGCCAACTGTCCTGCGTCCTGGAGCAATTACCATGGAGATGTTAACAGAAGTTTTGGGTGAGGTTGCTTTGGATCCTGCGCTGGTTGGTGCTGATGTGGTACCGAAAGCACCAGGCATGAAATATAGACATTATGCACCAAAAGCACCTTTGGTTGTGATTAAAGGGAATTGTACAAAACTGGTTGATCGATTTTTAGCTGAAATCAAGGATGCAGCTTTACAAAAGAAGCAGATTGGCTTGATTGTTAGTGCAGAATTGGCAAAAAAACTGCCGACAGATTGTGAAACGTTTATATATGGATCACAGACAGATTTATCTGCCATTGCTGCCAGCCTTTATGAAGGTTTGCGCAGTTTCGACGATAAAAAGGTGGATGTACTTTTTGCTGAAGCTACATCAGAAGCTGGGCTGGGGCTTGCGATTATGAATCGTCTAAATAAAGCAAGTGGTTTTAATACGATAATCGCATAACTGCAGGGTCAGGGAAGTTGTATAATATTAATCAGAAAAGGGCAGTGCTTTTTATTTTTCAACTTTCAATTTTTAATTTTCGTGTCTTATGATAAAATAGAGGATAAGATTTGATTCCCTGGAGGTAAAATGATGAGAAAAGTTTTATTCGTTTGCACGGGAAATACCTGTCGCAGTCCAATGGCTGCCGTTGTGCTGCAAGATAAAGTCAAGGCGGAATGCTTAACAAATGAAATTTATGTTAGTTCAGCCGGGCTGGCAGCTGTACCTGGTTCTCCGGCAGCTGATAATGCTTGCGCAGCTGTAGCGAGTCTTGGTTTATCACTTGGTTCTCATAAAGCGACGGCTTTGTCTATGAATATGATTGAGGCAGCTGATTTAGTATTTACCATGACGCGTCAGCATCGTGATGCAATTTTGCGTGCGCTGCCAACGGCCGGTCGCAAAGTTTTTACTTTGACAGAATATGTGGAAGCAGCAGAAGAAGAAATCACAGATCCATATGGCGGTGATTTGAGCAGTTATCACAATTGTTTATTGCTGCTTAAAAAAAATATTGATAAAGCTTGGCCAATGATTCGAGCTTTGGTATAAAAATAGAGTAATCGTTACAAAATAAAAAGCTGTTTAGCTATGGAGGTATAGTGATGAAAATTACAATTGGTAGTGATCATGGTGCAGTGGAGTTAAAAGAAGAAATTAAAACAGTGTTAGCAGATTTTCCTGATATTGAAGTGAAAGATTTGGGTACTTTTGGTGATACTGCCGTGGATTATCCTGATATTGCTGAAAAAGTGTGCCAAACCGTTGTGACTGGTGAGGCTGACCGTGGTATTTTGCTTTGTGGAACTGGTATTGGCATTTCAATTGCTGCGAATAAAATAAAGGGTATTCGAGCTGCTTTGTGTACAGATGTGTATTCAGCTAAAATGTCTCGCGAACATAATAATGCAAATGTGCTGGCAATGGGCGGCCGGGTAACTGGCTTTGGCCCTGCGGGGGAAATCGTGAAAGTTTGGGTTACCACAGAGTTTGCTGGTGGACGCCATGCTCGCCGCGTTGATAAAATCTCTGCTTTGGAAAAAGAATAGAAATTGGTACCTTACATTACAAGCTAGCTGATTGCAGACTTACTGCTATCAAGCTTGATATATTTTTTGATTATAGGGGGATTTGTTTAGATGAGTTTATTAGACAACTTAGCTGCTGTAGATCCGGAAATTGCGGTGCAGATTGATCATGAACTAAATAGACAGCGCAATAAACTGGAATTGATTGCCTCGGAAAATATTGTAAGTCAAGCAGTTATGGAAGCGCAGGGCTCCGTACTCACGAATAAATATGCTGAAGGATATCCTGGCAAACGTTATTATGGTGGCTGCGAATTTGTCGATGTTGTTGAACAACTGGCAATTGATCGGGCTAAACAATTGTTTGGTGCGGAATATGCAAATGTACAGCCGCATTCCGGAGCACAGGCGAATATGGCAGTGTTTTTTGCCTTGCTGACGCCTGGTGATACCGTAATGGGCATGAATTTAACAGATGGTGGTCACTTAACCCATGGCAGCCCAGTCAATATGTCCGGTAAATATTTCAACATTGTTCCTTACGGTGTTGATAAAGCAACCGAACGTATTGACTATGATGAGCTGCAAAAAATTGCTCAAGAATGCAAGCCAAAATTGATTGTTGCAGGAGCTAGTGCTTATGCCAGAACAATTGATTTTGCAAGGCTTAGTGAAATCGCTAAGTCGGTTGATGCATTATTTATGGTTGATATGGCACATATTGCCGGTTTAGTTGCAGCCGGACTTCATCCAAATCCGCTGCCTTATGCAGATGTCGTTACATCCACAACCCACAAAACACTGCGTGGACCACGTGGAGGACTTATTTTATGTAAAAATGCTGAATTTGGCAAACAGTTTAATAAGGCGATATTTCCTGGAATACAGGGTGGACCACTGATGCATGTTATTGCCGCTAAAGCCGTAGCATTTAAAGAGGCTTTGACTGCTGAATTTAAAATATATCAACAGCAAGTTGTCAAAAATGCGGCTGTGCTGGCTGATGAACTTACAGCAAATGGTTTTAGAATTGTGTCGGGAGGAACCGATAATCATCTGATGCTTGTGGATCTTCGCAGCAAAAATTTAACTGGTAAAGTTGCAGAAAAATTATTGGACGATGTGGGAATTACTGCTAATAAAAATACAATTCCATTTGAACCACTAAGTCCCTTTGTAACCAGTGGTATTCGACTTGGTTCTCCAGCACTTACGACACGGGGCTTCAAAGAAGCAGACATGAAGCAAGTCGCAAAAATCATGGCACTTGTTTTAAATGATCCGGAAAATACTGCGGTGCACGAAACAGCAAAGAATATGGTTCATGAACTTTGCGTAAAATATCCTATATATTAATAAGAGGTGGAAGAAATTAATGTCAGATTTAAAAATCAATGTAATCAATCATCCCTTGATTCAGCACAAGCTTACGCTTATGCGGAAAGAAACAACTGGTACAAAAGATTTTCGTGAATTATTAGAAGAAATTTCTATGCTGATGGCTTATGAAATTACACGCGATTTTCCATTGAAAGAAATTGAAATAAAAACACCAGTAACAACTTGCAAATCGAAAGTTTTAACCGGTAAAAAAGTGGGTGTTGTACCAATTTTACGGGCGGGACTTGGTATGCTGAATGGAGTTGTTAATATGATTCCGGCGGCTCGTGTTGGTCATGTTGGCATGTATCGTGATCCGGAAACCTTGAAACCAGTTGAATATTACTGCAAGCTGCCAAGCGATGTAAGTGAACGTACACTTATTGTTGTCGATCCAATGCTCGCAACAGGTGGCTCGTCAGCGGCAGCGCTTTCACTCTTAAAAGCAAAAGGTGCGAAATCGATTATTCTTATGTGCCTTGTTGTAGCACCTGAAGGTGTCAGAGTGGTCAATGAAGAACATCCGGATGTACCTATTTACACAGCAAGTGTAGATGAATGTCTCAATGAACATGGTTATATTGTGCCAGGTCTTGGTGATGCTGGCGATCGTATCTTTGGTACTTTGTAAAAAAGAAGCTTAGCTTCCTTTTGCGTAGTTTATTTTACGATATTGTTTCTTATAAGGAGTTAAGTTTATGGATATATCACCACGTCCGGAATGGACAGATTATTTTCTTGATATTGCCAAAGCGGTAGGCCGGCGGTCTACTTGCCTGCGGAGGCAGTATGGAGCGATTATTGTGAAAGATCATATTATTATCAGTACCGGATATAATGGTGCACCACGTGGTGAGAGTAATTGTATTGATACTGGTATTTGTGAACGCGAACGCTGCAATGTACCAAAAGGGGAACGTTATGAACTTTGTGTTGCAGTTCATGCCGAGCAAAATGCAATCATCAATGCGGATCCGGTTAAGATGAAGGGCGCAACAATCTATATCGTTGGCTATAATTCAGATGGAACACTTGCCTCCGGTCAGCCTTGCCTGCTGTGTCGTCGCATGCTGTGCAACGCAATGGTTGAAAAAGCTATTTATCTTGATACGGATGGTTCTATCATTGAAGTGGCACCGAAGGATATAAAAAATTAAGCAAAATAAAAACGCTGCTGACGCTAATAGCTCAGCAGCGTTTAATTTTTGTTCATACCATTTTAAAGATACGCTATTATAAAAAATCGCAAGTTAAAGTGTATTTTTTTATAATGGCGCAGCTAAAAACACATATAAGTTTCTTGCGAAATCAAGTATAATAAGATTCATAACTTATATAGTTTATAGGAGAAATGGAGCAACCGTATGTTCAATATAATTGGATTGCCAAAACTTAATAAATTATCGCCAACTTTATATTCAACTCTATTAAAAATAGTTGAGGAATCTGGTGAACTGGCAAGGGCTACATTGACTTTTTTGCCTTATGAAAGATTGCGCCCGGATGAAATTTCTGAACTTGCTGCGGCCCGTGAATCTTTAGCGGAGGTCAATGGTGAGCTGCTCGATGTTGCGCAGACTTGTGTTACAATGCTGTTTGTCATGGAAGAAAACTATGCGATTGTAATTGATGATTTGATTGAGCGGCATTTAAATAAATTAAAAGTAAAAAAGTATGCGTTTAGACAAGATCAGGTCTATAAACTTTATACGGAAAATAACTACAAATACATGTCGCTGCCCAAACTTTTACTGCCAGAAGTGACACTTTTGCGAACGGTTTGTAAAATACAGGAAGAAGTGGGTGAACTCACGCAATATTTGGGGAAAAGGGCAGGTGCATCAGGCGAAAAACATGTTATCGCAAATAAAGAAGTTTTGGTTGGCAGTGCTGGAGAATTGCTGGATATTGCCCAATGCTGCTTTACAATGATGTATATTTTAGCGGAAAAATATGATGTTGATATTGAAAACCTTATTCAGGTACATATTGCTAAATTAAAAGTACGCGGTTATTTCGTTTAAAATAAGCTTTGAAGTTTGCTGGAAATGAGTGCCTGGTTTATGATGAATAGCGGGTTTTTATTCAAGTTCTGGCAGGATAATATCGTTGACAGTGGTGAATTGGTGATGTACAATTATTCTGTTGCATAGAAAAGGGGTGCGAAATTTATGCCGGATTATATTTTGGCGTTTTTGATTGCGGTGGTTGTTGCGTATATTTTGACGCCGGGCATTATTTCTTTGGCTGTTAAAATGGGAGCTATGGATGCTCCGGATGCACGAAAAGTGCATAAATCGCCAATTCCACGGCTAGGCGGAATTGGTATTTATATTGCGTTTATGGTAGCTGTATTATGTACAGTTGAGCTTACACAGGAAGTAATTGGATTGCTTTTAGGCGGGACGATTATTGCCATTGTCGGGATTATTGATGATTTGAAAAATTTGCCAGCGAAAGTTAAGCTGCTGGGGCAGATTTTGGCCGCAGTTGTATTGGTTTCATTTGATGTGCGTATTGATTTTATCAGCGATCCATTCGGTGATATGATTTATTTTGAATATTTAGCTATTCCAATAACGATTTTTTGGGTTGTCGGTCTGACAAATACGGTAAACCTTATAGATGGTCTTGACGGGCTGGCTGCAGGCGTATCAACAATTGCAGCCATTACTATTTTACTGGTGGCATTGCAGCAGGACTATTTGCTGATCGCAGTGCTTACTGCAGCTTTAGCTGGTGGGGCTTTTGGGTTTTTACAGTATAATTTCAATCCAGCTAAAATTTTTATGGGTGATACGGGCAGTATGTTTTTAGGGTATATGCTGGCTGGTATTTCGATTATTGGTGCTGTGAAAAGTGCTGCGACCATTGCCTTGATTGTGCCGATTTTTGCACTGGGCCTGCCAATATTGGACACGGCTTTTGCGATTGTTCGTCGTTATCGCGGCGGTGTGCCGATTTTTAAACCGGATCGTGGACATTTGCATCATAGACTATTGGATTTAGGATTTACACAAAGGCAGGCAGTGCTTTTGATGTATGTCATTAGTGGAGTTTTAGGGCTTAGTGCAATTGCCTTGACCGAAGTGAGCAGCGGTATTGCAATTTTAATTATTATTGCAGTGATTTTTGCGGTGCTTTTTGGGGCGAAAAAACTGGGTATTTTTGATTCGAAAAAATCAATAAGAATGCATTGATGATAGGCAGGCGAAAACCTGCCTATTTTATAAGTACAAAAAATTATGTATGACATTTGGCTTGAAGCTTGTGTGGAAGGAGCAAATTATTTTATGAAGAAAAAAATTAAGGTGATGACGGTATTCGGGACACGACCAGAAGCAATTAAAATGGCCCCGATCGTTTTGGAATTGACCAAATATCCTGATTTGATCACGCCAATCGTTACGGTTACGGCACAACATAGAGATATGCTGGATCAAGTTTTAGGATTATTCCAAATCAAACCGGATCACGACCTTGATATTATGGCAGCGGGACAAACTTTATTTGATATTACAACAAAAGCTATGATGGGGCTTGATAAAGTATTAAGTGAAGAAAAACCGGATATTGTTTTGGTCCATGGTGATACAACAACAACTTTTGCTGGAGCTTTGGCAGCATTTTATCATCAGACAACAGTTGGACATGTGGAAGCGGGTCTTCGAACCCATAATAAATATTCACCATTTCCTGAGGAAATGAATCGGAAACTCACAGGAGCTTTGACGGATCTTCATTTCGCACCGACCGATACAGCGGCGGCGAACTTAGCCGAAGAAAATATTAAAGGTGAAAATGTTTTTGTTACGGGTAATACCGTTATTGATGCCTTACACAAGACGGTTTGCGAAGAATACCAATTTGACAATGAAATGCTGCAAAATATCGACTACAAAAATAAAAAAATTATTTTAGTCACGACACATCGCCGTGAAAATTTGGGAGAACCGATGCGTCACGTTTATAAGGCCCTTCGACAAATTGTTGAAGAATTTGCCGATGTAGAAATTGTTTTTCCTGTACATAAAAATCCAAAAGTACGCGAAGTTGTTCAAACGGAATTGGGCGATATGCCAAATGTACATTTGATAGATCCTTTGGACTATGAACCTTTTGCCAATTTGATGTATCGATCTTATCTTATCCTCACCGATTCTGGCGGTGTGCAGGAAGAGGCACCAGCACTTGGCAAACCTGTTTTGGTTTTGCGTGATACTACAGAACGGCCTGAAGCAGTAGCTGCCGGGACCGTAAAATTGATTGGTACTGATAAAAAACGAATATATGATGAAACGAGAGCTCTTTTACTCGATCCGATCGAATATGCTCGAATGTCAGGAGCTTGCAATCCTTACGGTGATGGTAAAGCAGCCAAACGTATCATTGAAGCGATTCTTTGGAAATATGGATTTGTCAGTCACAAACCAGATATATTTAAAGCAGAGAAAAAATAAGCATAGAGCCGGCTGTCATTTTTCTTGATAGTCGGCTGTTATACTATAATAAGTAATGTAAATGGTGGAGGCTCGAAAATAATGGACAAAAAGGAGAAAAAAAACGAAAATCCCAGCTCGAAACACACAACATTACAAGCTTTGACCTTTGTAAGCGGCATTGGAATCAATTTTGCTATCACGGTAGGTCTGTTTATTTATATGGGGAAATTGGCAGATGAATACTTTAATATCGCCCCGAAAGGAACGCTTGTTGGTATCTTTTTAGGCTTTATAATGGCTTTATGGGTAACAGGTAAAAAATTACTTGGAAAATCATGAGAATGTGTTATAATAAGATGAAATGCGATAAATAAATATTATGTACATTTATCTTATTATACTTTTTAGTTATGACTGGTGGGGGCGAAAGCTATTCATCAAAATAAAGCTTTGCTTATCTTGAAGGTTATAAATTAATAAAATAAAAACTTTTTCACAGGAAAAGTTTTGCGGTTTGTCGAATACGTTACAAATAAAAGTTTTATTAATAACAGTATGAGACAAAATGAATTTTTAACTTCATGATGAATAGATTAGGCAGATATTCTGTGCCGCTAGCGGTTTAGAACACTGTTGGTGGTGGAATATGGAAAAGTTATTGACATTAGGCAGGAAAATTCTAGTTCAAACAATTTTGAGCGTAGCGATTTTAAGTATTCCGTTAGGGATGCTGCAGAAATTATATCTTGTTGTGCCGCTTATTACTGGATGTATCTTAGGGATATCTTGCTGGATAGTGATTAGTTATAGAATTTTGAAAAGTGATGCATCAAATATGGATGCGGCAAAAAAAAGTATGCAGATCGGCTGGCTGATTCGGTTGGTAATGATTCTGGGTACTTTTATTGCGGCCGTTCGTATTTCAACAGAAACCTTTTGGCTTGTTGTAATTGGCTTCTTTTTAATGTCTATGATCATGATGATCAATGCTATTGTTTATGCCTACAATAGCGATGTCAATAGAAAAAAATAGGGAGAGTGATATGTATGCATGAAATCGGTGTTCGTCACGTAGCACAGATTGCCGGATTTAGTTTCAACATGGATACATTGTACATGACCTGGCTTGCGATGGCGATTGTGATTCTTATTGCCATATTGGCAACACGCAGCCTGCATGTCATTCCGAAAGGGTGGCAAAATGTCCTGGAAATCATTATTACAGGGCTGCAGAGTCAGATCAATGCTACGATGGGGGAAAGAGGCAAACTGGTAGCACCGCTGCTAATCTCTTTGTTCATGTTTATTCTGACGTCAAACTGGCTTGGTATGATACCGACGCTTTCATCGCCAACGAGTGACTTGAATACAACACTTGGTCTTGCACTGATGATTGTTTGTATGGTACATGTGTTGGGGCTGTATTTTAAAGGCTTCAGCTATATCAAACACTTTTTTCAGCCGTTTGCACCGTTTGTCATCATCAATCTTATTGAAGAACTGGCAAAACCTATTACACTGGCGTTTCGTCTATTTGGTAATATACTGGCAGGAGAAATACTCATTATTATCCTGCTGATGTTAGTACCAATTTGGATGCCGATTCCAAGTGTGGTTTGGCTCGCATTCAGCCTCTTTGTAGGCGGAGTTCAGGCGTTTATTTTTACAATGTTGTCTATGGCTTATTTAGCCAGTGCAGTAAAACAAGACAACCACTAAGACGCGTTTAAAAAACAATATTTTTAATTATTTTAAGGGGGATTTTATTCTATGGAACATTCAATTATGGTAGTAGCTGCTTTAATCGGAGCAGGGTTAGCTATTGGTTTAGCAGCAGTAGGGGCAAGTATTGGTAATGGTTTAGTTACGTCTAAATTTATTGAGGGCTTAACTCGTCAGCCAGAAGCAAAAAATGTTTTATTCATTAACACATTAATTTCAGTAGGTTTGATTGAAGCTGTGCCAATTATCGCAGCCGTTATCGCCATCGTTCTGTTATATGCAAATCCATTAATCAAATAATGAATTGTCATAGACTTTTTATGTGAGGGCGACAGCATAAGAATGCCGTCGCCCACTTTATACGTGAGATAAGGAGGCAGCAGAATGGTTGACATTAATATGACTTTGGTTGCACAGATTTTTAACTTTTTAATTTTGGCAGCAATTTTAACAAAATTTGCTTACAAACCTTTGATGAAAGTTTTAAAAGAGCGTGAAGATCAAATTGCGAAAAGCATTGAATCCGCAGAAGCAGATGAGCTTAAAGCACAGGAACTTCTGAAGGAATACCATGATCAGCTTGCAACCGCTAGAATACAAGCACAAGAAATCGTAGATAAAGCGATTAAAAGGGCGCAAGAAGAGCGCGAAGCACATATCAATGAAACAAAACGTGAGATCGATCAAATGCGCAAAGCCGCTCAGGCAGAAATCGTTCACGAACGTGAGCGGGCCGTAGCCCAGTTAAAAGGCGAAGTTGTCGCTTTATCAATGGCTGCAGCAACAAAAATTATTGGCAGCAATATTGATACAGAAGCTAATGATCGCTTGATTGGTGAATTCATCGATAAACTAGACAAAGACAAAATGGGTGGTTTGCCATGTTAAACATGCAGTTGGCAAATAAATATGCGAAGGCAATTTTTGAAGTAGCACAAGATGATGGTAAAATCGATGAATATGGCACTGACCTAAAAACAGTTGCCAGCGAAATTGATGCGCATAAAGAATTAGCCTCATTTTTAGTGAACCCTCAAATTCAGCCAAATGCAAAAAAAGATCTTTGCGCTAAACTGTTTAAGGAAGAACTGTCTGTATCAGTTTATAATTTTTTGATGTTGCTCATCGACAAACGTCGTGAAGTTTTATTACAAGAAATTGTCAGAGAATATCAAACTCTGTCAAATGCTGCTCAAAATATCATTCATGCAGAAGTTACGGTAGCATCTGCTTTAAATGAAAAGCAGCAAGCAAAACTGATTGAAAAATTGGAAGAATCTACAGGGAAAAAAGTTGTGGTTCGGACAAAAATAGATCAGAGCATTATCGGCGGGGTAGTTGTAAAAATCGGTGATAGACTTATCGATGGCAGCATAGTACGCCAGATGCAATCATTACAAAAACAATTAATGGCAAATTAACTTGTGAGATTGGGGTGACAGAGTAGTATGAAAATGAATCCAGAAGAAATAACAGCCATTATCAAGGAACAGATCAAAAACTATGATGTGGATCTGAATGTTGATGATGTAGGAACTGTTATCGAAATTGGTGATGGTATTGCTCACATCCATGGTTTAGAAAAAGCTATGGCGGGAGAATTACTTGACTTTGGTAACGATATTTATGGTTTAGTATTAAACCTTGAACAAGATAACGTCGGCGCCGTTATTCTCGGTGGCGATGTACTTATTAAAGAAGGCGACACGGTTAAAAGAACCGGACGTATCATGCAGGTACCTGTTGGTGAAGCAATGATCGGACGTGTGGTGGATGCTTTGGGTCGTCCAATTGACGGCAAAGGGCCTATTGAATCGACAGAAAATCGTCCGATTGAATATCCGGCTCCTGGTATCGCTGATAGAAAATCAGTACATGAACCATTGCAAACAGGGATTAAAGCAATTGATGCTTTGGTGCCAATTGGTCGTGGACAACGTGAACTTATCATTGGTGACCGTGGTACTGGTAAAACAGCAATTGCGATTGACACAATTTTAAATCAAAAAGGACAGGATTGCTTCTGCGTTTATGTAGCAATTGGTCAGAAAGCATCGACAATTGCTCGTGTGGTAAAAACATTAGAAGATCAGGGCGCTATGGCATATTCAGTTGTTGTTGTTGCAACGGCTGCAGATAGTGCACCACTTCAGTATTTGGCTCCTTATGCCGGTGTGGCAATTGCGGAATATTTCATGTACAAAGGCCAGCATGGTCTATGTGTATATGATGACCTTTCGAAACATGCGGCAGCTTATCGTGCCATGAGCTTACTGCTTCGTAGACCACCAGGCCGTGAAGCATACCCTGGGGACGTATTTTATTTACATTCTCGTCTTTTGGAACGTGCGGCAAAGTTATCAGATGAACTTGGTGCAGGTTCCATTACGGCACTGCCAATTATCGAAACTTTGGCAGGCGATCTTTCCGGATATATTCCGACAAATGTTATTTCAATTACAGATGGTCAGATCATGCTTGAAACAGAAATGTTTTATTCTGGGATTAGACCGGCTATCAATGTAGGTCTTTCGGTATCACGTGTTGGTGGTAGTGCTCAGATTAAAGCGATGAAACAAGTTTCCGGGCGTATGCGTCTGGACCTTGCTCAATATCGTGAACTTGCTGCTTTTGCGCAGTTTGGTTCGGATCTTGATAAAGCTACCAAAGACCAGCTTGATCGTGGTGCTCGTATGGTAGAATCATTGAAACAAGCACAGTATTCACCACTTTTAGTACAAGATCAGGTACTGATTATTTATACCGCTGTAAGAGGTTTCTTAGCGGATATTCCAGTAGATCAGGTAGTGCGCTTCCATCAGGACTTCCTCAAATTCATGAATAGCACGCATGCTGAAATTGGTGCAAAAATTATTGAACAGAAAAAACTCGACGATGCCCTTGAAGAACAGATCAACAAGGCAATTGGCGAATTTAAGGAAACATTTTCTTATAAGAAAGCATAATGCAGCGAGGTGATTTTTAATTGGCTAGTTTACAAGACATACGCCGTCGTATAAAAAGCGTAAAAAGTATCCAGCAAATCACAAAAGCCATGAAAATGGTAGCTGCAGCTCGCTTGCGCCGGGCACAGGAATCGGCAGTGGCCAATAAGCCATACGCTGATAAAATGCGTCAGGTTATTGCCGATGTAGCGGCAAATGCAGGCGGCGAATTCAGCCATCCGCTGCTCGAAGTGCGTCAAGATGGAAAAAAACTCTATCTTGTGCTTGCCTCGGATAAAGGTCTTGCTGGTGCTTATGCCAGTAATGTTTTTAAAGAAGCAACAGCGCATATTTCAAACAAATCCGAAGTGGATTTAGTCACGGTCGGCAGAAAGACGAGAGATCATTTCGTCAATCGCCATTACAGTATCGTGAGTCAATATACCGGTATCAGCGAACGCCCTACGTATGATAATGCGCGCGAAATCGCTTCTGATCTCATCAAAAAATTCACCGCAGGTGAATGTGATGAAATCTATATGGTATATACAAAATTCATCTCGGCAATCACCTCCATTCCGACAACGATTAAATTATTGCCGTTTGACGATCTTGGAGATGGTGAAAAGGATGCATCAAGTGGAGAATATATTTATGAACCATCCGCTGGTGAAGTGCTAGGATTCTTATTACCACAATACTTGGTAACAACAATATATGCGGCGTTACTCCAAGCTTCCGCAAGTGAGCTAAGTTCCCGTATGACTGCGATGAGCAATGCAACGGACAACGCCGAAGAACTCATTCAGAAATTAGACTTGCATTATAATAAAGTGCGTCAGGCAAACATTACCCGCGAGATCACAGAAATCGTGGGTGGTGCGGAAGCCTTGAAGTAAGGAGGTTTTCTTATAGTGGCTAATGGTAAAGTAGTACAGGTCATTGGACCTGTCGTAGATATTGAATTTCCAGCGGATTCACTACCAGCAATTTTAAATGCGATCACCATTCAGGGGGTCGCAGGTGAAGTGAAGATTGATTTGACAGTTGAAGTTATGCAGCATTTGGGTGATTGTGTCACTCGTTGTATCGCAATGAGTTCTACCGATGGTTTGACTCGTGGAATGGAAGCAGTCGATACTAAATCTCCAATTAAAGTACCTGTTGGTAATGAAACCCTTGGTCGAGTATTTAATGTACTTGGTAAAACGGTTGATCATAATCCAGCACCGGTTGGCAATAAAGAATTTTGGTCAATTCATCGTTCTGCACCAAAATTCGACGAACAGGAAACTTCAACACAGATTCTCGAAACGGGGATTAAGGTTGTCGATCTTATTGCACCGTATTCCCGTGGTGGTAAAATCGGTTTGTTCGGTGGTGCTGGTGTTGGTAAAACAGTTCTGATTATGGAATTGATTCATAACATTGCAACACAGCATGGTGGATACTCCGTATTTGCTGGTGTAGGTGAACGTACGCGTGAAGGTAATGATCTGTGGTCAGAAATGACTGAATCAGGCGTTATTGATAAGACTGCACTTGTTTATGGACAGATGAATGAACCACCAGGTGCTCGTATGCGTGTGGCGTTAACAGGTCTTACTATGGCAGAATATTTCCGTGACGTACAAGGTCAGGATGTACTTTTGTTTATTGATAATATTTTCCGCTTTATTCAAGCTGGGTCTGAAGTATCTGCATTGCTCGGTCGTATGCCGTCGGCAGTTGGGTATCAGCCTACACTGGCAACAGATGTTGGTGCGCTTGAAGAACGTATTACATCAACGAAAAAGGGATCCATTACTTCGGTACAGGCCGTATATGTACCAGCGGATGATTTGACAGATCCGGCTCCAGCTGCAACATTTGCCCATTTGGATGCAACGACAGTACTTTCTCGTCAAATTGCAGAATTAGGTATCTATCCAGCAGTGGATCCACTTGATTCTACTTCTCGTATTCTTGACCCTCATGTTATTGGTGAAGATCATTATGAAGTAGCTCGTGGTGTACAGGCAGTACTTCAGAAATACAAAGAATTGCAAGATATTATTGCGATTTTGGGTATGGAAGAATTATCAGATGCTGATAAACTGGTTGTGGCCAGAGCTCGTAAAATCCAAAGATTTTTAAGCCAGCCGTTTTTCGTAGCAGAAGTATTTACTGGTTCACCAGGGAAATACGTTCCACTCAAAGAAACGATTCGCGGGTTTAAAGAAATTTTAGAAGGTAAACATGACGATATTCCAGAAGCCGCTTTCTATATGGCTGGTACTATTGATGAGGTTATAGAAGCAGATCGCAAAATGAAAAAGGGGGAATAATTTATGGCTACAATAAAGCTGGAAATTGTTTCTCCAACAAAAGTTGTTTATACAACAGATGTTAATATGCTTATTGTCCGTAGTACGGGTGGTGAACTTGGCATTTTGCCGCATCATGCTCCGCTTATTACTGGATTGATTCCTCATGCTATGAGGGCTAAGACAGATGCTGGTGAGCAGCTTATTGCTGTGAGCGGCGGTTTTATGGAAGTGCAGCCAGATAAGATTACGATCTTAGCATCGGCGGCTGAACTGCCAATCAATATTGATATCAATCGTGCGCAAAAAGCATATGCCAGGGCGCAGGAACGATTGGAAGCATTTAAAACCAGTGCTGAAAAAAGCAAAGATATCGATTCAATTCGTGCCCAGGCTGCTTTTGATCGTGCGAAAGCGCGCCTTAAAGCAACCAAGGCAGATATTGAGAGATAAAAAGAAGTGCGGATTTATCCGCACTTCTTTTTTATTTTAATATTAGACAGGAAAGGACTTGATAGAAATCCTTGTTGATGATAAACTATGGAGTGATGCTTAGGAGTATTATTTCGGGAGGATATAATGGAGAAGTTAATTATAAATGGTGGTCATAGATTGGAAGGCCGCGTGAAAATCAGCGGGGCAAAAAATGCAGTGTTACCGATTATTGCGGCGACACTTTTGGGTCAAGACGGGCCGAGTCTTCTCGATGAAGTTCCGGCACTGGAAGATGTACATACAATTTCTGAAGTCTTAACTGAATTAGGTGTAAAAGTACAGTTTGATAGTGAAAAAGATACTTTATTTGTTGATAGTTCTGTGATTGCCAGTTGTGAAGCACCATATGAACTTGTGCGCAAAATGCGAGCGTCTTTTTTAATCATGGGTCCGCTTTTAGCACGCTGCGGCGAAGCAAAAATTTCTTTGCCAGGAGGCTGCGCTATTGGAACAAGACCGATTGATCTTCATTTAAAAGGATTTGAAGCTCTTGGTGCGGAGATAGAAATAGGTCATGGCTTTATTCAGGCTAGTGCACCACATGGCTTGAAAGGGGCAAGGATTTATCTTGATTTTCCAAGTGTCGGGGCAACGGAAAATATCATGATGGCAGCTTGTATGGCACAAGGGCAGACTATTCTTGAAAATCCAGCACAAGAACCAGAAATCATTGATTTAGCAAACTATTTGAACGTTATGGGGGCTAAAATTCGTGGTGCTGGTACGAATGTAATTAAGATTGATGGTGTTACGAAGCTCATTGGTAAAAATTATACGATTATTCCGGATCGCATTGAAGCAGGGACATATATGGTCGCTGCAGCGATGACTCGTGGGGATGTTTATATTGAAAACGCAATTAGTGAACATTTGAAGCCAGTAATTGCAAAGCTTAAAGAGGCTGGTGTCACGATTGAAGAAGATGTAAATGGTATTCGTGTGACTTGTGATAAACAGACAAAAGCAGTGGATGTTAAAACAATGCCATATCCAGGCTTTCCAACCGATATGCAGGCACAATTCATGGCAATGCTTACGGTTTCCGAAGGTACCGGACTCGTTACGGAAACAGTTTTTGAAAATCGTTTTATGCATGTAGATGAATTAAAACGTATGGGATCGAATATCAAAATCGATGGACGAACATCGGTTGTTGAAGGTGTTCAGAAATTAACTGGCTGCCAGGTTAAAGCAACGGACCTTCGCGCTGGTGCTGCCATGGTACTGGCTGGACTTGTTGCAGACGGCGAAACACAAGTCGGGTATATACATCATATAGATCGAGGTTACGATCACCTTGTAACGAAGCTCTGCGGCTTGGGGGCGGACATTCGGAGAACAGAAAAATAAGAATACGCTTAAAAAGGACTGTTGCAGTAATTGGCAACGGTCCTTTAGTATATAAAACATTTGTGCGTTAAGCGTGCAGCTAGGTCAAATATTTTTGATTGTGGTATAATAAACAAGTTATTGTGACAATTTGGAGGGTATTTGTATGAGAAAAATAGAAGAAAAAATTAAATTACAGCATTTAACAGTTAAAAACCGCCTAATACGATCCGCTGTGCATAGCTTTTTGGGCAATTCGGATGGAACTATGACAGATGCTGAATATGATATGTATGAAACCTTAGCTAAAAATAATGTGGGGCTTATTATAACAGGGCATTGCAGTGTCTCCCCGCAAGGACAGGCAAACGAAGAGCAAATTAATATTTATGATGACCGTTTTATTGCGCAGTTCACCAAAGCTCGTGATATGGTTCATGCTTATGGAGCTAAATTTGTTGTGCAGATTAATCATGCCGGACCTAGAGCGGTTAATAATGATGATTTAATTGATGTTGTAGAACGTGATCTAAAAAAAGATCGTCATGCACGAGCACTGACAATTGAAGAAATCAAAGGAATTGAAGAACAGTTTATTGCGGCTGCAGTCCGTTTACAAAAAGCGGGTGTAGATGGAGTTCAGATACATGCAGCTCACAGTTATCTTTTATCACGTTTTCTGGATGAAACGTTTAATCAAAGAGTTG
The DNA here is from genome assembly GCF_900109225.1 of Propionispira arboris. Classification (GTDB taxonomy): domain Bacteria; phylum Bacillota; class Negativicutes; order Selenomonadales; family Selenomonadaceae; genus Propionispira; species Propionispira arboris. Next base: position 101,276 of record NZ_FNZK01000001.1, read on the forward strand.
ATCAATATGGTGGCAGTATTGAAAATCGGTTTCGGATTTGCCGTGAAATCATTCAGGGAATTCAAAAACAGTGTGGCCAATCTTTTCCGGTATTGATCAAAATCAATAATGATAGTAAAACCAATGATGAACAATATGGACAAGATATGTTGTATGTACTGAATGAGTGCAAAGCTTTACAGGTAGAACTAGTTGAATTTAGTGGTGTTGATTTTATTTCATTGCCACGGACAGCCAGTCTTTATTATTTGGATCGTATTGCGAAATTGAAAAATTCGGTGGACATACCAATCGCTTTAGTAGGTGGAGTACAGTCTTTGAATGATATGGATAAAGTATTGGCAGCTGGGATTGATATGGTATCGTTAGGGCGTCCTTTAATTTGCGAACCGGATTTATTTCTGAATCTTTTGGCAGGACAAGAAAAAGCGAAATGCCTCTCGTGTAATCGCTGTTTTGCTATTCCCCATATCAAGCCTGGAATACGTTGTGTCTTACACCGTAAATTAAAAAAAACAAATTGATTTATATTACAAGAGAGTAGAAGGCGGCTCTCTTTTTTTTATTGATTTAATATTCAATTAATAAAATATTTTGTGAATTTTTAAAAAACTATTGAAAAATAATTCTGATAGTTGTATGATAAAAGTAAATAAGCAAGAAACAAGTTGTATGATAATGAAAGTGACAATAGAGGCTTATTTTTTACATAATAAAATTCAGAAAGTTTTGTTAGTTTTTGATTTATAAACAATTCAGATTGTTGTCAGCGAATGTTTCGGCTAAGAAAATGGCTAAAAAACAAAAATGTGTAAAGCACTTCCTGCTTTACGATTACAGGTGGATTTACAGGATTTCATCTGTTGGCACTCAGGGGGTTTTTGTATATAACTCCAAATTGGATATTTTTTAGAATTCGAGGTGAATGGGAAAAAAGGGTGTGCAAGAAAAAGTTTTATAAAATGAAGCGGGGATACTTTAATTAACAAGAAAAAGGAGTCGAGAAAATGAAAAAAATAATTTCGTTATTATTGGCAATTTCGTTGTTAGTCTTAGCTGTAGGTTGTGGCGGCGGTGACCAGGCAAAAAAAGATGATGCAAAAGCGGCCTCATCCGGTGGAAAACAGATTACCATGGGATTCTCACAAATTGGTGCTGAATCTGAATGGAGAACGGCCCATACAGAATCTATAAAATCAGCAGCTAAAGCAGCAGGTATTAACTTACAATTTTCTGATGCGCAGCAAAAACAAGAAAATCAAATTAAGGCAATTCGTTCTTTCATCGCTCAGGGCGTTGATATTATTGCTTTTGTGCCAATCGTGGAAACCGGTTGGGATACTGTATTGAAAGAAGCAAAAGATGCTAAGATTCCTGTAATCGTAGTTGATAGAGATGTGAAATTAAGCGATGAATCCTTATATATAGCAAAAATTGGTACGGATTCAGTTGCAGAAGGTAAAAAAGTATTTAACTGGATTGACGAATACATGAAAAAAGAAAATAAACAACCACGTAGTGGTGATAAATTCAATATCGTAGTTCTTGAAGGCACAGTAGGTTCTTCCGTAGCGATTGGCCGGGCGAATGGATTTAAAGAAGCTATGGCAGCAGCTCCTGATGCAGCAAAATATACGATTTTGGCATCACAAACTGGTGAATTTACACGCCAAAAAGGTCAAGAAGTTATGGAATCATTCTTGAAATCGGATCGTGACAAAATTGATATCTTATTTGCTCATAATGATGATATGGCACTTGGTGCAATTCAGGCTATCGAAGCAGCAGGCCTTAAACCAGGTAAAGATATTACAATTATTTCGATTGACTCAGTAAAAGGTATGTTCCAGGCAATGATCGACGGTAAAGCAAACTGTACTGTAGAATGTAATCCACTCCAAGGAGATATTCTTATGGAAACAGCAAAGAAAATTTTAAATAAAGAAGAAGTTCCTAAAAATGTATATGTTGAAGAAGGAATCTTCCCAGCGGATGTAGCTGCTAAAACTTTACCAGAAAGAAAATATTAAGGTTTTGATCTAAAGCTATAACCACACCCGTAACCGGGTTGTTCGGTTAGGGTGTGGTTATTTTTATCTAAAAACTGCCATCAGGAGAAAGAAGTGGGAATATGGAAAATCTACTTTTAGAAATGCGACAAATTGATAAAGTTTTTCCTGGCGTTAAAGCATTGAGCAGCGTTGACTTCACTCTAAGGGCTGGAGAAATTCATTCTATTATGGGTGAAAATGGTGCCGGGAAATCAACATTGATAAAGGTTTTAACAGGCGTTTACCCGCGCGATGGCGGCAGTATTTATATGGAAGGGAAAGCAATTGCCCCGCGAACGCCAAAAGAAGCACAAGAAGTCGGTATATCTACGGTATATCAGGAAGTCAATCTTTGTGCGAATCTGACAGTTACAGAGAATATATTTATTGGTCGCCAGCCGACAAAACATGGTTTTATTGACTGGAAGCAAATGAATACAAGAGCGCAGGAACTATTACAGAAACTGAATGTTGATATTGATGTGACAAAAACATTGGATCATTATTCAGTTGCAATTCAGCAAATGATTGCGATTGCCCGGTCTGTTGATGTTTCAGCAAAAATATTGATTCTTGATGAACCAACATCAAGCCTTGATGAACAGGAAACACAGAAACTTTTTACGGTAATTCGCCGACTGAAAAAACAGGGCATGGGTATTATTTTTATTTCACATTTTTTGGAACAAATTTATGATTTGTGCGAAAAAATTACGATTTTACGCAATGGAGAACTTGTGGGGGCATATGATGTTGCAAAATTGCCACGAGTTGAACTCATTGCGAAAATGATCGGCAAAGATTTATCAGCTTTGAAAGATTTCGATAAATCAGAAGAAAAAAGTGTACCATCAGCAGGAGTTTTCCTTGATGCAAAAAATATTTCTTGTATTGGAAAACTCAATCATATGGATGTGCAAATCCATCAAGGTGAAGTAATGGGCTTTGCGGGACTTTTGGGTTCAGGCCGGACTGAAACAGCAGAATTGTTGTTTGGTATCAACAAAATCACGGCAGGGGAAATCCTTATTCACGGGACACAAATGCGCTTGGATGAACCAATGAAGGCCATGCAGCAAAAAATTGCCTTTTGTCCGGAAGATCGCAAGCAACAAGGTGTTGTTGGAGATTTGAGTGTACGAGAAAATATTATATTAGCTTTGCAGGCCAAAGATGGCATCTTTCATCATATTCCCCTTAACGAGCAGATTGTTATTGTCGATGACTACATTAAACTTTTGAATATAAAAGTTTCTGATCGGGAGCAGCTCATTAAAAACCTGAGCGGCGGTAATCAGCAAAAAGTGATTATTGCCCGTTGGCTGGCAACAAATCCGGAGCTTTTAATTTTAGATGAACCAACGAGAGGTATCGATGTTGGTACCAAAAATGAGATACAGAAAATGGCCGTTACGTTAGCAAAACAAAAAGGTATGGCGGTGATATTTATTTCTAGTGAATTGGATGAAATGATTCGTACTTGTTCTAAGTTAATCGTTTTGCGTGATCGTAATAAAGTCGCTGAAATCGAGGGCGATGCTATTAGCTCGGAAAATGTGATGCGGGCGATTGCAGGGGGGGATGCTTGATGGAAACACTCAAGAAAATAACAGCCAGTCCATTGTTTTTACCTCTTTTTGCGCTAGCAGTATTACTTATTTTCAATATTATTTTTGTGGATGGTTTTTTAACGATTGAAATGACCGATGATGGTCGTCTGTATGGACGGTTGATTGATATTTTAAATCGCTCGTCATCGCTTATTATTTTGGCACTTGGTATGACCTTTGTCATAGCGACGAGTGGTATAGATATATCGGTTGGTTCTGTAATCGCCATATCCTCAGCGGTTTGTTGTACGTTGATCGGCGGACGCGGCGATGGGGCAGCTGAATATCCAATGCTTTTAGCTATGCTGGCAGCTGTTTTGGCAGGTGTTTTATGTGGGGTTTGGAATGGTTTACTCGTAGCGAAGTTTAAAATTCAACCAGTTGTTGCAACACTGATCTTGATGACAGCCGGGCGTGGGATTGCTCAGCTTATTACAGAAGGTCAGATCATAACGGTATACTATAAACCTTTTGCCTATATAGGCAGCAGTATTCCTGGCAATATTTTACCAACGACAATTTTTATTGCCATTGCCATGATTTTACTCGTAACGTTCATCATAAAAAAAACATCGATTGGTCTATTTGTTCAGTCGGTGGGGATTAATCCAACGGCAAGTCGATTTACAGGTATCAATGTAACGTTTGTTATTTTTCTTGTTTATGCATTTTCGGGTTTTTGTGCGGGGGTGTCAGGGCTGATTGAAAGTTCTTTGATTCGTGCTGCTGATGCCAATAATGCAGGACTTAATATGGAAATGGACGCGATATTGGCTGTAGCTTTAGGCGGTACCTTGCTGAGTGGTGGTAAATTCAATATTGGCGGCAGTGTTATCGGCGCCATTACAATTCAGACGCTGACAACGACCATGTATGCATTGGGCGTGTCCTCAGAGCAATTGCCGGTAATTAAGGCGGTTGCAGTTATTATTCTCTGCTTGATGCAGTCCAGCAAATTCAGAGTTATGTTCAATAATTGGAAATCCCGCAATAAAGTGGGTCCACAGGGAGATAAAAACTTTCTGATGGATGAAAAGGCGGTGAATAAAGCATGAATTCAAAATTGAGAACATTGACCAATGAAGCGATTTCATCACAATATTTTTCATTTTTTGTAACTGTGATTTTGTTTCTGGTTTTATATGGTGTTGGTATCATGACCTATAAGGGGTTTATGCGGCCACAGGTATTTTTTAATCTCTTTATTGATAATTCAGCCTTAATCATTGTGACAATCGGGATTACTTTTACGCTTTTAACGGGTGGAATTGATTTATCGGTTGGTGCAATTGTAGCTCTTTCCTGTATGATTTTGGCATCGCTTTTGCAAAATACAGGTGTATCTGTACCTGTTGCAGTGGTCGCGGTACTCGTTTTGGGAATCTTCATTGGCGGTGTGCAGGGGTATTTGATTACAGCATTCAATATGCAGCCGTTTATCGTGACTTTGGCGGGGATGTTCTTTTGCCGAGGACTTACAGCGGTTATTTCAAGGGAAACGATCAGTATAACCAATGACTTTTATGTGTCAATTGCCAGTGAACGTATTGGGATCTTTGGTTTAGGGTTTATATCAATTGGTGCAGTAGTGGCTTTATGTGCGTTGGTTGTTGCGGCGGTCGTTTTAAAATATACGAAATTTGGTCGTACGATCTTCGCCTTGGGTGGCAATGAAGTATCTGCATCACTTATGGGACTGCCTGTATTTAAAACGAAAATCATGGTCTATGTTATTAGTGGTTTTTGTGCGGCTTTGGGTGGTGTTGTATATTCCTGGATCATGTTATCTGGGTACACGCTGCATGGATTAGGTATGGAAATGGATGCGATTGCCTCATCTGTAATTGGCGGCACACTTCTTACTGGTGGGGTTGGTTTCATTCCAGGAACTTTGTTTGGAGTACTCATTCAGGGTGTCATTCTTACCTTTATCACATTTCAAGGAACATTATCTGCCTGGTGGACAAAAATTGTTGTTGGAGCATTGCTCTGTATTTTTATTATTATGCAAGCTTTGATTACAGAACGTAAAAGCAAGCTTTCATCGAAAAGTTCGATTGAAGCTGCTAAACAATAAATTTTTCATGATACCCTCTTTTGGCAAGTCGAAAAGTCGAAATCTTTTAGTAGATTTCGACTTTTTCGTTTAAAAAATAAAATTAGCAAATTCGTTTTATTCTACTATATAGAACGCATTAAACGTTTTATGGCAATCGTCAGGAATGGAGTATAGGGCTGAGTAGCGTTACGTTAGGAAGCAAACGATGCCCTATACCCCATTCCTGGCAGACTGATAGACGGGATGGAATTTCTTTAGTGCGTTATATATAGTTTACATGTTGACACATAAATATTGACAAATATTCTATTGAATGATATATTATCATACAATAGAATAAAGAAATGCAGATAATTAGGACACGAAATCTTGGTATGTTTTTTACAGAGAGTCATTTGTTGGTGGAAGAGTGACATTGAAACAATGATTTTATCACCTATCGAATCTTGGCTGAAATATAGAATCAGTCTGTATCGGTTTTCCACCGTTACCGGAAAGCAGTTTTTAGTCAGGCTGAAAATTGTTCTGAGTGGCTGCTGGAGCAGCAATTGGAGTGGTAACACGGAGTTCACCTTCGTCTTCATAGAATTTATGGAGAGGAAGGTTTTTTTGCATTTATTTATATAAGTTGTATTAAATATTTTATATGGCAATTGTCAGGATTGGCGTATAGGGTTGTAGGCTGGATATCATTTATTTAATACATTATATTTATTTACCGCGTGTGATTTATCTGCAGTTGTTATTCTAGAATTATAGAAAGAAATGAGGGACTTATTATGAATGGTTTAACCATTGTAGGGATTGGTATCGTTATACTAGCTGGTGCCTATATCAGTTACGGCAGGTGGCTCGTTAGAATATGGGGCATTGATCCGAAGGCAAAAACACCTGCTTATAAATTTGAGGATGGTCAGGATTATATACCAGCTTCAAAAATCACGGTGTTTACACATCAGTTTTCTTCAATTGCGGGTGCAGGACCGGTGACTGGACCGATTATTGCCGCTATGTTTGGCTGGCTGCCAGCATTGTTATGGATTTTAGCCGGGGGCATTTTTTTTGGTGCGGTACAAGATTTTACAGCACTCTATGCCTCTGTTAAAAATGATGGAAAATCAATGGGGGTTCTTATTGAAAAATATATTGGCAAAATGGGAAAACGGTTATTTTTATTATTTTCCTGGCTTTTTACGCTACTGGTTATTGCTGCTTTTGCCGATATTGTAGCCAATACATTTAATGGTTTTGCCAAAGATGGTTCGCTGGCGACACCAAATGCTGCCGCTGCATCCATTTCAATGTTATATATTTTTGTGGCCATTTTATTTGGACTATTTATTAAACGATTTAAACCATCGGAAAAACTTGAATTTGTTGTTGGTATTATTTTGATTCTTGTGATGCTTGCAGCTGGTATTGCCTATCCATTATATTTTGATAAAACGATTTGGCTGTATGTGGTTTTCGCTTATATTTTTGCGGCATCAGTTATGCCAATGTGGCTTTTGATGCAACCTCGTGATTATCTTAGTTCTTTTTTATTGCTAGGTATGATTGCGGGAGCAGTTATCGGGGTGATTGTAGCAAATCCAACGCTCCAGATGCCAGCATTTGTTGGTTTTGAAGTGAATGGGAAAATGCTCTTTCCAATGCTTTTCATTACGATTGCTTGTGGTGCTGTATCGGGCTTTCATAGTCTGGTTTCATCAGGTACGTCTTCTAAAACGATTCGCAACGAAAAAGATATGCTATTTGTTGGTTATGGTGCGATGCTGGTAGAATGTTTGCTGGGAATTGTTGCTTTAGTTGTAGTTTGTTCGGCAGCAACAAATGGTGTATTACCGGAAGGCACGCCATTTCAGATTTTTTCCAATGCAGTAGCTGGATTTTTATCGATGTTTGGACTGCCAATCGGCATTGCTGGTTGTATTATGACGATGTGCGTATCGGCACTGGCAATGACGTCACTTGACTCCGTTGCTCGCATAGGCCGGATGTCTTTCCAAGAACTTTTTATGAGTGAAACACAAGGGGAAGTCACATGGGTACAGCGTGTTTGTACGAATAAATATTTTGCAACTATTATCACCTTGTTTTGTGGATATTTATTATGTTTAGGTGGGTATATGAATATTTGGCCGCTGTTTGGTGCAGCGAATCAGTTATTGAGTGCATTGGTGCTGATTGGCCTGGCCGTGTTTTTAAAAACAACAGGGCGACAGGGCTGGATGCTTTATGTGCCAATGACGGTTATGTTTCTGGTTACTTTCACAGCGCTGTTGCAAGCTGTTTATGGCATTTATAATAAGTTATTTGTCGGCGGCGGTTTTGTCTTTATGATTGATGGATTGCAGCTTATTTTAGCCTTAGCATTGATGACCTTAGCGGCATCGGTTGCTTTTCATTGTGTGAAAGAATTGCTGCGTGCCAAGACAGAAGATAAAGCGGCCGTTACATTAGAATAAAAGAGTTAGTTAATAAAATAAAGCAGGGCATAAAATCCATCTGGATTTTATGCCCTGCTTTATTCGATTTTTAAGAATAAAAAACAAAGTGTCAGTAAAAAACAAAAATTGCTTTTTAAACGACACAACGATTTGAATTAAATGTTGTGATATTTACGCGACGAATTCGTTCAAATGGAATAGAGTGAAATGCATATCTAAGATCCACATAATCGTCAGTAAGCTTAAAATCTATACTTTTAAGCTCCTTGCCTTTGGAATGCTTTTTGATTTTTTTTATATAATATTGAATCTCACTTTTTTCCAGTTGACCGTCTTCGATAGTGACATAGACATTGTCGATCAACATACAAAATACCTCCATCAAAATTGCGGAACACCTTGCTATATATTCATTATACACTAAAAAAGAAAATTTGTTAAGACAAATTTCGCAAGATGTCACACAACTAGAGATTAGATTATTTATATGGTTGTGAAAATTTTGAAGTCATTCGAGTATGTTTTTTAGATTTTGCAAAGCCTGCGTGAGCGTTGCACGGGGGCAGGCGATATTAATTCTTTGGAAATTTGCGCCTTCAGGACCGAACATCGGACCGCGATCAAGCCACAAACCGGCTTGATGGATGATTTTTTGATCTAACTCTTCCGGCGATAGGCCCAGTGCAGAAAAATCAAGCCAGATCAAATAAGTTCCTTCTGGTTCGACGAGTCTAACACCAGGGAGTTCTTTTTCGATAAAGTCCCGACTCAGACGAAGATTTTCTGTCAGATATACTTTCAGTTGGTTCAGCCAATCCCGACCATGTTCATAAGCTGCTTTTGCTGCAATCAATCCTAACGAATTTAACTCACAATATCCGGTTTTATTAATCTCTTTTTGAAATTTTTTTCTTAAAGTTTGGTCAGCAATAAAAATATGTGAGACTTGTAAACCGGCTAGATTGAATGTTTTACTCGGCGCTGTACAAGTGATCGTACGATTTAAGTATTCAGGTTTTAAATCAGCAAATACATGGTGTTTATATCCGCTGTAAACAAATTCATGATGTATTTCATCAGCTAAAATTAAGACATCATGTTTTAGGCAGATGTCACCGATGCGAATGAGTTCCTCTTTCGTCCAGACTCTGCCAACGGGATTATGTGGACTGCAGAGAAGAAAGAGTTTTACGTTGTTTTGAATAATTTTTTCTTCGAAATCCATGTAGTCCATTTCATAATGAAAATTTTTATAAATGAGCGGTGAATTGACCAGCCGCCGATCATTATCTTCGATTGTCAGTGAAAAGGGATAATAGACGGGTCTCTGAATGAGTATACTGTCACCGGGGTTTGTGAAAGCCCGAATGGCCATGGCAATGGAAAAAACAACCCCGGGGGCTTTAATAAGCCAGTCTTCCTGGACTTTCCAGTTGAAAGATTCATCCAGCCATTTAGCAATTGTTAGAAAATAATCACGTTTGACATCTGAATACCCAAAAATACCATGCTGGCAGCCGGCGGTTATGGCGGCGATAATTTCAGGTGCAGTCATAACATCCATATCGGCTACCCAAAGCGGCAGTATATTTGCAGGTTTGCCGCGTTCTACAGCAAAGTCATACTTTAAAGAATTCGTATTTTTTCGATCAATAATCTTATCAAAGTTATAATTCATAGGTAGTCCTCCTGAAAATTAAATAAAGGCCGCTTCGAGATCGGCGATGAGATCGGCGGCATTTTCGATACCAACTGATAATCTTAAGAGACATTCATTGATCCCTTTTGCTTCACGTTCTGCTTGCGGCAGGTCAGCATGGGTTTGCATCATTGGATAGGTCATGAGTGTTTCTACACCGCCCAAGCTTTCCGCAAATTGAATGATTCTAATATGTTCTAATAGCTGACAGGCCGTTTTTTCTTGATCAACGGTAAATGAGATCATACTACCATAGCCCGAAGCTTGTTGGGTTGAAATTTCATAAGCGGGATGTTCTGGTAAACCGACATAATATACTTTTTTTATTTTTGGCTGCTTTTTTAACCAATTTGCAATTTGCAAAGCATTTTCTTGTTGTTTTTCCATGCGAATTGCTAATGTTTTTATGCCCCGCAATAAAAGCCAGCTGTCAAAGGGAGCTAAGCAAGAGCCAACTGTCTTATAAATGAATCGTAATTTGGCTGATAGTTCAGCATCATTCACGACGAGAAAACCAGCCAGGGTATCATTGTGTCCACCCAAATATTTCGTTCCGCTGTGTAAAACAACATCAGCACCAAGGCTGAGTGGCTGCTGAAAATAAGGTGTAAGGAAGGTATTATCGACGATGACAAGCAAATTATGTGTTTTAGCGATTTCGCAAACAGCTTTGATATCTGTAACATTCATCATCGGATTGGTTGGTGTTTCAACATAGATTGCTTTTGTGCGGGGGTTGATATTTTGTTCGATCTGAGCTAGATCGGACGTATCAATTGAACTAAAAGAAAGACCGTTTTTTGTGGAGATATGATCGAACAAGCGGTGTGAACCACCGTATAAATCGTTCGAGGCGATGATATGATCACCTGGAGTGAACAGTTCCATTAACATAGTAAGTGCTGCCATACCCGTGGAAAACGCCATTGCGTCCAAACCGTGTTCGAGTTGAGCAACCGTTTTTTCTAAGTGCTCACGGGTTGGGTTTTGCAGGCGTGAATAATCATAACCGGCAGTCTGACCGACTCCGGGGTGAACAAACGTTGCTGATTGATAAATCGGCATACTGATTGCTCGGGTAGGGTTATGTTCAATGGCTGCTGCATGAATGCAGAGGGTATCTTTTTTCATTTATTTCAGTCCTTTTTAAATAAAATACATAAAATCATCGATTGGTTTTTGCTTTTCTGCTTCGTTGATAATATCATTTAATGATATTTGTTTTAATGTTTCAGAAAGATTGCGGTCAATCACATTAAATACGGTGATACGAAGGGCTGCATCGAGCGAAGGTGCTTGCTCTTTGACCGTGCTTTCGGTTGTTTCAACTAATGCAATTTCAATGGCGGCCAATATCGCATATACAGTGATTTTGTTTGGAGCTAAAGCTAATTGATAGCCGCCTTGGGCTCCTTTTATCGAATTGACCAGACCGGATCTTTTGAGCAGTGAAAAAACTTGTTCAAGATAAATCTTAGAAATACCCAGCTTTTCAGCAATGCTAATAATGGTAATCGGGCTGCCCGTTTGATAGTTTTGTGCCATATGTGACATGGCTGCAAGACCATAGCGCCCTTTTGCAGAAATTTTCATGAATAACCACCCATTTCATACTAATACTATATGTTTTTCATTATAATATAAATTGAAGTAAAATGTCAATAACATAGTTGAGGAGTATGTTATTGACATTTTTCCGAAAAAGTATTGACAGGATTCGTAAAGGGGTATACAATACAAACATATTAATCATATATGTTTTACAAAATAATTCGAACAAAACATTTGCGTTTCGAGTTTAGTAGTCAAGATAAAAAATAATATGCGGAGGGATTCAACATGGCAAAAATTTATGAAAGCATTACAGATCTTATCGGAGGTACGCCCTTATTAAGAGTAAAAAATTATAGTGAAAAACATGATCTTAAAGCAACAATCCTGGCTAAATTGGAATATTTTAATCCGGCAGGCAGTGTAAAAGATCGTATCGCAAAGGCAATGCTTGATGAAGCAGAAGAAAAAGGTCTCATCAATAAAGATTCCATCATTATTGAACCAACAAGTGGTAACACAGGTATTGGCCTGGCAAGTGTAGCAGCAGCTCGCGGTTATAAAGCGATTCTTACAATGCCGGAAACAATGAGTATTGAAAGAAGAAATCTTCTTAAGGCATATGGTGCTCAGATTGTATTGACGGATGGTGCAAAAGGTATGAAAGGTGCAATTGCAAAAGCGGAAGAGCTGGCAAAAGAAACACCACATTCCTATATTCCATCCCAGTTCACAAATCAGGCAAATCCAGCTGCTCATAAAGCAACTACAGGTCCTGAAATTTGGCAGGATACAGATGGAAAAGTAGATATTTTTGTTGCTGGTGTTGGTACTGGTGGAACCTTGACTGGTGTTGGGGAATATTTGAAATCGCAAAACCCGGCTATCAAAATTGTGGCAGTTGAACCTACAACATCACCGGTATTGTCAAAAGGCGTTGCCGGTCCACATAAAATACAGGGAATTGGTGCAGGTTTTGTACCGGATACATTAAATACTAAAATTTATGATGAAATCATAACCATTGATAATGAAGTGGCATTTAAATTTGCTCGTGATTTCTGTCATTCAGAAGGTGTACTCGTTGGTATTTCCTGCGGTGCAGCTTTTGCCGCAGCTGTAGAACTTGCTAAACGCCCGGAAAATGAAGGAAAAACGATTGTGGCACTTTTGCCAGATACAGGTGAACGGTATTTATCAACTGCTTTGTTTACGGACTAATCGTACAGAGTATTTGATAGTTGTGCTTAAAAAAAGACCGTTCCTTAATATATATCTGTTTAGCAAAGAATAGATAATATTAAGGACCGGTCTTTTTTGCAGCCTGCAGCAAAGTCTTTTAGTAAAAAATACAACTATCAAAGGATATTGTTTTTAAAATCGAGACAAATCATACAAATTAATCTTATTTGTATGATTTATATTGCAATGAAGTCTTGCCTATGCTAAAGTTGAACATAAGAACAACTTTAGCATAAAATTTTGTGATTTTATAAAAAGACAAAATAGTTGGGAAATTAATGGAGTGATTTGTATGGCAGTGCAAAAAAGTGAGCCGAAATATTTGAAAATTGTTAATTGGATCAAACAGCAGATTGCCGAAGAAGCTCTCACCGTAGGGGATCGACTTCAATCGGAAAATGAACTCAGTATAGCTTTTTCTTTGAGTCGTCAGACTGTGCGACAAGCAACGAGTATTTTAGAAAATGATGGTATTTTGGAAAGACGACGCGGTAGTGGAACGTATGTGGCATCAACTCGAATTGTGCAGCGAGCTGTTACAATGAATATTGGTGTTATTACAACATATCTGGATGATTATCTATTTCCGCGTGTTATACGAGGTATCGATCAGGTTCTTACAAATAATAATTACTCAATGCAATTGGCTATTACATATAATAAAGTAGAGAACGAAATGAAAATTCTGGAAGCTATGCTCGAAAAAGGCGTTGATGGACTCATTGTCGAACCGACAAAAAGTGGTCTGCCAAACTTGAATGCAGAACTTTATAAGCAGATTAAACGTCAGAGCATTCCCTGTGTATTTATCCATGCTTGTTATCAGGGACTGAGCTTTCCTTATGTGGCTATGGATGATTATGCCTGCGGGAAAGCGGCGGTAGATTACTTGATGGAGAAAAATCATACACGTGTAGCGGGCATATTTAAAGCGGATGATATCCAGGGGCATCTTCGTTATGCCGGATGTGCGGGTGAATTGAAAAAAAATAAGGTTTTGCTGCAAGAAGACAGTATCGTCTGGTTTACGACGGAAGATTTAGATAGTGACGTAGTTGAAAATTTTGAGCAGCGCATTTTGAAACGTCTCGATGGCTGCAGTGCTGTGATTTGCTATAATGATCAAATTGCCTTACGGGTGATGGATTTGTTAGCACGAAACAACAAATCAGTACCAGAAGATCTATCGGTTATTTCATTTGATAACTCCAATTTGGCAACATTGGGACCTGTTGGACTGACTACCTTTACGCATCCAAAAGAAGAATTAGGCCGTGTGGCTGCTGAAAATCTTATGAAAATTATCCATAAAGAACAATGTGAAATGACTGTAAAGTTTAAACCAGAACTCATTGAAAGAGATTCCGTCCGTGAGCAATAATTGCGTACGGAGTCTCTTTGTTTTTTATTTATGACAGAGCAACAGAAAAGCATTTTAAATAAATTGATAATTCTAAAATTTTAGTAAAATAATATTGAAAAATTTTATTTTAAATAGTATACTAACAATAGAACTTGTATGATAAATAAGCTTAGTTGTATGATTTATGAAATTTCAACATACAGTTTTGATAAACTGAAGTAGAAATGGGGAGTGAAAAAGTCTCGTTATTGCGAAGAGTCACTATATTATTGAATAGTCTTAAAAATAAGAATATTCAATAATATAGTGACTGGATCATTCGATTTGGGCATATTTTTTAGAAAATAAGTTGAGTCATAAATTTTTAGGAGGGGTATACATGCCAAAATATTCAATCGGTGTGGACTTTGGGTCACTTTCTGGCAGGTCGGTTTTAGTGGAAATAGGTACAGGTAAAGAATTAGATAGTTGTATTTTTGACTATCCCCATGCAGTGATGGACAAGCAGCTGCCGGATGGAACAAAACTTGGTGTGGATTGGGCATTACAGGATCCGCAAGATTATATTGATGTATTATCGCATACAATTCCGGAATTGATCAAAAAAACAGGTGTTTCCCCAGATGATATTATTGGAATCGGTACTGACTTCACGGCTTGTACAGTTTTACCTGTCAAAGCGGATGGAACACCACTTTGTTTTCTCGCGGAATATCGCAGTCAGCCGCATGCTTATGTGAAACTATGGAAACATCATGCAGCGCAGGATAAAGCGAATCAACTCAACGAGATTGCAGCCAAGATGGGCCAGTCATGGCTGCACAGATATGGTGGAAAAATTTCATCGGAATGGGCAATACCGAAAATTTGGCAAATTCTTGATGAAGCTCCGGAAATTTATGCGGCGATGGATTATTTTGTTGAAGCTGCTGATTGGATTATTTGGCAGATGACGGGAGTACAGTCTCGTAATTCCTGTACAGCGGGATATAAAGCGATGTGGAACAAAAAAGATGGTTATCCATCTTCGGCTTTTTTTAAAGCTCTTGATCCGCGTTTAGAAGATATAACTACCACCAAACTAAGTTGTCCAGTTACAGCACTTGGTGAAAAAGCTGGGGAAATCACAGCGGAGATGGCTAAACTTACGGGACTCAATCCCGGAACGGCGGTAGCTATTGGCAATGTCGATGCCCATGTAACAATTCCGGCAGTCAAGATCGAAGGAACAGGAAAGATACTTGGTATTATGGGAACTTCTACCTGCCACGTGCTTTTGGGAGATGAAGAAAAAATCGTTCCCGGGATGTGCGGTGTTGTCGAAGATGGAATATTACCGGGATTTTTTGGCTATGAAGCAGGACAATCTTGTGTGGGGGATCATTTCGACTGGTTTGTTAAAAATTGCGTTTCTAGTGAATATGAAGCAGCCGCTAAAAAAGAACATAAGAATATCCATGAATATTTGACGGACAAAGCAGCCATGCTGGATGCTGGTGAGTCGGGACTTGTGGCACTTGATTGGTGGAATGGTAATCGTTCTGTTTTAGTTGATGTCGATCTGACCGGACTTATGCTTGGAATGACCTTACAGACAAAACCAGAAGAAATGTATCGTGCTTTGATTGAAGCAACGGCTTATGGCACCCGGAAAATTATCGAAACCTTTATTAAGAGTGGTGTCCCAATTCAAGAGTTTTATGCATCAGGTGGCATTTCACAAAAAAATGCTATGGCAATGCAGATTTATGCAGATGTAATTAATTTGCCAGTTAGAATTGCCGGTTCAAAACAGGGCCCGGCATTAGGGTCGGCAATTTTTGGTGCGGTAGCTGCAGGCAAAACACGTGGCGGGTATGACGATATATTTCAGGCAACACGTGACATGGGGAAACTTCGTGATGATGTTTACATCCCAAATCCGGTCAATGTGGCCGTGTATGATAAACTGTATGCAGAATATGATATCTTGCATGATTATTTTGGCCGTGGTGATAATAATGCGATGAAACGTCTTAAAAAAATAAAAAAAGATGTAATAAAAGCCAAAAATAACTGAAATTTTTAACAGCTAAGTGATGTTTTTACAATAAAAATGATACTTTGAATTTTAGTATCATAATAATAGGAGGCAGATTTTTATGAAATGTTTAAAAAAAGCAGAATTTTGGTTTATTACCGGTAGTCAACACTTGTATGGTGAAGAAACTTTACGTTTGGTAGGCAGCCATTCGGAAACGATTGTGGCAAAGTTAAATGAATCAGCAAAAATACCGGCGCGCATTTCGTTCAAGCTGGTAGCGACAACTTCAGATGCAATTGAACAGGTGATTGAAGATGCGAATCATGATAAAAATTGTGCGGGTATTATCACTTGGATGCATACGTTTTCGCCATCTAAAATGTGGATACGCGGTTTAGGAAAACTGCAAAAACCATATCTGCATTTGCATACGCAATTTAATCGAGAAATCCCCAATGAAGGGATTGATATGGATTTTATGAATTTAAATCAGTCCGCGCATGGCGATAGAGAACACGGTTTTATCGGTACGCGTATGCGATTGGCACGTAAAGTTGTCGTGGGCTATTGGGAAGATGAAATCGTTCAGGAAAAAATCGGTAGATGGATGCGTACTGCTATAGGCGTCATGGGCAGCCGTGAACTGAAGGTGGCACGTTTCTCTGATAATATGCGTGATGTTGCAGTGACAGAAGGAGATAAAGTAGAAGCACAGATCAAGCTTGGCTGGGCTGTTAATACCTATCCTGTAGGGGATTTGGTGCAATATATTAATAAAGTAACGGAAAGTCAAATTGATGTCCTCATGAAGGAATACGGTCAGAAATATACGATGCATACAGATAATCTTGCATCGGTGCGGTATCAGGCCAAAATGGAAATTGGGATGAAAACATTCCTTGAAGCAGGTGGTTTTGATGCTTTTGTCAATAATTTTGAAGACTTGTTTGGAATGGATCAGCTGCCGGGACTTGCTACACAAGATCTGACGGCTGCCGGATATGGATTTGGGCCGGAAGGTGACTGGAAAATTGCTGCTTTGGCAAGTGTTATGAAAATTATGGCGCAAGATGATGATAAGGGTACGGCTCTAATGGAAGATTATACGTATCATTATGCAGATCATGGTGAAAGCCTTATTTTAGGGGCACATATGCTTGAAGTTTGTCCAAGTGTGGCTGCGGATAAACCAAGGATTGAAGTGCATGATTTAGGTATCGGCGGAAAAGATGCTCCGGCACGACTTGTTTTTGAAGGTAAAGCAGGTCCGGCTATTACGGCTACCTTGATTGATATGGGCGGCAGGATGCGTCTGATTGTGAATGATGTTCTGGCAGTAAAGCCAATCCTGTCGATGCCGAATCTGCCAGTGGCCAGAGTTATGTGGAAACCACTTCCTAATCTTGAAACGTCTGCCGAAAGCTGGATTTTAGCGGGCGGTGCTCATCACAGTGTAATTAGCTACAGTGTAACAGCAGAACAGCTGCGAGATTGGGCCGAAATCATGGATATTGAATTTGTGCATATTGGCGAAAAAACAGAGATCAATCAATTCAAACAGGATTTACTCATGGCAGATCTTGTTTGGAAATTGAAATAAGAGAGTAGGGTGAAGCTGGATGCTGGAAGAACTTAAACAAAAAGTCTATGAAGCAAATATGATGCTGCCGGAATATAAAATGGTGACCTTTACCTGGGGTAACGTTTCAGCCATTGATGAAACACGCAAATTGATTGTTATTAAGCCATCCGGGGTTGAATATAATAAAATGAAAGCTGAAGATATGGTCGTTGTTGATCTGGAGGGAAATATTATCGAAGGTGAACTCAATCCATCATCGGATACAGCAACTCATATTGAGCTGTATAAAGCTTGTGCAAGCATTGGCGGCATAGTCCATACCCATTCACGTTATGCAACATCCTGGGCACAGGCAAGGATGAGTATTCCCGCATTGGGGACAACGCATGCGGATGATTTTTATGGTGCAATTCCTTGTACGAGAGCAATGACAAATGAAGAAATTCAGGGAGATTATGAAAAAGAGACCGGAAAGGTAATCATAGAGACTATGGGGCAGCGCATGATGGAAGAAGTACCAGGCGTAATTGTTTATTCACATGGACCGTTTGCTTGGGGCCCTGATCCAATTGCTGCTGTAAAAAAAGCAGTTGTTTTGGAAGAAGTTGCATTTATGGCGTATCAGGCGATGACGCTTAATCCTTCTTTATTGCCGATGCAGCAAACACTGCTCGATAAACATTATCTGCGTAAACATGGTGCAAATTCATATTATGGACAAAAATAAATAGATAATGAAGCTGCTGGCAGCAAACTATCTTTTGTAGTCGAGATGGTTTCTGCTAGCAGCTTTTTGTTTTTAATAAAGAAAAACGACAAAACATATATTACATATAAAACATATATGTTTTATTGACGGTGCTATAATAGAATGTTATAGTAAAGAAAAGATCATAGCAAAGGTGGCAGGCTTTATGAAAGAAGCGAAGAAAATTTGCTTTTTAGGAAAAGGCGGTGTAGGCAAATCGATCATTGCGTCAAATTTGAGTGAAGCATTGGTACGGGCTGGATACCATGTATTGCAAATTGGTAATGATAGTAGTTTAAGCTCAACGATTTTACTCCGTGGTTTTACAGATGCGGTGCCAGCACTGGAAGAATACAGGAAAAATTATGTGATTCAACTGGCTGATTATATTATAAAAACTGCTTCGGGAGTTTATTGTTTAGAACTTGGTAGTTTAGAACCAGGGGTAGGTTGTATGGCGCGAGGCATTCAGATTATTGATGAAATGATGGAGATGCAGGGGATTACGGATGCTTTAGATTTAGATTACATCATTTATGATATTGCGGGGGATATTCCGTGTACCGGCTATATTCTGCCAATGCGTGATGGAATCATGGATACTTGTATTGTAGTCACCGATGGTTCGGTCACATCGTTTGTTACAGCCAATAGTATTATTGCTGGAATTGTAAAAGCAAGACGCAATGAGCCTATTTCCATTCAAATGCTGGTGAATTATGCGGATCGTTATCCAACCAGATCACAGTTAGATGCATATGCAGTGACGACACAGTTGACTATCTTAGATTATTTAGATTATTATCAGCGACTTGAGCATAGCGAATTGGCGGGGGAGACAATCTTTGTTTCGCAGCCAGACAGTAAGGCGGCTTTGTTTTTTACCGACCTGGTGGAAAAGATTACAGTTACAAAGCAAATAATTATGCCGCAGCCACTCGGGCGCAATGAACTTTTTCGTTGGCTGAGGCTTTGGAAACAGCAGTCACTTGATCAAAAAAGCGGTGTAATCGGTGGGGATTACTCTGGTAATATTTAAAAGGATTTTATATTGATGTAGGGGAGATCAGGTGAGGAAATGCTTGATGTTGCAATCTGCAAAGGTTTAGTTATTAACACAAAGAGACAGACAAAACGAATAACGAATATTGGAATTAAAGCTGGTGAAATTGTCTGTGTTACAGGGGATGATTTGACTGCTTCTGTCGTAATTGATGCACAAGGCTTGATTGTAAGTCCGGGATTTATTGATGTGCATGGACATGTTGATGGATACCTTTATAGTGGTGAATTATCTGCCTGCCAAGGGATTACAACAAGCATTGGTGGTAATTGTGGTCTAAGTCCGCTTGATTTTGATGATTTTTTTAATTGCCAGGAAAGAGATGGCTTTTATATCAATCAAGGTGAGTTAGTTGGCCATTCTTTTTCTTTGCGTCAAGCGGCAGGAATTGCTAATCCCTATCGGAGGGCTTTGCCGTGTGAGTTCGAGAAGATGAAGTATATGGCGCGTGCGGCATTGGATGCTGGAGCGTGTGGTATTTCGTTTGGGCTCGATTATTCACCGGGAGCATCTTATGATGAAATTACAGCCCTCGCCAGTATTTGTGCCGATTTTGATCGTGTTATGCCGATTCACACGCGTTTGTTTACGCAAAATGATTTATATTCTTTATTTGAAGTGTTATCGATTGCTAAACGAACGGGCGTTAAATTATTGTTTTCTCATTTTGTTTACCAGTATGGTTCAGGTATTATGGGCGATGCTTTAGAGATTATTGAAAAAGCAATACACGATGGACTCGATATTAAGATTGACAGCGGAATGTATATGGATTGGCTTACATTTATTGGGACAGCTACGTTTGATGAACAGACAATTAATGATAATGAAATACGTTTTTCAGATATGATTGCAGCCAGCGGTCCCTATAAAGGGCAGCGGCTGAATCTGGAGTTGTATCGACTTATGCGCAAAAATTATCCCAATGATTCCGTTATTTGTTGCGTGCCAAATGATGCATCACAAATTTATGCTGCTTTAAAACCAGATTATGCGATGCCATCCACCGATATAGGGCAATATCTGCCAGGTGAAGGTCATCCGCAAATTGCCGGGTCTTTTCCTAAGTATATTAAAGAAATGGTACAGGAACGGCATGATTTGACATTGGAAGCAGCCATCTATAAAGCAACGCTGCTGCCAGCGCAAACGTTTCATTTGGCAAAAAAAGGGCAGATTGAAGTTGGTATGGATGCGGATCTGACGATTTTCAATTTAAGTACGATTAAAGACACAGCGGTTTTCCCAGATCAAGGTTTCCCTGATAATAAGCCGGAAGGTATAGAATATGTCTTAGTGAATGGTGTGCCAGTTGTTGTCCAGGGGGCATTTACTGGTAAAAAACCGGGGCGGGTACTTCGGGCTTGAAAATAGATTTTGTACAGAAAACGACAAAAATACAGGGAGTAACGGGCTGGATTTGAATGTATCCATGGAGTCGTTGCTTCCTGTATTTTTGTTGGATTTTTTGAATTGACAACAAGTGACAGAATCTACAGAAAAAACAGAAAATTTAAATAAAATGTAAAAAATATTGAGCTTAAAAATTGTGGAATTTTGTTACACTATATATTATGAGGAAATGTTACATAATGGGTATCGAAAAATGGTAATCAATTTTAAAAAACGAGAGGAGACGTATTCATGAAAAAAAGTTGGGTTTATGTACTTTCAATGGTCGTTTTGTTAGCGGTAGCTGCCGCAGGGTGTGGCCAAAAAAAAGAATCAGCACAATCGTCAGGTGATGGTGATGCAACCGTACTTAATTTTTGGACATTTCAAGAATTACACAAGGGGTTTATGGATGATGCAGTTAGTACCTGGAATGAAAAGCATCCCGATAAAAAAATAATTTTAAAAACGGACGTATATCCGTATGATGAACAGCATAATAAATTATTAATTGCTTTGCAGTCTGGTACTGGAGCACCTGATTTGGCAGATATTGAAATAGGGAAATTTGCAAATTATATTAAGGGCAGTAAACCAGGCCTGGTAGAACTGAATGATATTGTTGATCCAGTCAAAGATAATTTGATTATGGGGAGAATGGACAATTACGCGAAAGATGGTAAATATTATGGTGTGGATTATCATGTTGGCGCTGAAGTCATGTATTACAATAAAGAAATATTAGATCAGGCTGGCGTGGATATCAATAAAATTGTTACTTGGGATGATTATATTGCCGCCGGTAAACAAGTCGTTGCTAAAACTGGTAAACCAATGACAACAATTGAAACGACAGAACACTGGTCGGTCTATCCACTGATGAATATGCAAGGGTCTGATGTTTTAGATAAAGACGGGAATTCAAGTTTTGACAATGCGACTAATATCAAAACACTACAAATGTTGAAAGATATGTTATATAAAGATAAAATTGCGGTACCGGCACCAGGAGGGTATCATCATTCCGAAGAATACTGGGCTTGGATGAATAAAGGCAATGCGGCTTCGGTTTGGATGCCAATGTGGTATATGGGGCGATTTGTCCAATATATGCCGGAATTAAAAGGTAAAATTGTCATCCGTCCGATGCCAGTATTTGCTGGTGGTAAAAGATCAGTGGGGATGGGGGGAACCGCAACTGTTATTACAACGCAGAGTAAACATGCAGAATTAGTTAAACAATTTTTAGCGGAAGCAAAATTATCAAAAGAAGGCAGTATCAAAACATGGACTTTATTAGGGTTTGATCCAATCAGAAAAGATGCCTGGTCTGATCCAGCCATGTCAGCACCAAATAAATATACCGATTATTTTGGTACAGATATATTTAGTACATTGCAATCGGTTGTAGCTGATATTGGACAATTAAATGTTGGGGCGAAATATCCAGCGGCTATTTCTTTATTGCAAAAGAATGTTTGTTTTAGAGTGCTTAAGGAACAAAGCCAATCACCAGAAGAAGCTTTAAAAGCAGCGGGAGAAGATCTTAAAGCACAATAAAGAAAATGGTGGTTTTGTATGAATGGGCCTGGTAGGACTCGGCTGTGGCAGGCTGGGTCGTATCATTTTATTCAAAATTTCCCCAGTGGGCGAGGAGGTTTTTTTACGTGCCAGAACCTATAGCAAGAACAATTTGTACCGAAAAACAGAAGAAAAAACAGTGGGGCGATTTATTTTTTTCACAGACGGCGGCTCCATATCTGTTTGTGTTACCCTTTGTTATTTCTTTTTTGATTTTTTTCCTATACCCGATTATTTCTACCGTTATTATGAGTTTTGAGAGAATTGATGGACCGGGTGATGTGACTTTTATTGGTTGGCAGAACTATATGAATTTATTGAATCCGCATTTTTTTAATGCGATCTGGATTACAACAAAATATACGTTTTGGACCTTACTTGTTTTGATTCCACTGCCTTTGTTGTTTGCGGTATGCTTAAATAAAAAAACACTGCCGGGCCGTAACTTTTTTCGCTCTGCTTTTTTTATGCCAGCACTGACATCGGTTATTGTAGCCGGACTTTTTTTCCGTCTGGCTTTTGGTGAACAGGATACAACGTTGATCAATTCAATGCTTAATGTATTTGGCATAAGTTCTACAGTATGGCTCCAAAATCCCAATACAGCGATGTTTGTTATGGTTTTGTTATGTACATGGCGCTGGCTTGGTGTCAATGTGATCTACTTTTTATCAGGACTGCAAAGCATTCCTGATGAATTATATGAAGCAGCCTCGATTGACGGGGCCAATGCTTGGGAAAAGTTTTTACACATAACGATTCCTGGGTTGAAACCAGTGATTGTATATGTGCTGACGATCAGTGTGTATGGTGGATATTCTATGTTTGCTGAATCCTTTGCCTTATTTAGCAGCGCGCGTTCTCCCGGTGAAATTGGTACAACGATTGTCACATATTTGTATCAAGAAGGGTTTAATAACAATAATTTGGGATTAGGATCAGCGATTGGTGTTGGTTTGTTTGTCCTCGTAATGGTCTTAAACATTATTCAATTATGGTTGAATGGTTTCTTTAAAAAGGAGGTTGACTGATATGGGACCAAAGATAACCAATGCATTGGTATTTGTCATTTTATTGATTTTTGCAGTATTTTGTTTAGCTCCTTTTTTCTTCTTGGTTATTTCATCCTTACGACCTGGTGTGGAAATGATACGCCAGGGAATTTCCCTCAATATCGATTTTTCAGCATTGAACTTTGATAATTATGTGCTTTTACTGGATGGCAAGGAAGGAATTTATCTTTCCTGGTATTTTAACAGTGTAGTTATAACCGTGGTTCATACATTGTTATCGCTGTTATTGACATCTATGGTTGGTTATGGTTTGGCGATGTATAATTTCAAGGGGAAAAATGCAGTTTTTATTATTGTCTTAGTCGTTATGATGATTCCAGTGGAGATATTGATATTACCACTATATGAATTATCGATTAGTACCGGTTTGATTGATAGCTATCTGGGTGTCATTCTGCCCTTTGTTGTGGCACCGATGTCCATTTTCTTTTTTCGGCAGTATGCCCAATCCCTGCCACGTGAACTTTTGGACGCAGGGCGAATTGATGGCTGCGGTGAATTCAAAATTTTTTTCAAGATCATGCTACCACTCATGAAACCGGCTTTTGGTGCTATGGGGATTTTGCAGGCCATGTTTAGCTGGAATAATTTTGTTTGGCCGCTGATTGTACTGCGTTCGAACGATATGCTGACTTTGCCGATTGGATTGCAATCTTTGATTACTCCTTATGGCAACAATTATGATATTTTGTTTCCTGGTGCAGTGATGTCAGTTATACCAATTATTATCTTGTTTATTTTAAATCAAAAAGCATTTATTTCAGGACTTACAGTTGGTGGAGTGAAAGGTTAATTATAACTATTGGAGGGTTTGGTAATGAAACACGCAGCGTGTCAAATTGATAAAGCATATACTATCGCAGATATTGACCCGAAATTATATGGATCTTTTATTGAACATTTAGGACGAGCGGTCTATTCTGGTATTTATGAACCTACCCATTCTCGTGCCGATGAGCAGGGGTTTAGACAGGATGTTTTGGAGCTGGTTCGGGAACTTTCCGTACCAATTGTCCGCTATCCGGGTGGAAACTTCGTATCTGGTTATCGTTGGACCGATGGTATTGGCCCGATAGATGCAAGACCCAAACGTCTGGATTACGCGTGGCTCTCTGTTGAGCCAAATCACATCGGTATTGATGAATTTGTTGATTGGTGTAAAAAAGCGAATACCCAAGTTATGGCGGCGGTCAATTTAGGTACAGGGACGCCACAGGATGCCGGATATATGATGGAATACTGCAATCATCCTGCCGGAACATATTGGAGTGATTTACGTCGAAAAAATGGACATAAAGAGCCACATGCTATAAAAACATGGTGCCTGGGTAATGAGATGGATGGACCTTGGCAGACGGGCGCTCTTTCGGCGGCGGCTTATGGTGAAAAAGCTCGTGAAGCCGCTAAAATTATGAAGTGGATTGATCCATCGGTAGAACTGGTTTGTTGTGGAAGCTCGAGTCCGCTTTTAGATTCGTATCCCGAATGGGATCGTATTGTCTTGGAACATACTTACGAACAGGTAGATTATATTTCAATGCATAGATATTATGAAAATGAAGACAGTGTGGAAAACTTTCTGACGTCATATATTGATATGGATGAGTTTATCAAAACAGTTGCCGCCACCGCAGATTATGCAAAAGCCAAAACCAGAAGTAAGAAAACGATGAAGATTTCTTTCGACGAATGGAATGTTTGGTATATTCAAAAACAAGTCCGTTTTCCCTGGATGGAAGCACCACCGATCTTAGAAGATCAATATTCTTTATTGGATGCGCTAGTTTTTGGCGGTATGTTATGTACATTGCTTAATAATGCCGATCGTGTAAAGATGGCTTGCTTGGCGCAGCTTGTCAATGTAATAGCACCTATTTTTACAGAAAAAGGTGGACGCGTCTTAAAACAAGCTATCTACTATCCATTTCAGCAAGTGTCCACTTATGGGCGAGGCAAATCTTTGAAGACACTTACGAAAGCAGATTGTATAAATACACCAGATCGGGGTATGGTACCTGCTATGCAGACCGCTGCTTCGTACAATGACGAAGATGGCAGTATAAGTGTTTTTGTTCTAAATTGTGAAATGACAGAAGACACAGAATTTACCATAGACTTGCGTTCTTTTGGAAAAGTTGAGATGGTGGAACATAGTATATTGGCAGGTCCTGATTTATTTGCCAAAAATACATTTGAACATCCGCTAGCAGTTGTGCCAAAAAATGAAATTCCTGTAGTTGGTACTACCGTATTTCAAATCGTTTTACCGAAACTTTCCTGGCATGTTTTTCGCTTTTTTGTCATAAAATAAAAAAATAAACAGGTGTAAAAATCGACTCATACTTATCGACGCTTCGCTGTCTGCTTTATGGTATACTGATTTTGGAGAAATATGGATATGTGTTAAATAAAAAATCGGACGGATTTTTTTTCTAAAATACAGCAGAGCAGACAGGAGCATCGTTATGCGATATTTAAAGAATAGCTTTAGTAAACGATTGGTCCAAAATTATTTTGTGGCAAAACTTATTATGTTGTTTAGAAATCTTAAAATCAGAACGAGGCTGGTTTTTCTCTTTATGGTCCTTTCACTGATTCCTTTACTGGTGACGGTGTTTGTTTTTTATCAGCAATTCAATTATTCGCTTCAAGAAAAAATCAGTACATATTCCGTTCAGGTTATGAGTCAGATCGCCCAAAATATTAAACGGGATCTCGACAGACTCGAAAATGACAGTATCGAAATTGAATTTTCGGATGTAGTTCAAAACACTTTGTTAAAATATGATGCAATGAGCGAATGGGAAGTTGAGCATGCCCAGCTTGGTATGCGTGAAGAATATACGAAAAAATTTTATTCATTGCGTAATGTCTCGGATGTCCTGATCTATACCAGGCAAGGAAAAAAAATAAATGCCTATGGTGATCCGGGCATGAAATTGAATTTAACGGCAGATTATACAAAAGATTTTCTGCTGCAGCTGCAAGACAAGGATGGTGGTGTCGTCTGGGATGCTGTGAATTCGGATAATGAGTTTTATCTGGTCAAATATGCCACGAGTGCTGAACAATTGCGGCGCAGTGATGGTATTTTACTGGGACGAGCCATAAAATCAATCGATACAGGAGAGGCAATTGGTTTTTTGATTATTCGGAGCAGTGAAGAATATTTATCTGATATTTATAAAGACATTGATATTGGAGTCGGTTCTAAAATTTTTGTCGTAGATACAAAAGGGACGATTATATCCAGTGGTGATCCGCAAATGCGTATCAGCAGTCATTATCAGGACATGGAACTGATTGCTGAGCTTAAGCAACAAGCACAAGCGGGCAAACGTGTCTTTAATTATTCCATTGAAGAGAATAAAAATCTGATTGCCTTTGCCCCTATTCAAGGTGCGGACTGGTTTGTTGTCGGTGTGATCCCGTTTAGTTATCTAAATTCAAACAGCCAGGAAATTTATGAAAAAACACTTGTTATTGCGATTGGCTGTTTTCTTGCAGCGGTCTTTTTAGCTTATTTTTTTGCTGCTACGATTTTGGCGCCGTTGCAGCGTTTGCGTACAGCAATGAATCAGGCCCGTCAGGGGGATTTATCGGTTAGTATAAAAGATGAGTATAATGATGAAATTGGTGAAGTGACGCAGCGGTTTAATGCGATGCTGCGGCAAATCAACAAGTTGCTAGAAAATATAAAATATAAAGAAAAGCAAAAAAGACGGGCGGAACTTAAAGCGTTGCAGTCACAGATTAATCCTCATTTTTTATCCAATACCTTAAATACTGTAAGGTTTTTAGCAAAAGCACAAAATGCTTATAATATTGAAAATATTACAACCTCCTTGATTAATATTTTTCATACTATGGTTGGAAGCGGCGATGAACTTATTGGTATTGGCGAAGAAATTGAATATATTAAAAATTACTTAAATATTCAAGAATATCGTTATCTAAATAAATTCAATATTATTTATAATATTGAACCAGAACTTTTACAGTATCGAATCCCAAAAATGTTATTGCAGCCAATCATTGAAAATGCGCTGATTCATGGCATTGAACCAATGGATGGACAGGGTACTATTGTCCTTAAAGGGTATTTGGAAGATAAGACGGTTAAATTTGTTATTACGGATAATGGTGTTGGCATGTCTAAAAAAATTTTAGCAGTTTTGTTGAACAGGCAAACAGCGAGTAGTTCAGGGCTAACTGGTATTGGTATTGCAAATGTAAATGAAAGAATAAAAATGTATTTTGGAAATTCCTATGGCGTATCAATTGAGAGTGAGCTCAATTTTTATACGACGGTAGAAATCATCTTACCTGCAATGCAGCAAGGAGGTGAGCACCATGTTTCGGGTATTGATTGTTGATGATGATTTTACAACGCGAACAAATTTACGTACTATCATTGAATGGGAAAAATATGGATTTGAAATTTGTGGCGAGGCTACGAATGGACAAAATGCAATTGAAACGATCAAGGAATGTCTGCCAGATATAGTTATTACGGATATGAGTATGCCCGTTATGGATGGTGTGGCTTTGATTGAATATATTAAAGAACATTACAAAGATATCAAGAGTATCGCCTTGAGTGGTTATGAAGATTTTTCTTATGTGAAAGACAGTATGAAAAATGGAGCGGTTGATTACCTGTTAAAACATAAATTGGATCGTACAGTATTGCTGAACGTATTAAAAGCAGCTACAGATACCATTAGTCAACAACATAAGCTTCGTCGGCAATTCGCACAAAGCAAAGAGATTTTGCAGCATGAATTTATAAGGTCGTTGGTTTTAGGAGATGAGCAGGATAGCCTGGTCATTCAGGGGAAAATCAAAGACTTAGAATTGCCGCTGGGAGTAAATAATTTTTCTCTGGTCGTGATTTCTATTGATGATTTCCAGTTAATTAAGGGTCGTTTGACAAAGGCAGAAGAAATTCGACTGGTGGCTTCCGTGATGAATCTTACAGAAGATATTTTACGGGATATGAACAATGGTGTGTTGACTTATCTTGAGATGGGAAAATTTGTAATTTTATTTTCATTTGGGACAATTCGCAGTCAACGCAGTATCGGGAATCAAATTAATACGACAGTCAATCGGATCAGCGTCAGTATTAAAAGGTACTTGAATATTACAGCTTGTTTTAGTATTGGTAAAAATTTTGATCATATTGAGCATGCACGGCAAATGTATCAGGAAGCCTCTGACTTATTAAACAGGAAAATGATTGTGGGAAAAGATCAGGTTTTTCGCGATGCTGAGCCTGTGGAAAATACCGTTGATTTTTTTAATCTGGATGTAAAAGATGAAAAGAAAATCATGCTGTTTTTACGTATTGGCGATTATGAAAAAGTCAGACAACAGCTTGATCTGCTTTTTGACAAAATGATTGTTCTTAAAGTGAGTTATAAGTCAGTTCAGATGATTTGTGCAGAGCTGATTGGTATTGCAAACCGCCTTGCCAGAGCAGCTTCCATTGATGTTACTGTTTTGTATACGAATAAAGACATACCATATGATGAAATGAAAAAACATGAGACAATCGTTGATGTAAAAAATTGGATCTTGGAAGTGTATCATCGTTTGATTATTTTGCTTTTGGATGTAGATATAAAAAGCAATTATAGTGAATTAACAAAAAAGGTGATGGAGTATATCCGGCAAAACTATACCAAAGATATTTCACTGCATCAGACGGCAGATTATGTTGGCGGCAATAGCTCTTATCTCAGCCGTATATTCAAAGAAGATTGTGGCATTGGGTTTGCCGAATATTTAAATAAGATTCGGGTTCGACAGGCTAAGCACTTAATGGAGCATACGGATACGAAACTTAAGGAAATTGTCAAACAGGTAGGTTTCAATAATTATACGTATTTTTTTAAAGTGTTTAAAGTCATGGAAGGTGTAACGCCAGTAGAATATAAAGCAAAATATAAAAGCTAATGCTGTTTCCCACACATAATGAATGAGGCGGGAATGATACAAAAATCTTCTGTAAGAAAAACCAGATAGTAGAGAGGATTGTGATAGCTATGGCCAGTGTACAATTACAAAATATTAGTAAAACATATCCGGGCGGGGTTGAGGTTGTAAAAAACTTGAACCTCGATATCAAACATAAAGAATTTGTTGTTTTAGTAGGTCCATCTGGGTGCGGTAAGTCTACCACTTTGCGTATGATTGCTGGTTTAGAAGATATTACAACGGGGAAATTATCGATTGATGGTATGGTGGTAAACGATATTTTACCCAAAAATAGAGATATTGCCATGGTATTTCAAAATTATGCATTATATCCGCATATGACTGTATATGAAAATATGGCATTTGGTTTAAAAATCCGTAAATTGCCGAAACCGGAAATACAGCGTTGTGTCTTAGAGGCCGCGTATACATTGGGAATTGAAGATCTGCTCGACCGTAAACCAAAAGCTTTGTCTGGCGGACAGCGGCAGCGCGTGGCATTAGGCCGGGCCATGGTGCGTCAGCCTAAGGTCTTTTTATTAGATGAACCGCTGTCAAATCTAGATGCAAAATTACGTGATCAAATGCGGACAGAAATTCGCAAATTACATCAAAAATTACAAACAACTTTTATCTATGTTACCCATGATCAGCGTGAAGCGATGACCATGGGGACGCGGATTGTGGTAATGAAAGATGGCATTGTGCAGCAGGTTGACACACCACAGCAATTGTATGGACATCCTTGTAATTTATTTGTAGCTGGGTTTTTAGGCAGCCCGCAGATGAATTTTTTCAAAGTTACGGTGACGCAAAAAGCGGCAGTTTTTACGCTGGATTTTGCTGATGAGAGTCTTGTTTTACCGCCAGTTATAACGAATAATCCAAAGCTGAAAGAGTATATTGGTAAAGAAATTATCATGGGAATACGCCCGGAAGATTTGTATGATGATGCAAATGCTTTAAAAGAGGCAAATGCTATGATTATCAAGGGCAGCGTTGACGTGATTGAACTGATGGGGGCAGAAACGTATTTATTTATGAAAATAGCGGATAGCAATGTCGTTGCCAGAGTGAGCCCCAAGACCAAAGCCCGGACCGGCGAAACGATAGAAATTGTTTTCGATATGGATAAAATTCATCTTTTTGACCAAGCTACAGAAAAAACTATTTTAAATTGAATGGAAGAGAATGATCTCACTTTTTTGTGTGAGGTCATTTTTTATTGACCATTTTATAAACATACATATCTTATAATGCATATATGTTTTGTATTGACGCTTTTTCCGGCGCATGATATACTCATCCATAGTTTTAGATATTTTGTGTAAATTTAATTTGTATTTGGGGGCAGGCAGATGACAATCAGCAATGAGGAAATTATGCGAGTAAAAGGACTTGGTTTTTTAAACAATCGTGGAACTGAAAAATTTTCCGCTCGGGTGCTTACAGAAAATACTTGTTTAACCGCCGAACAATTGGAAACAATTGCCGAAGCGAGTCGCCTTTATGCAGACGGCAGGGTTTCCCTGACATCGCGAATGACGGTAGAGGTTTTGGCGATTCCTTATGAAAATATTGAACCGTTTACAGCATTTCTTAAAGACCATGGTATGCAAGTTGGTGGGACCGGCGATAAAGTCCGTCCGGTGACAAGCTGTAAAGGTACTGTTTGTAAATTTGGCAAAATCGATACACATAGTATTGCGAAAGAAGCACATGATAGATTTTATATGGGCTATCGGCAGGTGAAGCTACCGCATAAATTTAAGATCGGTGTGGGGGGCTGTCCGCATAATTGTATTAAACCAATGTTGAATGATATTGGTCTTGTCGGCAGTCACAAACCAATTTTTCATCGCAGTCAGTGCCATGGCTGTAAAAAATGTGGCTGTGAATTAATTTGCCCAGTGGGAGCTTATACGACAGGACCGGATGGAAAAAAACGTCTAAATCGCAATAAATGCATTCAATGCGGGCGCTGCGGGGCAAAATGTCCATTTAAAGCACTTGATGGTTATGAAGAGGGAATTCGCATTTTTGTTGGTGGTACCTGGGGAAAATTTATCAACATCGGCAAACCAATCAAAGGTCTTTATACTCGTCAGGAAGCGATGGACCTGATCGAAAAGACCATTCTTTTATTTAAAGAAAATGGCAGGACCAAAGAACGTTTAGGAAAAATGATTGAACGTTTAGGGTTCAAATGGTTTCAACAAGAACTTCTGACTGGCGATGTACTCGCACGTCAAGATAAAATTATAAATATGTAATATATATGTTACATTAAATATTCTTCTATATGGAAATCGTCAGGAATGGGGTATAGGGTTGAGTGGCGTTACGGAGGAAGCAAACGATGCCCTATATCCCATTTCTGGCAGACTGATAGGCTGATGTAATTCCTATATATAGCTAATTGTAAAGCATGATCCATCGACTTGGGTCATGCTTTTTTCTCACGTTAATGCATAGTAAAGTAGTATGCTAAATATGAAAAATATATTGACAACATTACAATGAAAGATTATAATTTATAAACAGAGAAAGCATACAAAACATACTTATTAACAATGGATTTATTTTATAATTTGGAGGCGGCAAAATGAACAAAAAAAGCATTTTGAGTGTAGCGGCGGCAATCTTATTTGCAGTGGTTGGACTCACGGGTTGTGGCGATGAATCAGCAGCAAAAACCGATGATAAAGCACCTGTAGAGTTTTTAAATGTATCCTATGATCCAACGCGCGAACTCTATGTAGAGTTTAATAAAAGTTTCGCCGAATACTGGAAGAATAAAACAGGTCAAGAAGTTAACTTTGCCCAGTCACATGGTGGTTCTGGAAAACAAGGTCGTTCAGTTATTGAAGGCTTAGATGCCGATGTTGTGACATTGGCACTGGCTTATGATATTGACGAAATAAGTCAAGCGGGTCTTATACATAAGGATTGGCAGAAGAATTTTAAAGACAATGCCTCGCCATACACATCAACGATTGTATTGCTTGTCAGAAAAGGAAATCCGAAAAACATCAAGGACTGGGATGATCTTGTTCGTTCTGATGTGTCGATTGTTACGCCAAATCCGAAAACCTCCGGTGGTGCTAGATGGAATTATCTTGCCGCCTGGGCTTATGCCAGTGAAAAATTTGGTGGGGATGAAAGTCAAATTAAAGCCTTTATGGCTAAATTGTTTCACAATGTCAAAGTTTTGGATTCAGGAGCTCGTGGTGCGACAACAAGCTTTGTGCAGCGTGAACAAGGTGACGTTTTGATCGCTTGGGAAAATGAAGCTTTTTTATCGCTTGTGGAAAGTCCGGATCAGTTTGAAATTGTTGTACCGTCCATTAGTATTTTGGCAGAGCCTCCTGTCGCTATTGTTGATGAAGTTGTTGATAAAAAAGGAACACGAGAACTTGCTAAAGCCTATCTAGACTTCCTCTATACAAAAGAAGGCCAGGAAATCGCGGCAAAAAATTTCTATCGGCCACGCGATCCGGAAATTGCCGAAAAATATAAAGATAAATTTCCTACACTTAAACTTGTGACGATTGATGGTGCCTTTGGTGGTTGGGCTAAAGCACAGGCCGATCATTTTGCCGATGGCGGTTCCTTTGATCAAATCTATACAGATAAATAAAATAGCTGTATTTTCCCAAAAATCAAGCTTAAAAGTAAAGGGGATTCAAGTGTATAGATTCATACATTGAATCCCTTTACTTATGAAAATATAAGGACAATACGATATAAGCTTATTTTAATTGAAAAGGAGCGCAGCATATGGCAAAAGTTACGCGAGTGATTCCTGGATTTCGCTTTACAATGGGGTTCACGTTATTTTATCTAACCTTGATTGTTTTAATTCCGCTGGCGAGTTTGATTTTAAAAGGCGGGGGCATTGGATTTGGTAAGTTTTTGCAAACAGTACTGGATCCCAGGGTTTTACATTCTTATCTTGTGAGCTTCGGCTGCGCTTTTTTTGCAGCGATTATCAATAGTATTTTTGGCATTATTTTGGCCTGGGTTTTAGTGCGTTATGAATTTTCCTGCAAGAAAATCATCGATGGGTTGATTGATTTGCCTTTTGCTCTGCCAACTGCGGTAGCCGGGATTGCTCTGACCTCTTTGTATTCTGAAAATGGTTGGATTGGAAGATTTTTTTATGCGATTGGTATTGAATCGTCCTTTTCACTTGTGGGAATAACCATTGCTTTGATTTTTATTGGGATTCCTTTTGTAACAAGAAATATTCAACCGATCTTAAAAGATTTGGATACGCAATACGAAGAAGCCTCTATGATGCTCGGTGCGAATCGTTGGACAACGTTTCGTCGGGTCATTTTCCCTGAAATACTACCTTCACTTTTGACGGGGTTTGGTTTAGCTTTTGCACGAGGCGTTGGTGAATATGGCAGTGTTGTTTTTATTGCTGGCAATACACCCATGAAAACTGAAATTGCTCCACTCATGATCATGTCTAAACTGGAACAATATGATTATTACGGTGCAACAGCGATCGCTCTGGTTTTGCTCATTTTATCGTTTCTGATTTTATTCAGTATCAATTTGATTCAGTGGCGGATGAGCCGATTAAAGGGAATATGAGGTGAGAAAATGCAAGAAAATAAATATGTAAAATATACCTTGATTGGTATTAGTGTTGTGTTTTTGACTTTGATGCTGATTATCCCATTGCTCGTGGTAATTGTAGAAGCTTTATCAAAAGGTTTTGCTGTTTATTTTAAAGCGATTTTAGATCCATTTGCTCTAAAGGCGATGAATTTGACACTGATTGCTACCGTAGTTGCTGTTGTCTGCAATACTGTTTTTGGTTTATGTGCGGCATGGCTTCTTACGAAATACAGCTTTAAAGGGAAAAATATTTTGAGCAGCCTGATTGATTTGCCCTTTGCTATTTCACCGGTTATTGCCGGGTTGGTTTTTGTTATGACTTTTGGGAGGATTAGTTATCTAAATGATTTTCTTACGGCAAACAACCTGAAAATTGTTTTTGCGACACCGGGCATTATTTTAGCCACAATTTTTGTCACATTTCCCTTTGTGACACGAGAATTGATTCCGTTGATGCATGCACAGGGGAAAGATGAAGAAGAAGCAGCAACGATGATGGGAGCCAGCGGCTTTACTATCTTTCGAAAAGTCACGCTGCCTAATATCAAGTGGGGGCTGATTTATGGTGTAGTTCTCTGCACGGCACGTGCTATGGGAGAATTTGGTGCAGTATCGGTTGTTTCCGGACACATTCGCGGCAAGACCAATACGCTGCCGCTGCATATTGAGATTCTTTATAATGAATATAATTTCACCGCTGCATTTGCGGTAGCATCCATTCTTGTCATTTTTGCGATACTTATCTTGATTGTCCGCAATATTGTTGAATGGAAGAATGAAAAGGAGGCCTAGCCGCATGTATGTTGAATTGAAGCAGATCAATAAAAAATTTGGTGATTTCAAAGCATCTCAGGATGTGAATTTTTCGATCGAACAGGGGAAACTTGTTGGATTATTGGGACCGAGTGGCAGCGGCAAGACAACTATTTTACGCATGATTGCTGGTCTGGAAAAACCAGATAGTGGGGATATTATGATTGGCGGCAGCCGTGTCAACGATATTGCACCGGGTAAACGTGGTATCGGTTTTGTGTTTCAAAGTTATGCTTTGTTTCGACATATGACGCTTTTTGATAATATAGCTTTTGGTCTTACTTTGCAGAAAAAAAGTAAAAAAGAAATTATCCAAAAAGTAAATGAATTGACCGAACTGATTGGTCTGACCGGCTTTGAAGGGCGGTATCCAAATCAGTTGTCAGGCGGGCAGCGTCAGCGGGTTGCTTTTGCACGGGCTTTAGCTCCAAATCCAAAACTGCTTTTACTTGATGAACCATTTGCCGCGATTGATGCAAAAGTAAGAAAAGAACTGCGCCAGTGGCTTCGTACGACGATAGGTAAGCTGGGGGTCACGAGTATTTTCGTTACGCATGATCAGGAAGAGGCTGTTGAAGTGGCTGATGAAATCATTATAACGAATCGTGGTCAGATTGAGCAAAAAGGTACGCCTCTGCAAATTTACAAAAAACCAGCAACGCCTTTTGTGGCGCAGTTTATTGGCGAATCAACGATCATTGAGGATTATACGAAATTTAAAGGCTTTGAAAGCAATGATGGAGCAAAACCCAAAGAAAAAGGCGTTTTACGTCCGGAGTTTATTGAGATAGCCAAAGATGAAACAGAAATACTTACGCCGCTCGCGGCAGAAAAGGGAATTGTAAGAGCCATTTATTTCCGGGGCAATAATATTCAGGTCGATATTGAAGTCAAAGGTCAGCCGCTAACAGGGTATCGAACCCTCGAACAGGAAGACCTGACGATTGGTATGGAAGTTTTTGTGCTGATTCATCGTGTCTACACCTTTGAAGGAAGTCATACAGAAGTTATTGAAAATCGCATTAAAACAGAGCAGAATTCCGTGTATATTTAACGGGGACAGGAGTAGCTTTTATGGAAATAAAACAACAAGCCACAGATGTTTTGATCATTGGCGGTGGGGCAGCTGGTTGTTATGCGGCATTTACGATAGCCGAACAAAACCCCGCGTTATCGATTCTTCTTGTGGATAAAGCTAACATTAAGCGCAGCGGTTGTTTAGCAGCTGGTGTTAATGCCTTGAATGCCTATATTACCAAAGGGCAGGTACCTGAAGACTACGTTGCTTATGCAAAACGAGATGCCGAAGACATTGTGCGGGAAGATTTGCTTTTATCAATGGCGCAAGGTTTGAACCGGGTTACGCAAAAAGTAGAAAGTTTAGGCCTGGTGATTTTGAAGGATGCAAATGGTGAGTATGTGGCAAGAGGAAATCGTAACCTGAAGATCAACGGTGAAAACATTAAACCTATTTTGGCCAAAGAAGTTGCACGGCATAAAAATATTACCGTTTTAAATCATGTTAATATCATTGATTATATCAATCAATCTGGTGCAGTGATTGGTGCCTATGGCTTATCGGCTGAACATAATCTGTTTTATGTTTTGACGGCGAAGGCTGTGATTTGTGCAACCGGCGGAGCTGCCGGCTTATACAAACCCAATAATCCGGGGTTTTCACGGCACAAGATGTGGTACAGCCCTTTTAACACGGGGGCGGGCTATGCGATGGGGATTCGCGTGGGAGCCGAGATGACAACCTTTGAGATGCGCTTTATTGCTCTTCGTTGTAAGGATACAATTTCACCGACTGGTACGCTTGCCCAAGGTGTTTTGGCAGCACAAATCAATTCTTGCGGTGAAGAGTATCAATATAAATATGGTAATACAACAGCCGAACGGGTTTATGCAACGATTCAAGAAAATCTGGCGGGGCGTGGGCCGTGTTATCTAAAGACAAAGGGTATTAGCTTAGCGCAAGAAGAGGCCCTGAAAAAAGCTTACCTGAATATGTCTCCAGCCCAGACGCTCAAGTGGATTGAATCCGGTACCGGTCCGGGGCAGGATAATGTGGAAATAGAAGCAACAGAACCTTATATTGTAGGTGGTCATACTGCCAGCGGCTACTGGGTTGATGGTAATAGGGCTACAACACTACCGGGCCTTTTTGCGGCGGGGGATGTTGCTGGAGGCTGCCCGCAAAAGTATGTTACCGGAGCGTTTGTAGAAGGCGAAATAGCTGGTAAGGCAGCAGTCGTTTATGCAGCCAAGCAGAAATTGCCAAAATTAAATGAAGGCTTACTTGAGCAAAAGTATCAATATGTACAGGAGTATTTTCACAATGAAATAAGCTTATACTCTACGGGTGAACTGGAAGAAGCAATGCAGAAGGTCATGGATACCTATGCTGGTGGTATAACCAGTCATTATCAATTTAATGAAAAGCAACTGGATTTGGCACAGCAGAAAATTGAAAAAATAGTCAAATTAAGCAAAAAATTAAATGCGGCGGATACGTATGAATTGGTCAGGATTTTTGAACTGAAGGAACGACTGACGGTATGCCAGGTGTTGATTGCTCATCTGAAAGCGCGTCATGAAACCAGATGGCATAGTTTTGCTGAAAATCTTGATTATCCGAACAAAAGTCAAGCTTGGGAAAAATATGTAAACTCGCGTTATCATGCAGGTGAAATCAAAATTATTTTTCGTAAATTAGTCGGTCGAGGTGAACGATATGAGCATCAAAATTGACAAAACAAAATGTATTGGCTGCCAAAAGTGCAAACAGGTTTGTCCGGGGAATTTAATTCGGCTGGATAAACAGGGGAAAGCCGAAATTCATGCCGCCGAGGAGTGCTGGGGTTGTGCTTCTTGTCTGAAAGAGTGTTCA
This sequence comes from Propionispira arboris, assembly GCF_900109225.1. Lineage (GTDB taxonomy): Bacteria > Bacillota > Negativicutes > Selenomonadales > Selenomonadaceae > Propionispira > Propionispira arboris. The sequence goes on from NZ_FNZK01000001.1 coordinate 139,083, forward strand.
CAAAATGCCATTCGTTATTATTTGGGAGCGGATATGGGGGGCAATGGTACCTTACTCTATGTGAAAGATAATGAAACAACTATCGAGTGGGTCATTGATAAAGGCGACGGGACAACGGAAAGTATTATTATTAACAAATCAAATTCAAATTCGTATTAACGGGAGGGCTTAGGCTATGGATCATTTAGATAAGTTAGAAGCGGAAAGTATTTATATTTTGCGGGAAGCATATAAAAAACTTGGTAAATTAGGCATGTTATGGTCAATTGGTAAAGATTCTACAGTCCTTTTATGGTTAGCAAAAAAAGCATTTTATGGTCACTGTCCATTTCCGTTTATTCATGTTGATACAAAACATAAAATTCCAGCCATGATTGCTTATCGGGATCGTGTAGCGAAAGAGCTTAATCTGGATTTAATTGTCCATACGAACCAAGCAGCAATCGATGCCGGAATGGGTCCGGATAAAGGCCGGCTGGCTTGCTGCAAAGCACTCAAAACAGAAGGGTTGCAGCAGGTCGTGCAGGTATATGGTTTTGAAGGATTGATCGTTGGGGTGAGACGTGATGAAGAAGGCTCACGTTCCAAAGAGCGGGTATTTAGTGAACGCAGCAAAGATTATTCGTGGGATTATGCCAATCAACCGCCGGAACTTTGGGATCAGTTTAAAACCGATTTCCCAAAAGGCAATCATATTCGGGTTCATCCACTTTTAGCTTGGAGTGAAGTGGATATTTGGGAATACATTCGCCGGGAAAATATACCGATCATCGATCTGTATTTTGCCAAAAATGGTAAACGCTATCGGAGTTTGGGCTGTGAAATGTGTACCGGCCAAATCGATTCAGAGGCGGATACACTCGATAAAATTATTGAAGAATTAAAAACGACCAAAACAAGTGAACGGGCTGGCCGCAAACAGGATCAGGAAGATTCTTATGCCATGCAGAAACTTAGGAAAGATGGTTATATGTAAGCGCAAATAAGAGCACGGTTTTAGATTGATTTTGCAAAATATATGGGGAACTATTAGGAGGTTTAAGTTATGGCGCAAGAGAAAGATGGATTGAAAATTGTTGTAGTTGGTCATGTGGATCACGGGAAGTCAACGGTGATCGGCAGACTTTTATATGATACGAATTCGCTGCCGGAAGGTGCAGTAGATAAAGTCAAACGCATTGCCAAAGAAACAGGAAAACCGTTTGAGTATGCTTATTTGCTCGATGCATTTGAAGAAGAACAGAAACAAGGCATTACCATTGATACGACCCAGATACAGTTTTTCACGAAACAAAGAGAATATGTCATTATCGATGCCCCCGGGCATAAAGAATTCCTGAAAAATATGATTTCCGGTGCAGCCAATGCCGAAGCGGCACTTTTGGTAATTGATGCCAAACAAGGGGTGCAAGAACAGTCCAAGCGCCATGGTTATATGCTGTCGCTGCTCGGAATCAAAAAAGTATATGTAGTAATCAATAAAATGGACTTAGTGGATTATTCCGAAAGCGTTTTTCATTCCGTTGTGGCTGAAATGAAAGAATTTTTGTCAGGGCTCGGCGTTTATCCGCTCAAATATATTCCGGTTTCTGGTTTTTTTGGTGAAAATATTTCGCAGCAGTCGGATAAAATGCCGTGGTTTAAAGGTGAACCAATCCTGGCAGCGATTGACTTACTGGAACCAGCCGCTGGGATCGGCAATAAGCCGTTGCGTTTTCCCATACAAGATGTTTACAAATTTGATGACCGTCGTATTATTGCCGGACGTATTGAAGCTGGTACGTTGACGGTAGGCGATGAGATCATCATCTGTCCGGGCGGCAAAAAAACAACCGTTCAATCCATTGAACATTGGAGTGAACGTGATAAAAAACAAACTGTTTCGGCCGGAGAGTCGACCGGTATTACGGTGAAAGATGAATTTTTTAATAAGCGTGGTGAAATTATTACACGTGTCGGCTCCGAACCCATTATTTCTAACCGATTCCGTGCTTCGATCTTTTGGATGGGAAAAACCGATTTAGTATTACATAAAAAATATAAACTGAAATTGGCGACACAAGAAGTCGAATGCGAAGCGGAACAGATTGTTCGAGTGATTGATGCAACTCAGCTCCACGCGACGGAAGTCGTTGATAAAATTGTTTTGAATGATGTGGCGGAAGTCATTTTTAAGACAAAAGAGCCGATTGCTTTTGATGTATTTCAGCAAAACCATGTGACTGGACGATTTGTTGTTGTGGATGGATATGATGTTGCTGGCGGCGGGATTGTTATTGCCGGTGAAAAAATAGCAATTGCTGAAAAAATGCCAACATTTTTCGGCAATGAACTGACGGCTCATGGCGACATTTTTGATGAATTTTATTATGATGTTGACTCTTTGGAAGTCACAAAAATAGCGGGTCATAGCAATGTATATACAATTGGTGATCCAATCAAAACGCATGGTGAAAGTTTTGATTACCCAGAGCATTTTGATATTTTAGTATTTCGTGATCAAGTCGCAATCAAGATTCGCAGCGGCAAAGTTGCGGCATTGATTCCATTTAGCGAATACGAATATGAAGCGTATCCACTCGTTAATGGGCGGGGCTTTGGGATCAAAGCGAATTCAACTTTGGATGTGCAAGATATCTTCAAAGATTATGCAGGGATTGATTACAATAATCCACAAGTAAATGCAAAATTCTCCAATAAATGGTTTTTCTTTAATAAATATCGTAAACTTACCTTTTATTTTGATTATATTATTTAACGCAGGGGCACGGCAGACCAATTGTGGACTGCCGTGCTTTTTGTTTACAGTAAAACATATAATATATATATGAAAACTATTGACAAGGAAAATGAAAGAGATTATAATACAAACAGATAAAAAATAAAACATATATTACAAATATGCTTTAAATATTATAAAGGACTGATTTAATGGATTTCAATTTTATGTCAGCTAGTATTCCCTTATATATCAAAGCGGCAAAAATGACATTGGATTTGGCAGTGTGGGGTATTTTATCGTCTTTAATTATAGGCTTTATTTGTGCTTTGATTGGCTATTATAAGATTAAAATACTTGATAAAATCGTGCGGATTTATATTGAATTATCAAGAAATACACCTCTTTTAATCCAGTTGTTTTTCTTGTATTATGGTTTGGCGAAGCTGGGGATTAAACTGGAAGCCTATACTTGTGCAATATTAGGACTGGCTTTTCTCGGTGGCAGCTACATGTCAGAAGCATTTCGAGCTGGACTGGAAGCTGTGAGCAAAATCCAGATTGAGTCAGGACTCAGTATTGGGCTTACTCGCTGGCAATTGACACGGTATATTATTTTACCGCAGGCTTTCGCCGTGGCTGTACCTGCTCTTGGTGCGAATGCTATTTTTTTATTAAAAGAAACATCCGTTGTGTCAGCGATTGCCCTGGCGGATTTGATGTTTGTCGCCAAAGATTTGATCGGTATGTATTATAAAACTACGGAAGCATTGGTGCTTTTGGTCTTGGCGTATTTGATTCTTTTATTGCCGATATCAATTTTTCTGACGTATATAGAAAGGAGAGTGCGTCATGCAGGCGTGGGGAATTAGCGTTCTTTTTGAAGGTCAAAATCTATTTAGGCTTGTCGACGGACTTAGCGTGAGTATTCGGATTGCAGCTGTATCGATTGCTTTTTCAGCTGTTTTTGGAATTTTGCTGGGGGTCTTGATGACGTCACGCTATCGGCTGATTCGTTATATTTGTCGGTTTTATCTGGAAGCAATTCGTATCATACCTACACTTGTCTGGCTGTTCTTGTTTTATTTCAGTCTTACGAAAATATTGCATTTTCATTTAAGTGCTGAGTTTGCTTCGGATATTGTTTTTTCGTTATGGGGTACGGCCGAAATGGGTGATCTGGTGCGGGGAGCAATTACTTCCATGCCAAAACACCAAATGGATAGTGGTTTTGCGATTGGGCTTACCAAATTGCAAGTCTATAGATACATTGTGATTCCGCAGGCATTACGTCGCCTCATCCCCTCGGCAATCAATCTTGCCACGCGGATGATTAAGACGACATCACTCGTTGTTCTGATTGGTGTTGTTGAAGTATTAAAAGTTGGTCAGCAGATTATCGAAGTATCGATTTTAAAAACCCCGACGGCATCTTTTTGGGTTTATGGTTGTATCTTTTTTCTCTATTTTATTATCTGTTATCCGGTATCCTTGTTTTCAAAAAAACTAGAGACGAAATGGCAGCAATAAAAAAATGAGAGAACGACACAGCATTATAGTATGGATAGAAAAATAAGAGAAGCTTAGGGAGTGTGTGTTGTTATGGCAAAACAGTCCAATGAAAAAGTATTGGAAGTTAGACATTTAAATAAAAAATATGGTGAGACTGTGGTTTTGCCGGACTTTAATTTTGAGGTTCAGCGGGGCGAAGTTGTGGTGCTGCTTGGACCATCTGGCTGCGGGAAGTCAACCTTTTTGCGCTGTCTGAATGGTCTTGAAGAAATTCAGGCAGGAGAAATCAAGCTAAATGGACAGATCATCAATGCCGATGCTACAAAATGGCATGTCGTTCGCCAAAAAATAGGAATGGTTTTTCAAAGCTATGATTTATTTCCGCATATGACGATTTTGGAGAACATCTTATTAGGACCTATTAAAGCACAGGGCAGAGACCGTTTAGAGGTTTTGCAGCAGGCAGAAAAATTACTGGAACGCGTGGGTTTGCTTGATAAGAAAGAAGCATATCCATCACAACTTTCTGGTGGTCAAAAACAAAGAATTGCGATTATCCGGGCATTATGTATGAATCCGGAAATTATGTTATTTGATGAAGTTACTGCCTCATTAGATCCTGAAATGGTCCGCGAAGTTTTGGATGTTATGCTGGAGTTGGCACAAGCTGGCATGACGATGGTCATTGTAACACATGAAATGGGTTTTGCTAAAGCGGCAGCCGATCGTGTCATTTTTATTGATCAGGGGCAAATTATTGAAGAAGCGACACCAGAATTGTTTTTTACGAGCCCTAAAAGTGAACGGGCCAAAAAGTTTTTGAATATTTTTAAATTTAATGAACAAGTATCGTAAAGCATTAATTTTGTTAATTTAGGCGCAAGCCGTTATAAATTAAAATAGATTTATAAATAGAAAAGGGGAATTTAGATGAATAAGGCAGGGAAAATACTGGCACTTTTATTTACTTTGGTTTTTGCAATAGGGCTTTTAGCTGGATGCGGCAATGAAACAAAAGAAGCAGCTTCTTCTGATACGAAAGCCGCGGATCAAAAATCTACGTTGCAGCAGATCAAAGATCGTGGTAAAATCCGTATTGCAGTATTTAGCGACAAACCACCATTTGGTTTTGTGGATGCCAATGGGAAAAATCAAGGCTATGACGTATATTTTGCGCATCGCATTGCCAAAGACTTACTCGGAGATGAAAATGCCGTTGAGTTCGTTTTGACAGAAGCGGCTGCTCGGGCTGAAGTTCTCGATGCGGACAAGGTTGATATTACATTGGCGAACTTTACGGTGACACCAGAACGTAAAGAAAAAGTCGATTTCGCCAATCCGTATATGAAAGTTGCCTTGGGGATTGTTTCGCCAGATGGTCAGCCGATTACGAGTGTGGATCAGCTTAAGGGCAAAAAAGTAATCGTAAACAAAGGTACAACAGCAGAAACATATTTTACGAAAAACTATCCTGATATTGAACTTTTGAAATATGACCAAAATACAGAAGCATTCCAAGCATTGAAAGATGGGCGTGGTGCGGCACTGGCACATGATAATACTTTAGTTTTTGCCTGGGCTAGAGAAAATGCTGGATTTACAGTTGGTGTAACGAAACTTGGTGATTTGGATTCCATTGCGCCAGCCGTTAAAAAAGGTAATACAGAATTACTCAATTGGCTTAATGATGAAATAACAAAACTCGGTGCTGAACAATTTTTCCATAAAGATTTTGAAGCGACGTTAAAACCAGCTTATGGTGATACCGTTAAACCGGATGATGTTGTTGTGGAAGCTGGAAAACTATAAAATTTAAAAACTACAGTAAGATAGCTGAGTTATCACTATCTTATTGTAGTTTTGTTTTTGGCAAGCGATATGTTTTATGCTATACTGAATTTATGATACTTCATTCTTCATAAGAATTTTTGGAGTATTCGCTTTATAGGGAAATATGCGCAATAAAGGAGCTAAAATACATGAACGATAGCAAATACACTGTAGTTTTTCCGGGATACACGATTGGTAAAGATGCCTATGAGGTCGTAAAACAAGTCTGCCCACGTTATGGAAAAAAAGTTGTCGTAATTGGTGGGAAAAAGGCCATTGCTAAGGCTGAAGATAAATTGATTGAAGCCGTTGAAGGGGTTGGCTTGGAATTTACCGGATTTTTACTATATGGCGGCGAGGCCTCTTATGAAAATGTACATAAATTAAGTAGGGATCAGGCAGTTGAAGAAGCCGATATGATTTTTGCCGTTGGTGGTGGCAAGGCCATTGATACAGCTAAAGTACTGGCTCATACTTTGAATATACCATTTTTTACATTCCCAACAGTTGCCAGCAATTGTGCAGCCTTCACTAGTTTGGCGGTAATGTACTACCCTGATGGCAGGCACAAAGAAATTTCATTTTCCAATATACCACCCGTTCATGTATTTATGTGTACACGGATTGCCGTGGAGGCACCGAAATCATTCCTGTGGGCAGGCATGGGGGACACGATTGCAAAATATTATGAAGCAAACATTTCTGCTCGTGGGGATAGTCTAAAACATTCGGATGGACTTGGTGTAGCAATTAGTACGATGTGTGCTGCACCAATTCTACAATATGGCGCACAGGCTTTGCTTGATAATGAAAACAAACTGACAAGTGCCTCGTTTGAAGAGGTAATGCTGGCTATCGTTGTCAGTACGGGCATGGTTTCCAATTTTGTTCAGCAAGATTTCAATGGCCATATTGCCCATGCTTTATTTTGTGAACTCACGACTTTGCCGCAGATTGAGGCAAAGCATCTGCACGGTGAAGTTGTGATGTATGGCGTGTTGGTGTTACTGATGTGTGATCAGCAGTTAGATGATTTGAAAAGAGTATATGAATTTTGCAAAAGCGTTGGTTTACCAACGAAATTAGCTGATATTGACATAAAACTAGAAGAATTGGTTCCGATTCTTGAATCTACTGCTAAAAGTGCGGAACTTATTCATTCGCCATATCCAGTTAGTAAAAAAATGCTGCAGGATGCAGTGCAGGCCCTGGAAGATTATAATAAAAAATAGCAGCATCTTTTTTATGGACGAATACAAGGACAACCAACTTTTTTCGAATGAAAGAAAGTCTGGTTGTTTTTTTATAGAATGATCGTAAAATTTGCATTAATAGGCTCGGAAGGCTGTCGAAGAAAGAGGATAAGTCTTCTGTTTAGCGAAGTATAAACAGAGGTATGATGTGGTGCTTTGACGACGAAACATTTCAAATTCGACCAAATTAATAATAAATAGAATATATGACATCATAATTTAAAATAAAATGGAATTTTTGTATAATATTTCTATTATGCCTAGTTTATTGAAGGTTTTACAGAGGAAAATTTTTTCTGCGAAAAAAAAAGAATTTATAATAAATTGTGTAAATTTTACTATTGTTAATAAGTAGTGGACGAATTGTTGCGATTCATATACAATTGAACTGTTGAACTGATACGAATTAATAATAAATAATATAAGAGATTCTAAAAGCTAGGTGAATACAGTTTTTTGTTTATGAAAAATCATTGTTGTTAACACGACATAGGGATGTTCTGGAACGTGCTGGACTCAGAATTTTTGAGTGTATATTCGTTCGTGGAATACAATGGAAAATCCCGGTGTCTTGTCTATATTACGAAGTAAATAGGGGAGGCAAAAACATGAACATTCATGAGTATCAAGGCAAGAGCATATTGAAATCGTATGGCGTTGTAGTACCGAACGGAAAGGCAGCTTTTTCAGTGGAAGAGGCAGTGGCTGCAGCAAAAGAATTGGGCACAAAAGTATGTGTCGTAAAAGCACAGATACATGCTGGCGGCCGTGGTAAAGCCGGCGGCGTTAAAGTAGCAAAATCCATTGAAGAAGTCAAAGCATATGCTACAGAAATTTTAGGCAAAACCCTCGTTACACATCAGACTGGTCCAGCTGGTAAAGTTGTAAATCGGCTCCTGATCGAAGAGGGTTGTGATATCAAAAAAGAATATTATCTCAGCTTTGTAATTGATCGCAATACGGCTCGTGTAGTTATGATGGGTTCTGAAGAAGGCGGCATGGATATCGAAGCAGTTGCTGATACAATGCCGGAAAAAATTATTAAAGAATATATAGATCCGCTTGTTGGTCTTGCGTCATTCCAAGCAAAACGCATGGCTTTTAAAATGAATTTTGCCCCAACAGTTATTGGTCAGGTTGAAAAACTCATGGGGGCTTTGTATAGAGCTTTTATGGCAAAAGATTGTTCTTTGGCTGAAATTAATCCGTTGGTTGTAACGAATGATGATAAAGTTATTGCACTTGATGCGAAACTGAATTTTGATGATAGTGCACTCTACCGTCATCCGGATGTTGCTGAACTTCGTGATGAATCGGAAGAAGACCCTAAAGAACATGATGCTGCTAAAGAAGGTTTCAGTTATGTAACCTTAGATGGTAATGTTGCTTGTATGGTAAATGGTGCAGGTTTAGCAATGGCTACGGTCGACATCATTAAACATTATGGTGGTGAACCAGCAAATTTCCTTGATGTTGGTGGTGATTCCAGCGTTGAAAAAATAGCGAAAGCATTTAAAATTATGCTTTCTGATGATCAGGTAAAAGGTATATTTGTCAATATCTTTGGCGGAATCAATAAGTGTGATGTAATTGCAGGTGGTGTCGTAGAAGCGGCAAAACTTGTTGGTTTGACTGTGCCGGTTGTTGTAAGACTTGAAGGAACAAATGTTAAAGAAGGCAGAGAAATCTTGCGCAAAGCAGATGTTCCAGAAGTAATTCTTGCAGAGTCTATGGAAAAAGGTGCACAGAAGATTATCGAATTAGTTGCAAAACAAAACGCGAAATTGATCGGCTGAGGGGGAAAAAATCATGGGCATTTATGTTGATAAAAATACAAAAGTTGTAGTACAGGGTGTTACTGGTAAAACGGCGTTATTTCATACAAAACAAATGCGTGATTACGGGACAAATGTTGTTGCAGGTGTTACGCCAGGTAAGGGCGGACAGGTTGTGGATGGTATCCCGGTATATAATACACTTCAAGAAGCGGTTGATACTACGGGCGCTACTGCTTCAGTAATTTATGTGCCGGCAAAATTTGCTGCTGATGCAATTCTTGAAGCTGTGGATGCAGAGCTGGATCTTGTTGTTTGTATTACTGAGCATATTCCAGTTCTTGATATGGTAAAAGTAAGACGTTATATGGAAGGCAAAAAAACACGTCTTATTGGTCCAAATTGTCCAGGAATACTTACATCAGATGAATGTAAAATAGGTATTATACCGGGATATATCCATAAAAAAGGTCATGTTGGTGTCATTTCGCGTTCAGGAACACTCACGTATGAAGCTGTATATCAATTGACTACATCTGGTATCGGTCAAACGACGGCAATTGGTATTGGCGGCGATCCGATCAAAGGCACTGACTTTATTGATGCATTAGAAGCTTTTAACCAAGACCCTGATACAGAAGCGGTTATGTTGATTGGTGAAATCGGTGGTACGGCAGAAGAAGAAGCAGCTGAATGGATTCATAAAAATATGAAAAAACCAGTTGTTGGCTTTATCAGCGGGCGCCAAGCCCCTCCAGGGAAACGTATGGGTCATGCTGGAGCTATTATTTCAGGTGGTAAAGGTACAGCGGCTGATAAAATTAAAGCTTTGAATGCAGCAGGTATTCAAGTTGCTGATACAGTAGCCCATATGGGTGAAACGATGATTAAAGTTTTAAAAGAAAACGGTATTTACGATAAATGTAAAACCTGCTAAAAATGATAGAAAATTTATAACAATATAGATATTATAATAAATGTTGGAATGCTGGCGATAGCTGGTTAATTCCAACATTTATTTTTTTGCGAAAATCAAATAAACGATTCAATTTATCTTTTTTTAACAATGGGTCAACTGTGCAGGGTTCAATAACTTATGCAGTTGATTCTTTTTTTTGAATAAGAATGATATTTTTGTTGAGAAAGTTAAAAAGGTGGATCAGCTCAATAAATACGCAGGTTTTAATTTGTGATTCCGTAAGCTGTGGCAGTTAAATGTCTAGGTTGGATGCTTGAAAGGATTATATAATAAATTTGTAGTAAGCGAGGTGATCAGGCATTGGAAACTCAAAATAAACGAATTTTTCAAATATTAGAATTACTTAACGGCGAAAAAAAAATATGGGATGGTGCAAGTATTGCAGCACGAATTGGGGTGAGTTCCAGAACAATCCGTAATGATATTAAAGAATGCAATGCTTTATGTCGCAATGAAGGTGCAGCAATCTATTCGGAAACAGGTGTTGGATATAGGCTGCAGGTTGACGATCCAGAACGGTATCAAGCTTTTAAAAATAGGCAAGTTAATGAAAACAGACGGGATCGATTGGTCAATCATATTATTCCATCCAATCCAAATGACAGAATTTCTTTTATTATCGCTGAACTATTGATGAATTCACTACATCAAAAAATAATCACAGAATCAGAAATGGCAGACAAACTGTACATTAGTCTTTCCACATTAAAGAAATATTTAAAAGATATTAAGAAAAGTCTGAAACGTTTTGGACTGGAAATTATGGCTGATAGATTGAATGGAATTCGTATTCAGGGAGATGAAGCGCAAATTCGTTACTGCATTTCAGAGTATATTTTTAATAGCAATGACCTATTAGATCTAGCGCAAAATGAATTTTATTGTGATATTTTTTCAACAGAAGAGATTGAGAAAGTAAAGAAAATCTTATTACAAATTATTTTAAAATATGATATTCATTTGACAGATATTGCGTTTAAAAATTTATTGGTGCATGTCATTATTACATTGAAACGGGCCGATAGCAAAAATACAACAGAGTATAGCAAAATGGAAATGAAAACATTAGAACAGTCTATTTATTTTTCTGTAGCACAAGAAATTATAACTATTATTTCCAGCCAAATGAATATAGATATTGAAAATGAAGTGTATTATTTGACACAACATTTTATATCGAGTAAAAAGCTGATGGAAAATGAAAAGAACACACAAATAAAAAAAGAATATAGGGATTTGATTGATAGTATTTTAATAAAAATCCAAATAGATATTGGCGTTGATTTATCTGCGGATACGGAATTGATTTCTGGATTAATGATTCATTTGGGAGCTGCTGTCAGTCGGTTGAAATTTAATATGAATATCCGTAATGAAATTTTAGTTCCTGTTAAAAAAAATTATCCTTTGGCTTTTGAAATGGCTGTTATTGCAAGTAAAGTTTTAGCAAAAAAAGAAAATTTACGAACGAATGAAAACGAAATGGGTTTTTTAGCGATTCATTTTGGGGCAGCACTGGAACGTAGAAAATGTAATGTTCCGACAGCAAAAACAGCAATTATTGTGTGTGGAACAGGTCTATCAACAGCCATGCTTGTAAAGAGCAGGCTGCAAAGAAAATTTGGCAAACAGCTTCGTGTTGTAAAGATAAGTCCACTATACGAAATAACCGAAGAACTTGTTAATAGTGTGGACTTTGTTTTTACAACCGTACCAATTCAGGCAATTTCTTCTGCAAAGATTGTTTTTGTAGAGTCCATTTTAACCGAACAAGATCTAGGTCGGATTGAAGCAGTAATTACAGACGATACACGAAAATTGGATATGCAGCAGGAAAAATTTTTCCGCAAAGACTTGTTTTTTCCAAGATTAAAAGGCAATTCTAAAATCGATGTTTTAGAAAAATTGACAGACGTTATGGTAACAAAAGGATATATGAATCAAGCTGGGAAAAAATCAGTGTTTGATAGAGAAAATATGTCATCAACAGAGCTGGGAAATCTTGTTGCTATTCCGCATGCATTGGAAAGTCATAATGATGAAGCGGTGATTTCAGTGGCGATTTTAGACAAAGCAATTCTTTGGGATAAGGAAAAAGTACAAGTTGTATTTTTATTGAGCATACCTAAAAGTAAAAGTAAAATATGGGAACCGGTTTTTGAAAAAGTAGATCGATATTTTATTAGTGATTTTGGTGTAAATACATTAATTAAAAATCCAAAATTTGAAGTTCTGATAGAAAAATTAGAGCAATAGTAGAGAAAAGGAGCTAAGTAGTATGCTGAAAGACTTAACTAACGAAGAGCTTGTTCGGTTAAATATAGATGCAAAAAATTGGCAGGAGGCGATTCGAAAATCAGCAGATGCATTGCTGCAAAATGGAAAAATTACACACGCTTATATTGATGCCATTATAAAAGCTGTGCAAGAAACTGGTCCGTATATCGTAATCACGAAGTATGTTGCTTTGCCACATGCCAGACCGGAAGCCGGGGCCATTGAAAGTGCTATTGGTATTGCAACATTAAAAGACCCTGTTGCATTTGGCAATAAAGAGAATGATCCGGTAAAATATTTATTCTGTTTAAGTGCTGCAGATAATAATAGTCACTTAAATGCTTTAGCAGAACTGATGGACTTATTGGAACGTAAAGATTTTTATGAATTATTAGATTGTGCCGAAAAACCATCAGAAATAATAGATTTTATTAAAAATTTATAAAAAAAGGGTGAATGAAAATGCAATACAAAGGATTAGTTGCCTGCCGTGCAGGTGTAGGGTCGAGTTTAATGCTGAAAATAAAACTGAATCAGGTAATTAAGGAACATGATTTACCAATTAAAATTGAACATGGATCATTAGATTCTATTATGGGTTTTAATGGACAAGTCATTATTACATTAAGTGATGTTGCGAAAGAATTAAAAGCAAAAAAATTAAAACAAAAAATTGTTGGTATAGACAATATTATGAATAAAATAGAGATTTTTGATAAGCTGAAAAAATTTTTGGTTGAAGAAAGTACAAAAGAATAAGCATCCATACTTAATTAAAAAAACAGTTTATATAAAATTTGCAGTAAGAAAAGATTATTTTTATAAAATGGAGGAGCAATAATGGAATTTTTAGTAAGTTTATTAAGTAATCCTGCTATTATGCTGGGGTTGGTTGCCCTGATTGGATTGTTGGCACAGAAAAAAACAGGGACGGAGATATTCACTGGAGCATCAAAGACTGCAATTGGATTTTTGATCTTTGGAATTGGTGCAAGTACTATGACTGGAGCTTTGAAGAATTTTAATGAATTGTTTCAGACAGGCTTTCATGTATCGGGGGTTATCACATCACCAGAAGCGGCTACTGCGTTAGCGCAGAGCACATATGGTTTTGTAACATCCTCCATTTTGATTTTAGGGTTTATTATGAATCTGTTTTTTGCGCGTGTTACAAGATTTAAAAATGTTTTCTTTACAGGGGGGCATAGTCTGTTTTTTGCTTGTGTTTTGGGCCTTATCTTAAAATTTCATGGGTTTAGCGATGGGGCTGCAATTCTTACCGGAGGTATTATTTTAGGTTTTTGTTCTGCTTTTTTACCAGAACTTTGCCAGCCTTTTATGCGTAAGATGACAGGCAATGATGATCAGGCGATTGGACATTTTAACATGCTTGGTTATGCATTATCCGGATATATCGGCAAGCTATTTATTAAGTGGGGAGATGAAACCACCGAAGATATTAATTTCCCTGGTTGGTTATCTTTTTTCCGTGACTTCTTAATGGGCTGTGCATTTGTTATGTTACTTCTATTTTATGTTTCTGCTTTTGCGGCAGGACCAGAAGCTGTTACGAAATTGTCCGGTACCACACATTGGTTGGTATTTCCATTGTTGCAGGCTTTTCAATTCACAGCAGGGATGTCTGTACTGATGACAGGTGTGCGCATGTTCTTGGGAGAAATTACAGAAGCATTTGTTGCTATTTCCGAGAAATTCATTCCGGGATCTCGTCCGGCTTTAGACGTACCAACTATATTCCCTTATGCGCCAACGGCAGTTATTGTCGGGTTCCTTTGTTCTTACGCTGCAGGGTTGATGGCGATTGTGACGATGGTTGTTTTTAAATTTTCAGTTGTAATTATTCCAGCTGCGCATATATGTTTCTTTTCAGGAGGAACGGCAGGTGTGTTTGGCAATGCTTATGGCGGCTGGCGAGGGGCTGTAGCAGGTTCCTTTGCTGTTGGGTTATTACTAGCATTTCTGCCATGTGTATTGTATCCATTATATGGTGATATGGGGGTGTTAGGGTCAACGTTCCCAAATGTTGATTATAATATGATCGGTATGCTGCTAAATAGTCTGTTAAGTGTTTTTTAGGGAGTGTTCGCCTGGGAAAGCTAAATTCAAAATATTAGAAGATAAAACCGTATAGAAAGACCGTTTGAGGAGGCAAAAATATATGGATTTAAAAAATAAAAAAGCACTACGAGAATATGTGAAAATTTCCATCGGTGAAGTTTATAGTTTTGCCGATGAACTGGATATGGAAGCCATTGATTTGGGAAAAAAGCTAATTATTGAAGCTGAGAAAAATAAAAATCGTGTCCACGTTACGGGTATTGGAAAACCAGGGCATGTGGCTGGCTATATTGCATCACTTCTATCATCAACGGGGACTGCGGCTTATGAATTGCATGGAACAGAGGCCGTGCATGGATCTGCAGGACAAGTAGCTGCAGGTGATGTGGTTATTGCCATCAGTAATAGCGGCGAAACGAAAGAACTGCAACAGACGATAACAACATTAAAAAACAATGGTGCTAAGATTATTGCAGTCACTGGAAACAAAAATTCTTGGCTGGCAAAACAGGCCGATGTGACTTTGTTTGCTGGTGTTAAAGTAGAAGGCGATATTTTAAATAAGCCACCGCGTACTTCTATTCTGGCAGAAATCATCGTTTTACAATGTCTAAGTGTGATTTTGGAATATGAAAAAGGATTAAATTTGGAACAATATATAAAATGGCATCCAGGTGGTGCGTTGGGGAAATCTATTCTTCAAGGAAAGTGAGCTGAACGGAATGCAGTTAAAAGGCATTATTACGGCGATGGTTACACCATTTGATGAAAACCAAAACATCAATCAGGATGCTGCACAAAAGTTGATAAACAAATTAATCAACAAAGGTGTAGACGGAATATTTATTTTGGGAACCAATGGGGAATTTCATGTTCTGAATGACGATGAGAAAATCGATTTTACAGAAATGGTTGTCAAGGTAGTGAATAAACGTGTGCCTGTTTATGTAGGTACTGGGGGCAATAGTACCAAACACGTTATTGAATTATCGAAACGGATGGAAAAAGTCGGAGCAGATGCACTATCAATTATTACGCCTTTTTTGGTACCAATTAAACAAAATGAGCTGGTAGAGCATTATAAATGTATTGCTGCCAAGGTAAATATGCCAATTGTTCTCTATAATATCCCGAAAAATACGGGAATTAATATAGCTCCGGAAAGTGTACGTGAATTAGCCCGAATAGAGAACATTGTCGGAATCAAAGACAGCAGTGGTGATATTTCTAATATCGAAGCTTATATCAATGTAAGTAAGGGCGAGGATTTTTCTGTATTATCAGGGTCGGATTCACTTATACTAAAGGCTCTTCAAATTGGTGCAACTGGTGCAATTGCGGCAACCAGTAATTTGCTGACAGACATTGATGTAGCTATTTATCGGAACTTTATAAAAGGTGATTTGGTACAGGCACAAAAAAATCAAGATGAAATTGAAAAACTGCGAACGGTTTTGAAACTCGGGACCACACCGTCTGTTATTAAACGTGCTGTGACTTTATCTGGAATCAATGTAGGATCTGCACGTTCTCCAGTGAGTGCTGTTAACGCAGAAATCGATGAGAAAATTCAAGAAACATTAACGTATTATAACTTGCATTAAAATTAGGGAGTTTTCTATTTATAAAAAAGGATGATGTATACGTATGTGGACAAAATTTGAAATTTTAAAAACAATTACAGATGGTGGAATGGTAGTGATTATCCGTTCATCAGATACAGAAGATGCTTATCAAATTGCTAAAGCTGCAATTAAGGGTGGCGCAAAAGCACTTGAAATTACATTTTCTGTTCCGAATGCATTGACGGCTATTAAACGATTAACAGAAGAATATAGTAAAACAGGAATTGTTATTGGCGCTGGTACCGTTCTTACTTCAGAAGATGCTGCGGCTGCTGTTTTAGCAGGTGCTCAATTGTTAGTCAGCCCAAATTTGAATCCAAAGATGATTGAGTTTGCGAATAATTATCAAATTGTGACTATTTCCGGGGCTTTAACACCAACGGAAATTTTCAATTCTATTCAAGCGGGTGCGGATATTGTAAAGATTTTCCCAGCTGATCTATTTGGAAGCAATTATGTAAAAACATTGAATGGTCCATTGCCGCAAGCGGCACTTGTACCAACCGGCGGTGTGACCCCTGAGAATGTTGGTGAATGGCTGTCTGCTGGCTGCGTTGCTGTTGGCGTGGGCAGTTATATCACAAAAGCGCATAGCAACGATGGAGATTATCAAAAGGTAACGCAGGCAGCAAAAGTATTCGTGGCAGCGATAAAACAAGCAAGACAGCAATTCAATAAATATTAACATTATAGAATCCTGTGTAATATGGAAGAAAAAATCGGTGATTTGTAATTGGTAAAATAATATGTTCATTATAAAGAATCGCGTTTACTAAGCAGCAGGCACGATGACAATTAACTTCATAAAATTATTTTGTAAAAATATCAATATAGGCTTTAAATGCAGTTGGGATGGCATAATCGGTATGAAGCTCATTTTTGGCTGCCCAATGCAACTGAGGCAGGGGAGGCACTTGTGTGGTATCATAAGCAGCTTTTGTTTCAGCAATGTTTCTGGCGGGGTTCAGATTAATCTGATAGCCGATCATATGCCATTCTACATGTGAAAAAACATGTTTGGCGATAGGGAGAATTGTGATGCTCTTTACTGTGAGACCGAGGCTGCGTGCGTATTGAAGCACGGATTTTTCCGAAACATGGCCGTCGAGATTCGGAAATTCCCACATCGAGGCGAGTAATCCAGCAGCTGGTCGCCTCATTAGTGCCGTTCGACCTGATTCGACAAATAACAAGATGGTTCGCTTTTCAATTCGACGTGCCTTTTTTGCTTTTTTTACAGGCAAATCTGGGACAATATTCTGGGCCATAGCAAGGCAAAGCTGCTTTAGGGGACATAACGGACATTTTGCAGCTGTTTTGGGCAGGCAGATCATTGCACCAAGTTCCATGAGAGCTTGATTGAAATCGCCTGCCTGTGCTGCGGGTAAAATATTTTCCAGCTTTTGCTCGATGGCCAGCTTGACTTTAGCAGACATAATGTCTTCATGATACGCAAGGATTCGACTAATTACCCGCAATACATTTCCATCAACAGCAGCGCGAGTTTGACCGAAAGCAATTGAGCTGATTGCACCGGCTGTATAACGACCAACTCCCGGTAAACTTAAAAGATCATTATAGTCATTTGGCATAGTCCCGCCAAAACAAGCAACAATTTGCTGGGCAGCTTTTTGCAGATTACGGGCCCTGGTATAGTAGCCTAAACCTTCCCATAATTTTAATAGTGAATCAAGGGGCACATCCGCTAAATCCTTTATAGTCGGCAAGGCAGTAAGAAAACGTTCAAAATATGGTTTGACCGCTTCCACACGAGTCTGCTGCAACATGATTTCAGAAATCCATACGCGGTAGGGTGTAGGATCTTCACGCCACGGAAGTATACGAGCCTGGTTGTGATACCAGCGTAAAAGTGGATGGACTATTTCATGTAACTGTTCTGTTTTTAATAGCATATCTGGTTTCATATCTTTTTTTAAAACATTTTTCATTATGTATTCTTCCATTCTTTTATGAGCTTTAGGTCTAAGACCAATAGCTCAATTTTTTTTAGGCTATTAAGTTTTATCTTTTTTTTACGATAAAGTTAGTATATGATTTAATTTTTAGTTAAAATTACTTGTCTTTAGAATGATATCTTTATGTTTGAGCAAGATGCTGTATTTTTGGCAACACAAACTAGATTTCTATTGTCAACCCTTCTAATTTATTATATATTAATAAAAGTGACAAAAATATTTTACATTGCATAAATATTTAAAGGAAAATCCACGCAATCTATTATGCAATAGTGTATAATAAAGTAGGAAAAAAATCTAGGAATAGATCATTTTGGAAGGGGAATATAAATCATATGTTTGGAATGTCAATGGATATTGGGGTAGATTTAGGAACCGCCAATGTTTTAGTTTATATAAAAGGCAAAGGAATCGTACTAAGAGAGCCTTCTGTTGTTGCAATTGACCGAGATACAAATAAAGTTCTTGAAATTGGAGAAGAAGCTCGCCGAATGATTGGCCGAACCCCGGGAAATATTGTAGCAATCCGTCCATTGCGCGAAGGTGTTATTGCTGATTATGACACAACGGAAAGCATGCTGCGGCATTTTATTGAAAAAGTTGCTGGCAAAAATTTCATGTTTAAACCTCGTATTATGATTTGTATTCCATCTGGCGTAACGACTGTTGAAAAGAGAGCTGTTTTAGAAGCGGCTGTCCAGGCTGGAGCCCGTAAGACATATTTGATTGAAGAACCTTTAGCAGCAGCACTTGGTGCCGGACTTGAAATTTCTGAACCGTATGGTTCAATGGTTGTTGATATCGGTGGCGGTACAACCGATATTGCGGTAATTAGTTTAGGCGGTATCGTTATCAGTGAATCGCTACGTATTGGCGGCGATAAATTTGATGAGGCAATTATTCGTTATGTCAAAAAAGAATATAACATGATGATCGGTGAACGTACAGCCGAAGAAATTAAGATTACGATTGGTTCCGCCAGCCGTAATGCCCGTGAAGGGTCTTTTGATGTTCGTGGCCGCGATTTACTTTCAGGATTGCCGAAAACAATTAAAATGGTTGTTAATGAAACTTGTGAAGCCCTTGATGAACCAGTAAACCGTATTGTACAATGTGTCAAAAAAGTACTCGAAGATACACCACCGGAACTATCCGCGGATATCATGGACCGTGGTATTGTTATGACAGGAGGAGGATCCATGCTGTTTGGTTTGGACAAACTCATTCAGCATGAAACCGGCATACCTACGTATTTAGCGGAAGATCCTTTATCTTGCGTAGCTCTTGGAACAGGTAAGGCTCTTGATTCGATGGATAAAATCGAAGATGGATTAACTTCATTGAGAACAAATAACTTTAAAGGGTAAGGCTGGCACGTAGCAATATAGTCTTACCGAAATGAACGAATAGATTGGAGTATGATTAAATGTTACGTGGTTTATATACAGCAGCCAGTGGGATGATTACAGAATCGCTGCGAACAGATACAATTTCAAATAATTTGGCCAATGTAGATACGACAGGTTATAAAAAAGATACGATGGTAAGTGAAGAGTTTGAGGCTATATTATTACATCGAATCAATGATAAACAAAATAATGCAACTTCGATTAAGGGTTTCAGTATTGGTTCGGAAGCGCCTGTTGTTGGTCCGCTGGGACGAGGTTCGAAAGTATCTGAAATTGCAACCATTCAAGATCAGGGTGCATTGCAAACAACAGGGAACCCTTATGATTTAGCTATATCTGGTAAAGGCTATTTTGTCGTAAATACACCGCAGGGGAATCGATATACACGTAATGGTAATTTTTATCGTTCGGAGACAGGTCAGCTTGTGACGGTTGATGGACAAGCTGTTCTTGATAATAATAATAGACCAGTTACATTGCCGCAAAATGCAAAACTTACATTTGGTGCGAATGGTCAGGTCTATGCAGACAATCAACCGCTGACAACATTGCAACTCGTTGATTTTCAAGATCGGCGTGCACTCTTAAAAGAAGGAAACAATTTATTTTCTCCTCAGCAAGGTGCGCAGCCGACCGCGGCGACGGGAACCGTATCGCAAGGTGTACTGGAAAAATCGAATGTTAATGTTGTATCTGAAATGGTGCAGTTGATCAATAATTACCGAATGTATGAAGCAAATTCAAAATCAGTGACGACACAGGACAGCCTGCTTGATAAGGCTGTAAATGAAGTCGGACGCTTATAAACGAATGAAAGAAAGCGGAAAAGGAAAGTTTAGAGGAACTTTCTTTTTTCGCTTTCTTTAAATTTAATCTGTTTTTTTAAAAAAATAGGACTTAAGATTTTCTGTTTTTTTACGATAATAAAAGTAAGAACAGGATCATAAGGTTTTATTTAAAAAAATAAAGCTTTTTTGGTCCTTAGTGGAATGTAAAACTAAAGAAACACATATATAATGATAGGAGTTTTGCTATTATGATGAGAGCACTTTGGACAGCTGCAACGGGTATGGGAACGCAGCAATCACACATGGATGTTATTGCAAACAATTTAGCGAATGTGAATACAACCGGTTTCAAGAAACAACGCGCTGAGTTTGAAGATCTTATGTATCAGACTTTACGTCAGGCCGGTGCACCTAGTGGCGCAGATACGCAGTATCCAGGTGGATTGCAAATGGGACATGGAGCTCGTTTGTCAGCTACGAATCGTATTTTTACGCAGGGGAATAATCAGACTACAGACAATCCAACAGATGTAATGGTCGATGGTGAAGGCTTTTTACAGATTACAATGCCCGACGGGACTCTTGGTTATACACGTGACGGGTCGTTGAAACTTGATGAAAACCGTCGTTTGGTTACAACGGAAGGGTACCCGCTGGAACCAGAAATTTATATACCAGAAAATGCTCCGAGTGATACGATTACGATTGCAGCAGATGGGCGTGTTTCAGCTAAAGCAGCTGGGACTACGACTCCTGAAGAAGTTGGACAAATTACACTGGCTCGATTTGTAAATCCATCAGGGCTTATGAGCATTGGCAATAATTTGTTTGAACAATCGGCAGCATCAGGTGATCCAATTGTGGGGAACCCGGGGGAAGATGGCGCAGGAAAACTTGTACAAAACTCGTTGGAAATGTCAAATGTACAGATTGCGGAAGAAATGGTAAATATGATTATCGCCCAGCGTGCTTATGAAACGAATTCGAAGGCTATCACAACATCAGATTCGATGCTGGAAGTAGCTAATGGTCTTAAACGATAAGTATTATGATTAAAAAATTTTGTATTTTGTGCATCAGTCTGGTATGTTTTGTTTCAACAGCAACAGTTTTGGCGGCTGCACCAGCAGTGATTTCGGTTTATGATAATGTGACGATTTCTAAATCGGAAATTTTGTTGGGGGATATTGCACAAATCAGTTGTGATGATGCAAATCGTGCGGCTGAATTAAGTGCTATGAAGCTGGGAACTATTCCTGTACCGGGGCAGAAGATACTTTTATCATCACGTGTTTTTGAACTCAGGACACGATCTTCTGGTGTCAACTGTGATGATATTTCTTGGACTATTCCCGATACGATTGCAATTAGTACCGATTCACAAACGATTGCCAGTGAAATATTTTCTCAAATGGGTCAAAAAGCGATCACGGATCAACTTAAATCACAGCAGGATAAACGGGAATATACACTCGAAGTTTTAACAGTTCCTAAACCCATGAGAGTGCCAATGGGGACAATATCTTATGACTTGTCGATACCTTTGGGGGTGAAATCTGTTGTGCCAACTAGTGTTTATATTTGGGTGAACATTGATGGAGAGCCCTATAAAAAAGCATTTTTTCGCGCGAAAGTTCATATGTATGAATCTGTGGTGGTGACGAATCGTGCAATGGCTGCAGGAGAATTAGTGACACCGGATGATATTCATGTCGAAAAAAAAGAAGTTAGTGCCTTGATGGCTGGGTATATGACGGATAGTAAGAAACCAATTGGCTTTATTATGAAACGGATGACAAATAGTGGTACTGTTATAGAGGAATCTATGCTCGATAAACCAGTGATTCTTAAAACGGGAAGTATGATTCATATTACCGCTAAAATAGGTGAGGCAAACGTGCAAACGCAAGGCATTGCTCTGCAAGATGGTAAAAATGGGCAGGTTATTCGCGTTCGTAATACCGTTACGAAAAAAATCGTTAGCGGAACAGTTATTGATGCTGATACGGTCCAAGTAGCAGCTTAATGAAAACGGGTGATAGTAATGGATAAATGGATTAAAAATATATTGGTTTTTTGTGTCGTTCTGGGAAGTTTGACTTTTGCGAATATCCAGTCTGCAGCAGCAGAGTCGCTTTGGGTCGATAATGGGGCAATGAATTTATTTGCCGATCATAAGGCAAGAAATGTCGGTGATATTCTTACGATTGTGATCAGTGAATCAACAAAAACAAGTACAACGAAAAGTGATACCAACTCAAAATCAGGCAGCCAAAGCTTAAGTGCCGGAGTGGGGATTTTTACATTTTTGAATGCAGCCTCAGCTGCTGGTTCAGACAGCTTTAAAGCAAATGGTGCCGCTAGTGCAAATAACAGCGTCACGGGTAATGTGTCTGTTACGGTTAAAGAAGTACAACCAAACGGCAACATGGTCGTCGAAGGAACACAATCAATTTGGCAAAATAAAGATGAACATAAAATTACTTTGAATGGTATTGTTCGCCGAGATGATGTAACATCAAATAATACAGTTCCATCGAACCTGGTGGCGAATGCTACTCTTAAATTTGATGGAAAAGGTCCACTTAATGCAAAACAACGTCAGGGTATTTTGACGCAGGTATTAAATATATTATTTTAATATCTGATGGAGGTAACTATGCATAAACTATCTAAAATTATAGCAATTTTGACATTGATCGTCTTGTCTCTGTCGTTTAGTACGGCTTTTGCCGCAGCGAGTGTAGTCAGCAGCAGAATTAAGGATATTGCCAAGGTCCAGGGCGTTCGTTCCAATCAGCTCGTGGGCTATGGAATTGTCGTCGGATTATCAGGTACAGGAGATTCAAATAAAACACTTGAAACATTGCAATCCGTAGCAAATATGCTGAAAGAATTTGGCGTAAATATTACGGCATCATCCTTGAAAACAAAAAATGTGGCTGCTGTTATGGTCACGGCTACTCTGCCGCCTTTTGTCCGTGAAGGGGATACAATAGATATGACAGTGTCATCAATGGGCGATGCAAAAAGTATTCAAGGCGGAACACTTTTGCAGACCCCGTTAAAAGCGGCAAATGGTCAAGTTTATGCTGTAGGGCAGGGAGCCGTTTCAACGGGCGGATTTGCTGCTGGTAATGGTGCAAGCAGCCAGCAGAAAAACTTCCCTACCGTGGGGATGACACCAAATGGTGCTATCGTGGAAAAAACAGTGGAAAGTTCACTCGGTGATAGTGGAACTATTTCTCTGTCGCTTGGTCAACCGGATTTTACCACAGCTTCACGGGTAGCAGCCGCTGTGAATTCTCGTTACGGGGGCGTGGCAAGTGCTGCAAATCCAGGACGGGTCGACATTACCGTTCCGCCTTATTATCGGGGGAACGTTGTTGGTTTTGTTGCGGACCTGGAAGATCTTTATGTAACAACAGATAATATTGCGAAAGTTGTTGTCAACGAACGAACTGGAACGATTGTAATGGGCGGTAATGTAGGTGTTGATGAAATCGCAATTGCTCAGGGCGGCTTGAATATTACGATTCAAAAAAATACGGATGTGACACAGCCAGCACCATATACCTTAGGGGAAACGATTAAGACTTCAAATACAACGACAACCGTGAAAGAAGATAAGGCCAATACCATTGTCTTGCAGGCCACGGCCAATGTAAATGATATCGTTGGTGCACTGAATGCTGTTGGTGCAACACCACGTGATATCATATCAATCTTACAGGCAATCAAGGCAGCGGGAGCTCTTCATGCAGATCTTCAAATCATTTAAGGGGAAGTGTATTATTTATGCAGATAAATGGAATTAGTGCTCAGTCGGGCTTCAACAGCTTTCAGAGTGCGCAAACGGTCGCGGAAGATACTACATTTTCCGATCAGTTAAAAAAAGCACAGACACAAGTGACAACAGCAGCGAAAGACGATAAGAAACTTCGTGATACCTGTAAAGATTTCGAAGCGATGTATTTAAATTTGATGTACACTAAAATGCGGGAAACAGTACCGGATAATCCATTGTTTGGTTCATCGAATGGTGAAAAAATCATGCAATCCATGATGGATACAGAACTCACCAAGCAAATGGCCAATGCTGGTGGTGTTGGTTTAGCAGATATGATGTATAAGCAGTTGTCACTTTCTAACAAATAAATTATAATAAATACAGAGTCAGGCACAGCCTGACTCTGTATTCTTTTTTTTGAATAAGATAAATATGGATTAATGCCCATCGTCCTTTTTGGTCAGGCTGTCAAACAAAGCGACAATTTTTTAATTCCTTGTATAGTGCAATAAAATTTGATTGGAAGTGGTTTAGTATGAAATTCGCATATCGTAATCTAACAGCTTTAGTAGTAGTTTTGCTGTTTTTAGTGCAAACGGCGGTTACTTCGGCAGCAGGTGTTCAGGGAAATGTTAATGGAATTCGTTTTAGTGCAGGGCCCGCTGCTGTTAGGATTGTTTTTGATGTTGATGTTATTCCTGATTACAAAGTTTCAACGGAAAACAATGGAACTCGCTTGATTTTGGATTTTCCGGCTACGGTGAATCATACTGATCTGGCGAACTTAGATATAAATGACAGTCTCGTTAAATCTGTCATATTCAGTAAAAATAATCAAGGTTTTCGGACGATTATTGAGTTAAAGAGAGCAGCTGCCTACACTGTAAAAACACTACAGGGACCACAGCGGATTTTTATCGATATCAGTAAAAATTATGAAAGTAAACAAATAGATGAGGTTGCACCAGGGCTGATTCACACTACTTATGTTCGAAATAATGATTTAGGGATGCTTACGGCACATATTTTGGATGTAGATCCGGCTCTTTATAATTTACGCCCGGCAATTGCAAATGGAAAAATCAGCGGACGTGAAACAGTTGGCGGGATATCAGATGATACAAACGCCATTGCGGCTGTTAACGCCTCATACTTTGCTTTAAACGGGGAACTTTTAGGACTTACGAAGATTGACTCAACAATTGTCAGCACTACCTATTTACCTCGCAGCGCTTTTGGAATCATGCCCGATGGTACGCCGGTTGCTGGTGTAGTCGATTATACTGGTACAGTGTCAAGTAAGGGAATAATTTTACCTATAGCAGGCGTGAACTGCGAACGCGGCGAAAATGGTCTGACGATTTACAATTCTTATTATGACGATTCGACGATGACAAATGAATACGGAATTGAATACACGGTTAAGAACAATAAAGTAATTGATATAAAACAGGCAAACTCACCAATTTTACCGGGAACAATTATTGTTTCAGCACATGGAACAGCGAAGGATGCACTAGCATCGGTAAAAATTGGCGATCGTATGGAAATAAAAGAAGATATTGGATCACCCTGGAACATGGCAAAACAAATTCTTGGGGTTGGCCCAACTCTGGTTAAAAATGGTCTTGTAAATGTAACGGCACAGCAGGAACAATTTGGCGGTGATGTGGCAAGCGGTCGAGCTCCCCGTACTGCAGTAGGAATTACCAAAAATAAACATGTGCTTTTATTTGTGGTCGATGGTCGACAAAGCAGCAGTATCGGTTGCACTTTGAATGAAATGGGGCAGCTGATGAAGGACTTTGGTGCAGTTGATGCAATTAACTTTGATGGTGGGGGATCCAGTGAAATGGTCATTGGTGGTACGATTATTAATAGCCCGTCTGATGGCAGCGAACGTAAAGTTGGTGCAGCCTTAGTTGTAATAAAAAAATAAATTTTTGCGAGGGAAGTATTGTTGTGATACAGGAGCGTGTTCGTACAAAAGCGATGGATAAATCTTGCTATTACGGATGAATCGGTTATAATGAAAGTAAACCTGCTTTAAATATACTTGTTTATAATTTCAGCAGGGATAAAGGTACGAGACGAAAGGGGAGGGCTGATTATGCTCCATAAAAAAAAGCTGATAGCTATAGTTTTAGTCTGTGTTTTACTTGGGCTTGCGCAACTTACCGCGGCCGCTTCAATGATAGATGAAAAAACGACTTTGACAGGACAGGTTACCTGGACTGTTCCGGTAGGGCAAGCTGTGACAGAAGGCAGTGAACTCGTTCGGGTGTCAACACTTACCGGTTCAGCGGCAGCATCTCGTGCTACAACAGCAGGGACGGTGCAGCAGGTATTAGTGAAGCCTGGTGATAACGTGAAAAGCGGCGAAGTTGTAGTTCGAATTGCGAAATAACTAACAGGATCGAGAAACTAAAGAGGTGAAATATTTGACAAAGTTCATAAAAATTTATATGGTATCGTTTTGTATCATCGTTTTTTTCCCTTGGAGCCAGGCAGCAGCAATGCCGGAAATAATGGGAACAGATCAAATCCAGGCTGGTATGCATGGAATTGCAAAAACGGTTATTGAAGGAACAACGATTGATACATTTGATATTGAAATCACGGGTGTTATTGATGCCGGCAAAGACAGCGATGGCAGAATTATTGCGATTGCATCCGGTCCCGTTATTGATAAAACAGGTGGAGTTCTTCAGGGGATGAGCGGCAGCCCTGTATATATTGACGATAAACTGATTGGTGCAGTATCAGGTGGTTGGAAAGAAATTAACAATCGTACCTGCATTATTACACCGATTCATGATATGATGAAAATTTGGGATATGCCAGATCTAAAAAATAAAACGATGATTCAACAAGTGAATTTAAAACAACCGCCAACCGTTTTATCCGCAGATAATAAAACAGATATAAAAACGGCTTCGAAAAATACAGTAACAACGACGCAGGCGGCGGTTGCAGCAGAAAAAAGTAAACCACTTATGACCCCTTTGATGGTATCGGGATTCACGGATGCAGGACTAAACCTTTTGAAAGAAAAGATGGCTCCTTATAATCTGGTTCCTTATGCAGTAGGGTCATATGAAGGTAAAGGTGAAACTGTAACGCTTGAACCGGGAAGCTCAGTCGGCGTTGAGGTGGTTCGAGGGGACCTTAGCGTAGCGGCAATCGGTACAGTTACTGCTCTCGATAATGGCAGAGTCCTTGCCTTTGGACATCCCTTTTTACGCAAAGGTAATGTCAATTATTTTATGACAGATGCTCATATTATCACAACGGCGAGTGGAGATAATACGGGATTTAAAGTTGGTGCTCCCGGTAATTTAGTGGGACGGATTAATCAGGATCGTTCAGCTGGTGTCGCTGGTATCATTGGCAGATATCCAAGTGTTATCCCCATACAAATTAATGTGGATGACCTGCAGTTAAATCGTCATCAAACTTATGCAGTACAACTTGCATATGATGAAGAATTGGCTTCATCGCTGGCTGCATCGGTTGTTTACAATGCGATTGATCAAACCATTGATCGTGCTGGCACCGGCACAGCTAAAATAGAATTTGAGATTTTGACCAATGCCGTTGACAGCGGAGTTATAAAACGATCGAATATGTACTATAGTCCTCAAGATGTAGGGCAACTTTCAATTACTGAAATTTATCAGGCGTTAAACCTTCTTTGTACGAATACAATGGGTGAAACAGATATTGTTGGCATTAAAGTTAACATAAAAGTTGATGCAAATCGTCGGACAGCATCCATTATTGAAGCGGTTCCTGAAAAACAAAAAGTAAAACAGGGTGAAACGGTTAATGTAAAACTTCAAATTAAGCCGTATCGGAAACCGGCAGAAACTCTAATCGTGCCTTATAAAATTGCAAAAAACCAGCCGGCAGGGATGACTACTTTAGAAATTCGTGGTGGTGGGCTGGTGCCGGTTGCACAACTTCTTATGCAGCAGCAAGGTCTTGATTTAAGTCCGGAAGAAGATAAAATGCAGCCATTGTCCGAGAAGTTAGACGCCTTTATGAAAGCAAATAAAAACAATGAAATTATTATTAGTCCGGCGGCTCCAATGCTTAATGAAGTTCAGCAGGCAGCTGCTATCGAAGCGGCTATAAAACAATCGGCTCAATTGGATCAAATAAAACCAAATGACCAGGTTAATATAGAAAATAAAAAAACAAAACTGGATAAACCGGAAGCTGACTTACCAGCAAAATTTGATACAAATTATATTATTGATAATATAATTAAAACTTCAATTCAAGTAATAGGAAAAAAGAACTAATGGTAGAGGGATGAAAAAAAATATTTCATCTCTCTTTTTCGCTTTGTAAAAAAAATTTGAATATTATTCAAAAAAATAGTAAACTAATATGTACTATTATAAATAATACTGATACAATAAATAGTACTTCGGTGAGTGATTTTTTCGAAAGAGCTTTCACGGAAGTTTCAAAAGACTGTCACGAGGAATTTTGTTTGTCGAAGGAGTCAGATAAACATGCTTATGCATTATTTAGAGAAAGTAGGCAGCCGTGTTATAAATGTCATGGAAGGCTTTGGCGCTGTTATCATTTTAATTGGACAGATTTTTTATCAATTAAAACATGTTCCCCGCGGTAAACATGTTTTACGTCAGATGGCGAGCCTTGGTGTGGACACTTTACCAATTGTGGCATTGACAATGCTTTTTACGGGAATGGTTATTACATTGCAGACAGCGAATGAATTCATCCGTTATGGTGCACAAT
Source organism: Propionispira arboris (assembly GCF_900109225.1). Lineage (GTDB taxonomy): Bacteria > Bacillota > Negativicutes > Selenomonadales > Selenomonadaceae > Propionispira > Propionispira arboris. Next base: position 167,868 of record NZ_FNZK01000001.1, read on the forward strand.
CCACAATCGGTGGGATCGTTGCAATTGGTGTGGCCAGGGAACTAGGACCGGTATTGACCGGCGTTGTGGCGGCTGGACGAGTGGGTGCTGCCATTACGGCTGAAATCAGTACGATGAAAGTAACAGAGCAGATAGACGCTCTTAAAGTTATGGCCACCAATCCGATTGGCTACCTGGTCGTGCCCAGAGTGATTGCCTGCATGCTAATGCTGCCCTTATTAGTTATCTGTGGTGATGTGATTGGAACATTTGGCGGTTGGATCATATCTACATATTACGCGAATATCAGTTCGGCGATGTATATACAATCAATTACTACTTTTACAGTGGTACATGATATTACAGGTGGTCTGATAAAGTCCGTGTTTTTTGGTGCTGCGATTGCAGTGATCGGTTGTTATTATGGACTTAATGCACCGAATGGCGCTGAAGGTGTTGGTAAAGCGACGACACAATCCGTGGTAGGAGCAATTATTGTGATTTTTATTTCAAATTGTTTTATGTCGCTTATACTGTATCGATAGAGGTGGATTATGATTCATTTAAAGAATGTAAATAAAGAATTTAATGGAAGAATTATTTTGCATAACATAAATCTAAATGTCGAAAAAGGGGAGACTCTGGCTATCATCGGTGCCAGTGGTTCAGGGAAGAGTACATTGCTCAGATTGATGATTGGCCTTTTGCAGCCAACTAGTGGTGAAGTTTGGATTAAAGATACAGAAATTTCCCAGCTTCCTGAAATTGATTTAGATAAGATTCGCCTCAATATGGGAATGGTATTTCAATATTCAGCACTGTTCGATTCCATGACCGTTGGCGATAATGTTGCCTTTGGTCTTAAAGAACATACAAAATTTACTTCTGAAAAAATTCAGCAAGTGGTCCAGGAAAAATTAAAGTTGGTTGAGCTGGAAGGTTTTGAGGCAATGATGCCGAATGAATTATCCGGTGGTATGAAAAAACGTATCAGCCTGGCACGCGCGATTGCGTTTGAACCGGAAATTGTTTTGTATGATGAACCAAGTTCGGGACTTGATCCAATTATGGCAGCAAAAATAGATGAACTTATTGTCAATACGCAGCAAGTCTTAGGGGTTACATCGGTTGTTGTTACGCATGATATGAATAGTGCCTTTCATATAGCAGACAGAATTGCCATGGTTTATGATGGTGAACTGATTGCTATTGATGATGTAGATGGTATTAAAAATTCTCAAGATCTAAGGGTCAGAGAATTCATCCATGGAACAATTAAGCCAATAAAGAGGAGGCAGACGCATGTCGACAGAAGCTAAAGTTGGTGCATTTACACTAATTTCACTGGCATTATTAGCATTTATCGTTATCCATTTAAGCGGATTTAGCTTTGGCGGTGAAAAAGGATATCATATACAAGTTTTATTTAAACAGGTCAATGGTCTAAAACCTGCGGCTTTTGTTCGTTATGCCGGAGTTACGGTTGGTAGTGTGAAAACTGTTGAGGCAGATGGCTTAGGAGCAAGGGTTAAGCTGCATATCAATCCTGGAATTAATATTCCGGATCACGCGCTGGTCACAATCAGTGGTGATGGGTTGATGGGAGAAAAATTCATTAATATATTGCCTGGTGATATGGAAAGTGATACCTATCTATTAGATGGTGCTGTAGTGCAAGGGGTGGATGAACGAGGCATGGAATATTTAATGGCCAATGCCGGAACAACGCTTGATGAATTGCAAACACTAATTAAATCATTAAATGATGTTTTGGGGAATGAACAAGTTAAAAATTCAATGATAGAGTCAGCAAAAAATATTAAGACTATGACAGATAATTTTAATCACATGAGTATCGTGATGGAGCGAATGGCAGTGAATAATGAACAAGATTTGCGTGTCATGATAACAAATCTCAGTATGATGTCGCAAAGTGCAAAAAGTGCTGCCGATGGAATGGACAGAATGATTCGAGATTTTTCGCGAGATGGTCAGACTGCCGAGCAAATGCGGCAGGCCATTGTCAATCTTAGCAGTACAAGCCGCCGCATTGAAAATATGGCAGCAAATCTGGAACCGGTAGTTGCAGATCCGCAAACGGCTCAAGACCTTAAAACAATTTTGGCCAGTGCCAAAAATGTCACAGCCCGTGCCGATACCATGATGAGCCAAGTTTCTAATATTACAGCAGAACCCGGTATTGATTTTTTATACAGTGGTGGTAAAGACCAATGGATGACGAATTTTGATTTGAAAGTTTCGACCAGCCCAAATCAATTTTTACTGCTGGGCGTAGATGATATTGGTGGAGATGACCAAACCAATTTGCAGCTTGGCTCAGGAAATGATACCTTAGCAGGCAGAGTTGGCATCATCGATAGTAAAGTTGGTATAGGAGTAGATAGCTATATAAATGATAAATTGAAATTTTCCCTTGATGCCTATGATCCAAATGATATAAGGCTGAAATTCAGAGGACAATATGAATTTATGCCGGATACGTATTTAGTTGGACAAACAAATAATGTCAACAAAAGTGCTGAGCGTGTCACGTATTTTGGGATACGCCGCACCTTTTAACATAAAATATATAAAATGAAGATAATTTTAGGAGGATTTTTAGCGTGAATAAATATAGTGTAAAGAAGAAATTAACAGCTATGGTATTAGGCGGACTTATGACCATGTCTTTGGCTAGCGGGGTGGCTTTGGCTGCGGATACCGTGGATTTGACATTGGATGAAAGCATTGAACTTGCCTTGAAAAACAATAAGGATATTCAACAATCTTTATCTGATACTGAAACCGCAAAATGGGCATTGAAAGAAGCAAAAGGCAGCAATGGAGTTTCCTTGTCATGGAGTTCAACAGCTGAGAAAATTGGTGGGAATTATTATTCTGGATCGAGCAAGGATCGAGATTTTTCCAACACGCTAAGTGCTTCTTTACCGATTTATAGTGGTGGTAAAATTGAAGGCAGCATAAAAAAAGCCGAAATTGGCATTGATGTTGGAGCCCTTGATCTCGAAAACACCAAACAAACTGTAAAACTTACGGTAACGAAAGATTATTTTACGATTTTGCAAAATCGTAACCTGGTTCAAGTCGATAAAGATTCTGTTGATAAATTGCAGGAACATTTGAAAAATGTCAGTGCGCAATACGCAGTTGGGACAGTTGCCAAGTCGGACGTACTTCGTTCCCAGGTTGAACTCGCAAATGCCCAGCAAAGTTTGGTTACAGCACAGAATGATTATGATTTGTCCGTATCCACATTCAATAATGTTATAGGACTTCCACTTGACACGAATGTTATGATCCGTGACGAACTTAAATACGAAAAATATGATCTTTCTTTAGACAATTGTATCGTTTATGCTCAGCAGCATCGCCCTGATGGAATTTCCGCTGTCAAAGCAATTAAACAGGCTGAAGCTTCTATAAAAGTTGCCCAGGCAGGTCAGAAACCACAAGTAAATTTAGTAGCAAGTGACACAATCGATGATACAAAGGCATTTGGTGATAAAACGGATAAATGGGGGATTGGTGTTTCGGCCAGCTGGAATTTATTTGATAGTAATGTAACAAATTCACAAATAAAAACAGCGGAAGCTGCAAAAAACAAAGCAGAAATTGCAGCAAATCAACAACTCGATACGATTCAATTGGAAGTGCGCACGGCCTATCTCAGTATGATATCCGCTGAAAAAAATATTCAGACAACAAAAGTAGCTGTCGCACAAGCTCAGGAAGATTATAAAATAGCCCAGGTACGTTATAGTGCCGGTGTGGGGACCAATATTGATGTTATTGATGCACAAGTAGCATTAACGACAGCACAAACCAATTATATTCAAACATTATATGATTATAATACAAGTAAAGCCACACTCGATAAAGCAATGGGTATACAGGTAGATCTTGATGTTAGTCAATACAATGATAATAAGGTGGTTTCAACAGACAAAACACAAAATAAGTAAGATGTTCAAGCATGTTTAAATAAAAAGCAGGGCAATCATTAAGCTTCTGTCCTGCTTTTTATTATCGATACGATGGATAATATGAGCTTACCCTTAAAATAAAACTATGGTCCTGCATTTTACTAGAAATGACAAAGTTTTTTCAAAGAAACAGTGCGTATAATAGAAATGTCTACTGATTAACAGGAAGGCAGCAGGTTCATGTCGAAGATACCCTTTTATGGTTAGTTTAGCTTGGAGGGAAAGACAGTGAGGCATAAGCCGTTTATTATAATAGGAATTATAACCATATTCGTGGTGCTTGTTGGATTCTGTGGTTATTGGTATAGCAAATCGCAATCATTTATGACAACCGCAGGCGAGTTGGTTTCGCAAGAAGCAGTGAAAATAGTAGGAACGAAATTGAAATTTGATCAAATTCAGATAGATTCATTTCATTCAATGACGGCAGGTGGCATTACGCTTTATGATAAAACTGGAGCAGTACTTGTAACAGCGGATTCCATGAAGGTGAATTTCGATCCATGGCTGATGTTTCAAGCTGCGCCGCTTAAAGGAATTGCGTCAGTTACCGTTATAAAACCGAACGTTCTGCTTGAACAAAATGCAGATGGTACATGGAACTATTCCGATATTATAAGTGAGAACCAGCAGACTACGCATGATTTTGCGGGTAAAGTCTATATTGAAGATGCCATGGTAACCGGAAAAATAGATGGGAAAACACTAAAGCTTACGGAAATCAATGGTGAACTTAATTTTGCCAGCCAGCCGGCGGTCAGTTTTAAAGCGGCATTCGCCGATGAAACGGGTCATGCTGATGTTTCAGGTACTTTGGGGGGAGCACACCAGGCCGTTAGTATTAATGGCGGTGATTTTGATGTTGAAAATTACACGCAGTTTTTACCGGCTGATTTAGGAATTACGATTAAAAAAGGTGTTTTAAAATCAGTGAATGTTACACTGCTGAAAGTCAAAAACATTGATGATTATACCGTCAATGGAGAAGTTGAACTTAGTGGCGGGTCCGTAAATGCTATGAATACGGATATTGAAGATATTAATGCATTACTTGTATTTAATGAAAAAGATTTGCTGGTATTTAGTAATGCGGTTATAGCAGATCAAAAACTTGCTTTGCATGGTAAAGTCAACATGGATGGAATGGATTCATATATGAATCTGATCGCAGAATCAGAAAAATTTGATCCGAGTACTGTGCTGCCGAATATTCCCTTTCACGGCGATGTTGCTTTTACGATGAATATTGCTGGTACATTGGCTGATCCGCTAGCGGATGGTCAGTTAAAAATCAAATCGGCTGAAGCTTATGGATATCATTTTGAAAATGCAACGGCAAAAGTGAAGTTTGCGAAAAATGTTGTATTTATTGATGCCTTTGAAGGACAGGTATTTGGTGGTAATGTTACAGCACAAGGACAATATGATTCAGGCAATGAAACCTACAATGCCCACCTGAAAATGGAAAATATTGATGCTAATCAATTGCAGGAATTTATTCCTGGTGTTTCAGGCAGGATTACAGCTGATGTCGGTATTAGTGGAGAAGGCAGTAATCTGAATCAGGCGTTGGTTTACGGGAGCGCATCTATACAAAACGGTTTTTATTTAAACAATCCTTTCCAAAGAATGGATGCAAGCTTTTATAAAACCGGTGACCAGATTACAATTGATTCACTGAGTCTTATATTGCCTCAGGGTGAAATTGGAGCTTCCGGCACCATTAAAGGACAGACATTGGATTTAGATTTTTATGGATCAAAGGTTGATTTGACATTATTGGCTAAATTAAATCCAGAGATTAATGCCAGTGGTACAGCGGATTTTTCAGGGCATGTTAAAGGGAGCTTTGATGATCCCAAAATTAGATTAGATTTTTCGGCAGTAAACGGTCAATTGTTTTATCAGCCATATCAAACACTGCATGGTAGTGCAGCAGGAAGTTTACATGGGGTTTTTGTCAAAGAATTCACTATGGAAAACAATGGACAGATAACACATACTGCCCATGGAATTGTTGGCTTTACCGGCAACCGACATTTGGATTTGACAATTGCCACGCAAGGGGCTCGCATGGAAGATCTTGCGGCACTTATTGCACCTGGACAAACTATAACCGGTAATATTGATAATACAGTTCACCTTACGGGAACACTTAATGATATAGAAGCTGTGGGGAGCCTGCATTTTTATGAAGGCAGCTACCGGGGCATGTTGATTAGTGGTGCTGATGGGAAATATGAACGAAAAAATGGAATTACTACATTTAAGGATTTTTATATCACATCGCCAAATGTTAATTTGCATTTAAACGGAACAGCAGACCGTGATAATCATCTTGATTTTGATATTCGGGCAGATGATATACATTTCGATAAATTAAATTTGCATATGCCTTATCCTGTTTCTGGTACGGCACAATTTGTGGGTAAGCTGCAAGGTACAATTGATTCACCCGTTTTTAATGGGTTACTGCAATCAAGTGAACTGAGCTTAAATGGACAAGATCTCACAGATATCAATGGACATATAGAGTATAGCAATGAGATAATTAATCTTACGTCATTTACATTTCATCAATCTGGCGGTACATTTGCGCTGCAAGGAAGTACAAATTTAAATACGAGTACACTCCAGGGTAAACTTACGGTGGAAAATGCTGATTTAGCAGCGATTTTGGCTATGGTAAACCTGAAAAATGAATGGGTTGATGGCAAGTTGAATGGTACAATTGATCTTGGTGGTACCGTAGATAATCCGCATGTCAGACTGCTTGGGTCTATGGGATCAGGCACATTAAAAGGCTATCCGCTTAGCAATATCTCTCTTGACATTGAACTGGAAAATAGAGTGGCTACGATTCATAAGTTTTATGGAGAACAAGGTTTAGGCATTCTCCGGGCAGCGGGCACAATTGATCTTGATGGACCAATAGATGCACAGCTCTCGGCACAAAGAATCGATGCGGCACTTTTAATGCATTTGATGGGCTCACAACTGCCGGCGACCGGAGCTTTGGATCTGGAAGCGCAATTTAGTGGTACTGTAGGTAACCCCGAAGCCAATGTATCAATTGATATTGAAGGCGGGGGCCTTGGCGTTGCAACATTTGATGCAATGAAGGGTCTATTTAATTTAAAAAATGGTATAGTGAATGTAAATCAGCTGCTTATTCAAAAAGGACAGTACAAAGCCTCTGCTTATGGCATGGTACCGCTTGTGGCTTTGACCTCAAAACCATGGGAAATGCCGGATCCAAATCAGCAGATGAATCTTAAAATATCATTGGATCAAGCTGATTTAAGTATTCTGCCATTTTTGACTACACAGGTTGAGTGGGCTATGGGGCCGACGAAGGGCGGCGTTACAATTACGGGAACAGTCGCACATCCATTTATTAATGGTTCCATTGTGATTCCTAATGGTGCAATGAAATTTAAAGGTATTGGCAAACCAGTGCAAAATATAGAGGCTGATTTTGAATTTATCAATGACAAGTTGAATGTTAAAAAATTTAGTGGTGTGATGGGTAAAGGGTCTTATGATTTGAGTGGTTCGACTTTGATCACAGGCGGTGGTTTGGCTAATTATGATTTCACTCTCAATTTGAATCAACTTGATTTAGATAGTGCAGTTTATAAAGGTCCGCTTACCGGTCAGCTTACATTGTCAACTGGTGAAAGATTTGGCAGGCAAATGCCTAAAATTGCTGGTAACATTGATTTGGCCGATTGTACGATTAATATTCCGGCGATGCCGAATGGTACAACCGAACTACCACCAGCTATTTTGGATATTAGCGTGAATTTAGGTAAAAGAGTTCATCTTTATAATTCTTTTCTCTATGACCTCATGCTGCAAGGACAGGCTAAGTTTGCCGGGACTACAGTACACCCACAGACTTCAGGTGAAATTTCAGCGATTCGCGGTACGGTCAGCTATCTTAAAACATCGTTTAAAGTTCATGAAGCATCGGCTTATTTCAATCAAGTCAATTCACTTCTGCCAAGCATTCATCTTGAAGCCGATACAAAACTTGACAGAACTAAGGTTTATCTGGTAGTAGATGGTCCCGCGGAAACGATGAGTGTCAAGCTGAGCTCAGATCCATCGATGAGTGAAACGGAAATTTTGCAGCTGTTGACTCTTCGCAGCAATTATCAATCCCATGGTACAGACAATAATTTGGGCAAAGATCAGTTGGCAAATATTCTTGATGTTGGTTTGCAGATGAGCTTTTTGAGCGAAGTGGAAGCAACGCTGAGGAATGCTTTGAGTGTTGATGAATTCAAAGTTGTGCGCGATACGCTGTCATCGACTGAAAGCAATAATACTGCTAATCGGGAAATTTATAACGTTGAGATTGGTAAATATCTAAGTGATAAATTCATGCTGAAATATACAACTGGGATTACACGCAATCTGTATAAAATAGGCATACAATATGATTTAAATAATCGTATTAGTTTGACCAGTGATGTCAATCAGGATAATAATTATAGTGTTGGTATTGAGGCTCGAATTAAATTTTAAACAGATTTTTTAATGAAAAACGGTGAGGTGATAGGCATGGAACTCCAAGAATATCTGCAAGAACTAAAGAAAATTGAGATCTTAGATTTACCCCGCGAGATGGAATTGTGGAGTGAATGTAAAATTAAGCAGAATATGGATGCCAGACGGATATTAATTGAATCCTATCAGCCACTGGTTTTCAAAGCTGCAATGCAATTTAGCCGGCTGAGTAATATCATGGATATTATTCAAGAAGGCACCGTAGGACTTATTGAGGCGGTAGAAAAATATGATCATGAACGTGGTGTGGCGTTTAGTTTATATGCGCTGCATCGTATTCGTGGCAGAATGTTAAATTACATCAAAAAAGAAAATAGCTTTGATTTTGTTTATAATGAAAATACTGTCTCGGCAGATGGAATGGAAACTTTTAATATCGAAAATATTGTTGATAACGCTGCGAGTGTTATGCAGCAGGCAGAGACTAATTTTCTGGTGGATGAGCTCAAAAGTGCCTTGGAGCGCTTACCACAAAAAGAACAGATGGTTTTAAGCAGTGTTTATTTGGATAATCAGGAACCGCGCGAAGTGGCGCAAGCCCTTTCGGTCAGTACAACCCATGTTTATCGGCTGCAAAAGGCGGGTATCCGTCGCGTGCGGGGAATGCTGTCTAAACTGATGCAGCAATGGCGATAAATGCATAAATATTTGTATAATCGAGCAAATAGGCTGTTAAGAGATGGAATACCGAGTATAATTCATGTTATCCCATATATCGTTCATTTTTACGGAAATTTCATTCGTGTCAATATGCCATGAATGATGGAATATATTAAGTAGGATGTTTGCTTAGGGGTGATACGATGTCGGATCAGAAAAAAGGCATGAAAAAACATGTCACAGCCGCTAAGGAATGGCTGGGTAAAGCAGAACAGTCCTTTGATCAGGAAAATGAAATAAAAGGTGACTTGAATATGATGCTTGCCCAAGCTGAACTGCAGCGGGCGCAAGAAACAAAAACAGGCCGGATTACGCGAATTTATTTTTGGGTTAGAACTGTAACGGCCGTTATGACAGCGGGGATTATCATTGCTGTTGGCTGGAATAGTGTTTATCATAGTTCAACGAGTCAGACGGGTGAACACCTAATAAATCAGCAAGGAATACAGGTTCAAACCGCAGCTGAAGATCAACATAAAAACAATCAAAAAATTCTGCAAGCTGAGAGTAAACAAGCTGTTGTAGAGCCGTTGGAACAGAAAAAAATATATGAAGATGGGGAAAAAGCGGTTGCTGTATCTGAACCAAAAAAAATTATAGTTGATAAACCGATGCAGCAAACAACAGTAGAATCTGAAATGTCTAATAAGGAGATATCGATACCGCAAGAACCGTCTTTAGAAGTTCCCCCGCCTAAAATGCAGCTGCTGATGCGTGCTGCAGGTAAAACATTAAGAGGTCAGCAATAATAATTTAAATAGCGTTTTGAAACAAATTTAGGAGGTCTTGGATTGAGTAAGAATAAATATAGATCAATTGCTTGTGCGTTAGTATTGACAACAAGTTTTATCGCTACAAATTTAAATCCAGTTTATGCAGATGAGGTGGCAGCCGATAACCAGGATCAAGTAGCTGCACAACAATCAGATCAGCCTACAGCTGTGGATAATCAGGCAGTTTCTACAAAAGAGCAAGCTGAAGCAGATGTAAATAAAAAAGCACCTGATCCAGCTGCTGAGCCACCATCAACCCCTCCCCCTGCCGTCGGTGCACCGGCACAAACACCTGCCTCATTGGCTGCTGCTGAATTCGCAGCCAAACAGCAGGCACGCAGCCAGGTCGAAGCCGAATTAAAACAATACGTTGGGCAAACAATAGTTTCAGTTAATATCACAGGCTTGAAACAGGTTCAAGAAGCGGATGCCATGGCACCAGTTAAGATAAAAGCTGGTGATACGGTCAGTATTGATGCTGTTACACAGACCAGCCAGGCGATTGCGGAAACGGGATATTTTTATGATGTGTATTATACGTTTGAACCAATTCCCGAAGGTGTGAAACTTACCTATCACGTTATTGAAAATCCAATTTTAAAATCTGTTGAAATTAGCGGTAATAAAGCCCTGGATACAAAAACGATTGCAAGTTTGCTTACGGTATCGCCAGGAACCATCCTGAATACAAAAACCTTGAACACAAATATTAAGGCGATTGAAGCCAGGTACAAAACGGATGGATATATTCTTGCCAAAATCAGCGATATCAGTATTACACCAGATGGTGTCTTGAAATTAACGTTTAATGAAGGAATCCTCGAAGGCTATACTGTTAAGGGTAATGAGAAAACGAAAGCACGAGTCATTACGCGTGAAATGCGCATGAAGCCAGGTGAACCTTTTAATGTAAAACAGGCCCGCCGTAGTATGCAGCGTGTCTACAATCTAGGCTTTTTTGAAGATGTTAATATGAAATTAAATCCGGGGCGTGAACCAAATTCTGTAGTTCTTGAAACGACAGTTGTTGAAAAACGTACAGGAACATTTGCCGTGGGGGCTGGATACAGCAGTAAAGATGGTATGATTGGTTTAATTGAAGTGGGAGATACGAACTTCCGTGGCATCGGCGATGCGGTTAAGATTAATTATGAATTTGGCGGTACGGATAATGCCTATAATGGTTTTGTTTTCACGTATACAAGGCCTTGGCTCGACAGTAAACAGACAACTGGCACAATTCGTGTTTATAATAAATCCTCTGAATATGATGACTATGATACCAACGGACATTTAACTGAAACGTATGATAAGAAATACAGCGGCGGTGAAATTTCTTTAGGCCGTCCGGTCAGTGAATATTCAACGAATTATGTTACATTAAGAGACCGTACAGATTATTACAAAGGGCATGTTGATGATTCTAACACAATAGATCGCAGTACACCTGCTTACCAATCTTGGCGGGATGCGAATTTTGGCGAAACACGCAGTGTGACTTTGTCCCATGTGACGGATACGCGCGATAATATTTATTCGCCAACCGAAGGCACTCGTGTGGCATTGACTACCGAATTTGCTGGTTTAGGCGGCGACTTTAATTATCAGAAATATACGGTTGAAGACCAAAGATTCTTCAAAGTTGGTCATGCACAAGTCATCGCGCTGCGGGGGCAAGTTGGCAAGGCAAACGGATCACTACCGGAATCGGCTCGCTATATGGTTGGCGGGCAGACTACACTGCGCGGCTATCGCGATGATCAGTTCCGCGGCAATACGATGATGCTGGGAACGGTCGAGTATCGTTTTCCAATTGTGAGTAAAGTTCAGGGAGCTTTGTTTACCGATTTTGGTGATGCCTGGGGTGGTCAATCCAATGAAGACTTTGAATTTCATAAAAGTATCGGTGTTGGAATACAGCTGCAAACACCAATCGGCCCGATTCGTTTAGACTATGGACGCGGTGAAGATGGCGGCAGGACCCATTTTAGTTTGGGCGGTACATTCTAATATACATCCGTGTTTTGACGCAGGAGGAGTTGCTATATGCTGCGCAGATGGCTGCTTATTATAATACTATGTACGATTGGTCTTGTTTTGGCAAGTGCTGTTGCCAAAGCAGCTCCGGCACTTGTTGATACGGTGCAGGTAGAAGTGCAGGCAGATGGACATTTACCACTTCTAATTCAAAGACGTATGGAAGCTAGTGTACATACGATTGCCGAACAAGTCCTTACTGGGCACAATGTAAATGAGGCAATACTGAAACGTATGGAGTATGAACAGCTTATTCGCGAAGTTTTTAATCGAATACTGATAGGTTATACAGTAACAGCGGTACAGGTTATTCCCGGCAGTGATACGCAGGTAACCGTCAAACTTGTACCATGGGATGATGTAATTAAAAAAATAGATACAACTGTCCAGGTAGAAGGCATGCCGCCTGAAATAGCGGCATTGGCTTTGCAGGATGTAACTGGTATTGAAAACCTTTTTGAACAAAATATGCTGGGGCTTCCCATTGATGCAGCGGATTGGACGAATGGTATTTTAAAAAGCAGCCTCAATTCTTTCATGCAGGAACATTTACCGGAATTCAGGGCTGATTTTGATGTAGAACCAGGAACCGTGGCAAAGGTGAAAATTGTTCTTTATCCAAAAGTTCCGGTGGTGCGCAATGTCGATTTAGCAATGCGTTCTGAATCCATGCCAAATATACTGCTCTTAAACTATCGGCCGCAAATTCAAAAAAAAGCGGATATCATGCTGGGGGTTCCTGTTGATTTTGTCAAACGTCATAATGCATATTTTAATCAAGTCCTTGTAACTTCACTGGATGAACAGAAAGATTTCCGTTCGTTTCATGTTAAAACTCATATTGAATTGAATCCCGGTGAAAAAACGTATGTCAAAAGCTATTCAGATACCGAGCGTTATCGTTTTACCTTGGAAGGATATTTTGATATAAATAGTAAAGAAGATAATACTGCATTTCGTATTCATTTAGGGCGATTTATATCATCACAGGATGAAGTTTTCACAGAACTTGATTTTTATCCACAGTCTGTTACCTGGAAAGCATTTTATGGGTACGAACGAGAAATGCTGCCAACGGTCAGAATGGGAATGAAATATGACAGTAATGCCCATAATGGAGTTTTTCTTTTAAAGAAAAAGTTTGATAATAAATGGCTGTTGCGTTATGAATATGCTTTTGCGGATCAGACAGAAGAAATGGGTCTGCGTTATAAAATACATGATTTTGTCAGTCTCGAATATATTATGGATGATAAAGACAGCTGGCTCAGGCTTATTGGTAATTTTTAAATTCCTTGAATCTCAAAAAAGAGTTTGTTATAATGAAGTTGCTGTTTATTTAGGCAGTTTTTTATTGTAAGGAAAGAACGAAACTATGTTCGTCGTTGATTAATTAAATTCCCGCAAGGGTAAAGGAGAAAAACATGATAAAATTTGAAAAAAAACAGGTAAAATTAATTAGTGTTGCAATTGCGTTGGTCTTTGTATTTAGTATTGTAGCAATTGCTGTATCGCAAACAGGCAGCATGGGGATTGCATCTGCCGCCTCTTCTTCGAATGTTGGTATTGTAGATTATCGTCAGGTTATGTCACAGCATCCAGATCTTGCTGCTGCTAATACAGAAATGCAGAAAGAAATCGATAGTGCTAAAGCGGATTTTGAATCAAAATCTGCTGGTATGAATGATCAGGAAAAAGCAGCATATTATCAGCAAACACAGCAGCGCTTACAAAATAAAGAAAAAGAGCTGATTGAACCGATTCGTACGAAGATCGAAGAAGCCATTAAAAGCATTGCGGATGCCAAAGGATTATCCGTTGTTTTAGATAAAAGTAATGTAGTTTACGGCGGTCAGGACATTACGGCTGATGTAGTTAAAAAAATTACGAAATAAGAAAAAAAAATAGCTTTATTGATGAAACGATAAATACCGAGCCTGGGTGACCGCGCTCGGTATTTATTAGGAAGGGTGGGTTTTGTGGAAGAACGTAAAAAGAAGATTATTGCAGGTTCTTTAACCTTAGTAGTTTTAGCTTTTTTATGTGGACTTTATTGGCAAAACCATAAAGAAACGACTACTGCTGGCAATCTTTCGACGCAAGACTATACCATTGGTGTCATTGATTTGAAACAGGCAATGCAAGCTCACCCAAGATACAATGATCTGGTTAAGCTGCGTAAAGAACGCAGTACACTCGCTGCAGCAGCAGCAGTTAAAACGGATTTTAATCTTGTTAATCCACCACCTGTTATCGATGCGCAGGCATTTGATGATTCTGTAAAGCAGCAAAGTAGTCAGCAAATAGAAGAAAATAAAATTAAGCTGAAGCAAACAGTCCTTAATCAGAAAAAGACGTTAGGTGCGTCGGTGGCCGCGCAGCGAGAAGCTGATCTTGAAGCAGTTCGAGAAAAATATTTAAATGTTATATTTAATTTGCAGCTGCAATATGATAACTTAAAAGCGAACAATGAAGTTAAACAGCAGCTGGCTGCTGATATAGAAGCAGAACGGCAAAAACGTAATCAAGAACTTGATGCAGTGAATCGACAATATGATAAAAAGATTCAACAGTCATTGCAAGTTTTTATCGCACAAAAACAAAAAGAACAGCAAGCCTTTGAAGCAGCATTACTGCAGAAAAAACAGCAAGAAGCGGCCGCAAATCGGCAGCAGGCACAAAGTCGTGATGATCAAACTATGAAGGATCAGGCAATGCCATTTTCGGTAGATGACATCATGCAAAAAAATGAAGCGCTGAATAACAAGGATAAAGAAATAACCCTGTTAGAAGATTTGATCAATCAAGATATTGCTGGTATTGCAGCGAAAATTGCTATCACCAATCATTTGGAATGTGTCTTTGCCAATGTAGAAGTCAATATTCATGCACTTGATATTACGGATGATGTAATCAAAGAATTTCAAACAACCAGGCAGGTCACAAAGAACGAATAAAGAAAGCAGAAAAGTGGAGGCACAACAATGAATTTAAATAAGAAATCTCTATGTGCGCTGCTTATGGTCGGTATTATCGCCATATTTGTCAGCGGCTGTTCAAATACAAAAATGGGGGTAGTTGATACGGAACGTATCATGAAAGAAAGTCCTCAGATTCAAACAATAACGAAAGCGCAAACTGAACAGTATACGCAAAAACAAAAAGACCTTACGGAAAAACTGCAAAATGATAAAGCGAATATGTCAGATGCAGATTATCAAAAATCCGTTAATGCAGCAAAAGCAGAACTTAGTGGCATGGAAAGCCAATTTAATTCTGAACTCAAAACTACGATTGATAAAGCTATGGCAGATGTAAGCAAAGAAAAAGACTTATCTGCAGTCGTGATGAAAGATCTTGTACAAACAAATCAGATGGGTCAACCGACAAAAGAACAGTTTGTTATTCAGGGTGGTATAGATATTACCGATGACCTGATCCAAAAATTACAATAGTAAAAGAGGGAGTTTCTTTTGGAAAAAACATTAGCAGAAATTGCTCATATTGTAAATGGGAAGATTATAGGCAGCGGTAATATAACGATCACGGGAGTAACGAATATTGCTTTAGCTGGAGAACATGATATTACTTTTGCGGTCGAACCGCATCTACAAGAAGCAGAAAATTGTAATGCCGGTGCTGTTTTATTGCCAAATACGATTACTGACTTTGCTAAAACTGCGATTTGTGTTGAAGAACCAAGGGCCGCATTTACAAAACTTCTTGAAGTATTTAATCCACCGCTTACCATCCGCCGGGGAATCAGTGAACAGGCGTTTGTTGGTCAAGACGTAAAGCTTGGTGAAAATGTTTCAATTATGCCATTTGCTGTTGTGGATGATCATGCAATCATTGGCAACAATGTAATTTTATATCCGCATACCTATATCGGACAACATGTAAAAATTGGTGATGAGAGTCTGCTTTATTCGAATGTGACCATTCGTGAATTTTGTCAAATTGGTAAACGGGTTATTATTCACAGCAGTACAGTAATAGGTGCTGATGGTTTTGGCTATATTACGAAAGACGGCAAGCATTCTAAAGTACCGCAGGTGGGTAATGTTCGGATTGAAGATGATGTCGAAATCGGCGCGCATGTGGGCATTGATCGAGCTACTACGGGATCGACCATTATTGGACAGGGAACAAAGATTGATAATCTGGTACATATCGGACACAATTGTGAAATCGGCGCCAATAACCTGATTGTTGCACAAACGGGCATTGCCGGATCGACAATTGTCGGCCGCAATGTAACATTTGGTGGTCAAACTGGGTGTGTTGGACATATTCATATTGGCGATAACACTGTTTTGGCCGCTCGTTCGGGACCAATCAGTGATATTCCAGCTAATGTGTTTTATGCAGGCTTTCCGGCGCGGCCGCACCAAGAATGGCTGCGAAACCAAGTCGCATCGAAACGTTTGCCGGAAATGATGAAAACGATTCGAGATCTCGAAAAACGATTGAAAAAACTTGAACAAGATAAATGTTGATTGTTTTAAGGCAATCATAAAAGAGACTGCGGGCATAGGGCAGTCTCTTTTATGATTATAATTGGAGAAAGGATAGGTCTTATGCAAAAATCCATACTGATTATGATTGTTTGTCTGGGGATTTTTTCACAGGCGAGTGCGGCACCTGCTACTACGGGAACTACCGGAAATATTGATACACCATCCGCGGATGTTTTAAGACCCGGGCAGGCATCTGCTGCGTATTATAAACTAAACGAAGGAAACGATCTCACTTTTGGGATAAACATCGCGAAAAACCTTGAATTGAGTGGAGCCAGACAGGAATATAAACATACAGCGGCTGAGACCTGTCTGAATCTAAAATATGGTGTACTGCATGAGGGCATATTGACCCCTGGTGTGGCCGTGGGGATTGAAGATATAACCAATCAGAAAGAACAGACGGTGTATGCCGTTATAAGCAAAGGACTGCCGCTGGGTATGCGAGTACATGCGGGAGTTGGCAATGGTCATTATGATGGACTGTTTTTTGCTGTTGAAAAAAAACTGATTCCAATGTCAATTGGTGGTGTTTTTCCAGATACATCTTTAATTATTGAACATGATGGACATGCCATGAATTATGGACTTCGAATGTCTATTGCCGCTGGCTTGAAAGTCGATGCTGGCTGGCGTGACAATTCGTCTTATATTGGTTTCACCTATAACTGTTATTGATAAGTATGCTTAAATTAAAGCTGGGGATGATAAAATGAGTTATTATATAAGTAAAATTTTCAGCCATATTATTTGTCTGCTGCCAAATAGTGTGAATCGCAGTATCGGCAGCTTTCTTGGCGAATTGACATGGCTGCTGGTCCCTAAAAAAAGAAAAAGGATGGCAGTTCGTAATATTCTACAATGTTTACATGTTGCACCGGCAGAAGCTGCACAAATTGCCAAAAAGAGCTGGACGCGCTTTGGCAGAATGATTATTGATATTTTGCTGTATCCAAAAATTAAGCAGAATATTAATCGTTATGCAGTGATTGAGGGCCGGGAATATTTAGAAGAAGCACTTGCTCTGGGACGGGGCGGTATTATTGCTACAGCACATAGCGGAAACTGGGAACTTCTCGGCGGTGCATTAGCCAGTAATGGATTTCCCCTTGTTGGCGTTGCTCAAAAACAAACACATAAGAATATGGATCGCTTTATTAATGAATATCGTGAATTGATAGGCATGCATGTCACGTATAAAACCGGAGTGCGAGAAATGATTCAAATGCTTGGACAAGGCTGGCTGATCGGACTGTTAATGGATCAGGATGCTGGATCAAAAGGAATAATTGCCAAGTTCTTTAATCGGGATACTGCTTGTGTACAGGGCCCGGCATCACTGGCAAGATTCAAAAATGCACCGATTTTACCTGTATTTATTACGGAAAATAAAGATGGTTTACATACGATACATATTTATAAAGCTCTTTTTGTAAATCAAACCAAGAATAAACAGGACGATATTGCCAAAATGACAGCGCAATTAACAAATATAATTGAAAAACATATTCAAAACTATCCAGAAGAATGGTTTTGGCTGCATGATCGCTGGAAATCAGTTGAAAAACGTGACTAAAACCCAGATATTTTTTTGAATACTTGCAGGAATCGATAATATTTTGTAAAATAGACGAAGGCTATCATGTCAGGAGGATATTTTTTATGCAATACCAAACCACAATTGCAAAAGACGTGACATATACGGGTAATGGTTTACACTCAGGCCGGAAAGTTACCATTACGTTAAAACCGGCTCCGGTGGATACAGGTATCGTGTTCATTCGTGTTGATCTTGATGGATTGCCAAGAATAGCAGCTATTTCAGACAATGTCACATCGACCATAAGAGCGACAACGATTGCGGAGAATGATGTAAAAGTATTCACAATCGAACATCTCTTATCGGCTTTACATGCTGCCCGGATTGATAACTCTTTTATTGAGATCAATGCGGAAGAGCCGCCGGTAGGAGATGGCAGTGCGCTCATCTTTTTTGATTTAATACATAAAACGGGGATCAAAGAACAATCTGCCTATCGCAAAGAAATTATTATTGATAAAGTGTATCGGATTGATGATGATAAGCGATTTGTGATGGTGCTGCCTTATGACGGTTTTCGCGTGAGCTTTACATCAATCAATCCGCATCGCTTGATTGGTACGCAATATGTTGACTTTACCATTGATACATTGACTTACCAGCAAGAAATTGCTCCGGCCCGGACGATTGCGTATGAAAAAGAAGTGGCCGAACTGGAAAAAATGGGACTTGGCTTAGGCGGTACATTAGAGAATGTCATTGTTTATAATGATGAAGGCTGGCTCAATAAGCTTCGGTATGAAGATGAACTTGTCCGCCATAAGGTTCTGGATGTTATCGGTGACCTGCGGCTCGCCGGGATTATCCGCGGTCATGTCATAGCAGTACAATCAGGACATGCCTTAAATGCCCGACTGGCAAAAAAAATTACCGCTGCATTTAAATAAAAAGATTTTCAAAATATACAGGTGAGAAGAAACTTAAACTTTATAAGTTCTAGATGAAAGAGAGGAAATACAATATGATTTTATCTGTAACTGATATACAAAAAATATTACCACACCGTCCACCATTCCTTTTGGTAGATCGGATTATTGAACTAGAGCCGATGAAACGTGCCGTTGGTATAAAGAATGTAACCATGATGGAACCACATTTTCGCGGGCACTTTCCTGGCAATCCAATTATGCCGGGCGTACTAATCTTAGAGGCTATGGCACAGGTTGGTGGTGTGGCGATGCTTTACCCGGATGAAAACCGCGGAAAACTAGCATTGTTTGGTGCGATGGATAATGTGAAATTTAAAAAGCCTGTTGTGCCGGGCGATCAGCTTGTCATGAAAGCGGAACTGATTAAAATGCGTGGCTATATTGGGAAAATACATGCAGAAGCATTTGTCGATGATCAGCTGGCGGCACAGGCAGATTTTACATTCGCCCTTAAAAAACCGGCAAATGAACAGTAAATCAGCTGGGTTTTTGTGTATGCCTTAGCTAAAGATCGATTTTTGCTGAATTATAGGTAAATTTGACTAAATTCTACAGGTGGAATTTATGATGAACAATTGGATTATAAAATTAGATGCAGTTATCATCAAGATAGCTGCTATGTGAAAAAATAATGCGCTGGGATACTAGCGGGGCTGAGAAGCTTAAGGAGTTGAAATACGAATGATATCAAACAACAAGGTCGTTGCTTATATACATGACACTGCTGTGATTCATCCAGGGGCTCGTATTGGGAAAAATGTGCAAATTGGGCCTTATGCAGTAATTGGTGAAAATGTTATAATTGACGAAGGTACTAAAATAGGTCCGCATGTAGTTATTACCGGCTGGACAAGTATTGGAAAAAATTGTGTGATTTTTCAGGGGGCTTCGATCGGTGAAGAACCGCAGGATCTTAAGTTTGCTGGTGAAAAATCTTATGTATTTATTGGGGATCGTACCAAAATCCGCGAATGTGCCACCGTACATCGTGCGACGGGTGAAGGCGAAGAGACTCGTATTGGTACAGACTGTCTTATGATGGCTTACACGCATGTTGCCCATAACTGTATTGTAGGTAACAATGTCATCATGTCGAATGCTGCGACATTAGCGGGGCACGTCGTTGTGGAAGACCGTGCTGTCATCGGTGGGCTTACAGGCGTACATCAATTTGTGAAAATTGGCCGCAACGCAATGGTTGGCGGTGCATCAAAGATTGTTCAGGACGTTGTGCCTTATACAATTGTAGACGGTCATCCGGCGAAAGTAGCAGGTCTTAATAGTGTTGGTATGGCGAGAGCTGGCATTGCGCTGGATTCACGTCGTAATATAAAAAAAGCTTACAAACTATTATATCGTTCGAGTTTAAGCCTGACGCAGGCTATTTCTATGATTGAACAGGAAGTAGATTCTTGCTCCGAGGTCGAACATTTTTTGCGGTTTTTACGCAATGCGGAATGTGGCATTTGTCGAAGCCGCCGCGATATAGAATAAATTAATTTTCAAGATGTATCATGCAATTATTGGGTGTATAATCATAACTATAGTTCGATAAAGTGAAAAAGTGTTTGCGGAGGATAGAAAATGGAGAAAATAGGTCTTCTTGCCGGAATTGGTAAATTGCCGGTAGAATTTGCCCGGGCTGCATTAGCCATGGGGCTGGGAGTTTTTGCTGTTGCTCTGGTTGATGGTACAGACGAAGCATTGAAACAGAATGTTACAGACATGCAAAAGATAAGTATTGCGCGTCTTGATACAATTATAAAATATTTAAAAGAACATGGTATTACGCAGGTTACAATGATTGGTAAAGTCACGAAAGAAATTATGTTTAGCGGCGAACATGCACAGCCGGATGAGCGGATGACAAGGCTGCTGTTATCATTATCAGATCGTAGTGATGATACAATGATGTTTGCGTTTATACAGGAACTTGCCAAAGAAAATATTCAGGTATTTGATCAAACGGCTTTGATTCGGAAGCTGATGGTGCATGAGGGGATTCTTACCAGACGGGAGCCGTCTGCAGAGGAAAAAGTAGATATGGACTATGGATTTCAGATGGCGAAAGCCATTGGCGGTTTGGATATAGGACAAACCGTTGTTGTAAAACATCAGGCAGTAATGGCCGTAGAAGCAATTGAAGGCACGGATGCCTGTATTCTTCGTGGTGGGAAGCTGGCGCGTGGCGGTGCCATTGTGGCGAAAGTTGCAAAACCGAAGCAGGATATTCGCTTTGATGTGCCGGCGGTTGGGGTTACAACAATAGAGTCTATGATTCAGGCAGGTGCAGCAGGGCTTGTTTTAGAAGCTGGCAAAACTTTGCTGGTAGAAAAAGAAAAAGTGATTGCACTGGCTGATAAAAATGAAATAACCATTGTCGCTATGTAAATCAAGATTTATGAGGCGCGGCGGATACTTTTACAGAAAGTGTCCTCGCGTCTTTTTATGCTTGAATGGATAGAAGTTGGAGGAAGAGGAGCATGTATAAAATTATGTTTTCTGCCGGGGAAGTCTCTGGCGATTTACACGGTGCGGCTATCGCTAAGGCACTGAAGAAAATCCAGCCAGAAAGCAAACTATTTGGTTTCGGCGGTGAAAAGATGCGCTCAGCCGGTGTAGATATCCTCTATGATATGAAAGAGTATAATGTTATGGGATTTTGGGAAGTACTCAAAAATTTGCGGAGGATGTTTAAGCTTCGCGATGATTTACTTATGGTCATCCAAAGAGAAAAACCAGATCTTCTAATTTTAATTGATTATCCTGATTTTAACTGGCGGCTCGCTGAAAAAGCTAAAAAGCTGGGTGTGCCGATTTTTTCGTATATTCCACCATCGGCCTGGGCCTGGCGCAAAGGCCGTGCGAAATCAGTGGCGAAAATTGCCGATAAAATTGTAGCGATTTTTCCCTTTGAGCTTGCTGCATATGAAGCAGTTGGTGCTAATATTGAATTTGTTGGCAATCCTATGATTGATTCAGTAAAACCAGAGATGGATAAGGCAACGGCGGCAGATTATTTTGACGCAAATCTAAATAACCCTAATGTTTTGCTCTTACCGGGCAGTCGGCAGCAGGAAGTAACAATTTTATTGCCGGAAATGTTAAAAGCAGCAGAACGTATCTATGCTAAATATCCAGAAACACAGTTTTATCTGCCGGCAGCTGCAACGATTTCACGGACGATGCTGCAAACAATTATTGCACCATTTCATCTGCCGATTCGTATAACGGATACCTATACGTATGATTTGATGAATATTTGTGATGTAGCGGTTGCCACTTCGGGAACCGTCACATTAGAAGCAGCTTTAATGGAATTGCCCACAGTAGTACTTTACAAAATGTCACCTATTTCTTATTTCATTGGTAAGCTGTTTATTCATGTTACTAATTTTAGTTTGCCAAATATTATTGCGGGCGAACGGATCATTCCGGAACTTCTCCAGCAAGAAGTTAATACAGAAAGAATTGCACGTGAAATGCTTGCCTTGTTTAAAGGTACGGCCGGTGGTGCTGCTGTTAAACTTATGCTGGCCCAAACCAAAGCTAAACTTGGCCAGCCACATGCAGTAGATCGCATCGCAAAGCTCATTATAGAAACAGCTGACCATTGTGCATTGCAAAATTCGAACAAGAATTGAGATTGAATCAGCGGAGGAACTACATAAAATGAATAATTATAAACGTTTGCTTTTGTTTATAAAACCTTACTTGCCAAGATTGGGTATGGCAGTTGTCTGCATTGTTTTTGCAGCGGCCGCGAATCTTTACGTACCATGGATTATTAAAGACATTATTGACGATGTTCTGGCGAACCGTGATATGCAGATGCTCAATACAATTGCCATTGGGATTGTTGTGGTCTTTTTTTTGCGAGGGTTGTTTTTTTACGGACAAACTTACCTGGTGTCTTATATTGCCCAAAAAGTAATTATCGATATAAGACAGCTGCTTTATATGAAATTCCAGCGTTTATCACTGGCCTACTATGAAAAAAAACAAACGGGGACCATCATGAGTTATATTACGAATGATGTGGCAGCTCTGCAATCAGCGCTGGTAGACAGCTTAATCGAAATGGTTACGGAAGGGTCTATCTTGATCGGTTCGGTAGCTACGATGTTTTATCTGCACTGGAAATTAACGCTGCTCACACTGATTACCGTTCCGCTGATTGCGCAGGCAATGAAGATTTTCGGCAGTAAGTTAAAATCAAGTGGTACCGTCATTCAGGAACGCATTGCCGACATTACATCACTTTTACAAGAATCAATATCAGCGGTTCGTGTGGTGAAATCCTTTGTACGGGAAGATTATGAAATAGAACGGTTTAAAAAGCAAAATTTCTTGAATTTTCGGGCGCAAATGAAAAATACGCAGCTCATGGCGATTCTTACCCCAACGGTAGAATTTTTAGCAGCGATTGCAGTTACGTTGATTGTCTGGTATGGTGGTTATGAAGTTGTTAATGGTACAATTACGGCAGGGGCTTTAATTGCTTTTTTAACCTATGCTGTAAATTTAGCAAACCCGGTAAAACGCCTTAGCCGGGTATATGGAACGATTCAAAAAGCCATGGCGGCAGCAGATCGCGTGTTTGAAGTACTGGATACCCAGGAAGATATCAAAGATAAAGAAACGGCGATTATTTTACCAAAAATTGACGGAAAAGTTACGTTTGAAAATGTTGTTTTTGAATATAAAAAAGACACGCCGGCACTGCGGGGAATCTCATTGGAAGCGAAACCAGGACAGATGGTAGCAATTGTTGGTCCATCTGGTGCCGGTAAGTCAACGATCGCAAATCTTATCCCGCGTTTTTATGATGTGAACTCTGGTGCGATTAAGATTGACGATATAGACATTCGTGATGTGCAGATGAATTCACTGCGAGAACAAATCGGCATTGTTCCACAAGAAACAATGCTGTTTAGTGGTACTGTGGCGGAAAATATTCAATACGGACGTTTGGAAGCGACACTGGAAGAGGTGGTTGAAGCTGCCAAAGCCGGCAATGCCCATGAATTTATTCTAGAACTTCCCAATGGTTATGAAACAAAAATTGGCGAACGCGGCTCCAACCTCTCAGGTGGACAAAGACAGCGTATTGCAATTGCAAGGGCTATACTAAAAAATCCGCGGGTCTTAATTTTGGATGAGGCTACATCGGCGTTGGATACTGAAAGTGAAAAGCTTGTGCAAGGTGCACTTGATAAGCTGATGATTGGTCGGACTTCGTTTGTTATAGCTCACAGGCTGTCGACGATATTACAGGCTGAGCAAATCATTGTGCTTGATCGTGGTCAAATCAAGGAAGTCGGCACGCATGCAGAACTTCTTCATCAAAAAGGGCTCTATAGTAATTTATATAATATTCAATTCAATAAAAAAACAGAAATATGAAGACTAACATTTGAAAGTTTGACAAAAATCTAAAATTTTTTGCTGACTTTCAATTAGTACAAAAGGTGGAGACACTATGCAGATACTTTACAATATAGCCACAGTTCTGCTGGCGATTATGGCAATACCATTGTTGATTATTCGCGCGATAAGAGAAGATGGTTTTATCGAACGAATAAAGCAGAGTCTGGGGAACCTTCCCAAACATGCACTGGATGCGGTTGAAAAGAAACAATGCATCTGGGTTCATGCTGCTTCGGTTGGTGAAATCGTAGCGGCCAGTCCGCTCATCAAAGAATTTCGGATTGAATTTCCTAATAGTCCAATCTTAGTATCTGTTGTAACAAGCAGCGGCTATGCTATGGCCAATCGGATTGTAAAAGATGCCGATACGATTATCTATTTCCCCTTGGACTTACCATGGATAGCCGAAAGCCTTGTAAAAAAAGTTCAGCCACGTGTTTTTTTGCCAGTAGAAACAGAATTATGGCCTAATTTTCTGAAAGCTGCCCGTCGCTTTCATATTCCAGTTATGATGGTCAATGGACGCATCAGTGATAAAAGTGTGAAACGATATCATCATTTACACAGTTTGTTAAAAGATATGATTGGTACCGTTAATACTTTTGCGATGCAGTCCGATATTGATGCTCAGTATATTGTTCGTCTCGGAGCAGCTGAAAATCTCGTTACGGTTACTGGTAATACGAAATTTGATCAGACTTACACCAATGTATCACTCGATGAAAAACAGCAAATGATTTTTGAGATGGGACTTACAAATGCTACCGGGATTTTACTGGCTGGCAGTACCCATAAAGGCGAAGAAAATCATATATTAGAGGCATTTCGCCAGCTTAGAAAAAAATTTCCAATGGCAAAACTAGTGATTGCACCACGTGATATCATGCGCAAAGATGAAATCATGACACTCTGCCAAATGTTTCAATTTAAAGTCAAAACCCGGACGGAGCTGCAAACTCATCCCGCAACGGATCATGATGTGGTGATATTGGATACAATTGGCGAACTGGGGAAAGTTTATAGTGTAGGGGATGTCATTTATGTCGGTGGAAGCTTAATTCCCCATGGCGGGCATAATATTTTGGAACCGGCTGCACATGGCAAGGCCATTATTGTTGGCAATAAAATGTTTAATTTTAAAGACACTCATGCCCTTTTTTCAAAACGGAATGCCTGTATTACGGTCGAAAATCAGGCTCAATTAGGTGTGAGCATTGAAAACCTTTTTCGTGACTCAGTCGAACGATGCCGCATGGAGCAGGAAACATTAGCCATTATGAAAGAAAATCGTGGTGCTGCTCGTAAAAGTGCGGTTTTGCTGCATGAACTTTTAAATGCATGTGAACAACGACAAAATTCTGGGATTGTTAAATCAACCGAAAAAATAGAAAATTTTCAGACGTATTTGTACCAACTGGTTCATGGGCGAGCGGAGCATGGTATTTTGTCACAATTTGCCATCAGTATTCTCTATAGTTTTTCGTTTATTTATCACTTGCTGGTGAATTTTAAACTGGCAGGTTATCGCTGGGGTATTTTAAAACAACAGCAGCTTGCCTGTCATGTAATCAGTTTAGGGAATATTACTGTAGGCGGTACAGGGAAGACCCCAACTGCCCAAAGATTAGCTCGTGCTATTCGTGACATGGGCTATCGGGTTGTAATCTTGAATCGCGGCTATCGGGCTAAATGGAAGGGCCAGGTCGGTGTGGTATCAGATGGTAAGAAGCTTTATATGTCGGCCGCTGAAGCTGGCGATGAAGCATTCCTGCTGGCTAAAAATTTACCGAATGTACCGGTTCTTATTGGGGCCGAACGAGCTATTACGGGGCAATATGCTGTTGAGCATTTTGGCGCGGAAGTGGCCATTCTGGATGATGGTTATCAACATTGGCAGCTTAAGCGTGACATGGATATTTTACTGATTGATGCAATTAATGTGTTTGGCAATAGTTATATGCTGCCGCGTGGTACGCTGCGTGAACCGGTCACTCACCTGGATCGGGCTGATGTTTGTCTGATGACGAAAGTCGACCAGGCTGCTCCGGGGGTTTGTGAACAAATTAAAGAAACAGTTGCAAAATACAATGAACATGCGCTTATTGTCGAAAGCATTCATTTACCACGCTGCTTTATTGAAGTAGCGGACTGGGATCGTGATATTGCGGCAGAGGGCATCGACATAAGTTATATGCATAACAAAAAAGTTATGGCTGTTTCCGCAATTGGGAATCCTGCATCTTTTGAGCAGACAATCAGTGATATAGGGGCTGTTATTGTTGAAAGCCTGCGTTATCCGGATCATCATGATTATACGACAGAAGAAATGCAGGATGTTTTTCGGCAATCGCTTAAACAAGGTGTAGAAGCAATCATCATTACAGAAAAAGATGCTGTTAAGATTCCAAATGAGATTATCCATGCGGATCATCCAATCCCAATTTATGTAATCAGTATTGAAATTACCTTCCAGGAAGGCGATCTTGAATTCCATGAATTGTTAAGTCAAAGTCTTAAAAAAAAGTTGGGAAAATAAATAAAATGTAAGGCAAGATAGGAGTTGTTTTGCGTGAAAATATTATGTGTAATTCCAGCCAGATATGCTTCGACACGTCTGCCTGGTAAACCGCTTGCCGATATCAATGGGAAACCAATGATTCAAAGAGTCTATGAACGGGCCTGCCTGGCAAAAACTCCCGCACAGGTTTTGGTAGCTGCGGATGATGAGCGGGTATTTGATGCTGTCAGAAAATGCGGCGGACAAGCAATGATGACAGCAAAAGATCATGCCACAGGTACAGACCGCTTGGCTGAAGTGGCTAAAAAATATACAGATATGGATATCATTATCAATGTGCAAGGAGATGAACCTCTGATTGAACCACAGATTATAGACGCGCTGGCTGCTGCTTTTATAGAAGATCCCGAGCTTAACATGGCAACAATCAAAACACCGATTGAAGATGCTGAAAAAGAAAATCCAAATAACGTAAAAGTTGTAACAGATCGAAATGGTTATGCCTTGTATTTTTCGCGTTCTTTGATGCCATATCCACGTGTTGATACGGGGGTTCCAGTATATAAACATATCGGGATTTATGCTTACCGACGAGATTTTCTGTTAAAGTATGCAGTGATGGAATCTACACCACTGGAAAAGACCGAATCACTCGAGCAATTGCGAGCCCTTGAAAATGGTTATAAAATTAAAGTATTGGAAACGAATTTTAAATTTGTTGGCGTTGATACACAAGAAGACCTGCTAAAAGTCAATGAAATCTATAAAGCGTTAGAAAATGTTTAAATGAAAAATCATAAAAGAAATTACAGCCAGTCTGGCAGTCTGTTAGTAAGGGAATATAGGGCATCGTTTGCTTCCTCCGTAACGCCACTCAACCCTATACTCCCTTACTGACGATTGCCATATATAAATTTCGTAAATTTTGAAAGGTGGTATATAGTATGAATACAGTATCCGTGGGAAATATTAAAATAGGTACAGGACATCCATTGGTTTTATTGGCGGGACCTTGTGTATTAGAAGGACTCGAACGCAGTCTTAAGATTGGTAGAGGTATCAAAGCAATTACGCAGCGACTTGGTATACCTTATGTTTTTAAAGCATCTTTTGACAAAGCCAATCGTTCTTCCTTCAATGGGTTTCGCGGCCCGGGAATAGAAGATGGTCTCAAAATGCTGCAGACGATCAAAGACGAATTACAAGTGCCAATTGTCAGTGACATTCATAATGAAAATCAGATTGAAGCCGCTGCAAAAGTGCTTGATATCATTCAGATACCAGCATTTTTATGCCGCCAGACGGATCTTTTATATGCTGCGGCCAAATCCGGCAAAACCGTTAACGTAAAAAAAGGCCAGTTCATGTCTCCAAAAGACATGGAAAATGTCATCCATAAAATTGAAGAAGGCGGGAACAAAAATATTCTCCTGACAGAACGCGGCGCATCGTTCGGATATAATAATCTTGTTGTAGATATGCGATCTTTTCCGATTATGCGTTCTTTTGGCTATCCGGTTGTTTTTGATGCAACGCATAGTGTACAGCTTCCTGGTGGGGCAGGCACCTCTTCGGCGGGAAATCGGGAATATGTCGAATATCTTACGCGGGCGGCTGTTGGTGCAGGGGTTGATGCACTCTTTATGGAGGTTCATGATAATCCGGAAGAAGCTCTGTGTGATGGACCTAATATGGTTTATCTTGATAAATTGGAAGATCTTTTAAAAGATGCATTAGCGATTAATGAAATTGTGAATAAACATAAATAAGAAAGTAGAGGGTATTTCCATGATTAAAGAAAAAGCAATTGAAACACTCAACATTGAAGCAGATGCTGTTCGGGCCCTCATCCCGCGAATTGATGACGAATTCGAGCAAGCTGTGCAGTTTATTCTGGCCGGCAAAGGGCGTGTTGTTGTAACTGGTATGGGAAAATCAGGCCATGTTGGCCGAAAAATCGCTGCCAGTCTGGCAAGTACAGGGACACCAGCATTTTTTATGCATCCCGGCGAAGCTTTTCATGGCGATCTTGGTATGGTAACAGAGAATGATATTGTTTTGGCAATTTCCAATAGTGGTGAATCGACTGAAATTGTAAATATATTAGCCTTAATTAAACGGATTGGCGCTACGATTATTGCGATGAGCGGTCGTCGTGATTCTACACTTGGGAAAAATGCGGAATTTTTCATTGATATTGGTGTAGAACGGGAAGCTTGTCCACTTGGGCTCGCACCAACTGCCAGTACGACGGCTACACTTGCTATGGGGGACGCTATAACCATTGCCCTGTTGTCGGCACGCAACTTTACTGCACAGGATTTTGCTTTATTCCATCCGGGTGGTGCCCTTGGCCGCAAACTGCTCTTGACGGTAGAAAATATCATGCATAGAGGTGAAGACAATCCGATTATTTCGGTTCGTCAAACAGCTAAAGAAGCATTGTTTATGATGACAGATAAAGGGCTTGGTGCAACTTCTGTCGTTGATGCGAACGGATTCTTCATTGGACTCGTGACGGATGGGGATATTCGCCGCGGCCTTGCCAAAGGAAGTCAGTTCCTTGATGAGCCTATCGAAAATCTGATGACAAGAACACCAAAAACAATCAGCAAAGAAAAATTGGCAGCAGCAGCTTTAAGTGTTATGGAAAAAAACAAACCTCGTCCGATTACGGTGCTTCCTGTTGTTGACAATGAAAACAAACCAATTGGTATTGTCCATCTTACGGATTTATTGCGTCAGGGAGTTGTCTAGGATGGAAAAGACAGTAAGCCTGGATCTTATCGAACGTGCGAAAAAAATCAAACTTTTGATTCTCGATGTGGATGGTGTGCTGACAGATGGCAAGCTCATGATTGGCCCATCCGGTGAACTTTGCAAAACATTTCATGTACACGATGGTTTGGGAATAGCGCTTAGCAAAAAATTTGGTTTAAAAACGGCCATTATTACAGGAAGAACATCAAAAATGGTCAAATTCAGGGCTAATGAACTTAAAATTGACGCGCTTTATCAGGGTCAAAGTAATAAAGTGAATGCTTTGGTCAAATTGCAGCAGGAATTTCATGTCAATCTCGATGAAATTGCCTATGTAGGGGACGATTTGATTGATCTGCCAGTTTTGACTCGAGTCGGTTTAGCTTGTGCCGTGCCAAATGCCGTGTCCGAAGTTAAAGCGAGATCACATTACATAACAGTGGCTCATGGCGGACATGGGGCTGTACGGCAGGTTATTGAAATGATTCTAAGGGCACAAGGCTTTTGGGATCAGATTATTTCAGATTATACGCAGGCAAAAACGTTCGAAGATATAGAGCAATAAAGAGAAAAATATGGTATGATAGATTATGAAGTCATTCCCCTTTTTGGGGGATTTTTATTACATTTGACTGATGGAAAAGGAGATTCGAACTCCATGCAATATAAAATTTTAAAATTGATCAGTTATATTTTATGCCAACTACCGCATTCTTGTATTTTGTGGCTTGGCAAATATATGGGTTTATTGTATTTCAACATTGCGGCGAAACAACGCAATCGTGCTATTCGGCAGCTCCGGGAATCACTTGGTAAATCACAAAAAGATGCGGAAAAGCTGATTCGAGGTTCTTTTATCAATATTGGTCGTAACTTTTTGGAAATTATGTATATGCCGAATTTAAAAAAAGAAAATTTCGAAACCTATATGGAAATCGATCATATAGCACGTTTTAAAGCTGCTCTGGCTGAAGGACATGGTGTCGTTATTTTAACGGCACATGTTGGAAACTGGGAATGGCTTTCAGCGGCACTTGTTTTTTCTGGTATACCACTTACGGCGATAGCCAAACCACAACCAAACGAGCAGCATACCCGAATATTAAATGAATTTCGGGCGATGGTCGGGGTGGAAATTTTTTCTCGTGGTACCAGTGAACTTCTTGGTGCTGCAAAAGCTCTGAAAAAGGGGAAGGCATTAGGCTTCCTTGTTGATCAGGATGCCGGGCCGGGCGGTGCTTTTGTCGATTTTTTAGGGCGAACTGCCTCAACACCGATGGGACCGGCGGTATTTGCAAAAAAATTTGCTGCTCCCATTGTACCCGCTTTTATTGTTCGTAAACCAGATGGAAAACACAAGGTCATCATTGGTGAAGTACTCCATTATGAAGATAAAGGTAACTCCGATCAGGATCTATATGATCTTACGGTCGAGATGACTCGTATTGTAGAAAAGGTTATTCAAGAGAATCCCACACAATGGCTGTGGTTTCAGAAACGTTGGAATACGACACCCGAGATGAAAAAAACAAAACATCATACGGTGAAGCAACAGGTGGCAGAAAATGAATAACAAAAAAAGCAAAATGATTATTTTTGCATTTATTGCAATGGGGGCTGCTTTAATTTATTGGGCGATTGTCACCCAGCCGGCTCCGCAAAATAAAGATGTCCAACCAGTTACAATGGACAATAAAAGTATGAGTTATTCAGGCAATACCATTACAGAAGCAAAAAATGGTGTGAAATTATGGGAAATGACAGCTGAATTTATCGAAGTTGATGCTGCTACTCAAAATGTTACACTCAAAAATATTAATGGTAAATTTTATCAGCCAAATGGTATCGTGGTTACGCTTACAGCACCACAGGCTCAATATGAAGCAAAAGCAAAAAACATTACCATCGCTGGTGGTGTACATGCAACCACGACGGATGATAGTGATCTGAAGGCAGAAAAAATGTTTTGGGATGCGGCTGCGCAAACCCTGACAGGCGAACAAAATATTATCCTGACCCATGGTGATACTGTGATTGTCGGAGATAAAATTGAAACGCAGGATGGGTTCCAAAAAGTTAAAGTAAGCGGGAATGCACATATTACAAAAGGAGGAGCTCAATGATGAAACTGAAAAAAATGCAGAAGGTATTGCTTAGCACAGCTGTCTGCTTCATTCTGACCACCAGTACATTGTATGCTGCAGCCGACCGTAAACCCGTTGAACTCAATGCAAATACCGTTGAATATGATACGCAGACTGGCCTGATTACAGCTACTGGCAGTGTGAAAATGATACAGGATGGAGCTGTTTTAACGGGAGCATCCGCACAGTATAATTCCAAGACGCAAGAAGGTTTTGTAACGGGTGGGGTTGTGGTCGATAAAGAAGATATGCATATGACAGCGGCAATGATTAAAACGGCAGGCGCGAATCATATGATAGCAACGGGGAATGTTGTTGCTGTTAAAGCCGACAAAACATTAACCGGTCCGCAAATTGATTATTATCCGGACACAAGTTATGCGGTTATAGAATCTGATGCGCGCGTGACAATGACAGATGGTACATTTACCTCAGATCGTATGGAAGCATATCTTAATGAAAATCGCTTGATTGGTACAGGTAATGTCCATATTGTCAGCCCGCCGAGAAACTTAGATGCAGTCGGCGATCAGGCAGTTTATTATGGCAAAGATGATGGAAAAGTTGTTTTGACGGGTAATGCTGTGGCGACACAAAATAATAATACACTGCGCAGCAACAAATTAACGATTTATCTCGCGGGTGGAAAAGCGGATGTAACAACATAATGAAATTAGTTTAGTATTATATAATGCAGTTTATATATAGAACGCATTAAAGAAATTCATTCAGCCTATGAGTCGCCAGGATAACACCACTCAACCCTACACCCCGTTCCTGACGATTGCCATATAAAATGTTTAATGCCATATATATGTAAGAAAAATGGAGGAATTGCCCCCGTGTTTATAGAAGCTAGAAATTTAGTTAAAACATATAAAAATCGCAATGTCGTGGATGGGGTTTCTCTGAAAGTCGAAAAAGGTGAAATTGTCGGCTTACTGGGACCAAATGGTGCAGGCAAAACGACAACGTTCTATATGATTGTAGGTCTCGAAAGACCAAGTAATGGTGATGTATATATATCGGATGTCAAAATTACGGATATGCCAATGTATGAAAGAGCCGTGCAGGGAATCAGCTATTTAGCACAGGAAGCATCCATTTTTCGCAAGCTTACGGTTGAAGAAAATCTCATGGCAATTTTAGAAACGACCAGTTTATCCAAAGAAGATCGGCAAAAAAAGATGGATGCACTGCTGGCGGAGTTCCACATTGGGCATGTGCGCAGTCGTAAAGGTACAGAACTTTCCGGTGGAGAACGCCGCCGTGTCGAAATTGCCCGGTGTCTGGCGATTGAGCCGCATTTTATTTTGCTGGATGAACCATTTGCCGGTGTCGATCCAATAGCAGTAGCTGATATACAAGAAATTATTGAATATCTTCGGCAGCGCGGTATTGGTATATTGATTACCGATCACAACGTCAGAGAGACACTCAGTATCGTCGATCGGGCTTACATTTTAAATGAAGGTAAAATTCTGCTTGAAGGTGACAAGGATACAATAGCCAATAGTGATATTGCCAAAAAATTCTATTTAGGTCACAACTTTACATTATAGGAGAAATGCAATGCGAATTTTAGACAGATATATTATACAAGAAGTTTTCCTCACTTTTATATTCGGTATATTTGCATTCTCCGCTGTTTTTGTTGGCTCAGGAACTTTATTCCGAATTGCTCAATATATGACAGATTATGGAGCATCCTTTACGGCAGTATTACGGCTGTTTATTTTTAGTCTGCCAAGCATTATTGTTTTAACATTTCCCATGTCAATGCTTTTGGCTACATTACTCACATTTGGTAAATTATCAGGATCAAGTGAACTCACGGCTATGAAATCTTGTGGTATTAGTTTTTCGCGAATTGCAATGCCGGTGATTTGTATTGCGTTTTTTGTCAGCATCTTTGCGATTGCCTTTAGTGAGTTTGTCGTTCCCAAAGCAAACGAATCGTATAATAATATTGTGCGTTATGAAATTCAGGGAAATACTTCGCCAAAATCACAGGATCATATCATAGTGAAAGAGATAAAAGATAATAATATTCAACGGCTTGTTTATGCACGGCGTTATGATGCAGAAACCAATTCTATGCAGGGCGTATCCGTGCAGGAGTTTGAAAAAGAAGTCCTCGTTCATGTGGAAAATGCCGAATATGCTACATGGGAATCGGATCATTGGACTATGTATAATGGAATGCTGTATGATTTTTCTGGTGGAGAAACAGAACGAACGATTCGATTTGATAAACAAAATCTGCCAATTATGCAAGATCCAAAGGCACTGGTACGAGAACAAAAAAAACCGGAAGAACTTACGATGAAAGAGCTAAGGGCTCAGATTAACATTATGAAATCGCAGTATGTAGATACGAAAAAACTTGAAACAGAATTGTATCAGAGGATTACAATTCCCATGGCAAGCCTGGTCTTTGCTTTAATTGGCATGCCATTGGGGCTGCAGCCGAATCGGACCAGCTCCTCCATTGGCTTTGGACTTAGTATTATCATTATTTTTATTTATTATAGTATCATGACGGTATCAAGTGCGCTTGGTCAGGGCGGCATACTGTCCCCGGCTTATGCGGTTTGGATTCCAAATTTGATCGGGTTCATTGCTGGAGTGACATTATTGCGCAAAGCAGCGAAATAATAAAGTTTAATTTTATTAGGGATGTGACACCTTATGTATGGAATCGTTCTTATCATAGTTCTTGTGATTACGGGTGGTGCGATTGCTTTTATTGGTGATCGGTTAGGGACAAAAGTCGGTAAGAAAAAATTGTCGATTTTTGGGCTGCGTCCAAGGCATACTTCGATTATTGTAACGATTATCACGGGGATTTTGATTACAACATTGACATTTGGTATTATGGCTGCGGTGTCGAAAGACGTACGAACGGCATTATTCGGTATGGAAAAACTCAATCAGCAGATTAAAGAAACGCAGACAAACCTCACCGTAGTAACGGATGAACTGGCTGCGGCTAATCTTGAACAGGAAAACACAAATAAAGACTTGGCGAAAACAAAAAACGAGGTAAGTTCATTAAAAACAATTCAGGTGGAACTGGAAAGCCGCAATACGGCATTGGAATCCAATAATCGAAACCTTGAAGCTGGGAATGCCCAGCTTGTTTTGCACAATGATGATTTAATGGCACAAAACAGCGCTTTAGGTGATCAAAATACCAGTCTCATGCAAGCTAATAGTTCATTGAATGAAGAGAATAATATATTGGCTGTGCGAAGTGCCGAATTTCGCCAAGGTCTGCAATTTGTTCGTCAAGGTGATATCATTTATCGGGCCGGAGAAATTATTGCCAGTGGTGTGGTGGATGTCGCAAACAATGACAAAACGATCAATGCTGATCTTACGAGCCTTGTCTATCTGGCTAACCGGAATATTACACAGCGCATGGGAGCTAAGAGCCCGATAGAAGGGGTTTGGATTTCGCAAAAGGAATTTGATGAAGCCTTTAATACGATAAAAAATGCCAGGCAAAATACAGTTATTCGTATTGTAGCTGCTGGCAATATTGTCTATGGTGAACCGGTTCGGGCTAATATACAGATTTATAAAAACAGTCTTATTTATCATGAAAATGATTATGTTTTTGCTGAAAAATTCAGTGTAAAAGGACAAAGTGCGGATGAAGCAGAACGCACGGTTATTGAATTTCTGAAGCATGTCAACATTTCGGCTATTAAAAAAGGTATTCTGTCCGATCCGATTAAAGGTTCCGTAGGTGTTATGACGGGATCACAATTTTATGATATTATTAACAGCATCGATCCGATACGCGGCGATATTTTGCTTACTGCCTATGCTCAATCAGATACCAATGCGCTGGGGCCGCTTAAGTTACGGATAAAGGTAGAAGAAATTTTGGGGCAAAAATGAAAGAAATAGTCAAGGTGATTGAAATGCAAAAGACAATACTATCCATTGATCCGGGACGTGAAAAATGCGGAGTAGCGGTTGTTTCACGCGCCGGTATACTAATCAAGCGAGTGGTGGCAACAATAAATATCCTGCCAGAAATCGGAAAACTGTGCGATTATTATCCGGTTGATCTGATTATCATGGGAAATGGCACGACCAGTAAGGCGGCGCAGCTTCAAATCAAAGCCGCTTTTCCTGATATGCCCCTGCAAATTTGTGAGGAATATCGCACCACTGATGCGGCAAAAATTCGTTACTGGCAGGAAAATCCTCCGAGCGGCTGGAGGCGCTTACTGCCAACGACGATGCAGGTACCCCCGGATCCGGTGGATGATTATGCTGCCGTGATTTTAGCTGAACGATATTTTATTAAGAATTCGTAAATTTTTTGTAAAATTTTTCATAATATTTGTTGCAATCATCAACGGAATATGCTATTATAAAAAAGAACTTGAGATTGGATGAAGAGGAAAGACTTGGATGAGGAAACGTGGATACTCAGCGAACGGTTATTCTTCCTAAAAAAATCGATAGTTCGAAAATAAATTTTAGGGGGATTTTTCAAATGAAAAAAACTTTAATCACAGCAATTACTACTGCATTAGTAGTAGGCGCAGCAAGCACAACTTTTGCTGCAGCAAATCCTTTCAGCGACGTTCCATCTGACCATTGGTCTTATGACGCTGTAAGCCAATTAGCAAAAGACGGTGTTATCGATGGTTACGGCGACGGAACATATCGTGGCGACCAGAAAATCACTCGTTATGAAATGGCTCAAATGGTAGCAAAAGCAATGGCTAAATCGGATGTTTCCGCTGCTGATAAAGCAATGATCGACAAATTAGCTGCTGAATATGCTGATGAATTGAACAACCTTGGCGTACGTGTATCAAACCTTGAAAAGAAATCCGATAACGTTAAATTCACTGGTTTAATGCGTTTGGATGGTAAAAGATACAATAATAGTCCTGTTCATAATGATGATACAGTTGGAACTGGCTTACTTCGTTTAGAAGTTAATGCAGCTGTAAATGACAACTGGAATGTAAAAGCACGTTTAGATGGTCAGACTAGCTTGAATCAGGATAAAGCTCTTAATGGTGAAGATAAAGTTACACTTAAGAGAATTTATGCAGAAGGTCCTTTGTTCGGTGCGGATACTAAAGTTGGTAAATTTGGTGCTTTTGACAACGAAAGTTTAACCAATGGTGGTTTAATCATCGATACTGACTTAACTGGTGCTGAATTTATATTTGGTAATGCCTTAAAAACAAAAGTAACATATGGTCGTTTAGATACAGAAGATATCGCTAATATTGGTTATTCTACATCTGCTGCTGATTATGCTGCTATCCAGTTTGGTTATACTGCAGGTAAAGTAGCTTTGGGTGCAGGTTATACACATCTTAAAGATAATGCTAGCGGTAATACCACTGGATTTACAAACAATTATGGTGATGACAAAGTTGGAATCTGGAATGTTGGTTTTGACTATGCATTAAGCAAAGATTTCACTTTCGGCGGCGAATATGCAAGCAGTGATGCTGATGCTAAAGACGTTGGTTATAACAGCGATGAAGAAAAGGCTTATTCTGCACAGTTAACATACAAAGGTGCTAAATCCGATGTTGCTGGTTCTTATGGCTTATGGGCTGCTTACCGTTCAATCGGTGAATTAGCTACAATTGCTCCAACATATGATGGTGCTGAAGCTGGTCTTAAAGGTTATGAACTTGGTGTAAATTACATGCTTGATAAAAATATCATGACTAAAGTAGTTTATTTTGATGGTAGCGAAATTACTTCCGATACGGATATCAAAAAAGTATTCGGTCGTCTTGAATTCGCATTCTAATTTGAGATACAATATCAAAAAGGCTCTCACTTCGGTGAGAGCCTTTTTTTACGTCAAATACCATATATAATAATGCATTAAAGAAATATAATACAACTCATATAGATAAATTGAGCATAAAAGATGTGCATTGGGTAAAATAACCAAAATCAGGGTGATTATATTGATTTTTGGTTAAATTTATGTAAATCTTTGGTGTACATCTTGTAATTAACAGCTTTACATGCTATCATGAAAAAGAATTTGAGATTCATTGGAAGAAAACAGCAATGAGGAAACGAGGAAACTCAGCGAATTGTTCTTCTTTCTAAAAATTTAGAATTCATCAATAAATTTTAGGAGGACTTATTTTTATGAAAAAAACTCTAATCACAGCGATCACAACTGCATTAGTAGTAGGCGCTGCCAGCACAACGTTTGCTGCTGCCAATCCTTTCAGCGATGTTCCAACAGACCATTGGTCTTATGATGCTGTCAGCAAATTAGCAAAAGACGGTGTTATTGAAGGTTATGGCGACGGATCATTCCGTGGTGACCAGAAAATCACTCGCTATGAAATGGCTCAAATGGTAGCAAAAGCAATGACAAAATCCGATGTTTCTGCTGCTGATAAAGCAATGATTGACAAATTGTCAGCTGAATATGCCGATGAATTAAACAACCTTGGTGTTCGTGTGACGAACCTCGAAAAAAATCTGATAATGTTAAATTCAATGGTTTAATGCGTTTGGAAGGTACACGTTATAACAAAGCGTATAAAGGTAATGATGACATCGCAGGTACAGGCTTGCTTCGTTTAGAAATTAATGCCGCTGTTAATGATGACTGGTTAGTAAGAGCCCGTTTAGATGGACAAACTAGTTTGAATAATGATAATGGTACAATTGGCACATCGACTGGTAAAGACCAGGTTACTACCAAAAGAATTTTTGCTCAAGGACCATTATTTGGTGCAACAGCAAAAATTGGTAAATTTGGTACATTCGATAATGCTGCAT
This sequence comes from Propionispira arboris, assembly GCF_900109225.1. GTDB lineage: Bacteria > Bacillota > Negativicutes > Selenomonadales > Selenomonadaceae > Propionispira > Propionispira arboris. The sequence goes on from NZ_FNZK01000001.1 coordinate 206,601, forward strand.
TAACCAATGGTGGTCTTATTATCGATAAAGAACTTACTGGGGCAGAATTTGCCTTTGGTAAAGCAGTAAAAACTACATTAACTTATGGTCGCATTGCAAACGGGAGCATTCTTGGCGTAGTTGGTTCAAAAGCTGGTCAGGTTGCAGATTATGCATCGGCACAATTTAGCTATGCACCGACAAAAGCTTTAACCGTAGCAGCTGGTTATAATTATTTGAGTGATGATGGTTTCACAAATGTTAAATATGCCGGAAAAAACATAGGTGATAATTATGGTTTCTGGAATGCTGGTTTTGATTATAAACTCACAAAAGATTTCACTTTTGGCGGTGTTTATGTAAAAAGTGATGCCGAAACAAATAATGCAACGATTAATTCCATTCAAGCCGATAGTAGTGAAGCTAAATCTTATTCTATACAGTTAACTTACAAAGGCGTAAAAGCCAGCGTTCCTGGTTCTTATGGTCTCTGGGCTGCTTATCGTCAGCTTGGTTCCTTTGCAACCATCAATACGACTTTTAATGGTGCTGAAACTGGCACAAAAGGGTATGAACTAGGCGCAATGTATATGCTTGATAAAAATATTTTATCCAAAACAGTTTACTATGATGGTGAAAATATCACGGGTGGTAAAGATATTAAAAAAGTATTCGAACGTCTTGAATTCGCATTCTAATTTTAGATTTTATAATTTGCTATTTATAGCAGACAAAAAGAGCTTTTGCTTCGGCAAAAGCTCTTTTTGTCTGCTATAAATTTGATTTCTCTTGGAATGAACTCAATTAAAAGGGTTTTTCTTTTTCATCGCGAATCTGTAAAAGAGTCAACAAAAAATGTATTTATTCAAAGTGAGGGGATCGTATGAATTTTAAGAAAATACTTATTGCATCAATTTTGGTGTTAAGCCTGACTTGTACGGCAGCGATCAATTCAACGCAGGCTTTTAGTCTGGGTAGCCTGGGGGGCATCATAAAAGCTGGTGGGATTGCCGTATTGGTGGATACATTTTCCGGGCAGCTGAATAGTTTCATTAATACGCTTACAGCGAAAAATGGTGTTAGCTCAGATTATGCAACAAAAGTCGTACCAGTTATTACTGTGGGCAATGGAACTTATGCCGGGGCAGCACAGGTTACCGGGCCGCAGGATTTAGTTGATCAAACGAAAGCGGTTTTGCAGCTTGAAGGAGATTTTAGTGGGGATCGTTTCCGGGTCAAGGCGTTGATTCCAATCAACACGAAAACCGCTACTAACTTTTCGCGTGTTCAGGGAGTTGGCGTATCTGCACAAATCGATGTAAAAATATAACCAGGAAAATAATAGGAGGTTTTAAAAAAATATGTTGAAATTTCGTAAAATTACATCCTTGCTGCTGGCAGGAATGTTCTTCTTTTCGACCGTAATGGTATCCGCACAGGAGATCGACAATACAGTACAAGGCAAACTCGTGGCAATTGAAAATGGCATGTACGGGCATACACAAACAGGTGCATTGTTGGAACGAACCAATAAATTAGAAAAAGACTATTTGGGAATGCATCCCACCGGTACAATGATTAGCCGTATTGATAATCTCTATAATATTTTGTACGATAATACATCTGCACCATCGGCTATAACACAATTGAATGCTATTGAATGGGCGGTGACACATGAAGTTACGATGAACTCCATCCAGGCAAGAAGTGAACAACTGGAAACTGTCATTGAAGGCGGACCAAAAGAAGGTACCTTGAAAAAACGTATAGCGAAACTAGGAGAACTGGCTTTTGGGGGAGTGAAAATTCCTCTGGTGCAGACCAGTATTCCAACCGATACCTTGGTGAAAATAGCGCTTGTGACACCAATTAAAAGTCAGGAACTCAAAGTGGGTGATACAATAAAATATCAGGTAGCGGAAGATGTTATGATCAACGGGACTTTGGTTTTTGCCAAAGGCGCACCGGGAACAGGAACTGTTAACAAAGTGACACAGGCACGCAATTTTGGTCGTGATGCGAAAGTCGAAATTGGTTTTGATCAGACGACCGCGATTGATGGCAGTACCGTAACGACATTTCTGGGCGAAAAAGCCAAACAAGAAATGAAATCCGTTGCTATGGCAGCAGGTGCAACGGTTGCGGGCATGGTTCTTTTAGGACCAATTGGCGTGGTGACAGGTGCTTTTATTAATGGTAAAAACATTAATATTGAAGCTGGTACGGAGCTGTATATCCAAACAAAAGAGGATACAACTGTCTTTGGTATTCAAGCTGCTGCCAAATAAATTTTATATGGGAAAAACAAGACAGTCAAAAAAGGCTGTCTTTTTTTTTGTTATTTGATACAATATAAGGGAGTATCATAAGAGCAGGTATTTATGAATGGATGTCGAACATAAATTAAGTTAGAGATTCTGACGGATATAGACAGGAGAACGTAATGAAAAATAAGATAAAAATATGTTCAGGTTTGTTTGCTTTGGTTACGGTATTTAATTCCTATCTTTTAGCAGAAGCGGCACCGAATGCATTAGATATTTTAACAGATCGGGAAAATGAACGAGAAGCAGCCAAAGACCGTCTGGACCCGGAGCTGCAGGCACTGCATGACGAACTTGCCGCTCAGCAAAAAAATGAACCGAAAACTATTGATGCAAAATTGCCGCCCCCGGTAACCTTTGAAGGCGATGATATTTCTTTCAATGAAAAAAATGGCGAAGTCTTTGCAAAAGGGCATGTAAAAGTTACGCAGCTGGAGGCACGGATGACGACAGATGCTTTGCGTGGCAATACACAAAACTCAGATGTATATGTCGAGGACAAAATGCATCTCTTGCAGGTTCAAGCACCACCATTGGTTTTGGATGGTTATAAGACAAACTATAATTATCAAAAGAAAACAGGAACTATGGAAAATGCCAAAGGCAAAGTTGATGGACGGTATATAAAAGGCGAAAAACTGGAGTTTTATCCGGATGAAATGATCATTTATAATGGTTCCGTTACAAAATGTCCGGCGATTAAACCAGACTATCATATTAGTGCGGAAAAAATTGAAATTTGGCCGGATGATCATATGGTTGCTTATAATGTTAAATTTTATATTAAAAATCAAGTCATTTATTCGACCAAAAAATATGAAACGAAAATCGGGAAAAATAAAAAAGGCGAAAACACAGCCTTTCCCCGCGTTCGCTATAGTAAAGAAGATGGTATAACCATCCGTCAGGACTTTGAACAAGAACTCAAAAAAAATGTGAATGCCTATGCGGAGCTATCCTATTCACCAAAACGCGATTTTAAAAATGTGTATGGTGTTGGCTGGAAAAATAGTTTATTGAAACTAGCACTTGAAACAGGTGATTACGAAGATGGCGATAACAACTGGATTAAAAAAGAACCAACGTTTTTGATCGATTATGGTCCAAAGCAAATCGGTGATTTTCCGTTCCACTATTCCTTTAGTTCTGAATATGGTAAATGGGATGATGATATCAAGACAAGCTGGCATCAAAGCTATTCTGTCTATGTAGATCGTGATCCTATTAAGTTTAGTCCAAGCTTAAGTCTTTATACAGGCTTTGGTTATAAAATCATTAAAGAATCGTATGATAATTCACAAATTAATACGGTCATGTATGATGGCGTTTTACTGAAAGATATCAATCCTAAATTAACAGTTTATACAAGTTATCATTATACAAAAGACAGTAAAGTACAATCCGCTTTCGACTATGGAAATGCAGATTTTGCCAAAAATATTGAAAGTGGCTTTTCTTATAAATTTGATGACAAAAATCGCTTTGTTGCAGAACAAAGTTATGATGTAGATAAAAAACAGACGCATGATTTTGATTATTATTGGTACCATGATTTACATTGTGCACAAATGGAAGTCCGTTATCGTGAAAAACGGGATGCCTGGAGTGTGAAATTTCATTTAAAGAATTGGTAGGAGATCGTTATGAAAAGTGATTTATTAGATGTAATAGAGCAGATGCAAGGTAAACGGGTACTTGTCATTGGTGATATGGTGGCGGATGTTTATTTGCATGGAACAATTTCGCGAATTTCGCGGGAAGCCCCGGTGTTAGTTTTAGAACAAGCGGATGAAGAAATCATTGCCGGCGGCGCAGCTAATGTCGTACACAATGCAGCAACGCTTGGCGGTAAAGTGTTTGCCGTAGGCCTGCTTGGTCTGGATAATGCCGGGCGCGGCTTAAAAGAAATTCTGGAAGCAAAGGGCGTCAATACGGCGGGATTTTTTTGTGATGAAAAAAGACCAACGATCACGAAAACAAGGATTATTGCCGGCGGCAGAGCAACGGTGAGTCAGCAGATCGTTCGGATTGATAAAGAAAGCAAAATGCCGATGATTCCAGCTTTTGAAGCGAATATCATGCAATATCTGGAATCAATATTGCCACAGGTTCAAGGTGTGGTACTAAGTGATTACGGCAGTGGAACCTTGACGGACAGCATTAAGGCAATGATACTTTATCATTGTGCAAAAAATAGTATTCCAACGATGGTAGATTCGCGCTACGATATTTTGAGTTTTAAAGGTATAGATTTTATCAAGCAAAATGATGGTGAACTGGCAGCAGCCGTGGGGTTTAAATTGACTACAGAAGAACTTTTATATGAAGCTGGAACAAAATTACTACACCAGATGGAAGCCAAAGGCGTACTTATAACTCGTGGTGAAAAAGGGATGGTTTTGTTTGAAAACAATGGAGCGATTCATGATATACCTGTATCGGATAAAAGCGAAGTGTATGATGTATCGGGGGCTGGTGATACTTGTGTTGCAACTATGATTTTGGCCCTTGCTGCTGGAGTTGAACCGGCTTTGGCTGCCGAATTATCGAACTTTGCCTCTGGAATTGCAGTTCGAAAATTGGGTACGGCCACAGTATCGGCTAGTGAATTAATGAAACTTGTAAAATAAAAAATTAAAAAACTGTGAAGAAGGTAGGAGAAATGTATGCTGATTGATGCCACTAAAATAGAAGCGTTCTGTGCCGAACTGCGTAAAAATGGAAAGAACATTGTTTTTACCAATGGATGTTTCGATATTCTCCATGCTGGACATGTACGGTATTTAAATAAAGCAAAGTCCTTTGGTGATTGTCTTCTACTTGGACTCAATACGGATGCTTCCGTACGCCGTCTCAAAGGCGAGAACCGTCCAATCAATAATGAACTTGATCGGGCTGAAGTTGTGGGGGCGCTAAAATCGGTCGATTATGTAGTTCTGTTTGATGAACCCACGGCTGAATCTTTGCTTGGTAAAGTAAAACCAGATGTTTATGTCAAAGGCGGCGATTACACAATTGCTACATTGCCTGAAGCAAAAACAGTTCAAGCGAATGGTGGTAGAATTGAATTTGTGAACCTTGTTGAAGGACGCTCAACGACGAATGTAATTGAAAAAATAAAAGCAGCTCCGAATTCATAGAGAAAGGGGTCTTCCTCTGATGATAATTCAAAATATCCTCGTTATCAAACTCAGCGCAATTGGTGATGTTATTCATGCCCTGCCAGTATCCCATGCGCTTAAAGAAACCTTTCCCAAGGCAAAAATTACCTGGGTTGTTGAACCGCCGGCTTATGACCTTTTGACGAATAATCCTTACATAGATGAAATTATTGTTTTTGAAAAAAAGAAATTCAAATCAATCGGCGGCTTTATGGAACAGATAGGGCCGTTTTCGTCTGCTCTACAAAAAACAAAATATGATGTCGTTCTTGATTTGCAGGGGCTTTTTAAATCTGCTGCCATCGCCTGGCTTAGCAAAGCGTCTTTGAAGCTGGGATGTGTGGATATGCGTGAATTTAGCGATAAAATAAGTCGACCAGTCATAGGAACAAATGCAAAAGGCCATATTGTTGAACGATATCTTGATGTGGTACGTGAACTTGGCTGCAAGGTCGAACAGGTTATATTTCCCCTTGTAATAACGGACAAAGAAGCTGATATTGCTGATAAATTAATGGTGCAGGCTGGTATGAATAGTCAAAATCCATATGTGGTTTTAGCCGTCGGTGCAAATTGGCCGAATAAACGCTGGCCAGCTAAATATTATGCAAAATTAGTCGACTGGTTCTATAATCAAAATATTATTCCGGTTCTGATTGGCGGTGGTGTAGTCGATGAACGTTTGGCTGATGAAATTGCAGCAGCAGCGGAAATTCCTCCGGTGAACCTTGTGGGAAAAACAACGCTCAAACAGCTAGCCCACATTATTAAAAAATCAAAAGTTACGCTCGGTGGCGATACCGGGCCCGTCCATTTGGCAGCGGGGCTTAATATACTAACCATTATGTTAATGGGACCAACGGATGCAAATCGCAATGGTCCATATCGTCAGCTGGATCACGTGATCGAAGTGTCCTATGATTGTAAACACTGTTGGAATCGTACGTGTAAGTTTGACAGAGATTGTCTCGACGCGATATCCGTACAACAAGTGATTGAAAAAATTAAAAATCTTATTTAGGGTTATTTTAAGTAATTCTAGATAGGATGAAAGATAGAATTGTGGAGTGATATGATGTCGCGATTTTCGGTGTTTTTTGAAAATATTCAAAGAGATATAAAAACGTATGTGTTTTTATTATTATTATTTTGTTTGTATCGTGGAGCTTTTATATGGATTATGCAAAGTTATATCGAACCGAATACAGGTATGACTGATATAGCATTGGCTATGTGGGCCGGGTTTCGTCTGAGCTTGAAATCAGCTGGAGTCTTGGCTTTGTTATCTTTTTTAGTCTGCACAATGAGCAATGTTTTTGTACCAAAACTTAAAACAACTTCAATTCGTTTATGGCTGGGCGGCCTTTACATTGCCGTTTTGTCGATTCTATTTCAGGCACGTTTTCCCTACTACAATGCATTTCATGTGACATTTAATCAAAATGTGTTTAATACCATGAATGATGATGTCTATGCATTGTTTATTACGATGATTCAAGAGTACAATTTACCTGTCAGACTTTTAGGCGCACTGGTTATTTTGTATTTTTTGTATTTTTTGTTCAAAACATTGCTGAAAAGTCCCAATTATCCTTTGCCACAGTTTACGACAAAGACACAACATTTATTTTTTCGTGTCGTTGTCATAGTGATGATCCCAATTTTTATGCTTTTTATGCGATTTGGTGGCAGTTTTAATTATAATCATTCTATCAACTGGGAAAATGGAGCTATTACGAAGTCCAGCTTTTTGAATGAAGCTATCCTGGATGATATGCAGGCATTGTATCGTGCGTATGCTGTTCATGATCGTATGGCACAGGGGGATCAGATAAGTGGTATTCACAAAGAGAAAATCCGCGAATACAGCAAACTGGTTGCTGGGAATAATGTAGAATCAGATGATTTGACACCTTACTTAGCACGGCAGGCAGCGGGTGCTAAGATTGCAAAACCACGTCATATTTTTATCGTGATTGGTGAAACCTATTCACAATGGCCTTTGATGGAAAAATTTGATAAATTGAATCTAGCAAATGGCTTGAAAGATATCATCAAACAAGATGACACAGCGTATACGCAGGCTTTTTTGCCCAATGCATCCTTTACCGCAATGGCTGTTACAGCACTCGTCACAGGGCTCTCAGACGTTTCAATTCCCGTGAATTATCAACAGCGGAGCTATGAACAAACCTATATTACGGCATTGGCACCACAAATGCAGAAATTGGGCTATAAAGTTGATTTTTGGTATGGTGGTTTTCCCTCTTGGGAACGGATTAAAGATTTTACCTTGGCTCAAGGTTTTGATCATTTTTATAGTTGTGCAGATTTTGGTGCTGAACCAGATAATATTTGGGGAACAAAAGATGAATATATCTTCCAGGCGTTATCAAAACATCTTGATGAAGAAGCACCGACGGTGCATCTAATTTTAACTGTATCCAATCATCCACCCTATAATTTAGACTTGGATAAGGCTGGATTTGATGCGGCAAAAATCATGGATGGACTACCAGAAGATCAGAAAAATAATAAAGAATTAATTCGTAAACTTGGACATTACTGGTATATGGATAAAGTGGTTCATGACTTTGTCAAAGAAACAAAAGAAAAATATCCGGACAGCCTATTTATTATTACAGGGGATCATTCAGATCGGGTTAATGTTACGGACACACCAACCCCTTATGAACGGTATACGATTCCACTTGTTATTTCTGGACCTGGTATTACCAAAGCTTTGCTGCCAAGTGATATAGCTGGCAGTCAGGTGAATATTATGCCAACTTTAATTGAACTTTTAGCACCGAAAGGTTTTACTTACTATTCGATTGCAAATAGTTTAACCAAAGGCAATCAAATAGGTTTTAATAATGACTATTCGATTACGCCTTATGCGATTGGCAAGATAACAAATCCAACAGATTATGAAGTATTCAATCATGGTGATCTGTCAAAGATAGAGGCAGCACAAGATAGTTCACAAGATAAAATATCTATGATGAGAACTCTGTCCTGGTGGCTTTTAGTCAAAGGAAATCAATTATAAGGAGTACAGGGATCGTGAATATTTTGATTTTATTTTCACAGCCATGGCGCGTTGGTGGAGCTGAAACACATGTGGAAGCATTAATGCAGGGACTCGTCGGGCATACTTTATTTTTAACGGTTAATGAGGGCAGCGATACAGACAAATTGAGACAGCTGCAAAAAAAGTTCCCTAACGTAGAAATCATCAAAATACAAGCACGTGGCGCAAATATTTTTCGGTGGATAAGCGACATTAAAAGCTTATGTGCTTTCATAAAAAAAGAACATATACAGGTGATTTCAGCGCAACAAAGAACGGCTGGGATTTGGGCGTATATAATTCGTCATTATACGCGGATCCCTTATACGGTAACCATGCATGATCCATGGCATCGCGCTATGTTCAAATCGGTTTATGCAAAAATATTTTCTCAGGTGTTTTGTGTTAGTCGGAATCTTTCCGATACATTACAAAAAGACTTTGGTTTTCTTCCCAAGCAGATTCAACTCATCAATAATGGTATTGATTTTAGAAAATTTAAACCAAAAGACAAACAAACATGCAGGCAGGAACTAGGCCTTGATCCAACAGCCCCTCTTGTCCTGCACGTCAGTCGTCTCAGTCGAGTCAAGGGAGCAGTGACGTTAAAGATTATTGACAGTATACCAAGGGTACTGCAAAAAAGACCCGAAGCAAAACTGATCCTTATCGGTGAGGGGCCATTAAGAGCAACAATCAATGAAAAAATTCTTGCTTTTAATCAGCAATATGGCGATAAAATTCAAATTTATGATTTTGTTTCGTCCCTTACCGAATGGTATAATGCTGTTGACATACTGATTGGTGAAGGGCGCGTTGCGATGGAGACTTTGGCTTGTTTAAAGCCGATTGTCGCGATTCGAAATGCTGATACGTTTATTGGCGCTATAAATGGAGCCAATATTGCGTATGCTTGTGATGTGAATTTCGATGGGAAAGATCAGCCGGTAAATGCAGATAATATGGCAAGTGCGATGGAGCGGGCCTTTCAACTAGAGCAAGAGGAAAGCCAGAAAATTGCTGATTATATTAAAGATCGTTTGAGTTTAGACACGATGGCACAAGCTTATATGGATGTATTTAAACGGATTACATAGAAGGAGGTTTCCCTGGTGAGAAAAATTTTAATTATCAATCGATTGGGAATTGGTGATGTCGTAGTGACTACACCATTGGCAAAACTCATCAAGGAGTATAATGGTGCTAAAGTTGGATTTGTCGTTGCGGCAAAGTCTGCGGATTTACTCGTTAATCATCCTTATATTGATGATGTTTTTCCTTATAGCAAAAAAAATAAAAAAAATATCATTTTGGATATCAAGGAAAAAGGGTATAATGAAGCTATTATTGTGGATGATCGTTTTACTTCGACCGTATTAGCCTGGAAAGCAAAATGTAAATTGTTAAATAAGGGATTTGAGATATCTTTAGGGGCAAATCGGCTCTTTAAGCGTAAACTTCATAACGTAAAAGCAATAGAGGACTTTGCTTCTTATATTAAACTGATCAATCCGCAGGCAGAAAATTATGAAATAACAGCCGTATTGGGAAATCCTGATAAAACAAGAAGCCATTATCTAGAAAACTGGCTGGCAGAACACAAAAAGATAACAAAGAAACTAGTTCTTGTTGTACCCAAAAGTGCAGCGCTTAATAAAAATTGGCCAATTTCATATTTCAGTGAAATAAATGATTTTTTAAATGCAGAAGGCATTATTCCATTGTATATTGGTTCAAATGGTGATAAAGACTATATTAACCAGATTAAAGGAAATAAAATCAATGCGGCCGGTCTGTTTAGTTTGCGAGAACTGCCATCAATTGCTAAACAGGCCGCATTTGCCATTTCAGTTTGTACAGGGCCTATGCATATTATAAGTACGGTAAACGTGCCGACTATTGTCTTATATGGTCCCAGTGATCCAATACGCTGGGCTCCAGGAAATGCTATCATACTAAAGAGCAGCCTACCTTGTGTGCCCTGTCAGAGACTGGATTGTACGTTGCCAAAATGTGAACAAAACTGTATGGAACTCATTTTTCCGGAACAAGTAAAACAAGTGATTATAGAACAAGGCTGGTTAGCAAGCGAAATCAAGGAGAGAACACTATGAATTTAAATCATGCGGTAAAAAAACAAGAAACTTTTGGTGCTCTCAAATATGAAGACAAACAGCCTATACATATCGCATTTGGTGTGGATGCGAATTTCATTCGACCAATGGGCGTAGCGATGACGTCATTGCTCGATAATAACCAGCAGCATAGTTTGGTGTTTCATGTGTTTGCTAATTCGATTGAACTGGTAGATATTGAACGACTAAACAAGTTGGCACAGGCGGAGAAGGTTCTTATCCATTTATATCATATTAATCCAGTTATTTTTGAGTCGATGCAAACGACCTGGAATTATACAGCAGCTACGTACAACCGGTTTATCGTAGCGAAACTTCTGTATCCTTCGATTGACAAAGTGATTTATATGGATGCAGATATGGTCTGTAAGGGAGATTTAGCAGAATTGGTACAGTTTGATTTTTCTGATAAGATTGCCATGGTTGTTGCCGACCAGGGGAAATTTGTGGCAAACCATATGAAAACATTAGATTTGAAAAATGGACAGTATTTTAATGCAGGCATGTTATACATTGATCTCAAAGCCTGGAATGAAAATCAGATTTCAGAACAGGCAATGGACCTTTTAGCAAAAAGAAAGTTTTTTTTGCTCGATCAGGATGCTTTAAATATTCTGTTAGATGGCAGAGCCAAGTTTATTGAACGTAAATGGAATGAAATTTGTAATATGGAGAAAAAATATAGCAAGATTTCGGATGAAGCCATAATTGTCCATTTTGCTTCTCGAAATAAACCATGGCATGTCTGGTGTATGCATAAAGAAAAAGAATTGTTTATTCGTTATGCCAAAGCTTCTCTTTGGTGCGATGTCCCGTTTTTTTCTGTACCGCGTAGTTATAAAGAGATGAAAATGATGGGGGCAGCCAAACTTCAGCAGGGAAAATATAAAGAAGCAATTCTTTGGTATTGGAAATACTGGCAGGCTAAGCGGGTGGAAAAGAAATGAGGCGGTGGAATTATGAACCTTTTTGACAATGTTATTTTAAAAACTGAAATTATAGATGAAAATCCAACATTTGAAATGCAAAAAGAAGATTTGCATATTGCCTTTGGAATAGATGCTAATTTTGCAATAGGCATGGGTGTATGTATGACGTCAATCGCTTTACATAACCAGCAAGAAAAAATAAATTTTCATGTTTTTACAGATGGCATTCAAGCCGAAGATTTTGAACGCTTAAAACAGTTGACGCATTATAAAAATGTGAAGCTTATAATATATTATATAAACAAAAAAGTTTTCGAGAAATTCCCAACTTCTGTCGGGTGGACTTATGCTACCTATTATCGGTTTATTATGGGGAAAGTCTTATATGGACAAGCTAAGAAGGTTTTATATTTAGATGCAGATGTATTATGTATAGGTTCTTTAAAAGAATTGATTGAAATTAATATGGAAAATAATACAATTATTGGAATTTGTGATTTTTTAGAAAACTTTATCGTACGCATGCAAGAATTATCAATAAAAAATGGAAAATATTTCAATGCAGGTGTTATGTACATTGATGTTGAGCGCTGGTGTGAGGATGAAATATCTGAGCGTGCCATACAATTATTGAGTAAAGACCCAACAAAATATAAGTCTTTAGATCAAGACGTATTGAATGTTCTTTTGGATGGAAAAGTAAAGTTTGTTAATAAAAAGTGGGATTATATGTATAATACGATACGAATGAAACATCTATTGCCTAACGATACGATTTTAATTCATTTTACGGGTGATAAACCATGGCAAAGTTGGACGCAGCATCACTTTTTAGCGAAATATTATATGGAATATATACAAAAATCTCCTTGGCATAATGTTAAAATGAGAGACGCTTCCAGTTATAAAGAAAAACGCAAATTGGCGCGATCATATTTTCGGCGGCAGGAATATATTATTGCAATACAGTGGTATTGGAAATATCTTGTAGCGAGACAGCTAAAAAAATAGATTGCGAGGTTTTTTATGGATATTTTTGATAATATTATAACTAGAATGGAATCGTTCAGTGGAGATGAAATTAAAAATAAAAAGATAGATATACATATTGCTTTTGGAATTGATGCCAATTTTGCTCGCGGTATGGGAGTTTGTATCACGTCTATTATTTTAAATAATTTAGATAAAAAAATTGAATTCCATATTTTCACAGATCAACTACATGTTGTTGATTTAGAAAAATTAAAACAGTTAACGACGTATAAAAACATAAGCATTAAGATTTATTATATAGATGCCAATGGATTTAAAGCTTTTCCTATTACGATAGCATGGTCACAGGCTATTTATTATCGATTTATAATGGCAAAATTTTTATGCGATAAAGTAGATAAAGTTTTATATCTTGATGCAGATATTTTGTGTATAGGGTCCTTAGATGGTCTTATTCAAGAAGATATGCAAGGAAACATAATTTTAGCTATTGAAGATCAAGTTGGTGGACTGCAAGAAAGAATTACATATTTATCGATGCAAAGTAAACAATATTTCAATTCTGGTGTAATGTATATAGACATTAATCGGTGGAATAAAGAAAAGATTACAGATAAAGCGATCGATTTATTGCGAAAATATCCAGAACGATATAAATCATTTGATCAGGATGTTTTAAATGTTTTACTGGATGGAAAGACAAATTTTATAGATCGAAAATGGAACTATATTTATAATTTAGGCTATATGGAACAGGTTTTGCCCGGCAATGTAAATTTAATCCATTTTACAGGTGATAAACCTTGGCAGCAATGGACGCAACACCATTTTATGGTTAAATGCTACGAAGCTTATAGTCTTAAATCACCATGGAATAGTGTGCCGCTGACAGTACCTTTCCATTACAAGGAAAAACGTAGAATGGCGAAATCTTGCAAAAAAAATGGGGAGTACCTACAGGCATTCATATGGTTTGTCAAATATATATATACAAGAATTCAAATAAAATGTAAAGAATGAAAAGGAGGCGAATCCGTATGTCTGAAATCACGATCGTGAGTGGCTTTTTTGATATTGGCCGAGGTGATATGGCAGGCTTTCAGCGTAGTACTCAAAAATATGTAGAATATTTTAGATTTTGGGCAAGAATGAAGAATAAACTTGTTGTTTATACAGATAAAGTTACGGCTGAACAAGTATTGAAAATAAGAGATTCATTTCATTTAAAAGATAGAACACGAATTATTATTATTGATGATGTATATAAACTTGAACCGGACTTATTTAAACAAATTTGTGTTGTGACTGATAATAAAGAGGCAGTTAACTTTCGAACTTGTCCACAAAATCCAGAATCTTGGAATCCAAAGTATAACTACGTTACTTGTCTAAAACCGTATTTTGTTGCTGATGCAGTAAAGAATGGTTATGCAGATGGAATGGTAGCCTGGGTTGATTTTGGCTACAATCATGGTGGACAAACCTGCATTCATGCGGAAGAGTTTGATTTTCTATGGTGTTATGATTTTACTCCGAAAATTCATTTGTTTGCTATGGAACCAATGGATGATATGCCGGTTTTTGAAATAGTACGAACCATGCGGGCTTACATCGCAGGTGCTATTATGGCAGCCCCAGCGCCACTATGGCAGGAGTTTGCCGATTTGTACAAGCAGTCGGTATTGCATTTAACGCATTGTGGGTTTGCTGATGATGATCAGACCGTTTCGGTTATGGCATATAGAGAAAATCCAGATCTATTTGAAATTCATCCCGTGGATGATTGGTTTATTGCTTTAAAAGAAGTGGGCGGTGAACATTTGACAAGAGCTTCAAAAATACAATATAAAGAATCAAAAAAACAAGCGCAAGCCTTGTGGCAAGCTGGTAACTATACACAAGCTTTAAAATGGTATGGAAAATATGCAAGGGAAAAACTTCAGACAAAACGATAAGTTGAGGGTCTTACTGATGGAACTATTTGATAATATTATTTTAAAAATAGAACAAATAAACATGAAACGTAACGTTGAAGAATGTCAGACTGATTTTCACATTGCCTTTGGTATTGATAAAAATTTTGCCAGAGGTATGGGGATTTTAATGGATAGTATCCATTGCCATAATCAAGAAAAAAACATTAGTTTTCATGTTTTTACAGATGGAATTGAGCAGCAAGATTTAGCAAAATTACAAGAATTAACACAATATAATAATATTAGTATAAAAATTTATTATATTAATATTGAAGCATTTAGAAATTTACCAACGACATTGGCTTGGTCATATGCTACTTACTATCGCTTTATTATGGGGAAAGTTTTACATGGATTGGTAGATAAAGTACTTTATATTGACGCGGATATTTTATGTATTGGAATGCTGGACAAACTGCAAACGATGGATATGAAGGGTAACATTGTTTTAGCAATCAGTGAAGAGGGGAAATTTAATGTAAATCGGCTGTCACTGAAAAACGGGAAATATTTTAACGCTGGTTTCTTGTATATTGACATTAATAAATGGAACGATGCTCAGATTGCCGAGCAGGCGGTTGCTTTATTAACGGAAAATCCAGAAAAATATACATATCTTGATCAGGATGTCTTGAATATACTATTAGATGGTAAAACTTTATTTATTGCACAGCAGTGGAATTATCTATATGATATGCGCAAAATGGATAATAAACCTCCAAAAGACGTTATTTTTATACATTTTATTGGTGATAAACCATGGCAGCATTGGTCTGAACATCATTTCATGGTGAAGCTTTATCAGAAATATGCACAAAAAACGCCGTGGGCTAATGTTCCGTTAGTAAAACCAAAACATTATAAAGAGAAAAAAAGAATGGCTCGTTCTTATCGGAAGCGAAATATGTATTTGCAGGCGCTTTATTGGTACCTTGCTTATGCCGTTGCGAAAATAAAAGCAAAAAGTTAATCTAGTAGATTTGGTGGTGTGGGGAAAATAATGTCTGAACTTACAATCGTAACTGCATTCTTTGATATAGGCAGAGCTAATTGGAAAGGTTTTGAAAGAAACTCAAATAAATATGTGGAGTATTTCAAGTTTTGGGCTCGAATAAAAAATAAACTGGTTGTGTATACAGATGAAGCTACAGCGCAGCAAGTGTGGAAAATTCGCGAAGGATATGGATTGAAAAATCAAACACAAGTTATAATAGTGAATGAAATTGATCAATTAGATCCAGAGGTCGCTTCGCAGTTAAATCAAGTAGTAGCCAATGAAATTCTGCTAAAATTTCGTGAACGACCAGAAAATCCAGAATCACATAGTGCCAAATATAATTATGTTACCTATTTGAAACCATATTTTATTGCTGATGCGATAAAAAAACAACGAATTGATGGAATGATAGCGTGGGTTGATTTTGGCTATAATCATAATGGTGAAGCATATCCAAATACAAAAGAATTTGATTTTTTATGGGAATATGATTTTTCAAAGCATATTCATATTTTTACGACACAAGATATTGATGATATGCCCATATTTGATATTATCCATAAAATGAAAGTTTATATATCAGGTGGAATTATTGTAGCTCCTGCATCATTATGGGCGGAGCTCGCGGTACTATTCAGACAGTCGATTTTACATCTAACGCATTGCGGATTAGCTGATGCAGATCAGACCTTGCTTGTTATGGCTTATCGTGAAAAACCAAGCTTGTTTTCTGTGCATGCTGTGATGGATTGGTTTATGGTATTAAAAGAATTTGGGGCGACGCATTTGTCGATTAAACATGCTAAGCCGCTTTATAAGACCTATAAAAGAGAGGCCAGAAAACATTGGCAGGAAAGAAGATATCAAGAAGCCATAAAATGGTATCTGAAATATGGAAAAGAAAAAATATGGAGATGTCCGAGACAAGGATAAATACAATGTTGGTTTTGCCACAAAGGACAGGTGAGTTATGGCTTTAGTAAGTATAGTGATGCCAATCTATAATGCTGAAAAATATGTATCACAGGCAATTGACAGTGTTTTAAACCAAACGATGACAGACTTTGAACTTATTTTAATCAATGATGGATCAACTGATAAAAGTGCTGAAATTTGTGCATCGTATGCACGAAACGATCAACGAATAACGCTGATTCATCAAAAAAATGGTGGAATTTGCTCAGCCCGTAACAAAGGTTTGACATTAGCTCGAGGCGAATATATCGCATTTATTGATAATGATGATGTTTATTTGCCGGATTTATTAGAAGAAAATTATATTTTGGCAAAAAAATATAATGCTGATATTTTAAAATATGGAAACCAATATATCAAACAAAAAAATTTTCAGTTGATGCGATTCATTCATCGGGAAAGCTCAATGAAGAAGCGTTGCTTGTTATAAGGAAAAATGATCTGCCGGCAGAATATAAGAAACTGAATGAAGCGGACTTATTAGTATATGTGTGGGATGGTCTTTTTAAGACGGAGTTGATTCGAGAAAAACAAATTACCTTTGACTCGCAGTTTAAATATGGACATGAAGATCGAGTTTTTTGCATGCAGTTATATCCACATAGCAAGTGTGTAGTGATAAATCCTAAAATTTATTATCAACATATTGTCTATAAAACATCGACATCAAGAGTTTTTTCAATTGATCGCATTGACGATACGAAAAGGCTGTTGACATATGAACAAAATTTATTTGATAGCCTGCAATTATCAAAAAGTTATCCTGCTTATTGGCAGCAGCGAGTTATCACCTATGTGATTTTAATTTGCAGTATCATGAGAAAACCAGAAGCACAATTATCATGGCAAGAAGTATTGCAGGTTCTTCATACGCTACGAGAAACATATTATCTTCCTGCTTTTGTTGGTTTTCATAAAACAGAACAGAGTAAACGATTGAAAAATAAAATATACGCATGGCTCTTTGAACATGATTATTTAAAAACACTAGCTTATGTTCTACTGGTTGATCAAAAAATAAAATATATGGTAAAACTTTTGGTTAAATAAAGGTCAATACATTACAGAAAAGGAAGGTTTCTTAGTCCGATGTTATTTAATTCCTATGAGTTTTTATTCTTTTTTTTGCCGGTTGCAATGGGGATTTTCTATTTCATTGTAAAATTAAAATCTAAAAGATTGGCTGTGCCGTGGCTCGTTTTTGTATCTTTTATATTCTATGCATGGTGGAATCCAGTCTTTTTAATATTGTTGGGTGCCTCCGTTTGTTTTAACTATGGTGTTGGTTATTTTTTGTTGCAGAAAAATTACCATTCTTATAAGAATATAAAACCCATATATCTATTAATTTTTGGGGTTTTTATAAACTTATTGGCATTAGCTTATTATAAATACTTTAATTTTTTTATTTTAAATATGAATACTTTATTTAATTTATCTATACCAAGTGAAAATATAATTTTACCTATAGGCATTTCATTTTTTACATTTACGCAAATTGCTTTTTTAGTTGATGCTTACCGTGGTTGCGTTGAAGAATATAGATTTATCTCTTATATGTTGTTTGTGACTTTTTTTCCACATTTAATTGCGGGTCCCATTTTACATCACAAAGAAATGATGTCGCAATTTGAATCAGACAAATTATTGAAGGTTAACTGGGAAAATATAATAATTGGCACAGTGGTTTTTATTTTAGGACTTTTTAAAAAAGTAATTATTGCGGATCATCTTGCACTATATGCTACACCAATTTTTGATGCTGCAGCACAAGGCAATGTACCACAATTATTTGAAGCTTGGATTGGAGCTCTGGCTTATACATTACAGTTGTATTTTGATTTTTCAGGCTATTCGGATATGGCTATTGGACTTGCATTGTTATGTAATGTTCGATTGCCTGTGAATTTTTTTTCTCCATATAAGGCAAAGTCTGTTATTGATTTTTGGCGTAGATGGCATATGACGTTATCGCGTTATCTAAAAGATTATGTATATATTCCATTAGGTGGAAATCGGTATGGGGAATTTCGTCGTTTAAGAAATTTACTTGTGACTATGTTGCTTGGTGGTATATGGCATGGTGCAGGTTGGACTTTTTTTGTTTGGGGTGGGTTACATGGTTTTTATTTAATAGTGAACCATACCTGGCGAAAATTTGAAATTTGTTTGCCAAATATTATAAATTGGGGTCTAACTTTTGTCAGTGTAGTGACGGCCTGGGTATTTTTTCGTGCCGATACACTACAGACGGCGATCCTTATAATAAAGGGCATGTTTGGTTTCAATGGGATAAGCTTAGCAGAAAACCTAGCTTATCGAATACCACTATTATCAGGCTTTGGCTTTGATTTTTCTGGGTTTATGACAATAACAAATTTGTCGCTAACTAAAGTAGTGCCTTGGATTCTTATAGCTTTGATTATTGTTTTGCTTTTGCCGAATACTATGGAACTTACGGCTGCCTATAAACCTGCATTGCGAATTAGTGCAAAAAATATTGAGACAAAATATGTACAATATTGGCAATGGAAACCATCTTATGTATGGTCTATTGCACTTGGAATTATTGCTGTTCTTAGCATTTTATCAATGTCAAATGTCTCAGCATTTTTATATTTTCAATTTTAAATTATATAGGTGGTTACGTCATGTCATACAAACGCAGTTTTATTTTAATTTTATCTGTATTATTATTTGGATTAGCGGGAAGTGCCGTTTTTAATTATTATATCGATCCAGCGGGGATCTTTCGGACGAGCCAATATGAAGCCGGAATTGCCAATATAATTCTTAGCGGAAAAAATGCAGCTAATGTAGGTAATTGTGATGAAAGATTAGTACAAAAATACATTGTCGAAAATAGCAAAGATCAATTAGACGTTTTGGTTCTGGGTTCAAGTCGAACGATGCAAATTCATAGCTACTTATTCCCTCAAAAGAAATTTTTTAATAATAGTGTGTCTAGTGCTGCTTTGGAAGATGATATTGCTATCTTCGGAATGTATCAGAAAAAAAAAATACTTCCTAAAAAAGTTATTATTGGGTTAGATCCATGGCTTTTAAATAAATATAATGGACGTATGGATTGGCAGTCTATTGCGAATGATTACAAAAATGCGTGTGGTTATATGGGGATAAGCTATTCTTCAGCAAAAGGAAAAACGTTAGAGCAAAGGATGTATAAAAAATATCTGGAGTTGATATCATTGCCTTATTTGCAGGCATCTTATCAAAATTGGAAACAGCGCAAAACGAAACAAAACACATATTATGAAACGACGGCAACTGACTTACCAGTTTCTATTAAGTTTGCGGATGGGGCATTAGGTTATCCAGCTGCGCAGCGCAATGTCACAGTAGAAGATGCAGAAGCAAAAGCTGTTAAATTGGCTGCGTCTAAACCAATAGAGTTCCTTGGTGATTTTAATGAAATGGA
Source organism: Propionispira arboris (assembly GCF_900109225.1). Lineage (GTDB taxonomy): Bacteria > Bacillota > Negativicutes > Selenomonadales > Selenomonadaceae > Propionispira > Propionispira arboris. The sequence continues at coordinate 226,582 of NZ_FNZK01000001.1, forward strand.
CAAAGATTATCAGCAAGAATTTGAGAAATTTATTGCCTATTTACAATCTCAAGATATAGAAGTTGTTTTCTTTTTACCGCCCTACCATCCACTTGTTTATAATGTTTTGCAAATAAATCCTCAATATTCGGTCGCAAGAGAAACGGAAACTTACTTTAGAGATTTTGCCAAACAACACAACATTAGTGTATTGGGGTCTTACAATCCAGCTATCAATGGTTTATCTGCAGTTGATTTTTATGATGGTATGCATATAAAAACCGAAGCAGTCGATAGGGTTTTTAAATCTGGAATTCTAACACAATAAAATAGGACAATAAGCCTATTTTACTTCAGGGACACGTTTGCTATATTGTTAAAGGGTATAAATCAAAATTAGGTGAGAATATTAAGATTTATAAAGAATAAGTAAACTGTTTGAATGAAAACCACAAAGGACTGTGGAAATAACAAGGGAATGTGCTGAACTATATAACAACACAATAGAAGTTTTACAGTTATTGTGTAGGGTATACGTATAGACATTTGCGGTTTGGCAAGTGTACGTATACCTTTTTTGTTTCTCACTTTTTTTATAGAGAGCGTTTGTTTTTTATAAAAGGCAGTGGTAATATTTCAAATTCAAAGTATAATAAAAGGATTTTGTATTATACTGAGATAAAGTTTGTGCATAAGCATACATGTTATGTGTGCTTGAAATAGAAATATGTATAAAGATGATATCATTTCGTAGAAGATTTGAGTTATAACTGGAAAATTCATGCACCATAGAATTGAAATATGTTATAATACAAGGTATATTTATAATAAAATAAAATAAAATGAGATGGGAGTGTTTAATATCATTAAACGTTCTATATTGGCAGGCTTGCTCGCGTTGACATTTGCTGTGGCGAATTTTTCGTGTGCCTATGCTGCTCAAGAAGAAAAACCCGTAGAACTTGTAGCGAATGATCAATTTAAAATTGCTCAATTGGGTGCGGGACAATTGACAGATGAATACAGATTGTCTAAATATGATGTAATCAATATCATGATTGTTGGGTTTTCCAATACGTTTGGTGTTAGTAACAGTGATAATAGTGTTGGCATATCGTCCACGCAATCTGCTACTACGACCGAAACACTAGGTGCAAATGACATTATGATAGGACCGGATGGTTATGCTCAACTTCCTTATGCTGGAGCAGTTAAGCTTGCTGGACTTACCGTGAAAGAGGCAACGGATGTTTTATCACAAAAACTGAGCGAATATATAAAAATTCCTAGCATGTCGGTGATGATTAAACGGTATGGACCGCGAAAAGTTTATGTTATGGGAGAAGTGAAAAAACCAGGGATTCAAGAACTTACCGTGGATTCGATGAATGTGTTTGCCGCTGTTTCGTCAGCAAGTGGTGTAGCTACCCATGGTCGACCAAAACATATTCAAGTTTTACGAAGTATCGGTGATACGATGTATTATAAAGAAGTGAATATAGATGCCTTTATCAAAAAGCATGATTTGAGTCAGAATCTTGCCTTACAAGATGGCGATATTGTTTATGTTCCTGCTTCGAACAAGATTGATATTACAGAAGATATTTTACCATTAGTGAGTTTATATGGTGTATATCGTGGTTTGACCAATTAATTACTAAAAGAAAACAAGGAGAGTTTAACTTTTATGGATAAAGAAGAATCAATCGATTTGCGGGAACTTATGCAGATCGTTATTCGACATAAAAAAATCATGTGTATTATAATTACTGTGTGTACAGCAATAGCGATGATTACGGCATTTTTTATATTGCCAAAAACTTACGAATCAACAACCTTGGTTCGAGCCAAATCAAGCAGCAAATTGGATCTGTCAGGGGCTTCAGCAGCGATGGCTGCACTTGGGGTAGGTGGGGCTGCAACATCACCTACCATGGTGTATATAGAGCTTATGAAAAGCCGTGCGGTAGTTAACCCGATTATTGAACAGCTTGATTTACCAGCAGAAAAAAAAGAAAATCTCACAGCAAAAGGTTTTGCTAAGAGTAGTCTTGAAATTATAAATACGAAAGGTACGGATTTGATTGAAATCAAGGCGAAAGGGGAATCCCCAGAAGAAGCACAACAGATTTCCCAAGGCGTGGTGGATGGTTTTTTGAATTTGATGACCCAGATGAATCAGGATCAACAATCGCTTATGGCGAAGTTCTTATCAGGGCGGATTGATGTAGCGCGAGATGACCTGGATCAGGCTACACAGAAGTTAGATGCTTTTGGACAAGACAAAAAAGTTTATGTACCAGAAGTGCAAGCAAAAGCAGAAATTGAAAAAATGGCAGCGTTTGATACCATGTACAGTCAACTAAAAGTTAAAGAAGATAGCGCCAATGCACAGCTGCAGAGTGCTACGTCGCAGCTTGGTAAACAGAATTCTGCTTTAAAAGAATTTAATGTAGCGGATAATCCTACGATTCAAAAAATCCGTGATAGCATTGTTTCAGCGCAAGTTGAATTAGTGGGACTGCAGCAGCGATACCAAGATAAGCACCCTGATATTATTGCAAAACAACAGGAAATCGCAGAGCTTAACACGCAGCTTGGCAGGGAAGTTTCTAACTATGTGGATGCCGGAACCGTGACGATGAATCCGGTGCAGGCGGGACTTATTAAAGATAAAGTAGGTGCTGAGACGGATCTTGCTGTTACACAGGCAAGCTTAAGTGCAATTCAAGGACTGCAAAAAAAAGCAGAAGGCGATATGAGCAAACTATCTTCGGACAGTATGGAATATATTAAACTACAACGTGATGTAACCATAAAACAGGGTATTTATGTGAGTTTGGTGCAAAACTATGAAACAGCACGTGTCCAAGAAGCGATGAATAGCATGGATATTCAAATTGTTGATGCGGCGGATTTACCGAACGGACCAAGTGGACCAAATAAAAAATTAATCACAGCGATTGGAATGCTTGTCGGTTTAATCATTGCATTTGGCTATACGCTGCTACTGTATAGTAAACGGAGATAATATAAGGAGATAGATGGTATTCTTTATTATGGATAGATTTTTGATGTAATAAAGAATACTCTTGCTGTCTAGGCTTTTGAGGAGCGTAGTTATGATAAATGTAATATTGCGGCAACGCAACTGGGCAGTAAAGTTGAATTATTATCTTAGTCCGGGTATTTTAGTTGTTACAGATTATCTGGCAGTATGTCTGGGAATCTACACATCAATATTTTTTAGAGATGCAATAGTGGCATTTTGTGGAATGGACAGTAATGTTTTGACAATAAAAGATATTCACTTGTATTTTGTTTTACCGATCATTTATATTGGCTTTATTGCTTATGCTGATATGTATAGGCGCCGCATGATGTTCTATCAGTTTGCGGGTTCACTGTTTCGCATTTCTACGTATGTATCGATTATGATTATATTTATCGGATATTTGATAAATATAGCAGAGCCAATATCACGAGTTTTTATGGTTTTATTTTGGCTTGTTAGTTTTTTGCTTATTTCTCTAGAACGTTTTTGGACAAAAAAACTTCTGGTGAAATTTGGTATGTGGCAATGGCCAGTCATTATTGTAGGAGCAGGGAAGACGGCTGAAATTTTGGCTGCTGCGTTTGAAGAAGATAAAAGTGTGGGCTATAAAATTGTTGGATTTATTGAAGATGAAAAAGATCGACCTTTATTAGCAAAATATCAACACTTAGGTGAATTTGATCAAGCTGAAGAGATAATAAAAGCGGCTGATGTGCAGGATGTTATTTTGGCAACACCTGGGCTCAAACGAGAAGAGCTTGTGCAGCTTTTTTATCGGATTCAACCTTATGTAAGAAATCTAACAATTGTACCAGATGTATTTGGTGTACCAATTGGTAATATAAAAACGGAAGTTTTGTTTAATGAACAAGCTCTTTTGATTAATACTTGTAATAACTTAAATCGTAAGTCTAATCAAGTCTTAAAGCGTCTGTTTGACATAGTTGTCGGCAGTGTTGTTTTCATCTGCATTTTACCGATACTTATGATACTAACAATCCTTATAAAATTGGATTCGAAAGGATCACCTTTTCACATTGCGCAGAGGATTGGTAAAAATGGTGAGCTGTTTTATTGTTATAAATTTCGTACGATGTATGAAAATTCAGATGTGATTTTAGAAAAATTTTTTCAGACAAACCCGCAGTATAAGGAAGAGTGGGAAAAGTTTGCAAAACTAAGAACGGTCGATCCTAGAGTGACAAGAGTGGGGAAATGTTTGCGCAGATATAGTTTGGATGAATTGCCACAAATTGTTAATGTACTTATGGGAAGTATGGGACTTGTTGGACCGAGACCGTATTTACCGAGGGAAAAAGAAAAAATTGGACATTATATGCATGTGATTTGTATGACAGTGCCAGGGATTACAGGGCTGTGGCAAGTTAGCGGCAGAAATGAAATATCATTTGAAGGTAGATTGAAATTAGATTCATGGTATGTACGAAATTGGTCATTATGGCAGGATATAGTATTGTTATTTAAGACGATTGGTGTCGTGTTAAAGCGAAAAGGGGCATATTAATGAAGGTTTTGCATATTAGTGAATATGCCCAGGGAGGGCTTGCGACGTATATTAAAACGTTGTTTAGTTATGATGGCAAAGATAATATTGAAAATTATTTATTGGTTTCGGAGTATAAATCGGACCATCAATGGAATATCCCTTCAGATAAGGTGAATTATTATCATTATAAGAGAGGGCTAAAAGATATATTACCAGCAATGTACGCGATACAGAAACATATTGCTAAATTACAGCCTGATATCATTTATATACATAGTACGTGGGCCGGCGTATTGGCAAGGTTTCCATATTTGTTCAGAAAGAAAAATGTAAGGGTTTTATATAATGCGCATGGGTGGTCCTTTCTTAGGGATACAAGTGGATGGAAGAAGTGGATATATGCTTTGATTGAATGGGGGTTAAGTTTGACAACAGATGCAATTATAAATGTTTCTGATTATGAATATCAAAGTGCTATGAATTATGGTTTATTCAAGTCAAAGTTGATAGTCATTCATAGCGGAATATCCTCTAAGGAAGATTGTAATGAGGTCTGTTTTGAAGTGAATACTAATAAGATTAATTTGCTTTTTGTGGGTAGGTTTGATCCGCAAAAGGGAATTGATTATCTGTTGAAAGAAATAAAAAAATGTAAACGTAAAGATATTCATCTTTACGTTATTGGAGATAACGTCGTTTCTGATGGGATGGGTATTCAGGCAATCAATAATGATCGAGTGACGTTCTTAGGCTGGATTTCGCATGACGATGTTGCAGCTTATTATAAAGCCTGTGATGCTGTTATTATGCCATCACGTTGGGAGGCGTTTGGATTGGTTGCGATAGAGGCTATGAAATATATGAAGCCTGTTATAGTTAGTGATCGAGGAGCTTTACCTGAATTAGTAAAGGATAAAGTTAATGGTTATGTTTTTTCAATGGATGAGAATAAAAGTCTTGGATATATTTTAGAAAATTTAAGCCGAGAAAAGTTACATGCTTTAGGGGAAAAAGCACGACAAGTTTTTGAAGAGTACTTTACAGATCAACATATGTTAAAAGAAACAATAGAGGTATATAAAAATGCAACCAGTAAAAGTTTTACATTTTGAATTATCTAGTAAATTAGGCGGAATAGAATCTTTTCTTTATAATGTTTATCGCAATATTGATCGAAAGAAAATACAGTTTGATTTTGTGACTAGCGTTGAACATGCTGCTTTAGAAGACGACTTTAAAAAGATGGGGGCAAAAGTTTATTATATCAAACGGAAGAACATTTTAACGTATTTTTTAGAAATAAAGCAATTATTGATTAAAAATAAATACGAGGTTGTACACATTCATAAAAATTCTGCGGCAAACATCATACCATTGCTTGTTTGTAAATATGTGGGGATAGAAAAGATTATCGTACATGCCCACAATACAAATCCATCGAAGGGAAATTTAGCAAGGGTATTGCATTATATAAATCGCCCTATATTAAATAGGTGCAATGTGAGAAGGCTTGCTTGCTCAGATAAAGCCGCACACTGGTTATTTGGCAATAATACAGATGCAATGATTATTAATAATGGAATTGAAATTTATAAATATCAATATAATTCAGCAATTCGTAAAAAAAAGCGGGAAAAATTGGGCTTCACTAATGATGACTTTATTCTTGGAAATGTTGGACGAATGACGCAACAGAAAAATCAGTTGTTTTTGCTAGATATTTTTTATGAAGTGAGAACAAAATACAAAAAATCAAAATTAATTATATGTGGAAATGGTGAATTGGAAAAGAAAATACAGGAGAAAATTGTTGGTCTTGGTTTAATTGATGATGTGCTTTTACTTGGTGTTCGACGAGATATAAATGAAATATTACAGGTGATGGATGTTTTTGTTATGCCTAGTCTTTATGAAGGTTTACCTGTTGCAGCAATTGAAGCACAGGGGGCTGGATTGCCTGTTATTGCATCGGATACAGTTTCCAAGCAGACTAATATATTAGCAAGTTATTGTAATGTACCATTGAGTGAGTCCGCTCAATATTGGGCTAGAGTTATATTGGATAAAAGAACTTACTTCAGGAATAATACAACTGGATGTATTACAAAAGCAGGTTTTAATATAGAGTATACAGCAGGTATTTTAGAAAATTTATACTTAAATAAATAAGTATAAATTTTTATAGTGCTGTTATGCAGAAAAAGGTGAGAATTGTATGTCAACGCAGGGCTGGTTGTTGTTTCTAATTACAATATTTGTTGTATTCATGGGATTTGCTATAAAAAGATCAAAAATTGTATTCCTCATTCAGCTTATTTGGCTTATCTTGCTAGTAGGGGGTAATACAGGTTCTTTAGATTATGATATTAATGCTTTATTGTATTTTGGCGGAATTAATGGTTGGGACTGGGATCAATTAACTTTATTGGGTTGGCTATATGCTATATTAACCGGTAGTGCTAATGATTGGAATTTTGGATTTATAGAGTATAATTTTATCATGTCAGCTCTTTCTATAGGGCTTATTGGTTATGTAATTAAGAAAAATACATATAATTATAATGTGGTAATGTCATTGTTGTATTTTTATCCGGTTATTGAAATGGTCATACAAAAACGATTTTTACCTGGTATGGCAGTAATGCTTTATGCAACACAATTTCTAGGGAAATGTGATCTTAAATCGAGTATAAAATATTTAGCGTGTCTGGTAATTGCAGTGGGGTTACATAGTTCGCTGATATTTTATATTTTATTTTTTTTCTTATCACGTTTTTCGGATCGGCATACAAAATTGCTAAAAAAATTGATAATAATCCTTTTTTTAGTGGAACTTATTGGCGGGCAGTTAGTACCCATGATTGCCGGGGAGCTTTTTGCAGCTGATAAAATTGAATTGTATTTTTCAACGTATGCGGAGAAATCAAGTTGGCTGAAGTTTATTTGCTGGGCCGTGTTACACTTATATTTTGTTGGATTGGTTTGTTATATATATAGAAAAAGTGATAAAACAGAGTTGGGTTTCCTGACTTATAAATTGAATCTCTATTCATTGATTATTATTCCGTTATATACAATTGATCCGGTATTTATGCGATTTTATCGTATAGTATTGATCTATGATTATATGTATCTTAGCGGGTATATGACCTGGAAATTTTCTAACAATAGTAGTAAGAATATTATTGCTACAATTGGCTTATTGCTAGGAACTTTTATTTACTTCTATGTTTGGTATTGTGCCGGGATTGGAAATATGACGTTTGAAAAAATGGCGCAGCCTGTTTTTGAAAATAATATATTGGCGGATATCTTATAATATTATGTTGGAGGAGATTACTTGATTAAGATAAGATTGAAAGGGCGACTTGGCAATCAGCTGTTTATTTATGCGTTTGCCAGGTGTCTGGCAGAAAAATATGAAGACCATGTTGTGATATACGATCGTAAGGATGAAGAAGATTCGATATGGCATTCACATCTGGATGGATATAAATTGCATACGAGTGTGGGATTTTCTTCAGATAAAAAAAAGTTTATGCAGATGGACTTATATCAAAAATTACTCTTCGTCTTTGATCGTTTTTGTATAAAAGCCCTTAATCCTGTGCAGAAAAAAAGATTTCAGGAATGGAAATTGAAATATTATACGCAGCATGGTCTTTTATTGTGTATGGATGGGGTGTTTAACTTACCAGATCGAATTCCAAAATCATTATATTGTGATGGGTATTTTCAATCAGCAGAGCTTTTTGATTGTATTCGCGATAAGCTGTTATTGGAATTACAACCAAAAGAAGAGCACAGGCAGACAGAAAAAGATTTTATCGGGCAGATTGAGAGTACAAATTCTGTTTGTTTAACAATCCGATTAGGCGATTATATAAACAATACAACACATCAGGTTTGCACTAAAAAATATTATTTAGATGCAATGCAAAAAATGAGGGAGCTTCACCCGGACTGCATATTTTTTGCATTTTCCGATGAAGTAGAGAAATTAAAAACTATTTTAGGTGATGATGGTTCTATTATTTATGACTCGGGCACGTCAAAGGACTATATGTCATTGGATATTATGTCAAAGTGCAAACATTTTATAATATCTAATAGCAGCTTTAGCTGGTGGGCACAATATTTATCTGATAACAAAGATAAGGTGGTTATTGCACCGTCTAAATGGTATGCAGACGCAGTCCCTTGTGATATCATGCAAGATGATTGGATCTTATTAGATTGCTGATTTTAGGAGATTAAGATTATGATGTTAAGTATTATTGTTTTAGTTTATAATGAAGGAGAATTGTTGAGACGATGTATCGATAGCTTATTACATCAGTCAAAGAAGTGTGAATATGAAATCCTTTTGATTGATGATGGATCACAGGACTGTTCTCGTGATCTTTGTGATGAATATGCACAGAACCATAGTGAGGTTTATGTTTATCATAAAAAAAATGGAGGCTGTGTGCATTCGCGAAAGTTTGGAATAGCACGTGCACAAGGTGAATATATTACGTTTGTTGATGGTGATGATTTTGTTGAGACAGATTATATAGCTGCTATACTTATGGCTATTGAGCATCAGGCCGATTATTATATTTTAAATAATAAACGGAATTTTTTTATGCATGATGGTTTTTATATTGAAAAAAATTTTATGGGAAATGGTTATATTGATTTAGAGCAGGCATATTACTGGATTTTGAATTCAATGGCTGGTGCAGTATGGGATAAAGTGTATGTAAAATCTGTATTAAATGAGCAGAACATTATATTTGATAAATTTATTACTTATGGTGAGGATGTGTATATTAACTTACAATATCTTCAAGGTGTGAAATCGGTTTATGTGCAAGATACAGCTGCTTATATACACATATTGAATTCGCCGACAAGTGTATGCGAGAATGATGTCCCTATTAAGCGGCTGGATGAAATAAAAGTTTTGTATGATGTCGGAATTGATTTTATGATAAAGAGCGGGTTTCAGCAATTTGAAGATAAATTTAAGTTTGCTATAATAGGAAATTATATTAAGACAATAGGCCTTATGATGGCTCAGGGGATGCCAGAGAAAGCGGTAAGAAAGTACTGGTTAGATGGACCCTTTTCAAGAGTGCTGCAGGATGTGTCCCCTCAATCTGTCAAAGAAAAGATTTTTTTCTTGATATTGAAAAAAAAGAATTTTTTAGCAGCAAAATGGATTAGTAAGATTTTGCATTCATCATGGTATTATTTATATAAAGACTCTTGTTATGAAAAAAAGGATAAGAAGTTGAAATCAAGATTAAGGGCGTGAAGGATTGAATCGTAGTGTGTTTATAATTCCTTACTTTGGAAAGTTTAATAATTATTTTCAGTTGTTCTTGAATTCTTGTGAAAAGAATCCTGATTTTGATTGGTTGATTTTTACGGATGATAAACGCGCATTTAACTATCCATCGAATGTTCATGTGTATTACACAACATTTGAGTTACTTCAGGAGAGAATAAAACATTTATTTGATTTTGATATTATATTGCATCAACCCTATAAACTTTGTGATTACAAAATAGCGTATGGATATATTTTTCGTGAATATATAAGAGACTATGAATTTTGGGGCTATTGTGATATCGATATGCTTTTTGGAAGAATTTCTAAATTTATTACAGATGAGATATTAACCCAAAATGATAGAATACTAGAGCGTGGTCATTTGACGCTATTTAGGAATTGTGAACAGATTAACAAATTGTTTATGAACGATCATAAGGCACTATTTATTGATTATCGATATGCCTTTACGACTAAGTATTGTTGCCATTTTGATGAATTTGAGCCATGGAATCAGGTTATGCAAGATATGAAGCTTAGGCAGTGGGTTGTACCTATATTTGCAGATATTTCTAGTGATAGCTATCGCTTTGTTCTTGAATATGGAAATCATAAGAAGAATAAACAAATTTATTTGTGGCGTGATGGTATTTTGAGTAGGTATTATCTTGAGAATGGTAAAATCTATCAGGATGAATGGTGTTACATACATTTACAAAAACGAAAAATGATATTGGAAGACAGTATAGATAATATGGAATATTGGATTGTTCCTAATAAGTTTATAGCGTATAGTGAAGCAGGTCATATGGAAAAATTCATTGATATGTATGGAATTGATGAATTTTATCTAAATCGAAAAATTGGGCGAATAAAAGAGATTTTGGAAAATATTTTAAACGGTGCACTATTGTTTAGAATAAAGAGAATTAGAATAAGAGATAAATAAATGTGTGGAAGGCTTTTTGTGATGAAAAAGAGGAGAGTATTTCTATGGTTTTAGATGGTGTAGTGACATTATATAATCCAGAACTGGATGTTTTAGGAAATATAGAGAGCTATGTTGGCTGTCTGCGAAATTTGTATGTTTTTGATAATTCAGAAAATGTAAATACACATATTAAACAATGTTTGGAAAATAAACCCAATGTGATATATGTTTCATTTAATAAAAATAAAGGCATAGCAGAGGCCCTTAATTATGTTTTAGATGTGGGGCAAGATACAAAGTTTTTGTTGACTATGGATCAGGATACATCTTTTCCAACAGGTATGACGCAAGCGTATATAGCGCAGGTTGAAATGTGGGAGAAATTGAATCCAAATGAGGTGGCAATTTACTCAGTGAGGATTATGCTTAAACATGGCATGGTAGATGAATACTCAAAGAGCCCTGAATATATTGACTGTACGATAACATCAGGAAATATAGTTAGTGTTAGTGCTGCAAGGCGTGTTGGTGGGTATAATAATGATTTGTTTATTGATGAGGTAGACAGTGACTTTAGTTTAGCAATTAGGCAGTGTGGTTATAAAATATTACGATTTAATAATATGTTTATTAACCATTTAATAGGAGATATTTCAAAAGAACAGTGTTTATGGTTTTCTTATAATACAAGCAATCATTCTCCTATACGCAGATATTATATGATGCGTAACAGACTATATATGATGAAAAAATATCCTAAAATTAGAAGAGCGTATGGTATATCTTTATTAAAGATTATTATAAAAGTTCTCTTGGCAGAAAAAGATAAGTGTAAAAAATTGAAGTATATGTTTTTAGGAATGTATGATTTTTTATTTGGGAATATGGGAAAATATAAAAGGTAATATTTGCGAAAAGAATAGTACAAGATATATAATGAATATGTGATTGAGGTGATATGTTGAACATTTTTAAGAATATACATGTGCGGATTTGTGAACAAGGAATATTTTGTACATTTTTGTTTTATGTGTTACATATGATGGATATTATGTATGGGTATGGAATATTTCAAAGGAGAATAGCAATAAAATGGACTTCTCGCATATCTGGGACTAAGTATATGAAAATTGGTCATAATTTTAGTGCTGGAGAGTATTTGTGGTTATCTGCAATAGATATACATTATAGTCATGGAGTGCTTAAACGTTTTGCGCCTCAAATAATTATTGGGAACAATGTCAGCGTTGAAGACTTTGTGCATATAGGTTGCGTTAATCACATCGAAATAGGTGATAATGTTCTTATGGGAAGCAAGATATATATTACAGACCATAATCATGGGATTTATAATGGGGAGATTCAAAGTAATCCTTTAACTCCACCAGCAGGACGTAGTTTGGATGAGCATAAAGAAGTAGTTATTGGTTCTAATACTTGGATTGGTGAATTTGTTACTATTTTGCCCGGCGTACATATCGGCGAAGGCTGTATTATAGGGACACATAGTGTGGTTTCACATGATATTTTGCCGTATTCTATTGCGGTGGGAGCACCAGCGCGTGTAATTAAACAATTTGATTTTAAAAACAAAAAATGGGTGCGAGTGTAAGATGACACTATAAGTACAAATATAATATAGCAATAGCATTAATGAAATTTTGATGAGGTTGGAAAATATATAATGCTACAATAAATCAAGACATTTTCTGAACACAATTATAATGTGATCTGCTATAAAGAAGGATGGTTCATTATATGTTGCGTACAAGAAGAAATTTTTCAGCTTACCATATTATGATTGGTGAAAAAATCTAAAACGTCAGATTCATTATAAAAAATTTGTACTTATGTCTTGATAAGTGAGTTGCTATACTCCCCGAAACATTCACAAACGGTAAAAAATGGAACGTTCTCATAAATAGTTAGAAATCAAAGTATGTACTTTTGAGTTACACTTGCAATTTGCGGGGAGGCGTTTTCTTGTAAGCAATAATACACTGAAACTTCTTTCGGTGTTCATTGCAGTCTAGTAGATTTATTATAATCATATCAAAAAATGTCTTATTTTATGTTAGCTATTTATAATAGGAGAAATTGTATGACAATTAATGACAAATTTGATAGAGCAAAAGCTATCATACAAAGGCTAATACAAGAGGAAAAATATGAGGATGCTTTGCAACTCATTTCTTCGCAGGCGGATATTATGTATACTTATAATCAGTGGTATACGGATGATGACCTAGAAAAATTGCTTTACGATATTGAAAATACACTTTCGGTGGATGCTGTTATTGATTCGGTGGGGGAAAATACAGTTTTTTATTATGATGCATTCGGTCTTAATAATCGTGGTCTTACTCAGATTTATTTGGCGGCATTGCTGAAGTTGAATTTTCACATTGTGTACGTTACAATTTTAGAAGCTAAGGGAAATATTCCAACCATAGAGTCTTTGTTAAATATAGGGAATGGTGAGGTTGTTTATTTAGCAAGCGCTTCATCTTCATATAGGGTAGCCAATTATCGAGCATTATGCTCAATTATAGCTCGTGTTAATCCGTATTATGCTTTTCTTTATACTACACCTTCGGATGTTTCGGGGATTATGGCATTTCAACATTTTGCAGGTCAGATGCAACGATACCAAATTAATCTGACAGATCATACTTTTTGGCTTGGACGAAATGCTTTTGATTATTGTTTGGAATTTCGTAATTATGGAGCATCAATTTCTGTAAAATACCGACAGATTCTAGCTAATAAGCTTTTGAAACAGCCATATTATCCGATTGTCAATCAGAATATTCTTTTTGAAGGATTTCCTTTTGAACGAACAGCGGATGACTTTATAATTTTCTCGGGTGGTTCAATTTACAAGACGGTTGATAAAGCGCATACGTATTATCGGTTAATTGAATATTGTCTGCAAAAATTTTCCCAAGTGAAATTTTGGTATGCAAGTAACGATGATAATGTTGAGTTGGTGGATTTGATGAAAAGATATCCGACGCGAGTATATCATACGAGGGAACGACAAGATTTATTTCAAATCATGAAAAATATAGATATGTATCTTAATACCTATCCAGTTTCAGGTGGATTGATGGTCCAATATGCTGCTTTAGCGAAAAAAGCACCACTAACACTTGTTCATGACGATGATGCGAAAGGAATTTTAATTGGGCAGGAAAATTTGGATATTGAATTTTATATGATTGATGATTTTAAGAAAGAAGTTGTTCGTTACATTGAAGATAAAGATTATAGAGATAAAAAAGATGCGCGCATGGACAATGCAATTATCAGTGCAAGCGAGTTTACGGAGAATTTATCGCGTATCATGCAGACGTCTACATCGGCTTATCCAATAAAATGTATTGATATTGATACGATGATTTTTCGGCAAAATTATCGAGAAAAGTTTGGTGAATATGGTTTTGAAATGGCGTTAGTAAAACGAAATAATTTGCGTTTTATGCGTTATTTTCCTGCTATGTTTGTTAAAGGAATTATGTTTAAGTTGATAAAAAAATTTAAGCAGCGGGTTTGAAAGAGTAAATATGGGAGGTGTGTTTATTTATGATTATGGCAAATAATTTATTGCGGCAGTTTTCACTGCATGCTGATGAGTATGAGGAAAAAGCAATTGAGGTTCTTCGTTCGGGCTGGTATGTCCTAGGAAAGGAAGTAAAATCATTTGAGCAAGAATGGGCAGATTATATCGGAGCAAAGTATTGTGTTGGACTTGCAAGCGGGTTAGATGCACTGTGGATTAGTTTTCGCTTGCTTGAAATTAAGGCAGGAGATGAAGTCATCGTTAGTGCGAATGCTTATATCGCCTGTGTTATGGGCATTACGATTAATGGAGCAACACCCGTGTTTGTGGAACCCGATATGTATGATAATATTGATGCAGATAAAATCGAAGCGGCTGTTACGTCGAAAACAAAAGCGATTCTTGTGGTTCACCTTTACGGGGAATCGTGTGATATGACAAAAATAATGGATATTTCTAGACGATATAATTTGAAAATTGTTGAGGACTGTGCACAAAGTCATGGGAACCATTGGCACGGAAAAACCGTTGGTACGTTTGGAGACATCGGTTGTTTTAGTTTTTATCCAACAAAAGGTTGTGGGGCTTTTGGAGATGCTGGTTGCATTGTTACAAATAATGCAACGTTGGCAAAGAAATTCCGTATTTTCCGTAATTATGGGAGTGAAAAACATTATCAAAATAAGGTGGTAGGCAGCAATAGTCGTCTTGATGAGATACAGGCAGGACTTTTGCGTGTAAAGTTGTCGCACCTTGATGAGTTTAATGAGGAGCGCTGTAGGATTGCAGATCGTTATCTAAAAGAGATAACGAATCCAATGGTTCAATTACCCCAAATTCGACCAGAAGCTGATTCGACGTGGCATCAGTTTGTAATTCATACAGAAAAACGGGATGAATTACAAGCGTATCTTGAGGCAAATGATATTAGTACGCTTATCCATTATCCTATACCACCACATCTTTCAGAGGCATATCAATATCTTGGGAAAAAATCGGGGGATTATCCGATTGCAGAGAAATATGCGGATGAGGTGTTAAGTTTGCCAATGTATAATGGTATGACAGATGAGGAACAGAGTAAGGTTATTATAACAATTAATGCCTTTAAGAGATAAATGCGAAGAGGAGATGCTTTTATGCATAATATAAATAAGGTAAAAAAAATCGATTTTCCGCAAAAAGGCGATGAACGTGGGCATTTAGTCGTCGTGGAGGGGGAGGTGGACATACCTTTTGAAATTAAGCGTGTTTTCTATATTTATGGTTCAACTATGGATGTAATACGAGGTCAGCACGCGAACCGTAGATCAGAATTTGTTCTTATTAATGTTGCGGGAACAAGTAAGGTAAAGGTAAAGGATGGCGAAGGTAGTGAGGCTGTATTTTGCCTGGATCAGCCACATAGTGGGATTTATCTTCCGTCGATGGTTTGGAAAGAAATGTACGATTTTAGTGTTGATTCAGTTTTGTTAGTTTTTGCTAATGCTCATTATGAGCCTGACGAATATATCCGCAATTATGACGAATATATCAAAGAAATTACTTCGCAGGGAATATGATGGTTTTATGATATAGTTAGGAGTTACATAATATGGAAGAATTAAATTATAATATCGAAAAATATTTCGATAAGGATGCGCATATTTGGGATCAGTTTTTGCAGCAAAATACGGTTAATGGAACATTTTTACAGTCACGAAATTTTTTGGAATATCATCCCAAAGGTCGTTTTGTTGATTATTCCTATATAGTTTATGATAAAAAAGGTCATATAGCTGCAGTTTGCCCAGCTTGTCTTATTGTGAATGAAAATCAGCGGATGCTCATTTCGCATCAAGGAAGCACATTTGGTGGAATTATTTTCGGGGGAAAATATTATTGTGAACATAAAATTATAGAAATCATCAAGTGTTTAGAGGAATTTTGGAAGTGCGAAAAGATCAATGGTGTAGAGTTGCGAATAACGCCAGATCTTTTCTCACAAGAAAATTGTGCAGCGTTGGAATATGGCTTGTATTATTGTGGGTATCAGGATTATGTAGAGGTCAGCACATATATAGACTATAAGTATTATGAGAATGATATTCTGCGTAATTTTGAGCAAGGCAAGCGTACAAATGTTCATAATTGTCTCAAAGCAGGACTAGTACTGCGTGAGTTAAATACAGATGAGCAGATTGCTGAATTTTATCAGATACTTTGCGAGAATCTTCAAAAATTCGGTTCAACGCCTGTACATACGCTTACTGAGTTATTAGAATTTAATAATTCACGGTTGACCGAAGAGTGTGGTTTTTATGGTATCTACGATGAGGAAAAAATGTTAGCTGGTGCGATGATGTTTTATTTCGCCAATGTCAAAGTAGCACATACACAATATTTGTGTGCTTTACAAAGTTATTATACGCTTAGTCCAATGACGTTTCTATATTATGAAATGATCAGGGAAATGCGGGAAAAAGGATATGAAAAAATTTCGTTTGGAATTAGTACAGAGCAGTATGGTAAAAAATTGAATTTTGGATTGACCAAAAGCAAAGAAGCGTTCGGTGGTAAGCATACGCTAAATAGGACTTATTGGAAAGAACTAATATGAGATACACTTTGATATTAGGAGGAACAGGTTTTATAGGTTCTAATTTAGTTTATGAATATATAAAAAGGGATAAGAACGTTATTATATTGGGTACATCTTATACTACTTATAATAAACACTTTAATGATATTGTTAATCAAATAACTATTATTAACGGGAGATTATGTAATATAAGTTTATTGAATAAAGTTTTTGAGCAATATGAAATTGAAGAAGTTATTCATTTAGTTTCAGGCTTAAAACCATCCAGTTTATTGGAAGAATTTTTAAATGAATATGAAGAGGTAATTATACCTACTATTAAGCTGATCGAAATTATGAATAAGCATAATGTACGAAAACTTATATATTTATCATCCGGTGGTACAGTTTATGGAAACTATAGGGAAAATGGATGTTATAAAGAAGACGATCTATTACAACCTATCAATTATTATGGATTAAGTAAATGTAATTTAGAGGAGATAATCAAATTAGAAGGAAGAAAAGGTACGATAGATTATCTAATTTTACGTCCATCTAATCCATTTGGGAAATTTCAAAATATCAATGGACAACAGGGTTTAATTGCTGTTCTTTTAGGAAAAGTACTGGTTAAACAAGAAATAGAGATCTGGGGAGACGGTAGTGTTGTAAGAGATTATATACCTATTGAATATTTATGTCAGTGTATTATTAAATTAAGTGAGTTAAAGATAAAAAATGAAATATATAACATAGGTAGTGGAATAGGGCTTTCTGTAAATGAAATAATACAAATAGTTGAAAAATCTCTTAAAATTAAATTAAAAATACAATATAAAGAAGCAAGAAGTGTCGATTTAAATAAAGTGATACTAAATATTGATAAATTAAAAAGAACTATGGATGTTGATAAATTTGTTTTAGATAAATCAATTTTAAAATTTTATGATTTTATTTTGGAGGAGAACGATGATAATTAAACTAGGTGTAGTAATATCAACTATAATTGACTCCTTCATTTAAAAGAACATCTACTGATTATCCGATTATAGAGAAATATGTCGATGAGATGCTAAGTTTGCTGATGCAGAATTGTATCACGGATGAGAAACAGGCAGTAGCAATCCGTGAAAGTAATCAATTTTAGACATAAGTGGGGGGATTTTCATGTATAATTTAAATTTGGTAAAGATATTTTATTTTAGAACAGATTTTATTTTATTGGTGTTAGCAAGTGAGCAGTATGATTCGCAAGAGTATACTCGCAATTATGAGGAATACTATGATTGATAGACCATTAGTTTCACTTTGTATACCAACAAATGGGGTTGTTCATTGGGTGTTCCCTGTTCTTGATAGTATTTTTTCTCAAGGATTAGACAATAGTCTTTTTGAGGTCGTTGTTAGTGATAATGGGAATAATCCTGAATTCAAAAAGATAATGTTGGTCTATGCGAATGAACACTCAAATATTCTTTATCGTGAAACGAAAGCCGATGGATTCTTATCTGCACCGGAGACATATAAAATAGCCAATGGCGTATTTATAAAATTTATTAATCATCGCACGAAACTTGTTCCGGGAGCATTGCAATATTTTGTATCTTTTGTAAAAACTTATAAAGATACAAAGGTTAAGCCTATCGTTTATTTTTCAAATGGAGTTTTGCATTCTAAATCAACCATATCTTTTTTTCTTACATTTGATCAATTTGTAGGAAAGTTATCATACTGGTCTTCCTGGTCAACTGGTATGGGGATTTGGAAAGAAGATTTTGATGTATTGCCAAAGAATATTCAATATAATAGTCTTTTTCCACATACAACATTATTGTTTAGTCAACGTAAGCGCGGTCATTATATTATAGATGAGACTGTCTTATTAGATGAATTGCCTCAGGGGAAAACGCCAAAAGGAAAGTATGATGTATTTTACGCATTCGAAGTGGAATATTTGTCAATTTTGTGTGATTTACTACGTACAGGAGATATTACACTAGATACGTTTAAAAATTTGAAAGAAAAAAATCTGGGATTTGTAGCAGATTTAGCGATAGATTTTCTAATTTTTCATAAGTATTGTTCATATGATTTATCAGGGTTTAAAAAATCATCAGCTGTATATTATTCGTTATATGAGGTACAAAAAAAATATTTTTCCGATTTCTTAGGCGCGTAGTTAGAAAAATATACCGTCTTAAAAAAAATAGAACTTTAGAATTATAGAAAAAATATTATTCATTTTAAGTTTGGATAATAAAGCAATGTATGTCTTTAGGAGGTTTTAAGTGAATATTTCAGAAAATAAGTATTTTATCTTTGATACCCCAATACAGTTAAATTTAAAATACATTATTAAATCCATAGCGGCAAGCTTACTATCAAGTTACTATAAAATTTTCATGAATTTCTTTCATCCACATATGGGACAAACAAAGAAATATAAAGTCGCTATTTGTGCGATTTTTAAGAATGAGGCACCTTATCTTAAAGAATGGATTGAATTTCATAAAATTGTTGGCATAGAGCATTTTTATCTGTACAATAATTTTTCTCAAGATAAATACAAAGAGATTTTGGCTCCATATGTAGAATCTGGAGATGTAACGCTTATTGATTGGCCGCATAAACAGGCGCAGATGCAGGCTTATGCGGATAGTATCGCGCGGTTCAGTAATGAGGTGCAATGGATAGGATTTATTGATCTTGACGAATATATTGTGCCCAATAAGATGGATACGGTCTATGCTTTTTTACAGAAATTTGAGAAAAATCGACCTGTTGTGATGATGTATTGGCGGGTTTTTGGTTCATCAGGGCGAATTGAGCGTGATATAACGGGACTTGTTACAGAAGATTTCACAGTTTGCTGGTCTAAATATGACAGTATTGGTAAGTGTTTTTTTAATACGAAGTACGAATTTAATCCTCAAGACAAAAGGAATAAAACAATGCATGCTATGTGGGGAATGTACAACGGTATTGCGTTACCTCCTGTGAACCTTTATGATAATGCATGTATTATGGGAAGAAATTCCATTAGTAACGGTGATTTTTCAATACAAATTAATCATTATTTTACAAAATCCTATCAGGAATATTTGACAAAAGTATCGCGTGGTGATGCTTATTTTAAAAAAAATCCACGAGATGAAGAGTATTTTTATGCACATGAGATGCTTTGTCAAGATGTTGATTATCACGCATATAAATATTTGATAAAGCTAAAGAAGGCAATACAGGATAAGTAATTAAATAAGTTTCGGAGGATGTTGAATGAAAAAAATAGGCGTTTTGACGTTTTGGAATATACCAAATTATGGTGCTTTTATGCAGGCTTATGCATTACAAAAAGCTATTGCTAAAATGGATGTATCAGCAGATATACGGCAGATTGCATACTTAGATAAAGTCCATTATAGTGCGTACTATGGCATTATTAATACGAACTATCGGTTGTGGGCAATAAATGTTCATTTTTATAAAAATTTATTGAAACGTGTAATAAATTATAAACAGATTCAGCAACTTAAAGCTTTTTTTTATTACTATAAACAGATACCACATACGAAAAATTCTTCTCTTGAGGAAATAGAAAAGGAACCATTTGATGTTATAGTATTGGGAAGTGATATTATTTGGGACTATTCAATTGATATTTTTAATCATGATGTTCATCTTTTTGGTAACTGTTTCAATGCAAAAAAGATTATTGCTTATGCGCCTAGTTTTGGTACAATAAAATCGGGGATGAAAGTGCCGAGTTATGTGACGAAAGGGCTTAAAAATCTTGATGCTATATCGGTGCGTGATGAAAATTCCGCCAATCTTGTGCAGCAAATTGCAGATCGTGAGGCAGAGGTCGTTCTTGACCCGACTTTTCTTGTTGATTTCGTGCAGGATGAGAATATTAAGAAGCCGGAACTTGATGATTACATTGTTGTCTACGGCAGCAATTTTACGGATGAACTTATCTGTGGTGCGCGAGAGTATGCCCATACACATCATTTGCAACTTGTCTGCCTTAATAGTCTTGATGATACATTTGATTGGTGCGACATTAATGTTAGCCAGGAAAATATGACACCATTTGAATGGTGTGGCTATTTTAAGCACGCTGAGGCAGTTTTTACTTGTACCTACCATGGGTTGATATTTGGCCTGATTTTCAATAAACGTATTATTTTTAGTCCAACGCAGTTTATTCTCGATAAAGCCTCATCACTTATTGATTATTTAGAGCTGGAAGATGTATTGGTAAAATATCAAGCGTTCAAAGAGAAAGCTGACTGGTCCTGGAACTATAAGACGATCGATCAACGTATTGATGCTCTGCGAGATAAATCATATTTATTTTTAAGGAATGCCATAGTGAATCATGAGTGAGAATTCCAATGTAAAACGCGTTCTCAAAAACACATTGGCTCTTTATTTTCGTATGATTGTATTGACGTTTATCTCACTTTTTACTGTACGTGTCGTGTTTCAGGTGCTGGGAGCGAGTGATTATGGTCTTTATAATGTTGTTGGTGGATTTGTTGGCATGTTTGGATTTTTGACTGGTACGCTTACAATAGCAGAGCAAAGATATTTCGCAATCAGTTTGTCTTCTCGTGATTGGGATAGTCTAAGTAAATTGTTTTCGGTGAATCTTGTCGTGAATGCTATATTCGGAATGATTCTTTTTTTAATTTCGGAAACGATCGGGCTGTGGTTTGTCAGCACGCAACTTGTCATACCAGTGGAACGTATGACAGCAGCTTTTGTGGTCTATGAATTGTCTATCGTTAGTTTTTTGCTTGCATTAATTGTAGCACCGTATATGGCACTTTTAGTAGCAGATGAGAATTTATCTATTTATTCCGTTGTTTCTATTTTTGAGGGAATAAGCAAACTGCTCATTGTTTACCTACTGCTTACTTCTAATTCTGATAAATTAATTACTTATGCAGTGTTACTTTGTCTTATTAGTATCAGTGTTAATGTTTTTTATGTAATTTATTGTAAAATACAATATCCTGCATTACAACTTAAAGTTTATCGTGACAAAAATAGCTATAAAGAAGTTTTATCTTTTATGAACTGGAACCTTATTGGTGCGATAGCTTCTGTCCTAAAAGGTCAGGGCATTAATATGGTTATGAATGTTTTCTTTGGTCCAGTTATCAATGCAGCACGGGGCATTGCTTTTCAGATAAATAATGTTATTATGTCATTTTCACAGAACTTTATGAAAGCAATTGATCCGCAGATTATCAAAAGTTATGCAAAGGGAGAGCAGGAACGTTTCTTTTTTTTGATCACAGCATCTTCCAAAATATCATACTATTTACTCTTCTTTATTGCTTTACCATTTATGTTGAATATCAACTATGTGTTGAACTTGTGGCTAGTAGAACCGCCTCAATATACATCAATATTTACAATACTTATATTGGTAGATGCATTGGTTGCAAGCATCACGGATCCTATCTGTACGGCGGTACAGGCTGTAGGCAAGGTAAAAGTGTATCAGCTTACTGTTGGTGTTATAGCTATATTAAATCTGCCAATTGCTTATAGTTTACTGGTTATTTATAATGATCCATTAGTGCCGTTTATTGTTAGTATAGTGATATCAGTAGTGATGGCATTGTCACGTTTAGTGACGTTTCGTCGACTGTATGATTTTTCTATTATGAATTATTGCTGTCAAGTTTTTTTCCCAATTTGTCTGGTGACGTTACTTATGGTTTGTGTTGATGGCTACCTTTTTAGTCAGGCAGATAATTTTCCTCATTTTATAGGAAACAGCATTGGCACAATGGTTTTCTCAGCGAGTATTATTTATCGTATTGGCTTAAACGCTCGAGAAAAGAATATCATTAAAAATGCTTTTCCAGGGAAAAACTTGATAAATAAATTCAGGAGATGAACTTTAATGATTAGTCAAAACGAAATTATAGAGTCAACTTGTTATATTGGACAATCTAATGATAATAATCCTAAGCCTTTGCCAAAAATCTATAGTAAGCGTGAAAATTGCTGCGGGTGTACGGCCTGTTATGCGATATGCCCGGTAAAGGCTATAGTAATGAAGCCGGACAAAGAAGGGTTCCTTTATCCAGTCGTAGATGCTAGTCAATGCATTCGTTGCTATCGATGCATTGATGTATGTGTATTTAAACAGGATCAGAAAAAGAAGGGGTATCTATGAGCGAAAAACTGAATGATACACTTGTTTATGCAGCACGTGTGAAAGATAAACAAGTTTTAAAGAAAAGTTCATCTGGGGGAATGCTTACACCGCTGTCTGACTTCGTTTTGTCGCGAGGCGGTGCCGTGGTGTGCGCTATTTACAATTATACTACACATCAAGTAGAATATCAGCTTTGTGAAGATAAGGAAAGCTATGAGAAGGCACGTGGCTCAAAATATATCCAAAGTATTCCAGGAAATATATTTATAAAAAGCATGAATTGGTTGAATAGTCATCTAGACAAGAAATTGCTTTTTATTGGCATGGGCTGTCAAGCAGCTGGATTTCGACATTTTATGCAGGCAAAAGATATGGATTCACGCATTTTTGTTGTGGATATTATCTGTATGGGGTCGCCAAGTCCACTTATATGGAAAGATGCTATTCAATGGTTAGAGGAAAAAGAAAAAGGAAAGGTATCTTTTGTTACCTTTAAGGACAAGCGAAAAGGATGGAATCAACCAACGGCTTTTGCATATATTAATGGGCGGGAATGTCCCATTGATCAATATGTTGAAATTTTTTATAATGAATATGCATCACGACCTTCTTGCTATAAATGTCCATATACAGCGATTGAGCGGGAAACAGATATGACGATCGGTGATTATTGGGGGATTGAAGGTAAACTGCCGGAATTTTATAGTTCAAGTGGTAATTCTATTGTGTTAATTCATACGCGAAGTGGGCAGGAACTTTTTGAAATAATAAAATCAACGTTGGATTATGAGAAGAGTAATCTTTTAGGCTGGTTGCAACCGCGCTTATATGAACCGTCCAAGTGTCCAGATAAGCGGGAACAGTTTTGGAAAGATTATTTTCGGTATCCGTTTAAAAGAATAGCGAGTAAGTATGGAACCGTGAGTTGGCAAGTAAGATGTCGAGTTTGTTGGCAACGACTGAAGCAACGTATCAAAACTGGTATTAAGAGATATATTCTTCATCGTTCATAATGCTTAAATATTCCAAGTGTAGAGAGTGCTACTATGTCAAGAAAAAGTACACATTAACAGAGAAATTATCTTAATTTACAGTATATCCCATTCAGCCTTACAGGGGAGACCATAATCGTAATGACTATGAATCTTTACCGTATTATAAAATGTTTCTATATATTCAAACCCTAAGTGATAGGCTGATGATAGTCTTTAATTTTATACCGATTCAATCATTCACATTTGATTAGGGAGATACATAATTATTGAATAATTCCTATTCATTTTTGTAGCTTTTTTGTAAGCAGCGGATATTGATAGTGGTTGCCTCAATCCTTATGGATTAGGGGTGAAAAAATGTAACCTTTGCTATAGATCAGTAGATTTATTGTAGCATTAGGAGTTCCAAATCTAATAGGTAAAATAAAAAATAAGTTTTGTAAGTCAGGCGGCTATCTACTTACAAAACGTATTATGCGAGGGATGAGCATTATGAAAACGGAAAGTAGTGTTTTTCTAGGCAGGAAGAGGAATTCGTCTCTTGAATTATTGAGAATATTATGTATGTTTATTATTATTATTCATCATTTTTGTTTTCATGGAATTATGGCTGCTATGGGACCTATTACATCAGAAAATTACACCTGGAATTTTCTGATGGTGCAGTTATTGGGCTGGGGCGGTTCTCTTGCAAATAGTGTTTTTATATTGATTTCTGGATATTATACGGTATCAAAAAAAGTAAAATGGAATAAAATTATACTGTTGATTTCAACAATGTTTTTTTATTCTTGGATAATAGCGATTCTGTTTTATGGGTCTGGTATTGAACATTATTCTACAAAAGACATTATGAAAGCGTTTCTACCGATTTTGTTTGGATATAATTGGTTTGTATGTTGCTATATTATACTTTTTTGCTTTATTCCCTTTATCAACCCGTTTTTGAATAGTTTAGGACAAAAATCATATTTGCATTTATTATTGTTGACATTGGTCATTTATGCTATTATACCTACTTTTGGTGGACAGACTTTTATGGGGAATGCATTTATCCAGTTTGTATTTATGTATGCAATAGGAGGATATATACGCCTTTTTGGATTTAATAAACAAATTTTACACAGCGATAAATTTTGGAAGATTGCCGTAGTCTTGTTTACGAGCATTTTAATTTTATTAATCTTTGGATTTAATTTGATAGGGTATTTTTATAAAATAAATATGTTTCTGAAAAATTCTTGGTATTTTGTTTCGTTATTTAGCATATTTATTGCCATTACATTATTTATGAGTTTTCTTACTCAGAGAAGTTTTACTAATCAAGCTATTAATGCAGTAGCAAAATCTGTATTAGGAATATATCTCATTCATGATAACCCCATTATCCGGCACTTTATCTGGATAGAATTATTTCCTAATATAGATTATCTTTATAGAAAAGAGTTTTTTTTGTTTATGTTTGTAAAAGTTTTGTCAGTTTTTACTATTTGTTTGGCTATTGATCAGTTGAAGATTCGGTTTTTAGATCCTCTGATTGAAGAATGGTTAAATTTTCATTGGACTACATGGTCATTAAAAATAAAAGAGCAGATAAATAAATTGTAATGGTACAATAAATCAAAAATGGTGCGAGTACAATGGGATCGTTATTGTGAAAACAGCTCCCAGAAAAATCTGTATTAAACAGACCAAATTAAATAGGCATTTTTAGATATTGAATTTTATTGAAACCCTTTCCACATTGCAGAAAATGAAGAAAGAGAATAAATGAACGTAACATCGAAGTTGGATTGCGAAGAAAAGGATCTTTGACATCGTAAACATCCTGAAGAAAAGTGGTCGTCAGGTAAGAAAAATCAGTCCTCCATAGCTTGGTGAGGAGAGAACAGTCATCTTTGCCGATGATGAAGATCTTGCCGGAATAATGTTGGCGGAGACGCTGGAGAGTAGAATCTTGGTTATCATGATGTGGAATAAAAACAGGTTTCAAGTAAATCACCCCAAATTGTGTAGTAAAAAAAATAAAATTCTCTTCTTTGCAAATATGGGGACGTTTTGAAAAAGTCAAGTATTTTAGTAAGCTTTAGAATTAAATCAGGTAAATAACAAAAAAATATCGTTCGCGAATTTCCAATTTGTCTGTTTGAAAAATAAATATCCTCCCACCAAAAGTAGGAGAATATTTATAAAATTGGTAAGAGGAAATCATTGTTCCATTGGATTGGCGAATGTCGCGAGACTATTAGATGACGAGGAGGAAAACAATTGTAAGACAAAGGGGACGTGTCTTTTTTGTTAACAAAGTGCTATATTGTGAGAAAGGGATGAATATTCCAGAGCCAAAAGACCATCGGTCTGGTTAACTTCAGCCACCTATCCGGGATTTCAGGGCCATAGTTCCGGATAATGTCGGCCATTTTACCTATTTCGCTGTACAATAAAATCATACACGAATTTTGTGTAAATATATTGTACAGGAGGTCATTTTTATGACCCAGTATCGTGAAATTCTTCGGCTTCACTCTCAAGGTATCAGTCAACGTAGCATTGCACGTAGTTGCCAGTGCTCTCATGACCGAGTTTCTCAAGTAATCACCAAAGCGGCAACTTCGGAAATATGCTGGCCCTTAGATCCAAAGATAACAGATCCTGTCCTTGAACAATCACTATATCCCAAAAAAATATCCCGCAAATCATCTCGTCGATATCCAGATTATGCATACATCGACAAAGAAATGATGCGTAATGGCGTAACCTTGAAGCTTCTCTGGAAAGAATTCTGTGAAGAATGTCATCAAGCGCAAGCTCTGCTATTAATGTATTCTCAATTCTGTTTTCATTACAGAGAATTTGTTGAAAAAAAACGTGCAACCATGCATACTCCAAGAAAACCAGGCGAACAAATCGAAGTTGACTGAGCTGGAAATCCGGCACGTGCCGTCGATAGAGATACGGGTGAATTTATTCCAGCTTATATTTTTGTCGGTGTGTTTCCTTTCAGCATGTATGCTTATGCAGAAGCTTTTCCTTCAACTGATATGGAAAGTTGGATTACTATATGTATCGGTTTTTCGGTGGAGTAGCCCGAATGCTGATTCCAGATAATTTAAAAACGGGTGTTGATCGCAGTAACTGGTATACTCCGCAAATCAACAGAACCTACCATGAAGACAAGGGGGACGTGTCTTTTTTGTCAACAAAGTGCTATATTGTGAGAAAGGGAGGAATCAAGATGGCAAGAAAAGCTAGACAATTAAGTGAAAGTGGATTTTATCATATTATGTTTCGTGGAATCAATCATCAGAATATATTTGAAGAAGAAGCAGATTTTGCCTATATGTTGGAGATATTAAAGGATTTAAAGTTGGAACTGAAATTTGAAATTCAGGCATATTGTTTTATGAGTAACCATGTACATTTATTGTTGAAAGAAGAGAAAATAGGCGATGTTTCAAATATTCTCAAGCGGCTGTTGATAAAATATGTCATGAAATTCAATCGAAAGTATCAACGAAGCGGTGCACTGATAGGAAGCCGATATAAAAGTAAGGCTGTGGAGCTAGACGAATATTTTATTCCTTTAATCGTATATATTCATCAGAATCCTATGCGAGCTGGAATTGTGAAAAATCCAATAAATTACCGGTATAGCAGCTATAGGGAATACATCAATGGTGGAAACTTTGTCGATGTACAGTTGGCCTTTGATTTGATTGGAAAAGAAAACTGGATAAAAGTGCATGAACAATTGATAGAACAGAATTTTGAAGTAGAAGGACGTTTAAAACTAACCGAAGAAGAAATTCGACGAAAAATTAAAAAGAATATTCAGAATGCCGAACCACAAGAAATAGAGTCTATGGAGAAAGCAGAACGAGATCAAATCTTAAATAAGTTAAAAAGTTTAGGATTATCCATACGAGAAATAGAGAGGGCAACGGGAATATCGAGGGGGATTATTGCAAAAAGTTGACAAAGTGGAAACGTCCCTGTTAGCACAGTGCAGCTGCCGGGGAAGTTCTCATGTTGCCTTTTCCTTCGTAATTTTTTGATTTGATGCACGAGTTGCGGTTGACATACAAAAACCATTGTTTTAGAATAAAAATAAAGATGAAACTTTTTTCCTATAAGATGATATTAGGATGATATATCATATAAAAAACTAAGGATGGTTTATACATGATTATTGCAAACAATTTATTGGCACTACAGACCATGAATCAATTGGATCGGAATACAAAAAAGGCGAATGGTTTTGCTAAACAGCTTTCGTCTGGTGAGCGAATTAATAGCGCAGGCGATGGAGCATCGGACTATGCAATTTCAGAAAAGATGAAAGTCAAAATTCGTGCGCTTACACAATGCAGTGATAATGCTAAAAATGGGATCAGTATGCTTGACAGTGCTTCTGCCGCAGTAGATCAACAAGTCAATATCATGAAGAAAGTTCGTGAGCTGGCGATGAAGTCGGCCAATGATACTTGTACCGATAAGGATCGAGAAAGTTTGCAGTCGGAAGTCGGGCAGCTACTGGATCAATCCGAGGATATTGCGCAGTCGACGAATTTTAATGGGAAGGCTCTTTTAAACAAGGCAGAGTTTAGCCGTGAAGACAAAAAATTCAACGCCTTGGTTCCATACCGGGCTAATCCGAATCATGAACAAGTGTTGACATTTCCGACAGATAAAATAGCTACGGTGTCTGCTGATGGAAATACGACAGGTACTGGAGTTCCTTTTGGAGACTATACGGCGATTACAACTACGCCGCCCAATACCTATGATTTTTCAGCGGTTGTGAAAGGCGCAGCGCTTACCGCAATGCCAAGTGTCAATACGGTTATTTGGGATGATGCCAGCGGAACTTATGGACGGGTAGAGCAGGATGCAACTGATCATGCTTTTTATGTGAATTCTACAGCAGGGAAAACTTTGATTGAGATTCAGGGCATTACAAATGCAGCGTTCCCTGCTCCTGCGGCAAGCAATGTATCAACTGCGGTATATGCGCCAACCACGAGTCCGGCAGTTGGGAGTTCAGTGGCGCTTTCAGCAACACCTGCTTTTGATAGCAATACGCCGCCAGTTGTTGTGGCACCAAGTGCGTATCCGGTCAAAAATGCACCTGGCAGCGGGATTTTATCATATTTTGATTCATCGAAGTCGGACGCGACTATGGAAATGGATTTTTCCGGGTTGTTTCCATTATCAGCCAATGGATCGAAAGATTTGGACGGAATAGGATTTTCTACAGCCTGTGATGGCTGCGGTCAGTTTGTGACAATTCAGTTTGATGCGTCTACGGATGATCCGCAGCGCTATGAAGATACTTCAGGAACAATGAGTCCGCCGCCGCTTTGTTATGTGATCGGGGTAAAGAGTGTAACGAACAGCAGTGATTTGCTGGGGGCAATGTTCAATGGCGTTACGGCAACGGCGAAGGCTGGGGGCGGAACGCTGCCGTCGGCAACGGATACATCAACGCAGATTGCGGAACGTCATGATATAGAGTTTAATTATTATGCTGCAACCGGTAAAATGACAATGTCAAAAACCGGACAGAATTTTGTGTTTAACAATGGGATTATGGGGGCTATGGAGAAAACGGATTATTTCAAACCGAAGCAAACCCTGATTTTGCAGCTGGGGGATGAAAGCAGTCAGCATACGAATATGTCCATACCGAATACCACATTATCGATTATGTTTCCTTCAGATAAGTCAACCTGGGATATAACGCCTAAGGACAGTGACTATCCTTCCGAATGGCCAAGCGGTTATGATACGCTGACTGATGGGCAAAAACGTGAAAAATGGCAGACGGACGTGTGGGGTTATCCATCGACAAATGGAGGAGTTGACGAGAAGACTTGTGTAAGTACGCGGGAAAATGCGACAAAGTTTCTTGGGCAAGTCGATCAGGCTGTTAAATATTTACTGCGTTCGAATACGACGCTTGGCGCGCAAAGTAGTCGCTTGCAATATACGGGTGAGAATATTGATACTTCAATTCTCAACCAGACAGCTAACGAGTCCACAATTCGTGATACGGATATGGCAGCGGCGATGGTTGCCTATACGAAGGAAAATACACTCACCAAGTTATCACAGTCTATGCTGGCGCAGGCCAACCAGATGCCGTCTCGGGTTTTAAGCTTATTGCAGTGAGCTGCATTAATCTTAAATCAAATAGAGAAATTTTTTCATTCAGCAATGGCATAACTAGAGATTTACCAACAGTAAAAAATGCAATTCAGAATATTGAACCACAATAAATAGAGTCTTTTGAAAAAGCAGAACGAGATTAAATCTTACATAAGTTAAAAAATTTAGACTTATCCATACGCGAAATAGAGAGGGAAATGGGAATATCAACGGGGATTCTTGCAAAAAAAGCTGACAAAATGGAAACGGTCCCGTTGTGAAATAAGTGATTGCGGTTTTTAAGTGATCATAACGAAAAAAAAGAGAAACAGAGAAAATCATTGTGATTTTTATTGTTTCTCTTTTTTCGTTCAGAGGTTTTGATTGTTATTTTTCATATCCGTTAATGTAACTTCTATCGAAGCAAGAATTTTTTTTCGATATGTATCATTTAATTTATAGGTATTACCATTGAAAATAATTTCGGCTTGATTAATAATCTTTGCAAGGTCTAGAGAATAAGACGGTTCACTTTCTAAAAAAGAGATGGCGGGATTAGTTTTTGTTTGTTTTTCAAGCAGATAATCCGTTGTTACTTCAAAGAAATCAGCAAGCTTCGATGCTTTTTCAAAACTTAATTTTATCGAATCCGTTTCATATTTCACGTATGTAGTTCTTGATACATTTAAAATATCGGCTAAATTTTTTTGAGTTAATTTGTTATCAGATCGAAGTTTTCTTAAATTTTCACCAATACTCATAAAATCATTCCCTGTATAAATTTTATTTATAGTGATTTTAAATCACAAAATTATTGACATAAGAATTAAACAGATTTATACTTAATATGTGATTTAAAATCACATATTAAGTATAAATGAAATAGATATCGGGATAGTGCCCGTATTCGTTTTATTCAAATTTATATTTTGCTGCCATCCTCAAAAATGAAAAAACCTTCAAAATCACATTGAAGAACTTTAGCAATTTGCTGTAGTTCTTTTTCGGTGAAGTTATCTCTATTGAGTTTATTCGTTAGGTTTTGACGAGAGGTATCAAGAATATCAGCTAAATCGGTGATCGTCATTTTTTTTCGTCTTAGAAGTATTCTTATTTTTTCTGCCATAGATAAAGACATGTAGATCCATCCTTTAGATAATATATATACTAATATACACTAAAAACATAGTATTGACAATTTAAAAATATCTTTAGCAATTATATAGTTTACAAATATGGTTTCATATGATATTATATAATGTATAAAGAAACTAAAAAGTTTATTAAAATAAATTTATAATTTAGGAGGCATATTATGTTTAAGAGTAGTTTGTATAAAGCTTTTAATGATTATGTTTTTGAACGAATGGATGATGTTTTAGACAGGGCTGACAAACTGGATAAAGACTGCATGCATTACAATAAGGAATTTTATAGGCTGCAAGGTCGTTTATTAGAACTGAGTCGGCAGTTAAATAATGAGGAGTTATGCACTCTAGTCACTAAAATTGAACCCCTTGTTAACCTGGAACGAGGTCTGTCAGCCGAATGGGCTTATAAAGAAGGTTTACGCGATAGCTATCGTATTCAAAGAGAAGTGTCAAAATTTCTAGCTAGTCCCAGAGTTGCTGCCAAACGAAAAGCAACGGAGAAGCAATAAGAATGGGAGAGCAACAAATGTTCTTGAACAGCACTCCAAATTGTTCTATAATATAAACAGAACGTATGATCTTGTTTTGCATAAAAAAGAAGGAAGCGAAGTACGTGGGTGAATTTAAAGAATTAACCAGTGATCAAATTTGGAAGAATCTAATTGAAAATTTTTTTGAGGATTTTATGAACTTTTTTGCGGGAGATATTAGTCAAGATATTGCATTTGAGAACGGGTTTGAGCGATTGGATAAAGAGTTAGGAGAAATTCTGTTAAATTCAGAAGGGCACGATCGGCGTTGTGATGAATTACTAAAAGTGAAAATGAAGAGTGGTAGTGGAAAGTGGGTATTCGTGCATTTAGAAGTGCAGGGCTACCGGGATGAAAATTTTGCTGAACGAATGTTCGAATATTATTATAGAATTCGAGATCGGTATCATGAAAAAATATACCCATTGGTAATTTATACACATGAAATTGTAACAAATCATCCGGATCATTATAAGGAGACTTTTTACAAAATGTCGCTTGTCTATAAATATCCAGTTTATAAGATTGTGAAGCAAAAGGAAGCAGATCTGATGAAGCAAGATAATCCATTTGCTTTGGTGGTATTAGCAGGACTTTATACATTAAAGACCAAAAAAAACCAAGATGAGAGATATCGTTTTAAAAAAGAGCTGGTAAAATTACTTACTGAAAAAAAGTGGGAAAAGGAAAAAATAAGAGATTTATTTTTGTATATTGATGGTATAATAAAGATAAATGGAGTAGAAAGAAATGAAGAGATCGTCGAGGAATTTCGTGAAAGACTGAAGATAGGGGATGAGGACATGAAACTGGATTGGAGCACTTCAAATCTTGCTGTAGAGGCAAGAAAAGAAGGTAAGTTAGTAGGCTGGTCAGAAGGCCGAGTGGAAGGTCGCGCAGAAGGATTAAATTGTGCTATTGTGGCAATTGATTTATTGAAAAAAAACACGGATGTAGAGACCATAGCTAAAATGAGCGGGATGCCAATAGAAAAAATCAATGAATTGAAGAAATCCGTTTTGTAATAAATAGTAAAAAAAGTAAGTGCCTGTCATTCTTTTGCAGGCAGTAGAAAGAGACTTGTACTCTTGAAATTGATAAAATATGACGCATATATTTAAAGCTGTGCAGCTCGTACTGAAATTACGAATTGCACAGCTTTTTTTGTATTGGGTGCTATTGCTAAAGGACCATGAAATGAGTTTTTAACAGGGTGTATTGACAATACCTTATTTTCGTAATACAATGTATTACAGGGGTGATTAAAATGATTTCATTAAGATTAAATGATAGAGATGAAAGTCTTGTCAAAAACTATGCGGCATTAATGGGAATAAGTGTATCTGAACTTGTCAGAAAATCCGTTATTGAACGTATTGAGGATGAAATAGACCTCAATACGTATAATGAAGCAATGGCAGAATATAAGAAAAACCCTGTAACGTATACTCACAAGGAAGTCAGAGCGTTAATAGGCTTATGATCTATACGGTAGAATATACGTCTCAAGCTGTTAAAGAATTGAAAAAACTTGACAAGCATACAAAAAGCCTCATATACGGATGGATTGAAAAAAATCTAGTTGGTTGTTGTGACCCACGCATACATGGAAAAAGTCTTACAGCGAATCGTTCCGGTCAATGGCGTTATCGTGTAGGAGACTATAGGATTATAGCAGAAATAGATGATGATAAAATCATTATATTAGTTCTGAGTATTGGGCATAGAAAAGATATATACATTAAATGATTGGCTGTATAGGGATATTTATAAGCAGCCAAATGATTTGATTTTAGGAAAATTATTGAGAGAAAAGTATGTGCCTGCCGTTTTTGCAGGCAGTAGAAAGAGATTTTATTGAAATTGATAAAATATGACGCATATATTTAAAGCTGTGCAGATCGTACTGAAATTACGAATTGCACAGCTTTTTTCGTTTGATCGCCATTGAGAAAGGAGTGCATGTTTGTAGTGCAAGGACTATGAAATAAGTGATTCAAACGATTTGAGTATTACGTGCATTTATCGTTGCATCGCGTATATACATAGTATATACTGAAAGAAAGAGTTTTATGGAGGTACGTTTCATGATTACCACTATTTCGAAATGGGGAAACGGGCATGCTATCCGTTTATCAAAAGAATTGATGCAACAAGCAAAGCTCCATCCAAATGATAAAATTAAGATCACGGTTAATGGGGAAGAAATTATATTGAAAAAAGTTATTCAGACAAAAGCTGAAGCCTTTGACGAAACTTTTAGTGACTATAAAGGTGACTGGAGCTGCACTGAAATCGGTATCGGCAGAGTGGTTGGAAATGAGGTTTTCGAATGAAATCTGCTCCTTCAGCCGGTGATGTCATTAATCTGAACTTTGATCCACAAAGCGGTATTGAGATACAGAAGTACCGTCCAGCGTTAGTTATATCGAACAGTTCTTTTAATCAAAAGACGGGACTTGTTATGGTTTGCCCTATAACTTCAACTCAACGGAATTTTCCGTTGCATATTAATTTAGATGCTCGGACGAAAACGCATGGAGATATTCTATGTGAACAATTGAAATCATTGGATTATAATGCCCGTGATTGGAAATTTATTGAATGTGTTCCAGAAGACATCTTTGATCATGTCTTATTTATTCTAGATAAGATTATTGGAAAATAGCAAAGATGAAAAATGGCGTAGAAAGAGATTTGTACTATTGAAATTGATAAAATATGTCGCATATAGTTAAAGCTGTGCAGCTCGTATTGAAATTA
Organism: Propionispira arboris; assembly: GCF_900109225.1. Classification (GTDB taxonomy): domain Bacteria; phylum Bacillota; class Negativicutes; order Selenomonadales; family Selenomonadaceae; genus Propionispira; species Propionispira arboris. The sequence goes on from NZ_FNZK01000001.1 coordinate 261,263, forward strand.
CGAATTGCACAGCTTTTTGTTGGGAAATGAGAAGATTTTCCATTTATTAAAAACTGTACTTTTTTATTTTAGTGCGTTATAATTAAGATAAGAAAAAAGGTGCTACCCATAAACGGTCAGCCCCGAAAATTTAGCTTATGGTAAGCCGCTTAGTTTGCGAGACTGGGGCGGCTGCTTTTTAATCCCTTACCTTTATGGTGGGGGCTTTATTTATTTTAGATATGATTATCGAAAAATAGCAAAGGCAAAGAATATAATAGAAAGAGATTTTATTGAAATTGATAAAATATGACGCGTATATTTAAAGCTGTGCAGTTCGTAGTGAAATTACGAATTGCACAGCTTTTTAGTATACTTAGATTTATGCCACAAGGTATTTATGAATCTGCACACATTAAATGTTTTACCATAGACCGATAAATTTCCACCAGGCTCCGCCGATAACCAGCCAAATCATGACATTGACCGTTGTTATAATGAAGCCGAGCCGCCACCAATCGCTCATGGAAACATAATCAGCTCCATATAAGATCGGAGCCGCACCACCGCCGTAATGCGTTAATGGGATCATTAGGTTCGACATTGCAGCAAAGGTCAATGCCGCTAACAGTGGCGGGGTGCCAACCACTACGGAAATTGCGAGAAAGGCTGCGTACATGGCACTGATGTGCGCGGTAACACTGGCAAAGGCATAATGAGAATAAACATAGGCGATAATTAATAATGGAAAAGCTAAATACCAAGAAATACCCGCTCCTTGGATCGCGCCTCCAGCCATTGCAGCCAACCAGGCAATAAAACCAGTTTTGGCAAGAGCCGTGGCTAAGGCGATTAATGATCCCATCCAGAACATGGTATCCCAGGCACCTTTTTCATTCAGGACATCTTGCCAGGTCAGAACTTTGGTAAGGAGCATAACGCAGACCGCGAGCATGCCAACAACGGTAGCATTTATATTGGTAATACTGCCTGTAGCCCAGAGGATAAGAGCACCGATAAATACTACGGAAACAATTTTTTCGCTGAGACTCATGTTCCCCAGTCGGCGAAGTTCTTTTTGAGCCATTTCTTTGGCATGAGGCATTTCTTTGATTTCTGGTGGAAAGAGTTTGTAAAGCAGATAAGGCATGAGCAGCAGTGAAATAAGGCCCGGCACGATTGCCGCCAATGCCCAGCTTCCCCAGCTGACTTCAATGCCGATCGTTTTCGCTGCCAATTCGGCAGCCAATGGATTACCCGCCATTGCTGTCATAAACATAGCACAGGTAATGGCGTTGGCATGGTATTCGATTTGCATAATATAAGCGCCGAAACGCCGAGCTGTAGGTCCAGGTTTGGAGTCAAGCGCCAGTGCAAGGCTCTGGATGATCGGGTAGATGATTCCGCCAGCACGGGCTGTACTAGAAGGGGTTGCTGGTGAGATGATGAAATCGCTGAGTGTAATTGCATAACCAAGTGTCAATGACGATTTGCCAATATAATTGATGATGACAAAAGCTATGCGTTGTCCCAGTCCGCTTTTGATGAAGCCGCGAGCAAATAAGAAAGCACATATAATCAGCCAGATTGTCGAATTACCATAACCTGCAATGGCATCGTCGACTTTAAGGGTCCCTGACAGGGCGGAAAACGTGATAGCAATAAAGGCTGAAGCGCCGATCGGCAGCGGCTGAAGAATCAACGCAGCGACTGTTGAGGCAAATATGGCAAATAAATGCCAGGCCTGCGGTGTTAAACCAGCGGGCACGGGAATAAACCAAATTATGCAGCCGATAAACAGTACGATAAGACCGGCACGCAGCTGTTTGGACATAATAGACACACTTCCTTCAAAAACATTTATTTTGCGCCGTATTTTTCCAGTACGCGGTCGGCAAACTGTGGAGCCAGACCAATGTAATTATGAGGATCAAGCATATACGTGATTTCTTCATCTGTAAATTCTTCGCGGACGGTTGGATTATGCTTGAGAGCATTTTCCATTGTGTCTTCTTCTTCATAAGCTTTCATACAAGCTTTGTAGACGATGTCATGTGCACTCATGCGGCCAATTTTAGGGGCCATATGCATCATGATGCATTCACTCATCATGAGACCACGCAGCTTGAATAAATTTGCTTCCATATGTTTTGGATAAACGATGAGATTTTCAAGGATATCTTCAGATTTTTCTAAGGCAGCGCTCATTAAATGGCAGGCTCGTGGAATTGCTTCCCATTCGGTGAGGAAACAGCCCCAATCGCGTTCGTTTTCACTGATCATTGATTCGACAATCGATGGAGCAATGCTTCTAACGGAACGACAGCAAGCGATTACGTTTTCAAGGACCTGTGGATTCCTTTTATGCGGCATAGTTGAAGAACCGACTTTTCCCATAAAGAATGGTTCTTCGAGTTCGGCGATTTCTGTGCGCTGCAGGGAAAGAATTTCGTGGGCAATACGCCCGATCGTTCCGGCACAGATTGCTAAAACACTGGCAAATTCAGCTTGGTTGTCGCGGGCAACATGCCAAGTTATGGTCGGAATATTGAGTTCGAGAATTTCCATCGTGCGAGCTTGAACTTCAAGCCCTTTTACTTGGTGTGAAGCCAAGGTTCCGACAGCACCAGCGAGCTCACCGACAAATAGACGGTCTTTGATTTCTTCAAGGCGTTGAATGTCTCTGCCTAGTTCATCTGCCCAAACAGCAGCTTTATAGCCAAAAGTGATTGGCAGGGCATGGATAACATGCGTTCGTCCGCACATGATTGTATCGCGGTGTTTTTTTACTTGTTGTAGAACGAATTTTTGGCAGTTCTTCATTTGTTGGAGAATGATTTTATAAGCTTCACGTTCGATCAAGACCATACCTGTATCAACAATATCCTGACTGGTTGCACCCCAATGAACGAATTCACTAGCATTGTCGTTGAGAACTTTCTTGAATTCTTTCAATACAGGAACAATGGTAATCGATGATTTATAATTTTCCCCGATCTGTGGAATATCGAGAAGATCTGCGTTCGCTTTTGCGCAGATTTCATCGGCTTTTTCTTTGGGAATGACGCCGAGTTCGCCCTGTGCTTTAGCAAGAGCTGCTTCGGTATCTAGAAATTTTTGTACTAGATTTTTATCGCTGAAAACTTCTCTCATTTTGTCAGTGCTAAATAAGCAACCCCAAACTTCGCTGTCGATTACTGTAGATGCCATACATAATTCCCCCTAATTTTATTTTTCGTTGGTAAGATAATTCCTATGAATATCACAAATAAGTTTTAGATCTGTGTGATGCGTTTATCGTAGCATATGATTTATTAATAAACGAATACAGGTATCTTATTGTTTGATAAGAAAATCTTATTTGATTGTGGAGCGGAAATTATTTAGATGTAAAAGCATTATTTTCAGAATATTTTAAAGAAAAAATAAATTTTTAGAAATATTATAAGGGGAATCAAAAAATGATAAGAAAATGTTATTTTACGATAACTTAATATTATGATGATGCGTTCTATTTTGATAGGGTATTGTATAATAGATATGATACAATTAAATAGAAATCGTTTTGTGAAGATAGAAGGAGTGGACGCTAGAATATGGAACTCCGTCAATTAGAATACTTTCAGATGGTTAGCAAGGTCAACAGTTTTACACGGGCCGCCGAACGACTGTATGTTTCGCAGCCGGCTGTAACAAACACCATTCGTGCATTAGAAGATGAATTAGGGATACAGTTGTTTGATCGTAGCCAGAAGCAGGTTTTGCTGACCAGTGAAGGCAAGATTTTTTATAATCATGTCGAAAATGTCTTACACGGTGTCAGTAAAACGTTGACAGATATCAACAATATCAAAAATCTCAATGGCGGAATACTGAGGCTGGCTTTGACGCCTTTGGCCGGTGTGCGAAATTTCACGGTACTTTTGACAAAATTTCGCGAAAAATATCCGCAGATTCAGCTCGTTTTTGAGGAAAACAATAATGAAGATGGTCAGCGGGCGTTGCTTGAAGATCGTGTTGATTTGGCTTTTTTGCTGCCGGAGATAAAAAGTAGTTCGCTGACCTATTTATGGATTGGGCGGCAGGCGTTGGCATTATGTTTATCTGTGGAACATCCACTGGCAACGGCCGGAATGGTACGGTTAGAGGATCTTGTCGAAGAGCCGCTGATATTATTCAAGCAAGATTGTGCTTTGCGCAATTTGCTGTTGCATGAATTTGAACGAAATAACACCTTGCCACGGATTCAGTTTGAATCGAACCATATCCAGACGATTAAGTCTTTGGTTGCTGAAAATGCGGGAATTGCTATACTACCCGAAGATTTGTGCTCCGTTGACCGAAAAATTGAAACCGTAAAATTGAGGATGCCATTATATATCGATTTGGCTTTGGCTTATAAAACGCAAAAAAGCTTGTCGCATGCGGCTAAAGCCTTTATTCAGTTGGCAGAAGAACTTTATACAAAAAAGAGGATGTGATTTCAATGAAATTGGCATTTGCCGCTGTCGGATCGAACGTTTTGGTTGCCGAGGAAATAAAAAGAGCTGTAAAATCAATTTTTTATAAAGATATAAATATAGAAGCATACACTTTAGAAAATTTGACGGCTGAGATGGATGCCGATCTTTATATTTGTGCAACGACTCAAATGGAACGTCTTTGCACGCTTGTATCGCCGGAAAAGATAGTTTGTCTAGAACTTATGCCTTCATCAAAATTTTTTCTCTCTGTAGGAAGAATCCCTCAAGGTGAAAAGGTTTATGTTTGGAACAATCACTTGCGGTATACGCAAATTATCGAAAAATATTGCCAAAGCTTAGGAATTCGAGATATTATTTTTGAACCGCTGCCCTATGATGATCTTTCTGTTGAAGTCGTTTTAGAAAAATTGAAAAAGGCTAAATATTTAATTGGTGTCGATTGCTTTATCGATGGCGATCTTTTAGGAAATGAACAGTATGCGCAATGCTTGCCAGAAGAGGTGGTGTTAATCAAAGCTCAGCGTGTGGCGGCGATTCATTCGGCAAGTCTTCTCCTGTGGACGATTGCCGGTTTGATGCGGCAGACGATAGCCATTAAACGTTGCCAGATTGAAGGGGAAGATACAGCAGAGGTGGAAGCAGATAAGCTGTTTCTTTATGCCGAGCAGGCGGTTGAGCTCATTCGTGATTCAATCAATAAGGCCGTTTGTAACCAGATTTCACCGGAAGCTGCTTCAATCCAGCCCAATGGAACAACTGATTCTTGGGTGAATCCGGTACATACTTGCCTTCAGGAAAAGCTTGCTGGTATTGATGAACTTCAGGTGGTACTTGCACAGTTACAGGAAAAATTGAAATTGATTGAAGCGAGCGCTCGATGATGCAAGGACGGTAAAATGAAAAGGCGGTTGTTGACCTTTCGGGTCATCTTTTTGCTTTATTGCAGATTATGATGGACAAGGCATAAAAGTTATACTCTATAATATGTAAAAGCTGTACAATTTATTATGTGAATTGTACAGCTTTTTTGTAGCGGATCATCTTAAATTTCTTCTTGCAGAGTTCCCGCTTGAAGTGTAATATTAAAAATATATAATTCATGATGAAGAAAGGGGCTTGATCTATATGAAAAAAACCATTGTTTTAATTTTGGGATTGCTGTTTTGTTTTGGCAATTACGTCTTTGCTGCTAATTCAGATTCATCAAGGCTTGATGGAAAACCGGCTTCTTTTAATCCAGGTCATATCACTGGATATTTTATTTGGCAGGACAAAGATGGATTACATTTGCGTACAACAACATCGAATGAAAAACATGAGTTTACCGGAACGATACATACGGATGGTGTTTTCAAGGATATATTTGAAAGTTCAAAAGGGACAAATAACACTTTCAATTTAAATAAAGATCATAATACAATTGATTTTAAATTTATTACAACTGGTGGAAGTGACGCTATTGATTTGAACCTACACAGAGCAACCTATATAAAGTTTAGTTTGTCTATGGACAGCGTAAATATTGAGCCAACGAATGTTTATATCGGTAAGAAGGGATGGCATCCAGACAATTATAAATTTACAATCAGTGAAGATGATAATTTGATGGAGATGGGTGACACGGATACGGTCATTGTTCTAGGCGATAGTCCTTTTTTTGGCTGGTGGAATTTCCCTGAAGGTTCATATGGTCCTGGACCATATAGACATGGGCATCATTGGTAATAGATTTATTAAATACACAAAAAAATGATTTTTCGCATAAGTGAAATGACGATAGAAGAATCTAATGCATTGAAGCAAGCCTTATCATGGGAATAATGTAAAAGTAGAGCCTGTATCTTTCGATACAGGCTCTACTTTTGATACAGGCAACGGAGAAAATAAAAATTATTTAATAGCACGAAGTCTGGTAAGCTCAGACTCTTGATAAAAAAGCCGTGTATTCAAGGTATCAATTTTCGCATTCATACTCGTTACACTATCTTTGTTCGCCGTATTAAGTTCTAAATTTTCAAGCTTCGCATTGGTGATTTCCTGATTGTGCAACAGAGCTTTAATAATATCCGTATCTTCTTGCAGCTGTGATTTAATATCAGTGATTTCAGATTTCATGCCAGAAACATCAGATTTAATATCGGTGATTTCGGATTTTATTCCCGAAATATCAAATTTTATACCTTTTAATTCAGATAAAACCAATCCCTGAAATTCTTCATTGGTCATAGATGGTATCTCCCTTGCTTATTTGTTAGTGATTCTATTATAGCATCAAAAATAAATAATTTATACTGGTTTTAATTCCCTTTTTAATAGCATTGTTCTAGGCATTATATTATTATCGTGTCTGTTTTCTGCAGAGGGCGGATATAAAAGGGCATCAACGTGACAGTTTGTTGCATACCGTGCAGTATCGCTATATAATTAAATTGTAGAAACTCCTTCTTGGGGCATGTAGTCCTAGAGAGGGGGTGGAAATTATGGATCAACTTTTGATGTATATGTCCAGCTATGGTTTTCCTATGGTAGTCAGTGCTTTTTTGCTGGTGCGGATTGAAAAGAAGCTGGATATACTAGACAGCAGTATCCGTGATTTGACACGTGTGATTGAAAAGAAACTTTAGAAAATGACTGAAGAAATAATAAAGGAGCCAGAATTTTATGAAGGTAATTATTTTAGCAGGCGGTGGTGGCACGCGCCTTTTTCCGTTGTCACGTAAATGTATGCCAAAGCAGTTTTTGGCAATTGATCAAGATAAGACACTTTTGGCGGAAACAATTGAACGTTTCAAGAATTTGGTTAAACCAGAAGATATTGTAATCGTTACGAACCAGGAATATATTCATCATGTAAAAAGTGAACTGGCTTTATGTGGCGCAAGTGAAGCTCATATTGTGGTGGAAACGGAACCTCGGAATACTGCACCGGCTATTGCCTTAGCTGCGCAATATTGTCTGGATGAACTGGGCTGTGCCAAGGATGAAGTGATGTTTATTTCGACTTCGGATCATATCATTCGTCCGGTCGTTGTGTTTCAAAATGCCGTGACTAAGGCGGCTGAATTTGCGAGTAAGGGGAATTTTGTTACGTTTGGGGTGAAACCAACGAAACCAGAAACGGGTTTTGGTTATATTGAAGCGGGTGAAGATCTGCATGGTGCTTATAAAACGAGTGCTTTTAAGGAAAAACCAGATCTTGAAACAGCTAAGGCATATTTGGCAAAAGGGAATTATTATTGGAATTCCGGATTATTCGCTTTTCGGGTGGATGTGTACCAAAATGAAATTCGTCAATATGCACCGGCTATTCATAAAGAGCTGAAAGCTAATTATAGAGAAACAGCAGCGAACTTTTCGAATATGCCAAACATTTCGATTGATTATGCGGTGGCGGAAAAGTCGAAACTAGGAGTTACGATTCCACTCAATTTGTATTGGAATGATGTGGGGTCCTGGGATGCAATTTATGATGTGCTGGATAAGGATGATTTTGGCAATGCTTTACAGGGGGATTGCCTGCCAATTGATTGTTCGAACAGCCTCATGCTGGGACAAAGCCGCTTGATTGCCGGGATTGGTCTGGATAATATCATGGTTGTGGAAACATCCGATGTGATTTTGGTAGCTCAAAAAGGCGAATCCCAGAAAGTAAAAGATCTGGTGGATATTTTAAAAGCCAGAGGTCGTAAGGAAGCAACCGAGCATACGACGATGTATTTTCCTTGGGGGAGTGCAACGAGTCTAGGCGGTGGCCGCGGCTATAAGATGAAACGCCTAGTAATCAATTCTGGCGAAGGTTTAGATACTAGGATGCACTATCATCGCAGTGTCCATTGGATCGTTACGCAGGGGACAGCAGAGGTCACTATCGGTGATGCTGTGCAGATGCTCCATAGTAATGAGAGTGTCTTTATCCCGATGACGACAAAATATGGGCTGCAAAATCCAGGGAAGATGTCGCTGGTTGTGATTGAAGTAGAAAACGGTGAATATCTGGAGGACGATGATGTCGTTTTGCTGACGCAATAAAATATGTAAATAATGTAAGTGAGCTGTTAAGAGGAGAGGGACTTCTTTTTAACAGCTCATTTTTATTTTGAAAATTTTCTTAGTGCTTGTAAAATTCTTTCCTTGGGGCATGTAGTAGAGTGAAAGGGGATGAGATAAATGGCAGCAGTAAAAAAAGGACAAACCAGTAAGCTGATTTTGAAAGTGCAGACTGGTCAAAACAAAGCTGGGGAAGTGACTTTGAGCCAAAGAACATTCAACAATGTGAATCCAGCTCTCGCCGATGTAGATTTATTGGCAATCGGTACAGCCTTAGGCGCATTGCAGTCGCATACTGTGGATTCTGTGAATCGTCAAGATGAAGCACAAATCGGACAAGCCTAAGCAAGGTAAATAAAAAAGGGGAGGTGAAACGGTATGACGAAAAAATTGCAGATGGTATTTACGTTAGATTCTGGTAAAACTTTGACGTACAGTCTGGCTGATCCGAAAGATGGTCTGACAAAAGTCGAAGTGGAAGCTGCGATGCAGGCTGTTATCGACAAAAAAGCGATTATAAGCAGCAATGGATCTCCAGTGAAAATCAAAGAAACAAGTATCAAAAGCACGGATGAAGTGGCTTTAGCATAAGACAAAACGAGGAGCAGAAAATCGTAAGGATTTTCTGCTCCTTTTTTGATTGTTGCTGTTACTGAAATGAGGGATGTTTGTGAATTAATAAAATTTTAAAAACAGTTGATAAATTCTATAGAATATATTAGTATAATTATTATATATTGAATATAGGGTAGTGGCATTAAGTTGGTTAAACCTTCGAAAAGAAAATTTTTGAAGGAGTGTTGAAAAATGCAAAATAGTCTGTGGTGAAACGGAAAAGCAATGGAAATTTGTTTTTGTCGTTTTTTTATTTCCCAAAAGCGAGACTAAAAATAATCAAAGTTTAAGGAGATGCAAAGGATGCTCCTTAAAAAAATATTAAATAATATGGAAGGTATCGTGCAGAAAAAATTAAGGTGAGATTTCCAAGCTGTGCTTTTTGCCGGCTTGTTTTCTAATACAAAATAAAGAGTAATGAAAAAGTTTTAATTGGATGGTGACATTAAGTTGGCCAAACCTTCGAAATTCATTTAAATTTTGGAGGAATTATTTATGAAAAAGTATACAGAACTAGCAAAGTCCATCGTGGAAAATGTCGGTGGAAAAGACAATGTTATATCGTTAGCACACTGCTATACGAGGCTTCGTTTCAAATTGCGTGATGAAAAAAAAGCAGCAACCGATGTATTGAAAAATACAGAAGGCGTTGTTACGGTCGTGCAAAGTGGAGGCCAGTATCAGGTTGTTATCGGCAATGAAGTGGGTGATGTTTATGATGAAATCGTAAAATCGCAAGGAATTGCCGGTGCAAGCAGTGGGACTGAAAATGCTGAGCCGGAACAAAAAATGAATGTGATTGATCGCTTCATTGATATTGTGTCCGGCATTTTCACGCCTGTTTTGGGGATGCTGGCAGCCAGCGGGATGATTAAAGGATTCACTGCCCTGTTTGTGGCTTTTGGTTTTATTGAGGCGGCGGGTGGTACCTATCAGATTTTGCAAACAATCGGTGATGGCTTCTTTTATTTTTTACCGATCTTTTTGGGTTTAACAGCAGCTAGAAAATTCAAAATGAATGAATTTTCTGGCATGGCACTTGGTGCGGCATTGGTATATCCGTCAATTAGTGCAATTATCAAAGGGGAACCACTTTATCATTTATTTACCGGGACCCTGTTTGCTTCTTCAGTACAAATGGAGTTTTTAGGAATTCCAGTGATTTTAATGAATTATGCATCAAGCGTTATTCCCATTATTGCATCCGTATATTTTGGTGCCAAGGTAGAACGTTTCTTGCTGAAAACGATTCCGACGATGGTTAAAGGGTTCATGGTGCCATTTTTTACGATTTTAATCGTTATTCCATTGACGTTTATCATCATTGGTCCTGTATCAACTTGGGCAGGACAATTGGTAGGTTTCGTAGCAAATGGTATTTTCCAGTTGAGCCCTGTTTTAGCAGGTTTATTTATTGGGGCATTTTGGCAGGTCTTTGTTATTTTTGGTATGCACTGGGGGCTTGTACCAATTATGATAAATAATATTTCGGTTCAAGGGTTTGATCCGGTTGTAGTTACGTATTTTGCGGCATCTTTTGCCCAAACTGGTGTTGTTTTGGCTATTTTGTTGAAGACAAAAGATAAGAAACTCAAATCACTTTGTGTGCCAGCGTTTATTTCAGGGATCTTTGGTGTTACCGAACCAGCAATTTATGGGGTAACACTGCCACGAAAAAAAATGTTTATCATCAGCTGTATTGGTGCTTCGATCGGTGGTGGCTTGATTGCTTTTTGGGGTATTAAACTATATATGTTTGGTGGTTTAGGCGTTTTTGGGTATCCATGTTTTGTTGATCCGGTATCGCATGATATCAGTGGTATGAAATTTGGCATGATTGCTTCTTTGGCAGCTTTTCTTATTGGCTTTGGATTAGCGCTTCCATTCTACCATGATGAGAAGGTGGCTGAAAAAATTTCGGCTGCTGATAAAGACGGTAATAAAATTTTGGAAAAAGAAATATTGATTAGTCCTTTGATTGGGGAAGTGAAATCGTTGGATGAAGTGCCAGATGAAGCATTTTCTTCTGGGGTATTAGGCAAAGGGGTTGCGATTCTTCCTTCCGAAGGTAGAGTTATTGCGCCGGCAGATGGAACGGTAGCGACACTTTTCCCAACTAGTCATGCTTTGGGCTTGATAACAGATAAAGGCACGGAAATTCTGATTCATATTGGCATTGATACTGTAAAATTGAATGGGCAGTATTTTCAAGCCAAGGTCAAACAAGGCGATCGGGTAAAATGCGGTCAGGTTTTAGTTGAGTTTGATTTGAAAAAAATTCAAGCAGCTGGATACGCTGTGATTACGCCTGTACTGATTACGAATTTTCAGCAGTACTTGGATATTATTATATCGAAAAAGGATACGATTCATTATGGGGAAAACCTCATTACGGTTATTAATTAAGCAGTCTGATCAGATTGCTTGGCAGTCTGCGATCGTGTATTTTGTTTTTCAGCAGTGATAGCTTATTATGATGAGCTTGTTTTTTACAATTGAATACCAAGGAAGGATTGTGACTGGTAATACAGGCAAAACCTAGATTTATGTTGGCTGATTAAAAATTGATTTAGCCAACATAAATCTGGTTTTTTTGTTTTTATAGGAGGTGGGTAAGAAAACTGAAAGGGCAAAGGTACGTGATTTTTAATGAATAAATTTCCTGAAGCATTTTTATGGGGCAGTGTGATAGCCGCTAATTAAGGATTCGCTTTTCTGGTACAATGACTATCATTGCCAGTAATAGAATAAAGTTGGACGCAGATTAGCGATTCGATGTATAATTCCGAGTTTGACACTTGAGAAAGAAAAAACGATTAGAACCCTTGAAAATAAAGAGATCTAATCGCTTTTTTTTTCGGTTTTTGAGTAATGTTTTTCTTCTTTTAGTAAACTTAAATTTTTTATTCACATAAATGTCAAACTTCCGGGTATAGTAAAACATTATCATATATCGATCAAAAAATACTTAATAAAATTTTCAAAATATTTGACAAAGTCCATAATATATATTAATATAATTATAGTAAAATGAATGTAGGGTAGTGACATTAAGTTGGCTAAACCTTCGAAAAGAAATTTTTTGAAGGAGTGTGGAAAAAATGAAAAATAGTTTGAAGTAAAACGAAAAAACAATGGAAATTTGTTCTTTTTCGTTTTTTTTATTTCCCAAAATCGAGACTAAAAATAATCAAAGTTTAAGGAGCTGCAAAAGATGCTCATCAAAAAAATATTAAATAATAATGTCGTTCTTACGGAAACTGAACAGCATAAGGAAGTTGTTGCTATGGGCAGTGGTATCGCTTATAAAAAACGTTGTGGTGATGACATTCCGGAAGATAAGATTGATAAGATCTATACGCTGTCTCAAAAAGATACTTGGGAAAAGTTTAAAACTTTATTAACGGATATTTCTATGGAATATATGGAAGTATCTACGGCGATTATTGAATTAGCGGAAGCAGAGCTAAAGAAAAAATTGAATGAAAGTATTTATATTTCGCTTACAGATCATATTCATATGGCGGTTTCGCGGTTTCGCGAAGGCAATTTTATCCGAAATATGATGATTTGGGAGATTCAGCGATTTTATCCCGAAGAATATGCTGTTAGTGAAAAAGCAAGGGTTTTGATCAATGAGAAATTTTCACTGGAGCTTCCAATCGACGAAGCTGGATTTATTGCTTTACATATTATTGATGCACAGATGGAGAATGATCAGCCTTTAGCGGATGATATTACCCAATTGATTCAGGAAATCACAAATATTGTTCGTTATACATGCTCGATGGAATATGATATAGAGTCTTTGCAATATTACCGTTTTATTACACATTTAAAATTTTTTGCCAAGCGCATGTTTACGGAGGAAAAAACAATTTGTGATATAGATGAAGAAATGGAAGGTATCGTGCAGAAAAAATATGCTTTAGCACATCGTTGCGTAGGGAAAATCGCAGAATTCCTTCAGCAGAAATATCAGTATGAGTTAAATCGGGATGAAAAATTCTATTTGATGATACATATTGCTAAAGTAAGCAGGAAAAATTAAGGTAAGATTTCCAAGTTGCGCCTTTGTGACAGCTTGTTTTCTAATATACAATAAAGGAGGATAGGAAAAAGTTCTATTTGGATGGTGACATTAAGTTGGCCAAACCTTCGAAATTCATTAAAATTTTGGAGGCTTTATTTATGAAAAAGTATGTAGAATTAGCAAAATCCATCGTGGAAAATGTCGGTGGGAAAGACAATGTTATATCGTTAGCACACTGCTATACGAGACTTCGTTTCAAACTGCGTGATGAAAAAAAAGCAGCGACGGAAGTATTGAAAAATACGGAAGGCGTTGTTACGGTCGTGCAAAGCGGAGGTCAGTATCAGGTTGTTATCGGCAATGAAGTGGGTGATGTTTATGATGAAATCGTAAGATCACAAGGAATTGCTGGTGCAAGCAGTGAGGCTGAAAATGCTGAGCCGGAACAAAAAATGAATGTGATTGATCGCTTCATTGATATTGTGTCCGGCATTTTCACGCCTGTTTTGGGGATGCTGGCAGCCAGCGGGATGATCAAAGGCTTCACTGCGATGTTCGTGGCTTTTGGTTTTATTGGAGCCAAGGGCGGAACTTATCAGATATTGCAAACAATCGGTGATGGATTCTTTTATTTTTTACCAATCTTTTTGGGTCTAACAGCAGCCAGAAAATTCAAAATGAGTGAATTTTCTGGTATGACAATTGGGGCAGCGCTGGTGTATCCATCGCTTAGTGCAATCATCAAAGGGGAAGCACTTTATAATTTATTTACTGGGACGATATTTGCTTCTTCGGTAAAACTGGAGTTTTTAGGAATTCCGGTTATCTTGATGAATTACGCATCCAGCGTTATTCCTATTATCGTTGCCGTATATTTTGGTGCTAAAGTAGAACGTTTCTTGTTGAAAACGATTCCAACAGTGATTAAGGGCTTCATGGTGCCATTCTTTACGATTTTAATTGTCATTCCATTGACGTTTATTATAATTGGTCCTGTATCGACATGGGCAGGTCAGTTGGTCGGTTCAGCGGCAAATGGTATTTTCCAGTTGAGCCCTGTTTTAGCAGGCTTATTTATTGGAGCATTTTGGCAGGTTTTTGTCATGTTTGGCATGCATTGGGGGCTTATCCCAATTATGCTGAATAATGTTTCTGTTCAAGGATTCGATCCGGTTGTCGTTACGTATTTTGGCGCATCGTTTGCCCAAATCGGCGTCGTTTTGGCTATCTTATTGAAGACCAAAAATAAGAAACTTAAATCACTCTGTGTGCCAGCTTTTATTTCGGGAATTTTTGGTGTTACGGAACCAGCAATTTATGGGATTACTCTGCCACGCAAAAAAATGTTTATCATCAGCTGTATTGGCGCTTCAATTGGTGGCGGCTTGATTGCTTTTTTTGGTGTAAAACTGTATATGTTTGGCGGTTTAGGTATTTTTGGCTATCCATGTTTTGTTGATCCCGTATCGAATGATATCAGTGGCATGAAATTTGGTATCATTGCTTCTTTGGCAGCGTTTCTTATTGGCTTTGGATTAGCGCTTCCATTCTACCATGATGAGAAGGTGGCTGAAAAAATTTCGGCTGCTGATAACGATGGTAATAAAATTCTGGAAAAAGAAATATTGACCAGTCCGTTGATCGGTGAAGTGAAATCTTTGGATGAAGTGCCGGATGAAGCGTTTGCTTCAGGGGTATTAGGCAAAGGAATCGCTATAATTCCTTCCGAAGGCAGAGTCACTGCCCCAGCAGATGGAACCATAACGACAGTTTTCCCCACCGGTCATGCGTTGGGATTGATTACAGATAAAGGTACAGAAATTCTCATTCATATTGGGATTGATACTGTGAAATTAAATGGGCAGTATTTCCAGGCAAAGGTCAAACAAGGTGATACGGTAAAATGCGGACAAGTCCTTGTTGAATTTGATTTGGAAAAGATAAAGGCAGCAGGTTATTCTGTGATGACACCTGTAGTGATTACAAACTTCCAACAGTATTTGGATATTATTGTGACAGAAAAGGGAAACATAGATTACAAGGAAAATCTTATTACGGTTATTGCATAATAACTATATTTAACCTATAGGACACTTTATGTTTTGGGAATAGAAATAATTGAATAATATAATGTTGGAGGAAAAAATAATGAAAAAAACATTAGCAGTATTAGGACTTTCCACTGTAATTTTTTGTGGCGGTGTACAAGCTCAGGCAGCACCGGGATTTTTTCAAGAGGTACCACTGAGTGACTGGTCTTATGAAGCCGTTAACGGACTTATTGCCACAGGACATGTGAATGACTATACCGAATCAATACCACAAGGCCGTATTATGAGCCGCATGGAAATGGCCTTGGTTGTCGATGATGCCATGCAAAACCTCAAAGCATTCGCACCGGCTGATCAGGATACGATTCAGAAATTGAATAAAGAATATTACTATGACATCAAAAAAATACACCTATTGTCGAAACTCGACAATGCGGATTTGGAAAAGGCTGAAAATGAGGTAAACGGTACGACTTTTACGGAAGAAGAAAAAGCTGGGCTGAAGAAAGCGGCATCTTTGGCGGATAAGATTTCTATTAATGGTTATGCTCGCCTGCGTAATGATCACTATTTGAAGGATACAACAGGAAGGACCACCCGCGCCAATATGCTTCATGTGCAAGTCAATACGACGTATAAGATCGATGAGAATTGGCAGGCTCATGCCGATCTTGGTTATCGTAATTCCCTTAGTGGTTTTGATGAAACGAAATCTCTGTCACCAAATGAAAATCAGACGGGTACCACCATGGATACCTATGTGACTGGCCGCATGGCGGATAACGCTCTCGGTCTTAAAATCGGTAAGTGGAATGAATGGAACATTTATGGATGGGGTATGGATATTGACTGCGATTTCTCTGGTGTGCAGCTTGATTATGGCAAAAAAGATTTCAAAACCTATTTAACCACGGGCAAGATGGATCTTTGGGATAATGGCATGGGTGGTACTCGTGAGTATGAACAGGTTACCAGTCTGCGCTTCTTCTATCCATTTGATAAGAAAAATGACATCAATTTTGGCGTTTCCTCGAGTTCGGCTATGGCCAGTCGCTATCAAGATCCTAGTCAGGGACGTGTATTCTATTACTATACCCATGCGCATCACAAATTTGATACGAACTGGGATCTTCGCGCGGGCATCATTAACAGTGATGCAAAACGAGATAATACGACGCCAGCTGCAGCCGCAAAGGCAGCCACAAAGACGAAGCAGCCGGGTCGCTGGATACAGCTCCAGTATAAGGGAAGTGATCTTCAGTCTCCTGGTTCTTATGGTATTACTGCTGATTATCGCTATGAACCGGCTCTTACTTGGCCAACGGTCACAGATTGGTGTGGGCTCAATGAACACTTCTTCCGCCTTGGCGTAAGCTATGTGCCAGCGAAGAACATCCTCCTAGATACGTTCTATACATGGGCAGACGAAATTGACACTGGTAAGAGGGATGACATGTTCCGTTTCCAAGCACAATTCTTCTTTTGATGAAGCAGTGAAATACAAAAATATACTAAGGGGATGCTTTGCATGAAATTGAAAAAACTTGCTAAAGCTGTATTGGGCATGATGGCTTTAGGAACGATGGCGATTAGCTCATTTGTCAGCATTGCAAGTGCAGCGCCAAATGATGTAAAGCCAAGAACAATCGTTATGACGGATGGCGAAGTTGATGATATGGATTCGTTTTTAAGATTTATGCTCTATGCAAATGATTTGGATGTAAGGGGCATCATTTATACGAGTTCCATGTGGCATTACAAGGGAGATGGCAGGGGAACTCCGTTTACTACCCATATGGATATTGTCAAATTATATCATCCAGGCTGGCACACAAATCTTCGTTGGTGTGGAACGGATTGGATTAAGGAATATATTGATAAATATCGCACAGTTTACCCGACTCTTTTACAGCATGATAAAAATTATCCGTCTCCGGATAAACTGCAAAGCCTGGTGCGTGTGGGGAATATTGATTTTGAGGGCGAAATGGATTATGACACCGAAGGTTCAGAGTTCATTAAAACAGAGCTTCTTTCTGAGGATGAAACGCCAATTTACTTTGAAACCTGGGGTGGTGCCAATACTTTTGCCCGATCTTTGAAGTCTATTGAAGAGGAATATAAGGGAACAGAAAAATGGGACAGTATATATCAGAAGATCAGTAAAAAAGCTATACTGTATAATATCATGGACCAGGATGATACGTATAAAACCTATATTGCTATTAAATGGCCGGGTATCAAGGTTTATTACAATAGCTGGCAGTTTGGCAGTCTGGCATATATATGGCCTGCAACGGTACCAAAAACACAGCAAAAATACTTCCGCGGCGAATGGATGAAGAAAAATATCATGAAAGGACCACTTGCTGGCGGCTATATGACCTATGGCGATGGGCATAAGCTTGCAGGTGACCCAGAGGACAAGTTCGGCTCGATGGAAGAAGCCATGAAAAATGGTTACGGAAAATATGACCTGATATCCGAAGGGGATTCTCCGTCCTTCTTATATCTTATCAATAATGGTCTGCGTTCTACGGAAAGTCCGACCTATGGCGGCTGGAGTGGCAGGCTTTCACCGTCGGTTTCTACTAAGAATCTTTGGGAGGATAACGAAGGTTCCTTTGACTACAATCCGTATACGAAAAAGTTAGATAAATATTATTCGCAGACACGATGGATTGATGCCATTCAGAATGACTTTGCTGCACGTGTGAAGTGGACGATGAATGATTATCAGCATGCTAACCATGCGCCACAGGCGATTAAGATTCAGGAAGGTCTGGACATTAAGGTGAAGCCGGGTGGAAAAGTTACACTGCATGCCTCGGCTAGTGATCCCGATGGAGACAAGCTGAACTATAAGTGGTATCCATACGAGGAAGCTGGTTCCTATCGTGCTTCTGTTGCAATTCATGGGAAAGGTCAGGAGGCAAGTATTACAGTGCCTGCTAACGCCATAAAAGGCGAGACCATTCATGTTATTCTAGAAGTAATCGATAGCGGTCAGCCCCCACTTACTCGTTACGCCAGGGTGATCCTGACGGTAGAGTAAGTGACTGGTGAAGATGAAAAAATCATGAAATGGCCATAAAAGAAGAGTGCCTGATTGTAGTTGTTTTATAAAATAAAGAAACGCTGGAGCAGGACAGGGAAGCTGTCCGCTTTGGCGTTTTCAAAGGAGAGATGTAACATGAATTGTAGAAAAATTCTTTGTGCGGGTATAGCTAGCGTGCTTATGGCTGGAATGCTGTTCGGCTCAAGTGTATCCGTTGAAGCGACTGCCAAAGCAGCACCATCGTATCGTACGGTCACAGAGGTCTATGACTGGGGGGCAGCAGTTTCCAAGGTTATCGTTGACCTAGGAGAGAATGTAACCGCAAATGCGGTGGATAATGGGACATTTAAAGTCTATGCGAAACGTGTGCTGGCAGAAGGTGCAACGACGCCGAAGCAGGCTATGCAGGCGAAAAACAAGATTTCTTTAGGTTCAGAAGCGCAGAAAGATAATGATCTTGAAGGCTATCGTGATGTCACGAAAGCTTATGTATCCGATGCTGATGGCAAAGCTGCTGACAAGGGACGCTATGTGACTATCGAGCTGAAGGTCGGTCCGAATATTGCTATCGGCTCAGCCCTTAATTTCGACGTGAATAGTTTTTTCAATAACTGGGTAAAACCGGAATATACAATTACACAGATGAAGGCAGTCGATTCAGTCAAAGGTCTGGTAATTGATCATAATAAAGGTAATGTGCGTCCAATCGTTGATAAATTCAGCTACGCACATAAGATGTTTGGCCGCTTGTCTTATGGTTATGCAAGCTACGAGCCGAAAGACAATGAAAAACATCCGTTGATTATCTGGCTTCATGGTATGGGCGAAGGGGGAACCGATAGTCCGTCAATTCCAATTTCAGCTAATAAGGCAGATATGTTTGCTGACGATTCTCTGCAGTCGCATTTTGGCGGGGCTTATGTGCTTGTACCGCAGGCACGTACCTACTGGATGCATGGTTATAAGGATTTTGGGGATGGGACGTCCATCTATGAAGAAAGCCTTATGAAGCTCATTGAGGCTTATGCCGCTGAACATCCAAACGTTGATAAGAGTCGTATTTACATCGGTGGGGATTCCAATGGTGGTTATATGACGATGCTCATGATTCGTGATTATCCGGAGTATTTTGCTGCGGCTTTCCCAACCTGCGAGGGCTTGGCGGACAAACTGATCAGTGATGCGGATATTCAGGCGTTTAAGAAGACCCCGATTTGGTTTACGGCAGCGAAGACAGATACGACGCTTCCACCAACAGACTATGTTATACCGACGTTCCAGCGTTTGCAGGCAGCTGGTGCGACAAATGTTCATTTCAGTTTTTTTGATAATGTTGTTGACCGGACTGGCTTGTATAAAAAGGCAGATGGTTCAGCATTTGAATATCCTGGTCATTGGTCCTGGATTTATGTGTACAATGATCAATGCGATGATACCATCAATGGAAAGACTGTAAAACTTATGGATTGGCTTGCAAAACAGAAAAAATAATGATTTTATAAAGGGGTTTCGATACAATGACATTTCCTAAAGAATTTTTATGGGGCGGCGCAGTAGCTGCCAATCAATGTGAAGGTGCTTATAATGAAGATGGTAAGGGTCTAAGCATTCAAGACGTTATGCCGCACGGGATAAAAACGCCGCATACGGATATGCCAACAGAGGATAATATGAAATTGATTGGTATCGATTTTTATCATCGGTATCCGGAAGACATTAAACTTTTAGCCCAAATGGGTTTCAAAACATTTCGTACATCGATTGCCTGGAGCCGCATTTTCCCCCAAGGTGATGACCTGGAGCCCAATGAAAAAGGTTTAGAATTTTACGATAGGCTGTTTGATGAGTGCCATAAATATGGTATTGAACCTTTGGTTACCTTATCACATTATGAAACACCACTTAATTTGGCGAAAAAATATGATGGCTGGGTGAATCGAGAACTTATTGCCTTTTATGAACGATATGTACGGACGGTTTTTGCTCGTTATAAAGATAAAGTAAAATACTGGCTTACGTTTAATGAAATCAATTCTGTTTTACATGAACCATTCATGAGTGGCGGGATTGATACGCCCAAAGATCAATTATCAAAACAAGATCTTTATCAGGCGATTCATCATGAACTGGTTGCATCCGCTTTGGCAACGAAAATTGGGCATGAAATGATGCCGAATGCGAAAATTGGTTGTATGGTTCTTAGTATGCCAACGTATCCGTTGACACCAAATCCCGATGATGTCATTGCGGTAATGAAAGCAGATCATCTGAACTATTTCTTTGGTGATGTACACGTTCGCGGAGCCTATCCGGGGTATATGAAGCGTTATTTCAAGGAAAATCATATTGAATTGAAAATGGAAAAAGAAGATGAACAAATTCTTCAAAACACGGTAGACTTTATTTCTTTCAGTTATTATATGAGTGTTTGTGAAACGGCTGATGCGACAAAGAAAATAAAAGGTGAAGGAAATCTCATGGGAGGAATAGCAAATCCATATCTTCCGGCATCGGATTGGGGCTGGCAAATTGATCCACAGGGGATTCGTTATGTTCTCAATATGTTTTGGGATCGTTGGCAGAAACCTTTGTTTATCGTTGAAAATGGCCTAGGGGCTGTTGATGAACTGGTGGATGACGGTCAAGGCGGTAAAACGGTTAAGGATGATTACCGTATCAGCTATCTTAACGATCATCTTGTGCAGGTTGGTGAAGCGATTGAAGATGGCGTGTCAGTCATGGGTTATACAACTTGGGGCTGCATCGATCTCGTCAGTGCATCGACAGCGGAACTTAAGAAACGTTATGGATTTATTTATGTAGATCGTGAGGATGACGGGACAGGTACGCTGGCACGTTACAAGAAAAAATCTTTTGGCTGGTACAAAGAAATCATTGCATCGAATGGCGATGGGTTAAAAAAATAAATAACATGCAGGAGTATGGCGTTGATGCTATACTCCTGATGGCACAAGAAAAGATGGATAATTCTGAAATAGGGGTGAATTTCATGAAAAAAACAGCAGCATTGGCAATTATGATAGCTCTGGCTTTTGGTGGCGGGACAGGTACAGAGGCCGCCAAGGCGCCGGTTGAGAAAGCCACTATAGACGGCTATGAACTTGTTGAGAATACGAATGGACCGGAACTTGGCTATTCGAAAGATTCCGGAGTAAAACTTCTGACCATGGATGGAAAAGACTTTAAGGATATGAATCGCAATGGCAAGCTCGATAAATTCGAGGATTGGCGTCTTACAGCGCAACAGCGTGCCGAAGATCTTGCCCAGCAAATCAGTATTGATCAGATTGCGGGTCTTATGCTCTATAGTATGCATCAGCGTAATCTGCAGCCGGAACTCAATGATGCGCAGAAACAAATGTTGAGCCAGGATAATGTGCGCACTGTACTGAATGCTGATACAGGGGCAAGCGTTGAAACTACGGCAAAATGGAACAATGCAATGCAGAATTATGTGGAAGCACAGCCGTTTGCGATTCCGGTCAACACAAGCTCCGACCCACGTAACGATGCGCGCGGCGATGGTGTATACCTTAAAGGCACGACGGGAGGAGTGTCTCGCTGGCCGAGTAATTTGGGACTTGCGGCAACCTTTGATCCGTCGATTGCCAAACATTTCGGGCAGGTCTATGCGAAAGAATATCGTGCTATGGGCATAGGTACCGGACTTTCGCCGCAAATTGACCTAGCAACTGACCCACGGTGGCCGCGTTTTTATGGTACGTTCGGTGAAGATCCGGCACTTTCGCGGGATATGGCCCGTGCCTCGATTGACGGTGCACAGTCCACCGTAGATGCAGCCGGAAAGGATCTTGGCTGGGGGAAAAATAGTATCAATGCTATGATGAAGCATTGGCCAGGTGATGGGGTTGGTGAAGGAGGCCGCGAAGCACATTCGAAATATGGAAAATATGCCGTTTATCCGGGAAATAATTTTCAGACACAGCTGATACCATTTGTTGAAGGTGGTCTGAAACTTATGGGCAAGACTAAAGTGCCAAGTGCTGTGATGTCATCGTATTCGATTGCCTGGTCCGACGATGGTTCGCTGGGAGAAAAAGTCGGCAGCGCATATAGTAAGTATAAATTGGATCTTTTGCGCAATACGTACAAATATGATGGAGTGATCTGTACGGATTGGTGTGTCACGCATTCACCGGGTGAAGGGTTAGCTGGTCTTTCCACAGCCTGGGGCGTGGAAAGTGGTTATACAGAAGCTGAACGTCACTATAAAGCACTTATGGCTGGTGTTGATCAGTTTGGTGGTAATAATGCAAAGCAGCCAGTACTCGATGCCTATGCGCTGGGTGTAAAAGAACATGGGGAAAGATTTATGCAGGAACGTTTCCGTACATCGGCAACTCGTTTACTACGCAATATTTTCCAACTGGGTCTGTTTGAAAATCCGTATCTTGATGTACAGCAGAGTGTAGCGACAGTTGGCAATGGAGCCGATTTAGCTGCTGGGTATGATGCGCAGCTCAAATCCATCGTTATGCTCAAAAATAAAGGCGGTGTGATTCATGCGGCAGCTGGTCAAAAAATACAGAAACCAACGGTGTATATCCCAATGGTTTATCGACCAGTAATTATCAATAAACGTTTTGGCACTTATACTGCAGCGAACTGGAGTCTGCCAGTGAATTTTGAAGTTGCGCAGCAGTATTTCAATGTTGTGACAGACAGTATTCCTTCACTTCGTGCAAAAGATAAAGATGGAAAACCAATGGCTGATGTACAGGATATTGTACGTCTTAATCCTGTTGAAGTCGCAAAATGTGATGCTGTACTAGCGGTTGTTGATACTCCAACTCCGGAGGGCAACAATTTTGATGGCATTGGCTATGCTGATGATGATGGATATATTCCAATCTCTTTACAATATGGTAAATATACGGCAAACTCTGCTGCTACACGCAAGACTTCTATTGCAGGAGATAAAGGCGAAAACCGGTCCTATTATGGAAAAACGGCACGGACCATCAATTCACATGATCTTGATGGTGTAGTTTATGGGCGCGATTGTGCTGCAAAGTCTGGTAAAAAGATACCAGTCATCACGATGGTCAAAGCAACGAAACCAATGGTCTTCAGTGAGATTGAACCACTCTCGGATGTTATTCTTGTTGGATTTAGCGTCAGTGATCAGGCATATTTTGATATTCTGACTGGGAAAGCTCAACCACAGGGCCTTTTGCCGATGCAGCAACCGAAGGATATGATTACCGTAGAAACACAACTGGAGGATGTGCCGCGGGATATGGCTTGCTATAAAGATAGCGAGGGTCATAGCTATGATTTTGCGTACGGCATGAATTGGCAGGGTATCATCAAGGATGCAAGAAGTGTAAAATACAATGTGCCAGTGCTCAAGGCAAAATAGAAATTCCTTTATGGCATGTTTATAAGCAAGTTAGTTTTTTACTGATATGAAGAAGTGATTTCTTCGAATAGAAATCATTTATGACGAGTGTTTTATAAAACCCGCTTCGGCGGGAAAAAAGGAGACAGTCAAATATGAGTAAACAGGAATTGTTTGATACGTTTTTAGATTATATGGTGCGTTTTGCCGAAATAAAAGCAGTGGCAGCCTTGAAAGACGGGTTTATTCTCACACTTCCACTGACATTAGCAGGGTCCGTGTTTTTATTGATTGCCAACTTGCCAATCGCTGGGTACAGTGATTTTATGACAGCGCAATTTGGCGCGGGCTGGGCGGCACCATTAAACCAAGTGGCGGGATCTACCTTTGGGATTTTAGCAATTTTGTGTGTGCTGGGAATTTGTTATAAATATTGTCAGGCGGAAGGCTGTGATGCAATTACAGCTTCGCTTTTGGCCCTGGCTTCGTTTTTGATCGTTACCAAAGGTTCTGTGCTGACAAAAACTGGTGAGGTCGTAAACGATGTTATTCCAAAAGGCTGGGTTGGCGGGAATGGTGTTATCACGGCGATCATTGTAAGTTTATTGGTAGCTTGGCTTTTTTGTTATTGCGAAAAAAATCATATTGGAATTAAGATGCCGGCTGGTGTACCGGATGGTGTAGCGAAAGCATTTGCGGCTCTAGTACCAGGGATGATTGTCTTTGCTGGTTCGGCTGGGGTGTTTTTTCTTTGTCAGGCTCTGGGCGGGCTTACTTTTCCTGAACTTGTCTTTCAGGTATTGCAGACACCTTTACAAAATTTAACGGATAATTTAGTGGCAGGTATTATTATCGCAGGCATACAGAGTGTTTTATTTTGGGCAGGAATTCATGGTCCTAATATAGTGGGTGGTGTAGTAGGACCAATCCTTACGGCAAATGCAATTGATAACCAGCATTTATTAGATGCGGGAATGGCTCTAATTGGTAATCCACAAGCTAAAATTATAACAATTCAAGTAAATGATGTATTTATTAAAAGCGGGGGCTGTGGAATTACTTTAGGACTTTTGATTTCCGCATTTATTGCGGCACGGTCAGCGCAGATGAAATCTATTTCTAAGCTGGCATTTGTTCCAGGACTGTTTAATATCAATGAACCAATTATTTTTGGATTGCCGATTGTATTTAATCCATATTTTATCGTTCCATTTATCGGGGTGCCGGTTATTGCTATGATTATGACCTATGTAGCGATTGCAGTTGGTTTTATGTCACCATTTTCAGCGGTACAAGTCCCCTGGACAACCCCGACGATTATTGCTGGTTTTTTATTGGCGGGCTGGCAGGGAGCAGTCGTTCAAATTGCGATCGTTTTGATGGCGACAATCGTTTATTTCCCGTTTATGAAAATACAAGATACTGTTTATGTTAAAGAAGAATTGGATGCAGTAGAAGGAAAAGAAGGGGAGAAGTTATTGTGAAAAAGATCGTCTTATTATGTGCAGCAGGAATGTCAACCAGTATGCTCGTTAAAACAATGGAAAAAGCAGCGGCGGAGATGAACTATGAATGTCAAATTTCAGCATATCCAACTTCAGAGGCTATTAAACGAGCAAGTGATGCGGATCTTATTTTGCTTGGACCCCAGGTTCGTTTTGCTTTAAATAAAATCCAAGCTCAATGTCCCGGTGTTATGGTTGAGGCAATTGATATGCGGATGTATGGACGGATGGATGGCAAGGGTGTTATTGAATTTGCTAAGAGTAAAATCGGTTAATTGGTTTAGAAGATAATGAGTAATCAATTTTATACAAAGAGAGTGTGATGGGCATGAAATTGAGGCAGATTATACTTATATCTTTCTTTATTTACAGTGAATTTTGTTTTTCAAGTACAGCGATTGTTTCAGCCGCAGATTTTTCACTGAATAATCTAGAAGTGGAGCATATGGTTCAGCCGTTGGGGCTCGATATAAAAGAGCCCCAATTCAGCTGGATGATGCAAGGTGATAAGGCGGCACGCGGTATTTCGCAGAGTGCTTATCAGATTGTCGTTAAGGATAAGCATGGAACTATTGTTTGGAATACTGGAAAAATTGCGAATGCCGATTCCATAGGCATAAAATATGGAGGCCTACCGCTTGTTCCGGAAAGCAGATATAACTGGACCGTAAAGGTTTGGAATCAGAAAAATGAAGTTCAGGAAAAAAGTTCCTGGTTTGAAACGGGGCTGAATTTAGCGCGGTCTGGTTCGGGAAACTGGGATAATGCCACGTGGATTGGTGGAAACGACCAAGACTTGCCTTTACATTCGCAGAGTTTGTCGGTATTTCGTGTGAAGTATGTCGTACAAATTTCATCGGGATCGCAAAAAGCTAGTTTTATCCTGGGAGCAAATGACAGCCGACTAATGGATAAAAATAAAAATCTTTACAATTTAAAAAATGCAACCGATAAGAGTTATATCAAGCTTGAATTTGATATAAGCAGAGTGAATGCAGGGGGCGAAGCTTGCATAAATATTTATCGACAAGGTTATAGTAAGACGGATACATTGACACCACTTACTTCGATTGTGATACCGCATGGAATTGTTAGTGCAGAAAATCAAAATGCGAAACACAATATCGAGGTAAGCAGCAATTTTGGCATTTTTAATTTTTGGGTCGATGGTACGCAAATTGAACTGCCACGCGTAAATTTTTGGACTACGGGCTATAATGTGAATCCGGTTGGTCCGGGGGGAGATTATATCTCTTTTCCGATGGTTGCTGATATCGGTTTTTCAGTTAACAAAGGCGAACAAGCAAATTTTTCTAATTTGCAGATTTTGAATTATCGAGCACCGCAAAATGCTCTGTTTACAGAACCTGAAACGACAGGCGATTATAAGGGGATTTTTTCACATAAGCCAGTAAATGGATTCACGGTACAAGATGGTGTTTATCGTTTAAATGGCAGCGCAAATGGTGTTTTTATTACAGCAGATCCTTCGCATGGATCGATGCCATTGCTTCGATCTACTTTTGCCGTGAAAAACAAAGAAATTGCCAGTGCTCGTCTTTATGCTACGGCACGAGGTATTTATGAGTTTTATATAAATGGCAAACGAGTTGGCAATGATTATTTTTCTCCGGGATTGACACAATATAATATCACACAGCTTTATCAGACCTATGATGTCACGAACTTTTTACAAGGCGGAAAAGAAAATGCCATGGGTGCACAACTTGCCGAAGGTTGGTGGAGTGGTGCAATTACTTTTCAGGGAGAAAACTGGAATTACTTTGGTGACCGTCAATCACTAATGGCGAAGCTTGTAATTACGTATCGTGATGGTACAAAAGATGTTGTTACAACGAATCCAAAAAATTGGAAGTTTTACGGGCAAAGTCCGGTAGTTCTAGGAAGCTTTTTTCAGGGTGAGGTTTATGATGCACGTAAAGAAAAAGATCTGAAAGCTTGGACTACATCGTCTTATTCGGATGCTAAATGGCAGCAGGCCAGCGTTGTTCCAGTCGATGCGCATACGGCATTTATTGGATCATGGGCGCATTGCATGACAGGTACAGTTACGGAGCATAACTATGATAACTTTACTTTAGTTGGACAAATGGGACCAAGCGTTACAAATATTTTAACGCTTGGTGCTCAAGGGGTTAATGAAGTACGTCCCGGTGTGTTTATTTATGATATGGGACAAAATATGGCGGGTGTGCCGCGTATTGTGATTAAAAATGGCAAGGCTGGCACAAAAATTGTTTTGCGTTATGCCGAAATGATCTATCCCGATCATGAGAAATCCGGCGAAAATAAAGGCATGATTATGCTGGAAAACATTCGCGGTGCGCTTACGCAAGATACGTATATTTTAAAGGGCGGTGACGAAATAATTGAGCCGCATTTTACGTATCATGGTTATCGCTATATCGAAATTACGGGTATTGAGAAGGCTTTGCCACTTGCGGCGGTAAAAGGGACCGTTCTGAGTTCAATTTCGAAAATTACAGCGGATTACGGGTCATCAAATGACGATGTAAATCGACTTTGGCAGAATATCGTATGGTCAAGTCGGGCAAATTTCTTATCGATTCCTACCGATTGTCCACAGCGTAATGAACGCATGGGATGGTCGGGAGATCTTTCCGTTTTTTCACGTACGGCAAGTTATGTGGCCGATACAGACCAGTTTTTGCGTCGTCACTTACAGGCTCTGCGCGATTTGCAAGATAAAAATGGACGTTTTGGCGATATTGCTCCCATTGGAAATGGTTTTGGCGGATTCCTTTGGGGGAGCGTTGGCATGACAGTGCCTTGGGAGCTTTATCAACAATATGGCGATAAGTCCGTTTTAACAGATCATTATGCTGCTATGAAACAATATATTTCTTATCTTGATACGAAGGTTAACAGCAAAGGGCTTTTGGATGAAGCAACTATACTGGGATTAGGTGATTGGCTGGGACCGGAATACAGTAAAAATGAACCAGTATTTTTATGGACGGTCTATCATGTGTATGATCTCTGGATTATGGCGAATACGGCCACGGTTTTAGGTCATACGGATGATGCAGCGATATATTGGCAGAAATATAATGAAAGAAAAAAATTCTTCAATGAAACCTTTGTAGATCGCACAGTGCATAAAACGATTCAGACAGATGGATTGTTAATGGATACGCAGACTTCCTATGCAGTACCTTTAGCTTTAGGTGTATTTAGTGAGGAAAATATTCCATACGCAGCGAAATATCTTGCCGAGGCATGCATACGTAAAAATACAGACGATAATAAAATTGAGCATAAGCCTTATGCGCTGATGACTGGTTTTATTGGTACAGCCTGGATCGGTAAAGCTCTGTCGGATAATGGGTATGCGGATATTGCCTATAAGATGCTGGAAAACGAGGACTATCCTTCATGGCTCTATCCAGTTAAGCAGGGAGCAACAACAATTTGGGAGCGTCTGGATTCGTATACGAAGGACCGCGGATTCGGAGGCAATAACAGTATGAACTCGTTTAACCATTATTCATTTGGCGCTGTAGGGGCATGGTTATGCAATTATTCGCTGGGCATTCAACGAGATCCAGCTGCACCAGGCTTTCAGCATTTTATTTTGCAGCCGCAGCCGGACTTTAAGGGCGGCTTAACAAATGCTCATGGTTATTATGATAGCAGCTATGGCAGAATTGAAAGTGCTTGGAAGATTGACGATGATAGTTGGTCTTACAATGCAGCCATTCCGGCTAATACCACGGCAACTCTCTATTTGCCAATGGATAAAAAGACAAGTGTTTTTGAAAATGGTAAACTGTTACAAAAAGGCAACGGTGTTACCTTTATAAAATATGAAAATGGGCGGGCGGTTTATCAACTGGAATCTGGAACGTATCGGTTTGAGATAAAAAAATAATCTAAAATATAAACAAGGGCAGAAAAATATGATGTTTTCTGCTCTTGTTTTGTTTATGTATGTAGGGGATTAAGATAAATAATTCACATGGACATTTCCTTATTGACAGGATTTTCAAGAGGAATTATACTGAAAATATAAATTGGTACGACCAATAAAAATGCTTTTTCTAAAACAACAGCCAAGACTTACAATGATACATGTAAATTTCTAAATATTTGATTAATTTTAAATATTGGGAATTTTTGTATAGGTATTTATAACGAGACGATGGAGGTTGAATTTATGTGGCAAATTGTAACACATCCTTTTGGAACTGAGTTATCGGCAATCGTTGCTTTTCTTCCGTTATTATGGTTATTGGTAAGTCTTGGTGTATGGAAAATGCCAGCCCATAAGAGTTGTTTTTTCGCTCTGATTTTTAGTATGGCACTTGCATTAGCAGTTTGGACAATGCCGATGGATTTGGTTTTAACTGGTGCTTTAGATGGTGCGGTTTTAGCACTGTGGCCAATTTTATGGGTTATTTTTGCAGCGATTTTTACATACAATATTACGCTGCAAACGGGAGCGATGGGGAAAATCGAGGGTCTTATGGCGAGCTTTTCCTCAGATCGTCGTGTGCAGGCATTGTTGATTGCATGGGGATTTGGGGCATTTTTAGAAGCGGCAGCTGGTTTTGGCACAGCAGTGGCTATTCCGGCGGCGATTTTGATTGGACTTGGCTTCAATCCATTTTTTGCTGCAATGTTGTGTTTGATAGCGAATACAGTTCCTGTAGCTTTTGGTGCGGTGGGCATTCCCATTATTACGTTAGCGAAAGTCGCTGATCTTGATGTAATGCGATTGACTTTGGCAGTTGCGATTCAGTTAACACCGTTTATTCTTATTATTCCAGTGGCCTTGATTCGAATCATGACCAAAAGTTTTGCTGGATTGAAAGGTGTACTTGGTATGGCATTGGCGGCGGGTATATTTTTTGCGTTGCCACAGCTTTTGGTGGCTATTTATATGGGACCTGAATTAGCAGCTATTGTTGGTGCGGTCATGTCAATGCTGGCAGTCGTCGTCTATAATACAGTGTCACCACCCAAAACAGTATGGCGTTTTCCGGATGAGGCGGCTGAAGATGATAAGCAGGTTAGGTTTAAGACATCGGTAAGAGAACAATTGACAGCATGGTCACCTTATATTTTTCTGTTTGTATTTATTTTGGGAACGAGTAATGTTATTTGTCCGATGGTGAGTGATTTGTTAGGGGTCGTACATACATCGCTTTCTATTTACAGCGGACCAGGCGGAAAACCAATCGATATTGCCTGGATTTTAACACCGGGCACACTGATTATGATTGGTGCATTACTTGGTGGATTTTTGCAAGGGATTTCATTTTCTGGAGTAGGCAGCGTATTGAAAAAAACTTGTGTACAGCTGCAAAAAACTACAATTACAGTTGTGTCGATTGTAGCATTGGCTAGAGTTATGAGTTATTCAGGGATGATCGGTGATATTGCTGTCGCTTTGGCACAGGTTACGGGTGGTTTCTATCCATTTATTGCTCCGGTTATTGGAGCATTGGGGACGTTTGTTACAGGTAGTGATACGAATGCCAATGTATTGTTTGGGGCACTCCAAAAACAGACAGCTCTGCAAATTGGGGCTGATCCAACCTGGATTACGGCAGCGAATACAACTGGCGCAACTGCGGGGAAAATGATTTCACCGCAAACGATCGCTATCGCAACATCGGCGACTGGGCAGATTGGGATGGAAGGGAATCTACTGCGTTCAACGATAGGTTATTGCCTTTGTTATACCGTGTTATTAGGCGTATGGGTTTATTTTGTTAGTGTATGCCAACTGTTTTAAATAAGAAAAATTAAAAATAGGCAGGTTTTTTTTCACAGATGCTTAATATACTTACTGTAATCAAAAAAACAGAAGAGGTGAGTGGCTGTGAAGGAAGTTAGTGTCTTAATTGTGGATGATTCAAGAATTAGCTATACAATGTTGAAAAACATATTGGCCAAAACAAACTTTAAGGTTTGTGATTATGCGCGCAATAGTAATGAAGCGGTTGAAAAATATCAACAGCATAAGCCGGATCTGATTACCATGGATATGAATTTACCGGGGCAGAATGGTATCGAAACGAGCCGACGAATTTTAGAAATAAATCCGCAAGCCAAGATCCTCATGATTAGTGCTATGAAAGATGCACAGTTGATGACACAGGGGCGTGAAGTTGGGATCAGTTCTTTTTTGCAGAAACCGGTGGTGCCTTATGAGTTTATTGATACATTGTTATTACTTTATCAAAATGAGTTTAATACAGGGGATCTTTTAATCGAATCGTATATTCATCCATTGTTAAAGATTTTTCAAAATGAAATTATGCAATTATATGGTATTGAAAGTAAGATGAGTTTTCATGAGAATATTGAAAAAGAAAATACGATTACGGGAACGGCTGTCATTATTGGTTTAACCGGAAATCCTACCGGCAGGGTTGTTCTGTATGCAGCGGATACGGTTATGATTGCATTGGCACATTTGATGCTTCATATAGAACCGGATGAAAAACTTAACGATGAGGATGCCAGAGAGGCTTTTGCTGAAGCGGGGAATATTATAGTTGGAAACTATGTGTCGCAGATTGATGATACTTTGAAAGATAAAGACATGCGTATTTCTCCTCCAGGGATGATTCGCGGACATAAGATGAAGATAGTCAATCTAAAAATGCGTTCTTTTATTATTGTGGCAGTGACTGACATTGGCGAACTTGCCTTGAGCATTAGTTTTGCAGGAGGAAAAGAATAATGGATATTAAATTGGTGAATCCTTTTATTGAGTCTGTTGCAACGATTATGCCACAAATGGGTTTTCAGAAGATCACAAGAGGTAAGATGGGCATGGGACAGCGTTCTTTAAAAAGTTTAGGTGTTACAGCCTTGGTTGGTTTCAGCAATAGTATTTGTGGTAATGTAGCGTATAATATGACAAATATGACGGCTTGTCATATTGCATCGACGATGATGATGGGAATGCCAATTATGCAATTGGATGAAATGGCAGAAAGTGCTATTTCAGAGCTTGCAAATATGCTGAGCGCAAATGTTGCAACGAAATTATCTTCAAAGCAGCATCCAGTTGATATTTCAACTCCGAGTTTGACCGTTGGTGAAGATTTTTTTGTGGATATCAGTGAGGATCAATATTTAATTATTGAGATGAATATCGATGGTACTATTTTGGAAGTGAATATAAAAATTGCCTAAATCGGATAGAAAAGAATATTTTAAAACGATGCATAAGTCAGCCTGCATCGTTTTTTTTGTGTGTAAAATCGATTGAAATAAGGTAAATTTTATGGGCAAGATGAGGGGCTGAAATGTTTAGTTTTATAAAAAAAATAAAGGATTATAAAGAGTTTTGTATAATATTATTAATAAAAGATAAATATTATTAACGAAGGAGTGATATTACAATAATAAAAACAATACGATTTTCCAATCCATAATAACTTGAATAATTGGCAAATTACTTAAATAAATAGCAATAGAAAAGAGGATGAAACATATGTTAAGAGAACGTTTAACCATAAATAAGATTGAGGAGTTACTGGGGGCGGAAGCTCAAAGCTTGTTAGCGTTTGATTCACCAAAAATAGCAAAAGATACATTGACGTTGCCAAATCCAAATTTTGTCGATGCCGTATTTGCTAATTCTGATCGTAATAATAGAGTCCTTGGTAATCTTGCTCGTTTTTATGATCAAGGGAATTTAGGCGGTACGGGTTATTTGTCCATATTCCCAGTCGATCAGGGAATAGAACATTCTGCGGGAGCATCTTTCGCTAAAAATCCGATATATTTCGATCCAGAAAATATTGTGAAATTAGCGGTAGAAGCTGGATGTAATGGTATTGCATCAACGCTAGGCGTGCTTGGTTTGATGTCACGTAAATATGCACATAAAATACCGTTTGTTGTAAAAATAAACCATAATGAATTGTTGACTTATCCGAATAAATTTGATCAAATTATGTTTGCTTCAGTAGATCAGGCTTATAACATGGGTGCAGCTGGAATTGGCGCTACTATTTATTTTGGTTCACCGGAATCAGCCAGACAAATTATTGAAGTAAGTGAGGCTTTTGAGTACGCACATGAAAAAGGTTTGTTTACGATTTTATGGTGTTATTTGCGTAATTCTGCTTTTAAAACAGATAAGGACTACCATGAATCGGCTGACTTAACGGGTCAGGCGAATCATCTTGGGGTAACGATTGGAGCAGATTTTATCAAACAAAAGCTGCCAACCAATAATGGCGGTTATAAAATGCTGAATACGGGTGGACCTTCATATGGTAAATTTGACGAACGAATTTATACGGAGTTAAGTTCGGATCATCCAATTGATTTGGCTCGCTACCAGGTTGTGAATAATTATATGGGTAAAATTGGCTTAATTAATTCAGGGGGTGCTTCTGGTAAAAACGATTTGGCGGATGCAGTTAAAACGGCTGTTATTAATAAACGTGCCGGTGGTTCAGGGCTGATTGTTGGAAGAAAAGCTTTCCAGAGACCATTTGCTGAAGGTGTAAAGCTGATTCAAGCAATTCAGGATGTATATCTAAATGAGGCTGTTACGATTGTTTAATATAATTTTTAGGCTGCTATAAATAAAAAGATGATTCCAGTACCAAATGGGCGGAATCATCTTTTTTTTCTGTTTTCAAAATGACTCAGGATTGCGATCAATTCACCGCCGATTAAGATGATCAGGGTACTTAAATAGAGCCAGGTTATCAGGGCAATAATGCCACCGATACTCCCATAAATTTTTTCATAATTGGTAAACATATTTACATAAAAAGAAAACAATAAAGAGGCACTGAGCCAGCCACCTGAGGCAAAAATAGACCCGAGTATAATATACGTAGATTTTAATTTTTTATTGGGGACATAAGCATAGAGCAAATAAAACGTGAGAAGCATTAAAGGTAGGGGGATCGCATAACGAACTATTCCCCAGACTGTATAAAAGAAGGCTTTTACACCGGCTAATTCAAATAAATAGGAAGCGATAATTTTGCCAAAAACAACTAATGTAAAATCAAATATGATCATTAAGGCCACACCGAAAGTTGCAATGAGGGAAATCAGATAGAGTTTCGTGAAATGACGTGTTTCTTCGACGGCATAGGCTTTGTTTAGACCTTGTATTAGTGCGGTGATCCCTTGGGATGATGCCCATAGGCTGCCAAACATCCCCAAAACCAATAATGTCTTGCTTTTGCCTTGTACCGTTTCGATTAAGAGATTTTTGATTAAAGTGCCAGTATCCGTCGGCAGAAAATTATTAAAATTAGCAATAAGTACTTCACTGGAAAGTGTGGTGAAGCTGAGTAGATTTATGACAAAAAGTAAAAATGGGAAAAATGCTAAGATCAAATAGTAGGTAATTTGTGCACTCATGCCAGATAAATCATCTAATCTATAGCGGGCGATGAGTTCGGCAGTATATTTAAAAAATAGAGAATTTTTTATTTTTTTGAGCATCTGATTTTTCCTCCGTTTTAATTGGTTGCTGTATATTGATAATATCTATCTATATCATATCGTGCTTTTTTGTATTTTCCCAATAAAACTTTTTAAAAATGCGAATTTGTGTACTTTTTGATGCGTTTTGGCAGCATAAAAAAATTGCCGCTAATATAATAGTAGACAATAACAGTGTAACATTATAAAATAATAACAGATGGATAAAAGGATTTATTCGTAATATATGGATTGTAATACACATCAGTCATTTATGAAGGGCCGTGCTCTATATTAAATGGCTGATTTTATTGTGTTTTGAAGAAAGATGACATGTTTTCTGGTTCTTATTCACTATTATAAAGAATGAAGGAGTTAGAATTTTCAATGTATAAGGCTTTTATCAAAAAAATGAAATTACAAATCCAGCAGCATGAATATCTGATTGGGGTTGCTGTGGGGGCAGGACTGACCGCAAAATGTGTAATAAGCGGTGGGGCAGATTTTTTACTTATTTTAAGCTCAGGAAAGTTTCGGCAAATGGGACGGGGTTCTTTAGCGGGACTTTTACCTTTTGCTAACAGCAATGAGATTGTCATGGATCTGGGGGTTAAAGAAATACTACCACTGGTTCAGCCGTTTCCTGTATTTTTTGGTATAAACGCATCCGATCCAACTATTGATTTACCGACATATTTGGATGTAATAAAAGAAAATGGTTTTTTAGGAGTTAATAACTTTCCAACAGTCGGTTTATTCGATGGCCAGTTTTATGAAGCTCTAGAGGAAGGGGGACTTTTTTTACAAGAAGTAGAAGCTATTCGTCTGGCTCATAAAAAAAGCTGTTGACAATTGCTTTTGTTTTTAATGAAGTGCAGACCAGACTCATGATTGAAGCCGGGGCGGATATTCTGTGTGTGCATTTGGGACTGACCGAAGGGGGGATATTAGGGTCGAAAAAAGTATTGTCTTTAAAAAAGGCGAAAGATAAGGTTAACAAAATTTTTATGCTTTGTGATAGATTGAATCCTGCTTTAATTAAGATGATTTATGGTGGTCCAATCAAGAATCCGGTTGATGTGCAGTATATGTATAATAATACGAATATCGACGGATATATTGGCGGCTCTGCCTTTGAAAGAATACCATCGGAAGAATCGCTGATTCGCGTGACAAAATCTTTTAAAAAAATGGAGAATGTCAACGAAGATCATTTATTGCAAAACATGTTAGATGGGATAACCAAGCATTATGATTATGTGAGTTTTGTCAAAGAGTACATAGCTCAGAATTATATGTATGAAATTCATTTTAAAGAATTGGCCGAAATAGCGCATGTTTCAGCCGGGCATTTGAGCAGGTTATTCAGTAAGGATACAGGGTCTTCTTTCTCTGAATATCTGATAACTTTTCGGATGAACAAAGCGATTGAATTGATGACGAAACAGGATGCTGCTTGTGTAGAAGCGGCAAATTTTGTTGGTTATACAGATTATGCACAATTTAGTAAGATTTTTAAAAAATATACGGGTGTGTCACCCAACTATTATAAAACGTAAAAGGTATTTTACAAAATTCTGATAAAATATCATAAAATGACATTATAATATGATGAAATTACATATTCAAATTACTTTTGAATTATTATAATAGAATGTACTTGGTGTTTTAGAACAAAAGCGAAGTAGTTTTAACAAATAATAAAGTGCCCGGAGGGATTTTTATTGAAAACAATAGCAATTGCAGGGACGTTTGATTCAAAAGGTACAGAGTATTTATATGTTAAGAAACTAATTGAAAGCTTTGGTGTAAAAACGTTTACCATTCATATCGGCGTATTTGAACCGGAATTTAAGCCGGATGTGTCAAATTGTGAGGTCGCGCAAGCGGTCGATGCGGATATAAATGAAATTGTTCGGAAAAAGGATCGAGCCTCAGCGACGGAAATTTTGTCGAAGGGGATTGCAGTACTGCTTCCTCAACTTTATGAGCAGGGAAAATTCGATGGTATATTGTCTTTTGGCGGTTCAGGTGGAACAGCACTGATTACGCCGGCAATGCGAAAATTGCCGATCGGTGTGCCGAAAGTTATGGTATCGACAATGGCTTCAGGCAATACGGAACAGTATGTGGGAACGAGTGACATTGTCATGATTCCATCTATTGTCGATGTAGCAGGACTTAATGTAATTTCAACCAAAATTTTTGATAATGCTGTTTTTGCAATTTTGGGTATGGTGAATTACACACACGACATTATTGCTGAAAAAAAACCTTTGGTAGCAGCTACTATGTTTGGGGTAACGACACCTTGTGTTACATTTGCCCGTGAATATTTGGAAGCCAGAGGGTATGAAGTTTTGATTTTTCATGCTACGGGAACGGGTGGTAAAGCAATGGAAAATCTAATTGAATCTGGTTTTATCCAAGGCGTTCTTGATTTAACAACGACTGAATGGTGTGATGAGATCGTTGGCGGGGTATTGTCAGCGGGACCAAATCGGTTAGAAGTGGCGGGGAAAAAAGGTATTCCGCAAGTTGTTTCAGTCGGTGCTCTTGATATGGTGAATTTTGGTGCAATTGATACGGTTCCTACTGAGTTTTTGAACCGTAATTTATATAAACATAATCCAAGTGTTACGCTGATGCGTACATCGAAGGATGAAAATTTGGCTCTTGGTAAAGTGATTGCTGAAAAACTAAATCAAGCGACAGGGGCGACTGTTCTTATGCTGCCACTTTTGGGTGTTTCCGGGATTGATATGGAAAATCAGCCTTTTTATGGACCAGCTGAGGATCAGGTTTTATTTGATACATTACGTGGTGCGATTGATAAAAATGTAGTAGATTTAGAAGAATTTAATTTGCATATCAATGATAAGCTGTTCGCTGAAACAGCAGCTCAAAAACTTATTGATTTGATGAAGTGAAAAGCCAGGCGAATTTTGAGGAGGGTTATATATATGAATACATTGACAAGAACTGAAATTATGCAGCAATTCAAGAAACAAATCGAAGACGGTAAGATACTAGTTGGTGTTGGTGCGGGGACTGGAATCACGGCGAAAAGCAGTGAACAAGGCGGCGCAGACATGCTGATTATTTATAATTCAGGCAGATATAGAATGGCTGGCCGGGGCTCCTTAGCGGGACTCTTATCGTATGGTGATGCCAATCAGATTGTTGTTGAAATGGGATCGGAAGTACTGCCGGTTGTGCAGAAGACTCCGGTACTCGCTGGAGTGTGTGGTACAGATCCTTTTAGAGTCATGAATGTTTTTTTGAAACAGTTAAAAGAACAGGGCTTTTCCGGGGTACAAAATTTCCCTACAGTTGGTTTGATTGATGGCGTTTTTCGGCAGAATCTTGAAGAAACAGGTATGGGTTATGGTCTGGAAGTAGACATGATTGCGAAAGCACATAAGCTTGATTTGTTGACGGCTCCTTATGTTTTTGATGCTGAGCAGGCCAAAGCTATGGCTAAAGCCGGTGCTGATATTCTGGTGGCTCATATGGGGCTTACAACGAAGGGAACTATTGGTGCTAAGACTGCATTGACTTTGGATGATTGTATCAAAAAAATTGAAGGAATCATTGAAGCCGGTAAAAAAGTAAATCCAGATATTATGGTTATTTGCCATGGTGGACCGATTGCTGAACCGGATGATGCTGCCTATGTAATTCAGCATACAAAAAATATCGATGGCTTTTTTGGTGCATCCAGTATTGAACGTTTTGCTGCTGAAAAGGGCATCAAGGCACAAGCTGCTGCTTTTAAAGCAATTAAAAAGTAATACATTATAATACTAATAAACGATTTATTTCGTTTTATATATCCTACACTTTGCTAAACACTGGCTGAGCGGGGTTCTTACCATTCCCCGATTCCTCAGCAACTCCTACAAAACAACAGGACTCTGGATTAACCACCCAGAGTCCTGTTGTTTTTTATAAATAACACGACGGTTAGCCTGTTGTTGAAATGTAGGATTGGATGGAGTTTTGTGCTATACTTAAAAAGATATACGGTTTTGTTTTATCGGGTAGATAATCATAGGAGGGTAAAAAATGAAAATATTAATTACGGGCGGTGCTGGTTTTATTGGCTCGCATTTAGTCGAAAAATTATTGAAAGAAAATTGCCAGGTGATGGTTTTAGATAATTTACACACGGGTCTTAAGGAAAATCTTCCGGAAGGAGTTTCTTTCATTGAAATGGATGTGCGAGATGAAAATATCCTGACGGTATTTGCCAAAGAAAAATTTGAGGCGATCGTTCATTTGGCGGGGCAGACGATGGTCAATGTTTCGGTGGATGATCCGAAATTTGATGCTGCAGTGAATATCCAGGGGACGATCAATGTTTTGGAAGCGGCACGAAAGACCGGTGTTAAGCGGGTGGTGTTTGCTTCGACAGCGGCAGCCTATGGAGATGCGCAAGAACTGCCGATTGTCGAAACGACGACTCTTTCGCCCTTATCATTTTACGGGTTGAGTAAAGTCACGGTTGAACATTATTTGGCACTTTATCAGGAAATTTTCAATTTAGACTATGTTGTGCTGCGTTTTGCGAATGTCTATGGCGAACGTCAGGGCGATGGTGGTGAAGGCGGTGTCATCAGCATTTTTACGAAACGAATTGCAAGTGGCAAATCCATTACGATTTATGGTGATGGCGGACAGACAAGGGACTTTGTCTATGCTGGTGATATTGCCGCCGGGATTTATTGTGCACTTCAGACTGATAATGTGAATACAGCTTATAATTTGAGTACCCAGACGGAAGTCAGTGTAAATGCAATGGTTGCTTTGTTTGATGAAATAACAGGAAACCATGTCGTACCACTTTATGAAAGGGCTAGAAAAGGTGATATTTATCGTTCGGTTTTATCAAATGTGAAAGCAATTACTGGGCTTGGTTGGAAACCGGTTATGTCACTGGCGGAGGGACTTAAGCGAACCTATCATTCATTTAATCAGCAAAAATAGAAAAAACTACCGAAATAAGTTATACTTGAGCTCTTATTTCGGTAGTTTTTTCTATTTATGGAATATTATTAGGGTGCTAATATTGAAATATTTACAAAATTCTGTTATATTAATACATATAAGCAAACAAATGTTCTTAATTTTAAGGGGGTTTTATTATGCAAGACATGGTAGCAGCTGAAGAAATTGCGGCGATTTTGCCTCGTTACACAGAACTTGGAGATTGTTCGGTTTTGCATGCGTGTGATGGCAGTGAAGTCGTTGTGCCATTACGGATTAAAACAGTAGTACACCGCCTGGTACGGCGTGAATGTAAAGATATTTATTTACTGGAGGAGCAGGCACGAAAGTTAACAAAAGGTAAAAACTGGATGCCGCTTGTTTTAGGCCCCGACCTGGTGCTGGTAGCTCTTAAAGTACGTAATCCTAAAATAAATGGCGATGTGACGGCAGGTTTTTTTAATTATTGTCAAATCAACGACTTAGAAGAAAATGGCCGCCGAACGATTCTCTGTATGAAAAATGGGCATTCGTTTAAGGTCTTGTGGAATAGGCAGACAGTTGAGGAGCATCTGCGAAACGCTTTATTGGTTTTGGCGATGGAGCAACGCTATTTGGATCGACTGGCTATTCATTATTTGGAAAAACGCTGGGCTCTGTCATCCGTGCTCAATTGAGCTCAGCCATTGGCGCAGCGTGTTTAATGCTTTTTTTTGTAGTGAAGCAATGGCTTGTTGGGAAAGATGCATGAGCAAGGCTGTTTCTTTTTGTGTTTTGTCATGTATAATCGTTTGCCAGAGTACCTGCTTTTGTTTTAGCGGGAGCTGTGTAAGTAATGCTTGCATATCAATTTTATCGATGATGCTGTTGGTGTTTCCCGTGGGGCTGACGAGTTGATCTAAGATAGGTTGACCGGCTGTTTCGTATTCGGTGGATAATTCACGCTGCCAGTTACGACGGTTTTGTTTAAAAAGAGTACGGATATCGCCATAGATTTTCGCTTTGGCATAACCGGCAAAGGGGATATTGCGTGACAAGTTGTAGTCTTTGACTGCTTCTAAGAAGCTTATATAAGCTTGCGATAAAGCATCTTCACGAATCGAGGCTAAATGTGCCTGCCAGGCAGCTTTGTGTAGTAAGGGATGGAATTGATCGACTAAATTTAAGACAGCTTGTGGATCGCCTGTTTGGGCTTTTTGAACAAGAAGTTCTGTTTTCATAGTCTCACCTTTTGAGAGACCGGTTTCTCGTAAATTAGCGCTTGGTTATAGAGTACTATAGAGTTTCTTTCACGGCAAAACTCGACTAAGGTCTAAATGGTTCTCGTATTAGGCTGAGTTGAATGAATTTTCTCTGTAGCGCGGCTAAGTAAAAAATAGATTGGCAGTCAATTCTCGATTATCCGTAGATGTGGTATACTTAACAAAGGTAGAGAGCTTTTTTGAAATTTTGAAATGAGGTGGTTACTATAAAAATTTTAGTAACAGGGGTAACCGGACAGCTTGGTTACGATGTGGTACAAGAACTTATAAAACGAAATATTGAGTGTGTGGGAACGTCAAGTAAAGATTTTGATATTCGCGATGCAGCAGCAACGCTGGACTTCATCGAAACATATGCTCCGGATGCTGTCGTGCATTGTGCAGCTTATACGGCGGTTGATAAAGCCGAAGATGAACCTGCTGAGTGTATGGAAATTAATGAAGCTGGTACGCGAAATATCGCACTTGCCTGTAAAAAGATTCATGCGAAGATGGTTTATCTGAGCACCGATTATGTATTCCCGGGAATTGGCAGCTGGTATCATGATATTGAAACCGCAACAGCACCGCTGAATGTATATGGAAAAAGTAAATTAGCTGGTGAAAAGGTTGTGCAGGATATACTGGATGCGTATTTTATAGTTCGTATTTCTTGGGTATTTGGTAAAAATGGCAGCAATTTTGTAGAAAGCATGCTGCATTTAGCGCAAGATCATACAGAGCTTGCTATTGTGGGGGATCAAGTTGGTTCGCCTACATATACGGTTGATTTGGCAGTACTGTTGTGTGATATGCTTGCAACAGAGGCTTATGGCATATACCATGCTGCAAATGAAGGAATCTGCTCGTGGGCAGAATTTGCTGAAGAGATTTTCCGCTTGGCCGATCGGCCGATTCATGTCAAAGCGATACCTTCTTCGGATTATCCAACGAAGGCATTGCGCCCGTTGAATTCTCGTTTGGAAAAAGGAAAATTAGTACAAGCTGGTTTTCATCGTTTACCAGTTTGGCAGGATGCGCTTAAACGTTATCTGGAAAGTTAAAGGTTTTGTATGAGAAGAATTTTATGTATTGTACTAGCAGCTGCTGCAACGTTTATGATTTTTCATTATTCGTCTGAGACCTCAGCTGTATCAACGCAGACCAGTCAATTTGTTTTTAATGAATTGAATAAAATAGCGCATGCGCTTGGTGTATCTTTTGATTTTTTGGATGGTTCACCCATTCGTAAGGATGCTCATTTTACAGAATATTTTTTGCAGGGAATTTTTTTATGTGCTGCTTTTAGCCTTTGCAGTTTAAAACGGCGAACTTATCTGGGGTATGTTTTGTTTGTTTGTTTGTTTACTGCAGTCTGTGATGAATATTTACAGCTTTTTTCGCCGGGACGTTCATCGGAAATAGCGGATGTGCTTCTGGATTTCAAGGGAAGTAGCAGCGGTATTTTGTTTTTTTTGCTGATGCAATCCATATGGCAGCGCTGGCAATGCCGGAAGCGGTCTCGACGTCGAAATAGGTGGTAATATAAGAAGGCGTTCTTCTCAATGGAGGAGAACGCCTTTTTGTATGGAATAAAAATAATATAGAGAGCATTGGTCAGAGTGAAGATGTGTGATTTTGGAGGAAACAATGAAAGAAAGTTTTTTGACGTATTTTAAAGCGTATGGAAGAAAAATAATTTCGTTGACTGAGTTAGAAAAAATTTGTCCAGCTCCGTACTCGTATGAGGAGTTTTGTGATGTGATACAATCTTTCGTTAAGACTGGTATTTTATCAGACTATGGAGCGAAACATGGTTCTTGTCGTGAGGGGGTCTTATGCCAAAAATATCGAATTAATCTTTCCCGATTAATCCGTGATGACAGAGAAAAATTGCAGCGTGAGATGATCCAAATGCAGGTATCCCATTTGATGGATTTATCTTATTATTTTAAAGCCAGCTGGATTGAGTGGAAAAAAGATAAACCACGGCTAAAAAAAATTGCTGATTATTTAAAATTGTATGGGTTTCCGCGTGATGAAGTGACGGAGCAGGAAAGGTCTTATCAGATTTTTGGTGATGAACAGGTTTTATTGCAAGGCGGGATGACTTTGTTGGAAAAATTAAATTTGCGAGAAAAAATGCGAATTACGAATTGTCCTGATCCACTTATGGTCGCAATCAATCCGTCGGTTCTTTTAAAAGATGCACACCGGCATCTGATTGTAGAAAACAAAGCTGTTTATTATGCGCTGCTGCCAATTTTACCAGAAACTGAATTTTCATCCCTTACTTTTGGCGGGGGCTGGAAAATCATCGGGAATCTTTTTGTATTACCACGTCAGCTTGGCCTAACCGGGCAGCAGCATTTTTTTTATTATTTTGGCAATTTGGATTTAGAGGGAATTGCAATTTGGTATGGACTGCAGGCAAAACTGCCGGTGCAGCTGGCTATGCCATTTTATCGAGAATTATTTAACATGGATTGT
Organism: Propionispira arboris; assembly: GCF_900109225.1. Lineage (GTDB taxonomy): Bacteria > Bacillota > Negativicutes > Selenomonadales > Selenomonadaceae > Propionispira > Propionispira arboris. The sequence goes on from NZ_FNZK01000001.1 coordinate 304,597, forward strand.
TCATCAGGCAAGGTCGAGCAGAGCGTGAATTGCCAGGCACTGGATGCATTTTGTGAAGCTTGGGATGAGCTGGATGCCAGGCGGATTCGCCGAATGCTGCTGCGGGATCATACGTATTATCCGCAGGAATGCCTGACGAAAGAGCAACTGGTCTTGTGCTGGCATAAGTTAACTGTGGAGACGCAGCGGGATTTATTCCAATAAAAAAGAGCCGTTGTTTTCCAATCAAAAACAACGGCTCAGCAGTTTTTAGTTTTTATTTTTGATAATGAGGGCCATAAAAATCAGATTCCCTGCTTTTTCGGTATTTTCCAAACTATGTCCTTCACCATCGGGGCAAAATGTTACATCCCCTGCTTTGACAGGTATATTCTTCCCATTATCGTTGTATGTACCTTGACCGGCGAGAATATAATAGGTTTCACTTTCGCCATGGTGAAAGTGATGGCCAAGTGAACAGCCTGGTTCAAGAATTACCTTGGCATAAAGACCGCATTGCCCTGCTCGTTCTTTTTCGCCAAGCAGTGGTTCAATGAGAACATGTCCTTTGCCGCCAGATTTTTTTTCACAATCTAAAATTTTTCTCTCATTGAGTAATGCCATTTATAATCGATCTCCCTTATTTCTGATTCTATATAAGCTGCATTAAAGAAATTGCATCCAGCCTGTTAGGCTGCCAGGAATGGGGTATACCTCATTCCTGACGATTGCCATATGAAATATTTCAATGCAACTTCTATATAGTATAGATTTCGCGAATGATTAAAAAATACCTTTGAAGAAAAAGGAGTATAGAATGATTTATTTATTGAAATTTGGTGCAAGTTTTATTTTGCCGCCCGGTATATTTTTTCTTAGTTTTATAATTTTGGCGATTTTTTTATGGCGTCGCAACGAGCATGCAATTGCCAGTGCTTTTATAGGTTTAACCTTTGTATTTTATCTATTGTCAACAAATTTAGTCGCCGATTCTTTGCTGGGGAATTTGGAGAGTGTTTATGATCCTCCATCTGATCCTAAAGGCGATGTTATTATTATGTTAGGCGGCGGTGCGACCAAGGATACACCAGATTTGGATGGAGCTGGGGGCCTGTCTGGCAGCCCGGCAAATCGATTGCTGACTGTGGTCCGTTTATATAATCGGCTGCATGTGCCAATACTGGTATCCGGTGGACAGGTGTATGCAGATAGTGGTCGTGAAGCTGTAATTGCCAAACGGATGCTTTTGAGCCTGGGTGTTAAAGAGAGCGATATTCTGGTTGAAGATCAGAGCCTCAATACACGACAAAATGCAAAATTTTCGCATGAAATGTTAAAAAAAAATATGTTGATGGAGCCGATTTTAGTGACATCGGCGTTTCATATGGAACGAGCGGTTTTAGATTTCCAAAAAGAAAATGTTGTAGTGAAACCATTCCCGACAGATTATATGGTGAATCGGGAACATGCTTTTCACTATAATAAATTGAATCCATCAGCTGGGGCTTTGCAGGCGAATGCAATGGTTTTGCAGGAGAAACTGCGAATGTTGGTGACCAAATATCTAGAAAATTAAAAGGGGCGAAAAGCCTCTTTTTTATAAATTTTATTTATGAAAGTTGCAAAAATAACCATTTATTCATATAAAAGAATTGTCAAAAAATACTGGACATATAATATAAGATAATCTAAAATAAGAATTGTGAATGTTAAGTTTATTTAAATATGTAAAACGATTTCGTAAAACGAATCCTAAAATACAGGAATCTCTTTTCTGAGATAGTTTGATACGTTTTTTTATGCTGGGAGTCTTGATTATGGATCAAAAAAAAAGGAATGTTACCATTGTTGATGTTGCAGCGAAAGCGGGTGTATCAAAAACCACCATTTCTCGATATCTAAATGGTAAATTTGAATTTATGTCGAATGAATCAAAAAATAAGATTACGCAAGTCATTGAGGAGCTCGCCTATCGGCCTAATAATTTGGCTCGTAGTTTGAAATCGAAACGCAGCCGACTGATTGGTGTTATTGTTTCTGATATTACGAATCCTTTTTCAGCAATTTTACTGAAAGGCATTGGTGACTGCTGTGAACGATATGGCTATGGTGTGCTGATTACGAATACAGATGATAATCCGAAAAAAGAGCGGGATTATATCTTATCTATGCTGGATCAGCGTGTGGAAGGTATTATCTTAAATACAACTGGCAAAAACAATGAATTTTTACAGCAATTAGCTCAGTCTGGCGTCACTATTATTTTGGCAGATCGTCCGATTGATATCCATATATTTGATGTAATTCGCACGGCGGATCGAGAGATCACGTTTACGGCATTACGGCATTTGAAAATGCGTGGCTTTACACGCGTGGGCTTTTTTTCTGAGCCTTTGGAAAATGGTACGCGGCTTAGACGTTGTCAGGCTTATCAAGATGCCTGTTATGAGATTTTTGGCATAGAGCCGCAAGTTTATATTATCGATAAAACGGATACTCAAACTGGTGATGTACTATTAGAAGAATTCAGGCAGAAAAATCGTGGACAGCGTATGGCCGTTTACACTGGTAATGGCATAGCAACGTTGTATGTTGTTCAGGCATTGAAGCGAATGGAAATTTCATTTCCAGATGAGATTGGTATTTGTGGTTTTGATAATTGGGATTGGACAGATTTAGTGGATGGCGGGATTACAGTGGTGGCGCAGCCATCCTATAGAGTTGGGCGTGAGTGTGTAAAGAGAATGATGTTCAGGCTGCATCGCAATCATAATGCGGCGCCGCGAAGAATTGAACTTCCCTGTGAGCTGGTGATTCGCAATTCAACTTGATTTTTTATAATAGAAACCGATAAACGGAATGGTTATATATTATTAAAATAGCTATATAAGTTGCATAAAATATTTCATATGGAAATCACCAGATGGGATATAGATGCCCTATATCTCATTTCGAGCAGACTAATAAGCTATCTTTAATACATTATATATAGTTTTAATTTTTGTGAATATACATTATCGAGGAGGTAAGGCCATGATTGAAGTACTTACGATTGGAGAACCCATGGGGCTATTGGTGGCAGATGAAATCAAGCCGCTGGAGCAGGTGGAGCATTTTACGCGTTATGTGTGTGGTGCGGAGGTGAATTTTGCGGTGGGTATGGCAAGACTTGGACACAAAGTAGCCTATGTCAGCAAAATTGGAAACGATCCATTTGGTAAACATATCAAGGATTTTCTAGTGGAAAACAAGATTGATAATCGTTATGTAGGGTTTGATGATGAGCATATGACAGGGATGCAGCTTAAAGCAAAAGTGGCATCTGGAGATCCGGAAGTTGTTAATTTTCGCAAAAATACAGCTTTTGCGAATCTTAGTCTGGCTGATATTGAAGCCATTGACTGGAGTACAATTAAACATCTTCATGTAACCGGCATACCACCAGCATTATCTTTATCCTGCCGTCAAAGCATTTATGCTTTGGTTGAAGCTGCAAAAAAAGAGCAGGTTCGTATTTCATTTGATCCAAATCTACGTTTGGCGCTGTGGAAAGATAAGGCGGAAATGGTAGAGGTGATTAATTCTTTGGCGATACAGGCTGATATTGTTCTGCCTGGGGTTAGTGAAGGTAAAATTCTGACAGGGTCAGATGATCCGGAAACGATTGCCGATTTTTATCTAAAGCAAAGTGTAAAAGCAGTTATTGTAAAAGTAGGTGCCCAGGGAGCTTTTGTTAAGACCCAAATGGAAAAATTTATGATTCCGGCTTTTAAAGTTGATCATGTGGTTGATACGGTCGGTGCTGGTGATGGCTTTGCTGTAGGCGTGGTGAGTGCTTTACTCGAAGGACAAAACTTGCAGGAAGCAGTTAGACGTGGTTCGGCAATCGGTGCTCTGGCGGTCATGTCACCGGGAGATAATGACGGTTTGCCAACTGTGGCTGGACTTGATAAATTCTTCCGTGAGCACAAAAACTAATTTTGTTATTTCAGATTCTTTCATAAATAAAAATAATAAATACGTAGGGGGAAATTCAAAATGGAAGTAAGATATTCAGTAAATCCCAAAGATGTTAAACGTTTTACAACAGATGAACTCAGAGATGAATTTTTGATTCAGGGGTTATTCCAAAGTGAAATTCAGATGGTTTACAGCCATGTAGATCGTATGATTCAAGGCAGTGTAGCACCAACTTCACCGCGTGAACTAAAAGTAAAAGCTGGTGAAAATATGGGCGTTTCATATTTTCTGGAAAGAAGAGAATTAGGTATTATCAATATTGGCGGTAGTGGAAAAGTAGATGTAGATGGCACCGTTTATGATTTAGTACGTACGGATGGCTTGTATGTTGGTATGGGAGCGAAAAAAGTTGTTTTCTCCAGTGATGATACTAAAAATCCGGCGAAATTCTATTTCAATAGTGCACCGGCTCATAAAACGTATCCAACTGTCAAAATCGAACGCAGCTCAATCACACCACGTCATTTAGGCAGCATCGAAACATCAAATGAACGTAATCTTTATCAGTATATTATTCCAGGGCGCGTGGAAAGTTGTCAGCTTGTAATGGGAATGACAGCACTTGAACCAGGTAATATGTGGAACAGCATGCCTTGTCATACACATGAACGCCGTATGGAAGTGTATATGTATTTTGATTTACCGGAAACCGATGTAGTTATGCATTATATGGGACAGCCGCAAGAAACACGCCATGTGGTTATGCATAATGAAGAAGCAATTATTTCACCGAGCTGGTCCATTCATGCTGGCGTAGGAACTCATAATTATACATTTATCTGGGGCATGGTTGGTGAAAATCAAGAATTTGATGATATGGACAATATTAAAATACCCGATTTACGATAAAACCATTTTGTTTTATTTAGGCAGAGAGTAAATAGAAAAGGGGTCAGAGAAAATGGGTATGTTTGATTTAACAGGCAAGGTTGCTATTGTTACAGGCGGGACAAAAGGTTTGGGACAAGGCATGGCATTGGGGCTTGCTCAGGCTGGTGCTGATATTGTCAGTGTTGCTACAAGTGATTATACGGATACAGAAAATAAAGTCAAAGCATTGGGCCGCCAGTTTCATGGAATCAAAGCAAGTCTCGCTACGCTCAGTCCGGTTCAGGGAATTGTCGATGAAGCTGTTGAACGGTTTGGACATATTGATATTTTAGTAAACAATTCAGGTATTATTCGCCGCAATGATGCGATTGACTTTTCGGAAAAGGATTGGGATGATGTGCTGAATATCAATTTGAAAACCTTGTTTTTTTTGTCACAGACGGTGGCCAAACAGTATATAAAACAAGGTAATGGCGGGAAAATCATCAATATTGCTTCGATGCTGTCATTCCAAGGGGGGATTCGGGTTCCATCCTACACATCTAGTAAAAGTGCTGTAATGGGTCTGACAAAACTTTTAGCCAATGAGTGGTCTAAACATGGCATTAACGTGAATGCGATTGCACCAGGGTATATGGCTACGGATAATACGACAGCATTGCGGGCGGATGCAAAACGTAATGCGGAAATTCTCGATCGTATTCCAGCTGGCCGCTGGGGAACACCTTCTGATTTAGCTGGTCCGGTTGTTTTCTTAGCATCGGATGCAGCAAATTACGTGAGTGGGTATACGATTGCAGTCGATGGCGGCTGGCTGGCACGGTAAGGTTAACGTAAAGTAAAGTTTGGCACTGACTGGGAAAACCAGTCAGTGTAATTTAAAAAAAATTTTTGCCAATGGTGACATATTGTCTAAAATGAGCTGTGAGTTGAAATTATAACATTCTTAATTGTTGGAAAATTATAATAATTAAAGGGGCGATTCCATTGAAAATTAAACAAACCGTAGAGCGCATTCCTGGCGGATTGATGTTAGTTCCATTATTTCTGGGAGCTTTATGTCATACATTTACACCGGAAGCCGGTAAGTATTTTGGTTCTTTTACGAATGGGTTAATTACGGGAACCGTGCCAATTCTTTCTGTATGGTTTTTTTGTATGGGGGCTGGTATCGATATCAAATCGACCGGAGTAGTTTTACGTAAATCGGGAACGATTGTTTTGACGAAAATATTGGTTGCCTGGCTTGTGGGTATGATTTGTGTCAGCTTTATGCCTGAAGGTATGATTCAGACGGGATTTTTTGCGGGGCTCTCCACGCTCGCGATTGTTACTTCGATGGATATGACGAATGGCGGCCTGTATGCTTCCATTATGCAGCAGTATGGGACAAAAGAAGAAGCTGGTGCATTTGTATTGACTTCCATTGAATCGGGTCCTTTGGTGACTATGATGATTTTAGGAAGTACAGGAGCGGCATATTTTGAACCACGCTTATTTGTGGGTGCAGTTTTGCCTTTTGTTATTGGCTTTGCTTTAGGTAATCTGGATAAAGAACTACGTGTATTTTTTGGCAGTGCATCGATGACGATGATTCCTTTCTTTGGCTTTGCCTTAGGAAATACAATTAATTTGGCAGTACTTGGGCAGACCGGATTGCTCGGGATTTGTTTGGGAATTGGTGTTATAATTGTAACAGGTATTCCTTTGATACTTGCAGATAAATACATTGGCGGCGGGCATGGCGGTGCGGGACTGGCGGCCTCAAGTACGGCTGGGGCAGCTGTTACGAATCCAGTTATTATTGCGCAGATGGTTCCGGCGTTTGAACCGATTGTAGCCGCGGCAACTGCACTTGTGGCAACGGCGGTTATTATTACTTCGATCATAGTACCAATTATTACAGCCTATTGGTGTAACCACTTTAATGGAAAATCGAAAAATCGGCAAGACAAGGTGATGCCGGGGATGAAACAGGCTCATGGTTGATTTTAGCTAAGTTTGAGCTAAGTAGTTTTCGTTTGGTATCAATACAAATTGGGAGGTTTTTTTATGGAAAAAGAAAAAATTATTGCAAAAATCAAAGAATTAGGTGTTGTAGCGGTTATTCGCGGCAAGGATGCAGAAGATGGCATTAAAATTTCAGAGGCTTGTATCAAAGGCGGTGTGACAGCGATTGAAGTTGCTTTTACAACTCCTGGAGCGCAGGAAACCATCAAGGTGCTGGCGGATAAATATAAAGATAATCCAGAAGTTGTTATCGGTGCTGGTACAGTTCTGGATCCTGAAACGGCAAGGATTGCTATGCTGAACGGGGCTGAATTTATTGTTTCACCATCCATTAATTTAGAAACGATTCGTCTTTGTAACCGATATCGTGTAGCCTGTATGCCGGGGACGACTACGTTAGATGGCGTGGTTATGGCTTTGGAAGCTGGTGCGGATATTATTAAGATTTTCCCAGGTGAGATTGTCGGACTCAAGATGATTAAAGCGATTAAAGGGCCGCTTCCACAGGCACAGTTAATGCCAACAGGTGGTGTTACAGTTGAGAATGTTGCCGAGTGGCTTCATGCAGGCTGTGTGGCAGTTGGTGCCGGCGGCAGCCTGACTGGTGCTGCGAAAACTGGTGATTTTGCTAAAATAACAGCAACGGCCATTGAGTTTGTTAATGCAGTGAAAGCTGCAAGACAATAAATCATTTACCCTCTTTTTTAGAGAAAGCATTATTAAATGTTGCGTTTGAGCAATTCATTTAGTCGTGCTTTCTCTTTTTTTCCTTTTCATAAAAAAGGAAAAATCGCTTTATATAACGAATAAGTTTATGAGATAGTAAGAAGTGTAATATTTTAAAATATGAAAAATGGAGTGATTTATATGGAATTAAAACGGGATGCATTTAAAGCCTATGACATTCGGGGGAAATATCCAGAAGAAGTCAATGAGGAACTGGCGTATCGTATCGGACGTTCTTTTGTTGAATTGTTCAAAGCTAAAAAAGTCGCGGTCGGTCATGATATTCGTCTTTCCGGTCCAAGCGTGCAAGCTGCTTTGGTACGTGGTTTAACGGAAATGGGCTGCGATGTAGTGGATATCGGTCAGTGTGGTACGGAAATGATTTATTTTGCTACAGCTTATTTGAAAATTGATGGCGGCATTATGATTACAGCCAGTCATAATCCGAAAGAATATAATGGCATGAAACTTGTTCGTGAACAGTCAAAACCAATCAGCAGTGATACAGGGCTTAAAGATATTGAAGAACGTGCGATCACAGGTGTGTTTGAGCCAGTGATCGGTGTTACTGCCGGAACCGTTGAAGCGGTTGATATCATGCCGGAATACATCAAACATTTGCTTACATATGTTGATATCAGTGCGTTGAAACCGCTCAAAATTGTGGCAAATACTGGCAATGGTGCGGCAGGACCGATTATTAATGAACTGGAAAAACATTTACCGTTTCAATTTATTAAAGTGTTTAATGAACCGGATGGCAATTTCCCGAATGGTGTACCAAATCCAATTCTCGAAGAAAATCGCGAAGCAACGGCTAAGGTGATTCGTGAAACGAAAGCGGATATTGGCATTGCCTGGGATGGTGATTTTGATCGCTGTTTTATGTTTGATGAAAACGGTGAATTTATCGAAGGGTATTATATGGTTGGATTCCTTGCCAAAGCTTTCTTAAGGAAATTGCCTGGATCGAAGATTATTTATGATCCACGCCTTACTTGGAACACCATTGAACTTGTCGAAGCCGATGGCGGTACACCGGTAATGTGTAAGAGCGGTCATGCTTTTATTAAGGAACGGATGCGTAAAGAAGGCGCTGTTTATGGTGGTGAAATGTCAGCCCATCATTATTTCAAAGATTTTTCCTATTGTGACAGTGGTATGATTCCTTGGCTTTTGGTATTGGAACTGATTTCGCGAGCTGGCAAACCATTCTCGCATTTGATGTCAGAACGCATGAATCGTTATCCGATCAGTGGGGAAATTAACAGCAAGGTCGTTGATGCCAAAGCTGTTATTGCTAAAATCGAAGCACAATATGGTCCCAGTGGTACGGTTACAAAAGTCGATGGACTCAGTATTGAATATCCACAGTGGAGATTCAATCTTCGCATGTCGAATACAGAACCGGTTATTCGTTTGAATGTTGAAACACGGGAAGATGCAGCATTATTAAAAGAAAAAACCGATGAATTATTAGCAATTATTCGCGGCTGAATGAATTCATTTATAGATAGGATGAAACTTTATGCAGAAAATTCGCAAGGCCATTATTCCAGCAGCGGGACTGGGAACGCGGTTTTTACCAGCGACAAAAGCTCAGCCAAAAGAAATGCTGCCGATTGTTGATAAACCAGCAATTCAATTTATTGTTGAAGAAGCAATTGCTTCTGGAATTGAAGAAATTCTCATCATTACCGGACGTAATAAACGGTCCATTGAAGATCATTTTGATCGCTCAATTGAACTCGAAATGCAGTTAAAAGAGCAGGGAAAATATGAATTACTGGGTACGATTGAAGAAATATCCAATATTACCATTCATTTTATTCGGCAAAAAGAAGCAAAAGGGCTGGGACACGCGGTTCTTTGTGCCAAACAGTTCGTGGGCAATGAACCTTTTGCTGTTATGCTGGGGGATGATATTGTCGATGCAAAAGTTCCTTGTTTGGCGCAGCTTATCGATGTTTATGATGATTTGGGCGGCAGCGTGCTTGGCGTACAGCGTGTGCCTAAATCACAGGTGCCGAATTATGGAATCATTGACCCGACTCCTATTAAACAAAATGTTTGGCAGGCGCTTAAATTAATTGAAAAACCATCGATCGAAGAAGCACCATCTGATTTAGCTGTTTTAGGCCGCTATATTTTGACACCGGAAATTTTTGAAATTCTGGAACATACAAAACCAGGTCGTGGCGGTGAGATACAATTGACAGATGCTATTGGTGAATTGGCAAAAATTCAGCGTGTGTATGCATATAATTTTTATGGACGGCGTTATGATATTGGCGATAAGGAAGGTTTTCTCGAAGCAACAGTTGAATATGCTTTGAAAAGACCAGAACTTAGGGATCGTTTTTTGGCCTATATGGTCAAAACGGTTGGACCACTTCTGGAAAAACATTCCGAACTGGCTGAAAACGACCACAAAGAATAATCTTAAATCGGACTTAACAGTCAAACGTCTGCGTGCTATAATATTTTATACCACCAATTGTTTGAGGTGTTGCATGTTTTATAAATTTTAAAAATGAAGGTGTAATAAATGAGTTTAGAATTAAAATCTGGATTTTCGTTTGATTATGAAAATTTATTTGGTGAAGGTAAAGTAACAGCAGCAGATCTGAAGAGTTTTGAAGCAGATTTGAAAAAGGCCCATGAAGCAATGAAAGTGATGCGTAAAACTGGTTTTGTTGCTGGTCATCTTTCGAAAGACGGGGAACCGGAGAAAGTTTTATTTAGTGAACTTCCTTATATTGAAGAAGGTCATTTGAATTCACCAAAATCAATCGCTCGCTTAAGTAAGCTAACTGCATCCGTACAAAATCGCGTGGATGCGGTTGTGTCGCTTGGTATAGGCGGTTCATTCCTCGGCAATAAAGTTTTGTTTGATGTTCATTGCGGTGAGTTCTGGAACAGTAAATCAAAAGCAGAACGTGACGGATTCCCAAGAGTTTATTTTAGTGGCAATAATATTGATCCAAGAAGGACTACCGATTTGATCGAACATATTAATGCTTCGGCTAAAGTGGCGAGCTGCCATGGCGAAAAACGTCCATACCATGTTATGCTGCTTTTGATTTCAAAGTCTGGCGGTACGCTTGATACGATGTCTAATTTCATGGTTATTTATGAAGCCCTGAAAAAAAATCCTGAAGTTGAAGTTGAAGTAATTGCTGTAACAGATCCGAATGAAAAACAGCCAACACTTTTAAAGAAATTGGCCACGGAACAAAAATGGCCTACGTATAGTGTTCCTGATGGTGTTGGGGGAAGATTCACTATTTTTTGTGAAGTTGGTCTCACTTTGGCGGCTTGCATTGGTTTTGATATTGAAGCATTTCTTGCTGGTGCAAAAGCAATGGACCAGGTTTGTCAAAATGATGATATCTGGCAGAATCCAGCAATGCTTAATGCAGCACTTAAATTTATTGCATCAGAAAAACATGGTCGTGATATTGAAGTTATGATGCCATATGGTGATTATCTGAAATCTGTTTCGGAATGGTATATTCAACTGCTAGCTGAATCGCTTGGTAAACAGTTTGATAAACAGGGCAATGAAGTTTGTTATGGGAGAACGCCAGTTGTTGCGGTGGGAACAACGGATATGCATGCACAAACACAGCAGCATCAAGAAGGCAAACTCAATAAAATCGTTCAATTTATTCGTATCCAAAAATGGGATGTTGATCCTGTTATCCCGGATGCTTTTCCATCCGCACCTAAATTATCCGATATTTCGGGCGTTACGATGAGTCAAGCCTTAGATGTAGCGTTGCAGTCTAATGCAGATGCTTTGGCGTCGAATCAGCGTTTTAGTGCCGTATTTAATTTACCAGAACTCACTCCATATCATTTGGGTGAACTGCTTTATATGCTGGCAATGTCCATTGCGTATGAAGGTGAACTTGCCAATGTTGATGCATTTAATCAGCCGGGGGTTGAAGGGTATAAACGGATTATGGGACCTAAACTGCAAGCTCTTAAAAATAAATAAAATATATACTTTAAATCCTGTCGGAATTCGACAGGATTTTTTTTATTTAAGGAGAAGAGTATACTTAATCATTTTTATGAGAATCTGAAAAAAGGTGGACTGTATATGAAGATAGAATTGAAAAAATTTTTCGGTATCCGTAAAAATCAAGGCTGCCTGCTCGTTTTATTGCTTGTGCTTTTATATGCAGGCTGGGGAAATACAGACGAGACGATAGCAAATAGTACATATAACGGATCAAAAGATAGCGAACATAGTCAGGTTCAAAAGAATCTGGTGCAGGCCGTGCAGGGCAGTGAAGAAAAAATGCAGGGGCGCGATCCCTTTACTTTAGCAGAAAAAGACAGAAAAATGGAATTGGTTGACAATGTAGCAAAAATTTCTAATCTAGGTAAATCTACGGTAAACGTTATGGAGCAGCTGCCGGGTATAAAAAAGATTATAGAAAAGAAAAAGGTAATGGCAGATAAGCTTGTCTTAAAAGGGATTTTAGCTGGATCTGAGCAAAAAATTGCTTTAATTGAATCAGGTAAAGAAAGCTTTTCCTGCCAAATTGGTACAATCATTAAAAATTATGAAGTTTTGGCAATTACGGATACAGCTGTAAGACTTAAAGGGCTTGACGGAGAGCAGCTGCTGCAGCTTGAACAATAAAAATTATCCCCAAAAAGAGAAACAGGAGATGACATGATGCTGTCTGGAAATAAGATCCAGATTTTGCTGCTTTGTTTTAGTTTATTTTTGCTAGGCAGTCCAGTTTATGCTGCCGAAACAATTTCTTTAAATGTATATAATGGTGAAGTTCGCGATGTTTTGACGTCATTGGCCATATTGGGACATGTTGATATTGTAGCGGATGATTTAGTGACAGGAAAGATTACGGTGCAGATGGAGTCGATAGATTTTGATACGGCTCTGAATGTTATTACAAAAATGAAAGGTTTGGTCTATCAAAAACAAGGCAATGTTATTCTTATTGGCAAAAAGGATACGATGCAAAATAATTTTGGCACATTGCATGTTATGAAGTTAAAGTTTATCGATTGGCGCTGTGCAGGGGAGGCGGCAACTTTAGTACTCGGTGAAGCAGGAATCAATCCAATTATGCAGAATACTAAAGATATTGCAAAAAATAATGTGCATGAAGTAGATAATGCAAAAAATCGAATAAGTAAACGTTTAATGATTGATGAACAAACCAATTCACTGCTTTTTTATGGAACGGATGAAGAGGCAGCAAATATTATGCAGATGTTAGAAAAAATTGATATACCGGCACAGCAAGTTTCATTGGAAGCCAAAGTTATTGCAATCAATAAAGATGCGGCGAAGAACCTCGGTGTGGAGTGGGAGTGGTCTAAAGTGCCGCAATATCCTGCTTATACGACGGAATATGAAACTTTAGAAAATACGGTTGTTTTGCCTGATGGGACACTGAAGAAAATAACGGAGGATATTCCTAAGCAGAATGTGCAGAGACAATGGAAAAATGGTGAATCAATTCCGGGAATTATTAAATTTGGTCATGGCCCGGAGGGACATCCATTTGAATTTTATTATGCGGCGACACTCAATGCACTGATTAGTGATGGCAAAGCCAATGTTTTGGCAAGGCCAAATATTATGACGATTCAGGGAAAAGAAGCTGTAATTAATATTGGTGGTGAAGTTCCTGTGCCAACGGTATCTACAACGAATTCGACGACAACTACGTCGATTGTGTATCGTGAGGCAGGTATTATTTTACGTTATACGCCGCGGATAAATAAAGATGGGTTTATTACAGCGGAGGTTCATACTGAGGTGAGTTCACCGATGTATGTGGAAGATTTAAAAGCCTACCGATTCAGTAAAAGGTCCGCAGATACGAACATCCGGCTTAAAGATGGTCAAACTATGGTGATTGGCGGTTTGATTGGCAGTGAAGACTCAAAATCAATCAGTAAGATTCCTTTTTTAGGGGATATTCCAATTTTGGGACGTTTTTTTCGAAATGAAAAGCAGAGCAAAAGTGAATCGGAAGTGATGATCTTTTTGACTGCACATATTGTAGATTGACAGGGAAGTGTAAAAATGGCAATAAAAATACTAATAGCAGATGATCATGCGCTTTTACGACAAGGCATAAAAAAAGTTTTGAATTTTGAAGAGGATTTAGAGGTGATTGGTGAAGCCGAAGATGGTCAGGATGCTTTGGCAAAAACAATGGTTTTACAGCCGGATATTTTGCTTTTGGATCTGAATATGCCGATTTTGAGCGGTCTTGATGTGACACGTCAATTGCAGATGGCTAAGGTGAAAACCAAAATCATTGTGCTTACGATTCATGATAGCGATAATTATGTAATTGAACTTTTAAAAAGTGGTGCGGATGGGTATTTATTGAAAGATGTAGAACCTTCTATGCTGATAAAGGCAATTCATGTCGTTTATGCAGGCAATGCTTTTGTTTATCCCAAATTGGAAGAAAAATTATTTGGTGATTTGAATTCAGATGATGATGTTAATGAGAAGGCTCGTGAAATGTGGCGGCAATTTCGTCCAGAACGATTAACAACACGCGAAATGGACGTATTGCGTTGTATTGCAAGAGGGTTTAACAATCAGGAAATTTCACAGGCACTTTTTGTGAGTGAAAAAACAGTTAAAAATCATTTGACGAATATTTTTCGTAAAATCAATGTGAATGATCGTACCCAAGCCTTAATTTATGTACTTAAAAATAAAATAATGACATTAGATTAAGGCAAAGCTCTCAAATTTAAATTTGGGAGCTTTTTTGATTTGCAATGTGTTAGAAGCAGTGTATAATTATTTTATGTGTTTTTTTGAAAATATGACGATAAAAATGGAATTTAGGAGAATAATATTATATAATGGTAAGAGAAAGTGAATGTCATTCGTATTTGATGAACTTTCATTCTTACTTATAGAGTAAACGAAGTTGGTTATAGGTTTTAAAGAGGTGCAAAAATTGTCTCTATATCCGATTAATTTAGATTTAAAACGTAAAAAGTGTGTAGTTATCGGCGGTGGCAAAGTGGCAATGCGTAAAGTTAAGACATTGCTGAAGGCACAGGCACAGGTTACCGTGATTGCACCGAGTTTGGCTGCTTCCTTAGTAGAGCTCGCACAAGCGGAAGTAATTGTTTACAAACAAAAAGAATATAAGTCTGGAGATATGACTGGATTTTTTTTGGCCATCTGCGCGACCGATTCTTCTTTTGTAAATGCTGAGGCAGCGAAGGAAGCGAAGTTGAAGCATATATTAGTTAATGTAGTGGATCATTCTTTTCCTGGTGATTTTACAGTACCGGCTCAAGTTAGCCGGGGCGATTTACTGCTTACGGTTTCAACGGGCGGCAAATCTCCCGCATTGGCGCGTCAGCTGCGAATTGAACTTGAAAAAGAATATGGCGATACATATGGAATATTATTGGATATTATTGAAAAAGTTCGCTTGGAACTTAAAATGGTTCTGCCCAAAAGCAAAGAGCGAGAACAGTTTTGGCAGCAAGCGATGAATACCAAGATCCTTGCATTCGTAAAACAAGGAAAGTTAGAAGAGGCGGAGGCTGAAGTTAGAAATGCAATTGATAGTTTTAGGTCTAAATCATAAGACGGCACCAGTGGATGTGCGTGAACGTTTTTCGATTCCGGAAGAGAAAATCCGGAGGGGGCTCAGACATATCGATGAATATGATGCAATGAATGAAGTAGTCATTCTTTCGACTTGTAATCGCAGTGAGGTGTATGCGGTTGTGGAAGATGCAGATGAAGATTTGCCGATGCTAAAACAGTTTTTATTTGATTTGGCGGGCAATGAAGAAGATATTGATGATTATTTATTTTATTATGGCGGTGAAGAGTGCATTTCACATTTATTTGAAGTTTCATCCAGTCTGGATTCTTTAGTGATTGGTGAAGGCCAGATTTTGAGTCAGGTCAAAAAAGCTTATGCGATTGCACGTGAAGAGGGAACAACGAGTACCGTTTTAAATACATTATTCCATAGGGCGATTGCAACTGGTAAACGTGTTCGAACAGAAACACGGATTGCCTATAATGCAGTTTCCGTCAGTTATGCAGCGGTTGAACTGGCCAAAAATATTTTTGGCGATCTTACGAAGGCACGGGTACTTTTGCTGGGAGCCGGCCAGATGGGGGAACTTACCGCACAGCATCTTGTGGATAAAGGCGTTGAAAAAGTTTATGTGGCCAACCGCAGCTATGAAAGAGCCGCAGAACTGGCGGAGAAATTTCATGGCGAACCAGTTGTGTTTGAACAGGCTATGAAGCAGGCTGTGGGGGTTGATATTATTATTACATCAACAGGAGCGCCGCATTATATTGTGAATACCTGGGAAACTCAGCAGCTTATGACAAAGCGGAAAGGTCGTCAAATCGTGTTTATCGATATTGCTGTACCGCGTGATGTGGAACCAGAAGTTGCTGATATCAAAGGTGTGCAGCTCTATAATATTGATGATCTGGAAGCCGTTGTTGATGAGAATATTAAAGTTCGTGAACAAGAAGCAGAACAGGCGCGTGATATTATCGAAGAAGAAGTATATGAATTGGTCAATAAATTCCGTTATTTGTCATTTCGTCCCGTTATGGCACTTTTGGCGGATAAAGCGGATCGGATTCGCTGTCGTGAAGTGAAACGAGCTATGGCAAAACTTTCGGACATTACACCAGATCAGCGCAAAGTCATGGAAAATATGACGAAAATGATTGTACGCAAATTGCTGCGGGAACCGATGACAAAAATCAATGGGTCAGCGGGTAGTGCCAATGAGCAGTATTATATTGATGCAATGCGCAATTTATTTAAACTTGATACGGTAAGGGAGCAGAGCAGTGAAGAAAAACATCATTATCGGTACGCGCAGCAGTAAGCTGGCGCTTTGGCAGGCAGAGCATATCGCAGCTTGCTTGAAAAAACAATATCCGGGCCTTACGGTTGAATTGAAACATGTCATGACCACGGGGGATAAGATACTTGATACACCGCTGGCTAAAATTGGCGGTAAGGGGCTTTTTACGAAAGAATTGGAAACGGAAATGCTGGCGGGTGATATTGATTTTGCTGTACATAGTTTAAAAGATATGCCGACGCAAATACCGGATGGCCTTTGTCTTGCTGTTATTACGAAACGTTTTGATTCAGGAGATGCTTTGGTCAGTCCAAAATATAAAACGCTACAGGCACTGCCGCAAGGGGCCAAAGTTGGCACATCGAGCCTTAGACGTAAGGCTCAGCTTTTGCATGTTCGCCCAGATCTCAATATTTGTGATTTGCGCGGTAATGTTAATACGCGGTTAAAGAAACTTGAAACAGAAAATTTTGCGGCGATTGTACTGGCAGTGGCTGGTCTAAAAAGACTGGGGCTTGCCGATTTGATTACGGATATTATTTTGCCGGAAATTTGTTTACCGGCTGTTGGACAGGGTGCGTTGGCGATTGAAGCACGGGCCGGAGACGCAGCAGTTTTAGAACTTCTGGCTTTTTTAAATGACGCAGAGTCTGTACAAAATTCTACGGCGGAACGAGCTTTTTTAGCGGCGGTCGAAGGTGGCTGTCAGGTTCCGGTGGGCGTTTATGCAGAAACGAAAGAAAATCAGCTGCATGTTGAAGCAGTTATTGCCTCGGTAGATGGCAAACGCTTGCTTCGTGATTCAATTACGGGCGCTGGTGTCGATGCCGATAAACTTGGGTTTGCTTTGGCACAGCGCCTGTTAGATGCTGGTGGTCGGCAGATTATGCAGGAATTAGGACTTTTATTGTAAAATTTTTTATAAAGAGGGTGCTTCAATATCGAGTTTCTGTTTTGTAAAAGCAGAAAACGAGAGGCAGCCTCTTATTTATAGGAGGATATATAATGGCAGGTATGGTGTATTTGGTCGGAGCAGGTCCTGGAGATTATCAATTGATTAGTGTGAAGGCTTGTGAATATTTAAAAAATGCCGATACGGTTGTTTACGATCGTTTAGCGGATGAAAGAATTTTAAGTTATGCACCAAAGGGCGCAGAATTTATTTATGTTGGTAAGGCATCAAGTCAGCATACCATGAAACAGGATGATATTAATCAACTTTTGGTAGACAAAGCCAAAGAAGGTAAGGTTGTTGTCCGTCTAAAGGGCGGCGATCCATTTGTTTTTGGCCGTGGTGGCGAAGAAGCATTACTGCTATATGAAAATAAACTCCCTTTTGAAATTGTACCAGGGATTACATCAGCGATTTCTGTGCCAGCTTATGCGGGAATTCCCGTTACACATCGGGCGGTTGCAACTTCATTTGCTGTTATTACGGGGCATGAAGATCCAACAAAAGGAAATTCCAATATGCGTTGGGATAAATTATCGACAGCGGTTGATACACTGGTATTTTTGATGGGGGTCGAAAATCTGCCGCATATTACGGCGAAGCTCATTGAAAATGGCCGCAGTGCGGACACACCGGCGGCTGTTATTCGCTGGGGAACCAAACCAGAGCAGCGTGTACTTGTAACGACGGTTGGTGAAGCTGCTGAAGCGGTGCGGAAAAACAATCTTAAGCCGCCAGCCATTTTTATTGTGGGTGATGTGGTCAATTTGCGAGAAAAATTGGCCTGGTTTGATAATCGATTATTGTTTGGTAAAACGGTATTGGTAACGAGAGCTCGTGAGCAGGCCTCAAAATTAACCAGTCGATTAGAAGCACTGGGGGCACGCTGTATCGAAGCACCATCCATTAAAATGGCAGCACCAGCCGATGCTTATCGTGGTGTTGATCAGGCAATGGATGACTTGGCAGGTTATGATTGGCTGATGTTTACAAGTACCAATGGTGTGGAACATTTTTTTGATCGACTTTTTTCCAAGGGCTTTGATACACGTCGTTTGGGAACCGCTAAAATTGCAGCGATCGGTGCAGCAACGGCGCAAAAACTTCGTGAATACGGGATTATAGCGGATGTGGTACCCGTTGAGTTTAGAGCTGAAGGTATTATTGAGGCAGTCAAAGAGCAGATTACAGCAGGCATGAAGATACTCATTCCACGGGCGCAGGAAGCACGTGAAATCCTGCCAGAAAAATTGCGTGAACTGGGAGCTGTTGTCACGGTTGTGCCAGTGTATCAAACCATAGAAGGTGACTTGAATGGTCAAGAAATCAAAACGATGTTAAAAAATGGTGAAATTGATTTGGTTACGTTTACTAGTTCATCGACGGTAAAAAATTTGCTCAATATTTTAGGTACTGATGGTTCCGCGTTGGTCAATCAAGTTAAAACAGCTTGTATTGGCCCAATTACGGCGCAGACTTGCCTGGAACATACAATCAATCCGGCAATTGTTGCTGAAACGTATACAATTGCTGGACTTGTGGAAGCGATCGAAGCCGATTTTTCAGCAAAAGCATGATCTGGATTTTTAGATAAATATAATATATGGGGTGGAAAAAATGATGAAGCAAACATTACGACCACGCAGAATGCGTATTTCAGAAGGTGTACGGTCCATGGTACAAGAAACGACATTATCGGCGAAAGATTTTGTATATCCGATTTTTGTTGTGCCGGGCGAAAATGTTAAAACAGAAATTCCCAGCATGCCAAATTGTTATCATTTATCAGTCGATAATGCGGTTAAATTAGCCAAAGAAATTTATGAATTAGGGATTCCAGCGGTTGAAATATTTGGCCTGCCTGAATATAAAGATGAAATAGGATCCAGTGCCTGGGATGCGACGAGCCCTGTACAAAGAGCCATGAAAGCTATAAAAACAGAATTACCAAAACTTGTTATTATTGGTGATGTATGTATGTGCCAATATACAAGTCATGGACATTGTGGGAAATTGTGCGGTGAATATGTCGATAATGATGCTACGCTTGAACTGCTGGCTAAAGTTGCGGTAAGTCAGGCTGAGGCTGGGGCAGATATGATCGCACCATCGGATATGATGGATGGACGCGTGGCCGCAATTCGTGAGGCTCTGGATGCGGCGGGCTTTATTAATGTATCGATTATGTCATATGCGGTAAAATATGCATCGGGATATTATGGACCATTCCGTGATGCGGCTGATTCTGCACCGCAGTTTGGTGATCGTCGTTCTTATCAGATGGACCCGGCCAATTCTCGCGAGGCGATGAAGGAAGTAGAACTCGACCTTGCTGAAGGTGCTGATATTATTATGGTAAAACCAGCTTTGGCGTATTTAGATATTGTGCGTCAGGTTCGCGATAATATTGATCATCCGATTGCTGTATACAATGTAAGCGGTGAATATGCAATGGTCAAAGCAGCTGCTGCAAATGGCTGGATTGATGAAAAACGTATCGTTTTGGAAACGTTGACGAGTATGAAACGGGCGGGAGCAGATATCATTATTACATATCATGCCATTGATGCTGCCAGATGGCTCAAAGAATAGGGGTTATGGTGTCCTGACGATTGCCATATAAAATGTTTAATGCGTTCTATATAATTAGAAAAGGAGGATTTTGAAATGGCTCTTAATTTAGCGAAATCAGCGGAAGCGTTTGCTGAAGCGAAACAATATATGCCCGGTGGGGTAAACAGTCCAGTGCGCTCTTACCGGAGTGTGGATTGTGATCCGCCGTTTATTGCGAAGGCAAAAGGAAGTAAAATTTATGATATTGATGGTAATGAATATATAGATTATGTAGGGTCCTGGGGTCCAATGGTCATTGGACATGCGCATGAAGCGGTTGTTAAGGCTCTCCAAAAGGCAGTGGAACTGGGAACAAGTTATGGGGCGCCAACGCTTTTGGAAACAGAACTGGCAAAACGGGTCAAACATCTTATGCCATCGATTGAAATGATCCGCATGGTAAATTCTGGTACGGAAGCAACGATGAGTGCGCTGCGTTTGGCTCGTGGCTTTACCGGACGGGAAAAAATCGTAAAATTCATTGGCTGTTATCATGGACATCATGACAGTTTACTGGTAAAAGCCGGTTCTGGTATGGCTACGTTTGGTGTTCCTGACAGCCCTGGCGTGCCGAAAAGTGTGGCAGAAAATACGATTACGGTTCCGTATAATGATGTTGAAGCCATCCGTAAGGTTATGGCGGAAAGCGGCAAGGAGATTGCGGCGATTATTGTTGAGCCAGTTGCGGGGAATATGGGGCTTGTTTTGCCAAAACAAGGCTATTTGAAAGAGCTTCGAGTTTTGACGGAAGAGGCCGGAGCTCTGTTGATCTTTGATGAAGTTATGTGTGGGTTCCGTGCTTCTTTGGGCGGTGCGCAGGCTGCATATGGCATCGTGCCGGATTTGACTTGTCTGGGTAAAATTATCGGCGGTGGTCTTCCCGTTGCGGCTTATGGCGGACGTAAGGATATCATGCTGCAAATTTCACCAGCAGGTCCAGTCTATCAGGCAGGAACACTTAGCGGGAATCCTTTGGCGATGACAGCGGGGATTGAAACGTTAAAAATTATGACGGCAATACCGGAAGATGGTCAGCCGGATTATAGTCGTGTGCTGACTCTTAAAACGAAAAAACTACTTTTAGGTTTGCAAGTCGAAGCGAAAAAAGCCGGATTAAAATTGCAATTTCATCAGGCTGGCTCTATGTTTGGTATTTTCTTTAATGAAAATCCAGTTTATGACTATGAAACAGCCGCGGCTTCGGATGCGGAAGCTTTTAAGGTTTATTTCAAATCGATGCTGGAACAGGGCATATATTTAGCTCCATCGCCATTTGAAACTGCATTTATGTCTGGGGCTCATAGTGATGCTGATATTGAAAAAACAATACAGGCTGCAGCCATTGCTTTCGCAAAAGTGGCAGCAATGACGAAATAAAAGGTGAGACGCAATACTTACCTAAGAAAAAGCTTGTCAATTAAAAGATTGTAAGTTATAATAATGTACATTCAAGTACGCCTTAAAAAAACATATGTATACCGAATGAAGTTTGCGGAAGAGAGGCCAAGGCCCGCCGAAGGAGTAACACTCTCAGGCATTCACAATGGTGTGAATAGAACCGCAAGTGGACGGGACTCTGGAGAGTGCTCTTAATTGAGACGCCGAAGGTGAAAGCGGATTGTAATCTGTAAATCTCTCAGGCAAATGGACAGAGACAGGCATGCTTTAACAAGCGAATTTTCGATTGTTGAAGTCTGTTTTGCCTATGCAATTTTTGATATCCAGAGTCAAATCATTTATGATTTGACTCTTTTTTATTGAGGGTTTAGCAGATTTTTCAATTCGTCATATATTTTTTACTGGAGATTGAAAATGATATGGTTGGAAAGAGGTTTTTTTATGCGTAATACGTTTAAAGCAATGATTGTTATGATACTGGTAGGTTTGATGGGAACATTAGCTGGCTGTGGCGGCGAATCAAACACGATTAAGATTGGTCTATTAAATGAAATGACAGGCGGCAATGCAACACTCGGCACATCTTCGGCAAATGGTGCGAAAATGGCCTTTAAAGAATATAATGACAAGGGCGGTCTTTTAGGCAAACAAATTGAGGCAGTTGTGGCCGACAATAAATCGGAGCCGGCTGAAGCTTCTAATGCTATGACAAAACTGGTTACGCAAGATAAAGTAGTGGCTGTTACCGGAACTTTTTCGAGTTCCAATGCAATTGCAGCTGCAAGTGTAGCTGCGGCGTCGAAAGTTCCTTATCTTGTATCGGGAGCGACGAATCCGAAAGTTACAGTGGATGAAAAAACGGGTAAAGTAAATGATTATGTATTTAGGGTTTGCTTTATTGATCCTTTTCAGGGAACCGTAGCAGCTAATTTTGCCTTGAATAATCTTCATTTAAAAAAAGCAGTTGTTCTGGTTGATAATAGTAGTGATTACAGCAAGGGGTTGTCGGATTTCTTTAAGGACGCCATGAAGCAGGGTGGTGGCGAAATTTTGGGTGAAGAAGCGTATTTGCAAAAAGATCAGGATTTTAAAGCAATTTTAACGAAAATAAAAACATTAAATCCAGACATTGTTTATATCCCAGGGTATTATGAAGAAGTTGGCAAGATTGTCAAACAAGCTCGTGAACTTGGTATTACAGCAGTCATGATTGGTGCTGATGGATGGGATTCTCCTAAACTAGCTGAAATAGCAGGTGCTGATGCACTGAACCATACTTTTTTCACGAATCATTATGCCGTTGATTCCAAAGAACCTGTAGCACAGGCTTTTGCTGAGGCTTATGAAAAAGAATATGGACAAAAACCGGATGCGTTAGCGGTTCTTGGTTATGATGCAGCGAAAGTCTTGATTGATGCGATTGAACGGGCTAATAGTACAGATCCGGCAAAAATAACGGAAGCACTGGCTGTGACTAAAGATTTCAATGGTATAACGGGAGCGATTACTTTAAATGAAACACATGATGCAATTAAAAGCGCGGTTGTTATTGAAATGATTGATGGCAAACAAACTTTTAAAGCAAATGTAAAACCTTGAGAATTGTTTTTTAAAAGATGACATAACAAAAAACCTCTAAGTATAGATTTACATCTATGCTTGGAGGTTTTTTTATAAGAACTTTATTTTAAATAGTCACTTTGTGCTCAATCGGTGTAATTAAAACGTCAATCTTGTCACCATTTTTGACGGGGGTGATAAACTCAGCGGATTTACCGTTGACGAGAATTTTAAACGTTACTTGACTTAAAGCACTTGGTGGATGAAAATCCGCCGCGAGCAGTACATCACTGACAATTGTTGTTTTGCGTTCGGATAGAGTGTATTCTATTTCGCTGCCATCATAGACAATTGTATTGGCTGTAGCAGATTTGCCGTTGACTGTCATTTGGCAGTTGGCCGCTGGCATTTTACATTCTGATTTATTAAAGTAGATAATCATATGCGTATCGAGTTCCGATAGTTTTATAACGTCGCCGAGTTTTGGGGATGTGGGTTCAATAAAATCAATTTCATCATTTGGAAAAACTTCAGTGGAAAGAGTGGCTGGATTTCCATTGATGGTGATGGTCGGTGATACGCTGAACATGGATTGTGCTCCATTTAGAAGATATTTAAATTTGCGCGCAGTGGGAGTGTAGCCAGCTTTTAGTAAGACTTCACCGAGAGTTTTTGTTTCATGCCAAGTGATTTCATCATGATCGACTAGAAGCTGCTGCATATCAGCGGATTGACCGTTGATGAGCGCGGTAGGGGGGATGCTTGTTTTACTGCCATTGATAAAAAGCATGACTGGCGGCATTGGTTTTATAATTGTTTGCAGCTTAACTTCAGGCGCCATGCCATCACAGCCATTTTCAATCGTTATTTTATCGCCATGTTTGATCGGGTCTTTGAGGGCGGCGATTTCTTCATTTAGCGTTATTTTAGCATTTGTTCCCATGGTTCCAGCAAGATATTTTTTTTCGCCATTTAATGTAATCATGAGACCAAGGCCTGGTTTTCCACCGAGCTTTTTCAGATTGATACCAGCGGTCAAAAGTGCATCTGATACCGTCAAATGACCAAAGTTGAACAGACGGAATTCCTGTTCATTTACGGAAATACTTAAAAAGTGTAAGGCATTTAATGAAGCTATTTTGAGTATACCGAGTGGGGTGACAGCATCAGGAGATTTTAGTTCTTCGGGTATACTTTCGATTCCCTCAATTGTTTCTGGCTTACGGACAGCCACCCGTGGGGAAGGAATATCCAGTGCCTGTGCGACCATTTCAGGCAGTTCAGGCGTTAGGGAACCACCGCCAACTAAAAGTACGGCTTGTGGCGCACCACTATTTAATTCTAAAATCTGTTTAGCGATCGCCTGTGCAAGATCTAATATATTGGGCATGACACTGTCAATGACTTCTTTGGGGCTCAGTTTATATTCAACGCCCAGAATGTCCTGGAAGGTTACTTTTCCTGCTTTGTCAGCCGAAATATCGCGCTTTACGGTTTCGGCAATGTTAAAGTCCAGCAGATATTTTTGGGAGATGGCTTCGGTTATTTCGTCGCCGGCAAGTGGAACCATTCCATATCCGGTCACGGAACCATCTTTTGTTACAGCTACATCGGAAGTACCGGCACCAATATCGACTAAGACCAGGTTTAAATGACGCATGGTTGGTGGAATCAATACGTTGATTGCGGCAATCGGTTCCAATGTAAGTGCACTCATTTCCAACTTTGCTGTATCAAGTGCTGACTGCATCGAATCAATGACTTGACGCGGTAGAAATGTAGCAATAACAGTAGCTGTTGCCAGCTTGCCGCGTTGACCGACTAGCGTCTTAAGCTGGGTACCATCTAAGGTATATTTGACGGTACTATATCCTACACAATAATATAGAGTCGGGTCGGCAACTGTATTTGAGGTGGCAAGCTTGTGCTGCGCGGTTTGGATAGCAATAAAATCAAGGCTTCGTTCCGTTTCTGCTGTAATGACTTCGTTAATTTCAAGTTCCGCTTCGGAAGTCATTGTATATAAAGCACGTCCAGCTGCAGCGACGGCAACTTGTTTCAATGGTCCGGTTTTGACCTCCAAAGCATTTTTAACATCTTCCAAGATGGCTGCAACTTGTGGTACATCATGAATCTGTCCATCAAGCATGGCTCTGGTGCGATGTTCTTTCCGTTCGGTGGCAATGATTTTTAATTGGCTGCCGTTTTGTTCGGCAACAATACCAATGACACTTCTGGTGCCGATATCCAAAGAAAATAATAATTTATTTTTTGTAGCCATAGGAAATCTCCTTAACAATAAAGAATTCAATAAAACAATACTACTTGTAATATTTCGCTGGTTTTAGGAAAGAATCCTTTTTCCGGCTGAAAAAACATGTTTAATTATAGAGAAAATTTACCGAATTGCTTTTTTATTGAAAAATTGAGTATAATATAGTAAATAACAGGAAAAATAAGATAGGTAGTGGTAAATATGACCAGTAATAAAGAAATTATTACCAGCAGTGATTTTAGAAGAATGATTGCCGGTGCTTATAGTGAATTTTTACTTGAATATGAAAATTTGAATCAATTGAATGCAGCTTCTTTATCCGATAGTGGTGAAATAGGTACAAACTTGCTGCGTACGATGGGCGCGGCGGCGGCAGCACTTGTGGATGCCAAAGAAGAAGGTATTGGACCTTTGGCAAAACGTACGTCTGATAGTGCTATTTTGGGGGCCAGAGGTAATTCAGGGGTTGTTCTATCGCAGATTTTCCGCGGCTTAAGTAAAGGTCTTTCTGGTAAATATGATGCGAGATCTTCTGATATAGGTAAAGCATTCCAGTATGGTATCTTATATGCACATCGCAGTATTCCGGATTCAAAAGAGCGTCCGATTATAACAGTGGCAAAAGGTGTGGCAAAGGGGGCCTATTATGCGGTAAGGGCCAATCTGCCGATATCCGAAATTTTAGAAGCAGCCCTGATTGCAGGTGAAAAAGAACTCCAGCGAACGAAGGCTCAGTATGGTTTTATCGATGCCGGTGGACAGGGAATGATGGTTTTACTTACAGGATGTATGAAGGGGCTTGATGGTAATTTTGTTTCGCCAAGCCTTAGCTTGTCGACGAATTTTAAAACCTCTAATCAGGTTCCGAAGCCAGAAGTTGATTTGGTGCGGCCATATTGTGTAAGTTTTTTGGTCAAACATTCAAAAGTGGATGTATATGATGTGGAGCGAATCCTGCAAAAAATAGGTAATGCTGTTATTGTGCAAAAACATGGCAATAATACGCGTGTTCATCTGCATACAGATCATCCCGGCTTGATTATTGAACAGGCTGTCGGCTGGGGAAACTTGCACGATGTGAAAATTGATAATATGGCACAATACCACGAATCATCTGTTATGACAGAACAGGCAGAAGCACTTGCGATTATTGCCGTTGCCTCTGATGCAGTTATGTCTGAAAAAATGAAAAAAGCTGGTGCAGGTTTAATCATCACTGGCGGCAAGGGCATGAATCCTTCTGTTGGTGATTTTGTGAATGCTGTGCATAGCGATTTTGCTAAGCAGTACATTATTTTGCCAAACAGTAAAAATCTCGTCCTTGTAGTAGAACAGGTACAAGAACTTTTAGGTGATCGAGTTGCCAATTTGAAGACACCAGATATGCAGTCGGGTCTGCAGGCACTAAAGCTCTATAAGAAAGAGCAGTCTCTAGCTGAAAATGTTAGAAATATGCAGCCACTTGTAAAATAGTTTGAGTTTTTAGGAGGATGAAGTGATGTTGAAAGAGTTATCAGTGGGGGAGTTCCTTAGTAAACTATCGGGTGAAAAAGCACCGGGAAGCGGCAGTGCCGCTGCACTAGTTGGTGCTTGTGGTGTAAGCCTTTTGATGTTAGCACTGCATTTATGTTCAGCAAACAGTAAATATGATAGTGAGCCACCAATTCAGCGTTGGCAAGACGAATTGGCATCGATAAAAGAAACCTTAGAGAAATTGATCGATGAGGATGCTGTGGTGATGGAACGAGTTTTACCGCTTTTTCTGAGCCCTATTGAGCTTGAGACGAAGGAGTGGAATCGCTTACTTGCTGAAGCAATGTCGGTTTCTTTTGCGACAGCAGATGCCTGCTTTGCTGCAATGGGCATTGCCAAGGATATGATTCAACTGGCTGAGCCTAATCTGGTTTGTGATATACGGTTTGCAGCGCTAAACTGCCATACTGCGTTACAGGGGAGTATGATGCTCAATCAAACGAATATTGACTTAATACGTGAGCAGGGTGACCTTAAGGCACATCTCAATGAGCGCGTATCGGTTTTGCTTGTTAAAACAAAATGTCTTGTTGATTTAATTTTAGATGAGTAAAATAAAACAACCTATGACGAGCTGCTGTAATTTGGCAGTTTTTGTCATAGGTTGTTTTATTTCTTCTTATATTTTTTGCCGTCCAGCTCCTGGCCCATCATTGGCAACTGCTACAGAAGCCTCTGTGAAGGTTTTCATATCGTTTAGCATATGTAGACTGGCATCGACTAGTTTCATACCAAGGGCAGCAATACAGCCGCCACCTGTCGTCATATTGAGGTTTAGATAAGATGGAATATCCCAATCCAAGGCAGAAACAGGTGGTGTTTCCGTACGTAAGATATAGTCTTTTACATTGGGGGCCAGATCAATCGCAATTTTTGCGGCAATTTCAGAAATGAAATTATCGAGTACGATGAGTGCCCCACCGTGGGCTGCACCCAAAATGAGACCAATCATGTATGCCAATTCTATATCGTTGGCCGCAGGTGTTTCGGAAGCTGGGGTATGAGGCTTAAGCAGACGATCTTTGAAGATTGTCAGTTCTATATAATTTGTGGTCAAAAGTTTTTGCAGTGCTTGTTTTACTTTCGTTCCACATATATCATGTCGCTGGTTTTCAGTTGTGGCAATCCCAATGATTTGAGTACCTTGTCGGATTTCTTTCTCAGCCAAAAGCATACCGCCTTTGATCGCCGTCAATAAATCTTGTGACGGTTTAGGCAGTTCAATCAGAGTGACCTTAGCATTTGCATGCTGGGCAAATGCTGCCGTGAGTTTTTGCTGCGTGCTTGACATATTGGCTTTTGAACCAAAACACAGAATTCTTTTTTGCAAGATATTCGGTTTTGCTGAGGCTGTAATGCCGGCAATTTTTACAGCAATTTCTTCTAATCGACCCAGGCTGTAAATTGGTTTGCAGAGATTATCAATGCGAAGCTGACACTTTTCCATCGAAGATAGATGCAAGGGACGGATGGTGTCATTGTATTCTTGCAGTTCCTGTGTGGTTAGGGGTAACATAGCTTTTTCTGACTGACAGCAAAAAAGATCGGGTATATGGTCTTTTGTGAGTGCTGTATAGGCGAGGAGCATGCCATCCAGAAGATTAACGATGATGGAGGAACCGGTAGCTTCGCCAAGGCGAAAATGCATATCCATATAAGGCTGGAGGTTGAGTTTTTCTAAGATTGCTTGATGGGCGGGTTCTGCTGCTAAATGTGACCCCATTAGGTATTCTTTTACCGTGGGGCAGAGCGTAGCTGCGATAAGGGCGGCTGCACCAGTATTGAAGCCGTCGAGGACAACAAAAGCACGATTTGCTGCTGCACCTAAAATGATGCCGGCAATACAACCAAGTTCAAATCCACCGAGTTTCATGAGGACATCGATTCCATCAGCTGGATTGGGCTGATTGACCGCCAGAGTTTGACGAACGACATCAATTTTGACTTTAAGGCGTTCATCCGAGATGTTGGTGCCGCGGCCGGTCGCTTCTTCAGGGCTTAGATCGCATAGACAAGCTACGATAGCGGCACTTGATGTGGTATTGGCAATTCCCATTTCACCAGGTAAAAAGCAATGATAACCTTGCGCAGTATATTTTTGTACAAGTTCAATTCCGGTGTGCAAAGACTGAAGTGCCTCAAGCCTTGACATGGCAGCTCCTTTGGCACAATTTTTTGTTCCAAGGGCAATCTTACGATCAAGCAGCCCCGGTATTTTACCCATCGGAGCTGCGATACCCATATCAACAACCACCATATGGGATTTTGAGAAATTAGCGAGGGCATTGGCTACTGCGCCTTTTGAAATCAGATAGTTTTTTGTCATGTGTACGGTTGTTTCAGGTGGATAGGCACTGACTTTCATTTCGGCAACACCATGATCGGCACAGCTGATAATCGTACATTTTTTTGGCTCACTGGGAATTTTTTCACCACTGATGCCGGCATAATTTAATAAAATACTTTTCAAATACCCCAAGCCTTCTACATTGGTCATTGTATCAGATAGTTTTTTTTGCACGTCGTGTATTGCTTTTTTATCGAGGGGCTTAATGTTTTTTATGGTTTGTGTCAGTAAATTCATACGATCCTCCCTGTCAGGCTTCTTTGGGTACTTGTTTTAGGCTGAGGCCGATCCGGTGACGGTCGGCATCAATGCTGATGACCATTACATCAATAATATCACCAACGGATACTACATCGAGTGGATGGTTGACTCGTTTATAGCTGAGTTCAGAGCGATGGATGAGTCCGGCTGTCTTGATGCCGATATCAACAAAAGCGCCGAAATCAGTTACATTGTGAACTGTGCCGCGCATAATTGTGCCGACAGCGATATCCGTTAACTTTACAATCGATTTACGCGTAAGCGGAGCGGGGAAATCTTCACGTGGATCACGTCCAGGTTTTGCTAAGGCATCAAGGATATCACGGATGGTTGGTACACCAGCATCAAGGCTGGCGGCCAGCTGATTGATATCGATCAATTTCATTTTTGCCTGCAAAATTTCAAGCTGGTGTTTATCTTTCAAGTCTTGCAGCGTAAAACCGAGTTTTGCTAAAATACTTTCGGCTAGTTTGTAAGATTCAGGATGGACGGGGGTATTGTCCAGTGGTGATTTTGCCATACCAATACGAAGAAAGCCAGCACATTGCGTGAAAGCTGCCTGACCAAGGCGGGCTACTTTTAAGAGTTCTTTCCGCGCGGTAAATTCACCATTTTCATTTCGGTACGTAACAATGTTTTTGGCTACGGTGGCATTGATTCCAGAAACATGTTTTAATAGCTCAATCGAAGCGGTATTGAGTTCAACGCCGACATGATTCACAGCGGATTCAATGACATGATCCAGGGCTGTTGTTAGTCCTTTTTGATTCACATCATGCTGATATTGACCAACACCAATGGATTGTGGATCGATTTTAACGAGTTCGGCTAATGGATCTTGGACGCGCCTGGCAATTGATACCGCGCCGCGAATTGTGACATCATAGTCAGGCAGTTCCTCTTTTGCTAGTTTTGAAGCTGAATAAACAGAGGCACCAGCTTCGTTCGTGATAATATAATGGACATTGAGTTGATTTTCAGCAATCAAGTTTGCGGTAAATTCTTCCGTTTCATAAGAGGCCGTACCATTGCCAATTGAAATGAGGGTAACATTGTATTTTTTGATTAGAGCCAGCGTGGTTTCAGCGGCTTTAGCTTTCGCGTCATCGCTCATTGTAAGATAAAGGACACCATGGTCGAGTACATGCCCGGTTGCATCGATAACAGCCATTTTACAGCCGGTGCGATAGCCGGGGTCAAGTCCCATGACGACATTTCCCGATAATGGAGCTTGGAGTAAAAGCTGTTTAAGATTCATACCAAATACATGAATGGCCTGGGTTTCTGCATTTTCAGTCAGCAAAGAACGGATTTCACGATCCAGTGCCGGAAACAAGAGGCGCTTGTAACCATCAGAAACGGCGGCGGTTATGATTTCGCTAAAAATTGATGGCTTTGTTATAACTTTATTTAAAATTAAGCTGAGATTTTTTTCATGGTCGGTATCAAGCCGGACTTTGAGAAAGTTTTTCTTTTCACCGCGATTGATTGCCAATATGCGATGAGATGGTAATGTTTTGAGTGGTTCACTGTATTCTTTGTACATTAAAAATGCCTGACTGGCTTCATTTTCTTCAGGAAGTTCGGTCTGGATACGGGCATTTTGCCATAGGTATTTTCGCAGCATTGAGCGGATGTCAGCTCGTTCACAGACTATTTCAGCGATAATATCCATCGCTGCCGCAAAAACAAGTTCAGTAGAATCAATTTCGTTTTCTGCATTTATATATTGTGCTGCGTATTCTAGTGGATTTCCACTGGTGATTTCTTGTGCCATGATCAGATCGGCGAATGGTTCAAGACCTTTTT
The DNA here is from genome assembly GCF_900109225.1 of Propionispira arboris. Lineage (GTDB taxonomy): Bacteria > Bacillota > Negativicutes > Selenomonadales > Selenomonadaceae > Propionispira > Propionispira arboris. Next base: position 335,794 of record NZ_FNZK01000001.1, read on the forward strand.
CACGGGCAATCTGAGCGCGGGTACGTTTTTTCTGTTTATAAGGAAGATATAAATCCTCCAGATCCTGGAGTTTTATCGTACGCTCAATGGCTGTTTTTAATTCGGGCGTGAGCTTTCCCTGTTCTTCAATATTATTTAGTATGTCATCTTGTCTTTTGATGAGGTTGCGCAGATAGGCCAGGCGTTCTTCAATCGTACGGATTTGTTCTTCATCGAGTTCACCAGTTACTTCTTTTCGATAACGAGATATAAAGGGAACCGTATTTCCTTCATCTAATAATTTTATCGTTGCATCAATTTGATATTTTTTAACTTTCAGTTCATTGGCAAGATAAGCGCCAATTTCTTCTAAAATCATGAAGTCACCAACTTTTCTTTATTTTTCAGAAACATAATCTTTAACGTAAATTTAAAATCATTTCGTATTCAAATATTATAGCATAAATTTGCCCGTTTGCTAAAATGGATAAAGATGCAGTTTGAAAAAACAAAAAAATCTCATTGAATCTTGACAAAGATGGATCTAAATCTATATACTGGATACTGTTGATATTGAATCCTTTTTAAAAATCAGAACTATGGAAAATGCTTCTTAATAGAATATTGGTTTTTAATTGTTGTAATAGATCTATTGACAAAAATCATTTTAATCAGTAAGATAATAAGTATCTGTATATATTTATCCTTTGTTAGGAATATATAAGAATAAAGAACGAATCTAGTTTATTTTCCAATGAATGAGTAGACGAAGAAATGTTCATGTAAGGTGGCGGATTGTAATGGATGCAAAAGAAGTAACAGCATTATTAAGAGAAAAAGGCTTTAAGGTAACGCCACAGCGTTTGGCAATTTACAATGTGTTAAGTAACACAACGGAACATCCGAGTGCTGAAATGATATTCAGTAAACTGCAAGAATTTTATCCGACGATGAGTTTGGCAACGGTCTATAAAACAATTGAAATTTTAAAGGAAATAGAATTGGTTCAAATCTTAAATGTTGGTGAAGAAAGTTTTCGTTATGATGCGAATACGGATACACACCCGCATGTACGCTGCTTAGTTTGTAATCGGGTTGATGATATTTACGGTGTGGATGAATCAGCTTATGTGAATCAGATCAGTGAAAAAACAGCATATCGCCTGTCAGGGCAGCAGTTCTATTTTTATGGAGTTTGTCCTGAGTGCCAGTCGAAAGCAGGGAAAATGCACTAATTCTATTTTTATGTGTTGTCAACGGTTGATAATTCGCAAATGTTCTGTGAGAATACAGGGTGTTTGCGATTTTTTTTTATTTCAGCTGTGTTTGTTGCAGTGGATTGTTGTTTTTAGGGATAAAGAATAGTATGATATAAATAGAATTTTGCTATGATTTCAGATGCTTTACAGGATTCTTTGCTACCTTTATAAACAGAAACTTGTTTGGTTAAAAGAGCAGAGTTCATGTGTGTCGTGTGGAATGTATTGGATATAAATGAGGTAGAAAAATATATGCAGGTTTCGGTATTGGCAAGCGGTAGTAAGGGCAATTCAATCTTCATTGAAATGAATGGCACAAAAATATTAGTGGATGCAGGAATTAGTGCTCTTCGAATCAAAAAAAGTCTTTTTGCTATTGGGGTTGAGATTGAGGAATTAGATGGGGTTTTAATTACGCATGAGCATCGTGATCATATTGGCGGGTTAACGACGTTGTCTCGCAAATATAGTTTGCCGATTTATACACGGTCTGATACCTTTGCATCCATGTATTGTCGTGATACAATTCCTGATCAGTGCTGCAATGCGATTGGTGAGGACTTTTGTATTGGCAATCTTAAAATTGGGGCATTTAATATTTCGCATGATGCGGCTGACCCGGTTGGTTTCACGATTTTGGATCGGGATATAAAATGTACGGTGGCAACAGATTTGGGATTTGTTACCAGCAGTGTACAAGCAGCTTTGGATTATTCGGATGTTTTGGTATTGGAGGCCAATCATGATACGGAGTTATTGAAAAAAGGCGCTTATCCCTGGTATCTTAAACAACGTATTTTGAGCAATCGCGGTCATTTATCGAATGAGGATGCTGCATGGGCTTTAGTTCGTATGAAAAAACAAAAAACGAAAGTTTTTTTAGCCCATTTAAGTGCTGAGAATAATGATCCGCATGTTGCACATGCTACTGTTTGCGGGATCGTGGAGCAGCAAGGTTATGACCTGGGCATTGATTTGGATATACGTTTGACAAAACAAAATGAAATTGTAAGTCTATAGGAGGTTTTTTTATGAAAGCATTATATAAAAATGTGAATCCATATTTTGTGGTGATGATAAGTATGCTGCTGGTTGTTTCAGCCTTGTTTTCAGGCTGTACAGCTTTTGGTAATAAACAGGAATCTGCGGCAAAAGTGCAGGAGAGTACATCGAATCTAACGCCTCCGGCCGCGAATGATAAACTTTCTGATGCAAGAAATACAGCCCTTGTCAGAGCTGCTAAAAGTGTAGGACCAGCTGTTGTTGGTATAACGAATAAAGCTGTGGCACGTGATTGGTTTAATCATCAGGTGATGATCAATCAGGGGACCGGTTCAGGGGTTATTTTTGACAGTAATGGTTATATTGTAACGAACAATCATGTGGTCGATGGGGCAAAAGAAATCACCGTGGCACTTTCTGATGGCAGGACTTTGGCGGGGAAAATTGTCGGTACCGATCCTGTTACGGATATTGCTGTTGTTAAAGTGGATGCGACAGGTCTGCCAACTGTGACGTTTGGCAATTCAGATGAAATCATGGTCGGAGAACCAGCACTTGCCATTGGTAATCCGTTGGGATTGGAATTTCAAGGCAGCGTAACAGCTGGGGTAATCAGTGCCTTGAATCGCAGCATGGAAATCGGTGAACGTAGATTTAAATTGATTCAAACGGATGCAGCAATCAATCCAGGCAATTCCGGTGGAGCACTGGTGAATGCTGATGGCATGGTAATTGGCATCAATAGTGCAAAAGTTTCAGCAGCTGGTGTTGAAGGCATGGGTTTTTCAATTCCGATTAATGCAGTACGGCCGATTATTGAAGATATTATTAAAACAGGTCATGTAGTGCGTCCTTATTTAGGCGTGGGTGTTTTCGATAAAGCAACAGCGGCTAGTCAGGGTTATTCTTTGAATATTGATAAAGGTATCTATGTTGCTCAAGTGACAGCAGGCGGTCCTGGTGAAAAAGCGGGTATCCAAAAAGGTGATATTATTCTCAAGATAGCAAATACGGAAACCAACACGGTGGTTGATCTCAGAACAGCCATTGTTAACTACAACGTGGGTGACACAGTGAAAGTAGAATTCACCCGGAATGGTGAAAAACACAGCGTTGATGTGGCACTTGAAGAAATGCCGGATAGCCAATGAAGATAAACATTGTTGCAGCAGGCAAAATTAAAGAAAAATATCTTTCAGCCGGAATCGCTGAATTTACCAAACGCATGACAACGTTTGCGAATCTTAAAATCATTGAAATACATGAAGAAAAAATGCCGGATAATCCATCCGAAGCAGAAAAGAAAAAGACGCTGACTATTGAAGGTGAGCGTCTTTTGAAGCAAGTGTCGGAGGGGAGTTATCTCATTGTTTTAGATGTGTATGGCAAAGAGTCTTCATCAGAAGACCTTGCTAAAAATATTGCTCAGTTAGGGCTCAAAGGGCAAAGTAATATTACATTTTTAATCGGAGGGGCTTTTGGTTTGTCGGAAGAAGTCCGCCAAGCCGCTGCCGAAAAACTCAGTTTCTCCCGCATGACATTTACCCATCAAATGGTAAGACTGCTGCTCGTGGAGCAAATCTATAGAGCCTTTAAAATTAATCGAGGCGAGAAGTATCACTGGTAATAGCGAAAGCACCCTTAACCCATCAAATACAATGGTTAAGGGTGCTTTCTTTAGACAACGGGGCAGGGGTTTGATGCGGTTCGTTTCTAGCAAGATTTAAAGTGATTAGGAATATAGCGCTTTAGTTATTGTATGCTATCTGTTTTTTGAGATATTTTAATAAATTCTTCCATGGCTTTGGTGAAATATTTATTTTGTTTGTTGTAGAAAAATACGTTGCGTAATGTGTGAGTACTATTTACTTTGTAATATAGCATATTGGAATTATAGTTTGCTTTTTGGGCTAGGGTATCACTAATGAAGGTAATTCCCATGCCGGAACAAGCAACATTATAAGCTGTAGCCAACTGATCTAATTCTAAAATAATTTTTGGTGTTATGCCATTTTCTTGTATAATCTTATCTACACGCATTCGCGTATCGTTTCCAGCTCTCAAGAAAATGAATGGATCATGGGCGAATATCGACAAAGGCACGGACTCTGTCGCTGGGTTTAAGTGTATTCCTTGGCGGATATCGTCGATTGATAACTGATATTTTTGGACGAAACTGTTTGAAGAAAATTTCCGAGGCACGGTAAGAATAAGACTCTCACAGCAGAATAAGTGCTTTTCATAGATTGCTTCATTTAGGGGGTAATTATCAATTACAAAATCAAGTGCGCCTAAAAATAGCTGATTTTCTAAATGGGCACTATTGGCTTCAACTAGATTTACTTTGATGGAAGGGTATTTATTGGTGTATTTTGTGATTATTTCAGGAAGAATAAATGAAGCAAAAACATTGCTTGCACCAATAGAAAGGTGTCCTGTTTTCAGTTGATTTAAATTACTGAGATAGTTTTCAAATCGATTTTCAATATCCATAACTTTTTCTATGGATTTTATATATTCTGAACCGGCTTCTGTCAATTGAATAGGATTACTGCTTCGATCAAAGATACAGCACCCGAGGCGTTTTTCATTTTTTTTAATTGCAGCACTCAAAGCTGGTTGGCTGATATAGAGATTTTGTGCTGCTTTTGAAAAGCTTTTTTCTTTGTATACTTCATAAATATATTCTTTTCCTTTAAACATGATGCCTCCATGATATAACCAAATGATTATATCATTTATGTTGATATAAATATTTGATTCTATTATACTTGAGATTTATAATGAAATCAAGTAAAGAGTAAGGTGTTGTTATAAAAGGGGGGAAGATAAAATGCAAAAGTCAATCGGAATTATCGGTGGCATGGGACCGACAGCTACATACGATTTGTTTAAAAAAATTATAGATATGACTGATGCCAAGTCTGACCAAGAACACATCCATATTTGTATAGATTGTAATACCAATATTCCAGACAGAACGAAAGCCATATTAGGAGGGGGAGAGAGCCCCATTCCTGAAATGGTGAGAAGTGGTATTAGATTGCAGTCCATGGGGGCGGACGTATTAGTCATGCCATGCAATACCGCGCATTATTTTTATGGTGAAATTACGCCTTTTTTTGATATTCCTCTTTTAAATATGTTGAAAGAAACGGTTCTAGAAATTAAAAAGAAAAAAATAAGAAAAATCGGGTTGCTGGCAACTGATGGAACAATTGAGTCAAGAGTTTATCATATGGCCTTAGCGGATGCGGAAATAGATTTGGTTATTCCTTCGCCAATCAAGCAGATGAGTGTAATGGATGTAATTTATAATGGGATAAAGGCGTCAAATAAGAATATCAACCTTAATGAGTTTTATGGAACAGTCGATGAACTTTTTGAGGAAGGGGCAGAGATATTGGTATTAGGATGTACAGAGCTTCCGGTTGCATTTGAACTATTTCATATTGATCGACCGGTAATTGACCCAACCTCAGTATTGGCGGCAGCGGCAATTCGATTTGTTGATAAATCGTTATATAATAAGCTATAGGATAAACAGATTTATACTCAAGTTTTCATGAATATAATCTCAAAACTTCAGGACAATGAGGTCGGAAAGATAATCAAAAATCTGCACGGTTAGAAGTGATACGCAGAGAAATATTACTTGGCAATTAGAGAAAAAATCCTGTCCATTTGTTTTACAACAAGTGGACAGGATTTTTGTTATTATACAAGGGTTAAGTTTACATCATGCATGAAAGCGATTACATTTAGCCTGTCAGTCTGCCAGAGGTGTAACGCTACTGAAACCTACCCCATTCTTGACGATTGTCATGTGAAATATTTAATATACAAACATCTTAGTGTAAAATAGTTCTCGGTAGAAGTTGCAAAATAAAAGGAAGACCTTTATTATAATATAAGCTTCGCAGGCAAATATATTACAAAGAAGGTCTTCCTATGGATTCAATTGTAGCAGAAATCGTGAAAATAATGAAGGACTCTAAAGACGCAATTTCTCGTGAAGAGTGTATATGGCGTTATTTTACAGATAAGTTAAGTCAATCTGTAGCGGAAGCATTGGAAATTATTGATGCAGACGTAGCGGAGAAATATAAACAGAAAGGCTATGAGATAGCGCGGTGCGACTGGCGAACAATCCAGTTTCACAATTTGATACACTTTTTCAGCGTTACTGTCCACGTGATACAGAATTAATGAATACAGAGGCTTTTGCGTTATTCTTTATGTTGTTTTTAAGCACCTTAAAGGACCAATGGACTGCCAAAAATCAAGCTGACAAAGAGACTAAACTTCGCCATATCTGCTATGCGGAACACGTCATGCAATGGATCGAAGCCCATTACTATGAGGAATTTACTCTGGTTGCTCTAGCAAATGAAATTCATCTTTCGAGTTTTCATATATCTCATCTGTTCCACAAAGCTACCGGTAGTACCATCACTGAATATCTTATTTACCATCGTTTGCGCGAAGCATATCTGCTGCTAAGAACAACATTCCTGTCCTTACAGGAAATCTGCGACAGGATTGGCATCAGCAATATCTCTTATTTTTGCCAGTTATTTAAAAAACGATTAGGTATAAGTCCGGCCCAGTATCGAGGCAAACCAAGCTGAATTATAGTATATGAATAAGTCATTTTGTCAATTAAAAATGCAGCCTAGACTCTTACTAAAATAAGGGATCAGGCTGCATTTTATTTTTGTAGGAGGTATCCATTAGCAAAACAGGAATTGTAGATTTCATTCAACATAATAAAATTTAGTGGCAGTTACGTATTATATCAATGAAATTAGCCATGGCTATTGTTGGGACTGTGTTTTTTCGCTGTATCAGCATTGTTGTACAGTTTCGCAGATGTGCGGGCAATTTATAAGCCGTTAGAGCACCTGATTGAAGCTTTTCCGCTATAACGGACTTAGGTAATAGAGATATTCCAATACCAGAAGCTACTCCGCCAATAATAGCTTCTAATGAACCAAACTCAAAACGTTTTAAGGAAATCGATTTATTCTCTAATAGATATCGCTCCAGTAATGCCCGATAAGAGCAGCCAGCACGGAAAACTAAGATGATTCTACTTTTCAGGATTTCCTCCATGCTTTTTGGGTGTTGTCCGCCTTCAGCAATCAAGACCATTTCTTCTTTAAATGCTTCAATTTCAATGATGTCGGGGTGATTAATGGGCGCTGCAACAAAGGCAAAGTCAAGATTATAATTCAGAACTTGATTGATTAAGTATTCCGTAGTTCCGGTTTGAAGTGATAATTCAACCTTATCATATAATGAATGATATTTTTTGAGCAAGGATGGAAGATGAATTGCGGCTGTCGTTTCCATAGAACCAATTCGCAATAAACCGCCCATAGATTCATCGGGATTTAACAGAAAAGATAACTCATCCAGCAATTGAGTTATCTTTGCCCCCTGTTCTAAGAATATTTTGCCGGCAGGGGTGAGGTGAACCCCTTTTGCGTTCCGATAGAACAAGTTCACATTCAGATTTGCTTCTAGTTTTCGTATGCGTGTAGTAACGCTAGATTGTGCATAGCCAAGATTTTCGGCAGCTTTGGTCATAGAACGGTATGAAGCGACTTCACGAAATACTTTTATATCATCAAAATCCATTTTTAATTCCACTCCGATCGATAAAAGCGATTGCTGTAATAGAAAGTAATCGCTTCTATAAATAATAACTTTATAGTAACATAAAACTATATTCTTTGACAAGGAGATGAATACATTGAATAATCAGCGTAGTATTTCTATTCTTATCGGTGGGGTTTGTGCCTTGAGCTTGGCAATGGGGCTTTCTCGATTTGGTTTTACGCCAATTATTCCTCTGATGCAAAGAGATATTGGGGTAACCGAATGGTCTATAGCCGTGCTTGCTTCTGCAAACAATTTAGGCTATCTTATCGGAGCATATATTTCAAGAAAACAATGTATTAGAAAGAATTTGCTTATCTGGTTAGGCGTCGGAATAGTTTCCAGCATAGTTACGTTGGCAGCTATGTCGCTCACGCTAAGTGAAACATTTTGGCTGTTTTTAAGACTACTTGCTGGATTCTTAAGTGCCATTTTATTCGTTGTTGCATCAAGCGTTACTTTAGGGAAAGGACGAAGCGAGTGGGCTGGATATCTATATAGCGGAGTTGGTGTTGGCATTGCATTTAGCGGCATATTTACCCCGATGTTTGATCGTATAGGCGGTTGGCAAGCCTCGTGGCAGGGATTAGCATTAGGCGGAAGTATTTTCGGAATTACGGCGTGGTGTACTCTATCAAAGGCATTGCGTTTGGAAGCTGAAGGATCAGCGAAAATGCGAAAATCAGAGCATCTTATTAGAGATTACAGGTGGTATGTTCTTCTCGTTAGTTATGGACTGGAGGGGATTGGCTATATCATCACTGCTACATTTATTGTACAAATGATAAAAGCAATGCCTGAACTCAGTCATATTGCAAACCAAAGTTGGATATTAATTGGCTTGGCGGCAGTACCGTCCACACTCCTGTGGGCACAAATTGCAAAAATGACAGATATCAAAGTGAGCCTGATGCTGGCTTTTGGAATGCAGGCATTGGGGATTTTATTAACCGTTGCAATACCAAATCAAATTAGTATCTTGGTCGGAGGTATTTTGTTTGGTGGAACTTTTATGGGAATAACCAGCCTAACGATGACCTTAGCATCCCAAATGAAGCCAGAAGCTCAAATGCAGGCTATCGGAGAATTAACTACGGTATATGCTCTGGGTCAGATTATCGGTCCGATTGTAGCAGCATATCTTCAAAAAAACGTCAATATTTTAGCTCCTAGCTTCTTTGCTGTATCAGTTTTAATACTGGCATTAGGTGCGTTGATGGTACTCCGCGTGAAAGATATTATATTGAAAGACTGCAAAAGTGAATAAATAATGCTTATGCACCAATGTATCATTTATCATAACGAAAGAATTCCTGCCAAATTTTGGACGAAGCTGGCAGGAGTTTTGTGTTTTTAATGGAAAATAAAATTATAATGCAGTAAATATAGAAACAAAAATGACACACTAGAAACATAGCTGCGTTATCTTAGTGTTCGTAACAAACTAAAATAGCGTAAAAAAGGAGTAATTATAGTATGAAACCTGTTATTGCCATAGTTAGTTGTTATAATCAAGGCGAAATAATAATAATGGAAACTTTATATTGCTGTCACTTCAAAGGGCTGGAGAGTTTCCATTATAAAAGAGCCTCTTATTAATTATCGTATTACAACAAAATCTGGAAATATCGAAGGGTATAAGAAGCGTCTTGAGCTGATAGTATATATAGTGAAAAAAATCAATCTGTATATGAAAAATACTTACTGGATGTTATTTTAGAAAAAGAAAAAGCATTTCAGGAAAAAATCTGGAAGTTTTGAAGCGAGCTAGAAGTATCGATGACCTGCCAGAAGTCACTTTTGGTGATGGTGGAATGGCGTTCGCGATTACGGCTTTTTCTCTGCTGGATGCAGGAAAAAATAAAAACTAATACTCCTTACAAAGTCAGGGGATTGGTATAAATAAAAACGGTCGGTCAAATTTTAATTTGACCGACCGTTTTTGAGCTTCTAGTGTACTTATTTTATATGGTTTACCAATTCTGGTGCTAAACCAACATATTTTGCTGGAGTGAGGGCCAGCAGGCGTTTTTTGTCTGCTTCAGGTAAATCGACACTTTTAATGAAAGCTTTGATATCTTCTTCACTGATGCCTTTTCCACGGGTAATGGCTTTCAGTTTATCATAGGAATTCGCATGACCATTTTTACGCATTACAGTTTGTACTGCTTCGGAGAGAACTTCCCAAGCATGGTTAAGGTCACCAGCAAGAGCTTCGCGATTCACTCCTGTTTTGCGGAGACCTTTTAAAGTATAGGTGATCGCGATAAGAGAATGGGCGATACCAGTGCCAATATTGCGAAGAGCAGAAGAATCGCTGAGATCACGTTGCAAACGGGAAATTGGCAGCTTGTTTGCCAGATGATCCAGGATAGCATCACTTAAACCTAAGTTTGCTTCTGAGTTTTCAAAATCAATTGGATTTATTTTATGAGGCATAGTAGAAGAGCCAACTTCTCCCGCAACAGCTTTTTGTTTGAAGTAACCAAGGGAAATGTAAAGCCACATGTCACGATCAAAATCCAGCAGAATATTATTGAAACGCGTAAGCGTGTGGAACGTTTCAGCGACATAGTCATGGGATTCAATCTGTGTGGTCAGCGGGTTGAAAGTCAATCCTAAACTTTCAACAAATGTACGAGAAACAGCTTCCCAGTCTATTTCTGGATAGGCGATACTATGGGCGTTAAAGTTGCCGACAGCACCGTTGAATTTCCCCAGATATTCCTGCGAACGAAGCTGTTTTAACTGGCGGTTCCAACGATAGACAAACACGGCGAGTTCCTTGCCGGCAGTGGTTGGTGAAGCGGATTGTCCATGTGTATGAGCAAGCATCGGTATGGATTTTTCCTCTTCGGCCATCGTCGTAACGCTTTCAATCAGTTTTTCTGCTTCTGGCAGCCAGACTTTTTCAATACCATGTTTCAGCATCAACGCATAGGAAAGATTGTTGATATCTTCTGAAGTACAGGCAAAATGGATGAATTCGAGTATATCAGACAGTGACATGGTTCCCAGGGTTTCGCGGAGAAAGTATTCGATTGCCTTTACATCATGATTGGTTGTGCGTTCGATTTCTTTGATCTTAAGGGCAGCGGTTTCATCAAAATTGTTGACGATATTGCGCAAAAAAGCAATTTCTTCTGTTGTGAATTCACGAATTTCACCAAAAGCAGGGTTGCTGGCCATTGTAATAAGCCACTCTACTTCTACATGAATCCGGTATTTTATTAAAGCCCATTCCGAAAAATAGTCTTCCAAAGGTTCAGTGATGGCTCCATAGCGTCCTTCTAGCGGCGTAAGTGATTTAATACTCATTTTTATACCTCATATCCTTTAAAATTTAGCAGTCTCTATGCTGTTGTTGTGCAAAAGCTATGCTTATTATACTACATTACAGGCTTACAATGCCACATTCTAAAGTGAATTATAAGGTATTGTCTGTTTGAATTAAATTTTTCACCGAAGATAACGTGATGTTTTTACCAGTTGCTTCAATAGTCGGTAATGGCATTGATTTTTTTTGTGGCAAGCTAATGCAGCAAATGCCGCCGAGAACGAGGATTCCACCAACGAGCTGTGACATTTGGAAGGATTGACCGAGAAACAGTGAAATCACGACCGTATAGAGCGGAATGAGATTCATTGAAATGCTTGCCGCCGTTATTGTAACGCGCTGCAGGGCAAAATTCCATAGGATAAAAGCACAAACTGAAGCACCAAGGCTGATATAGATAATACTGGAAATACCGGCGCTGGTGATTGCTTCTGTGGGAAGCGGGATAAAAGGTGCAAAAGGAAGCAGAAAAAGTACGCCAAGCAAGGAAGAAAGGGCTGTTGTCATAAGCGGTGGGAGTGTGGTGACATTTTTCCCGGTTACAGTATAGAGAACCCATGACATATCAGCCAGCAGCATTAAGAGATCTCCTTTGTTGAATTGGATGGATGCGATACTTGTAAGGTTGCCTTGCGATATAATCGTTAATACGCCGATAATAGCGAGCAGTAGTCCTAAGTACTGCCGAGGGAATGTGCGGACTTTGAGGAAGAGGGCGGTAAACAGCATCGCAAAGGCTGGTGTCAATGTACTAATCAGTGATACATTGACGGGAGAACTATATTGGAGTGCTGAATACGTGAAGAGGGTGAAAAGATCAATGCCAAAAATCCCCATGCCAGCAAGATTCAACCAGGTTTTCCGGTCAATTGATTTTAAATTTATTTTTTTTGCCCAAAAGGCAAGGGGAAGTAAAATGATCACAGCAATACTCCACCGTAGCAGACTTATCCAAAATGGCGGAAATTCACCAGCGGCAATTTTACCGGAAATAAAATTACCCGCCCATAACAAATTACAGAGTAAGAGAAATATCCAAGTTTGCATAATATATAACACCTCGATTTACTTTTAAATTCACTATATCATGCAAAAAATGATTGTTCAATTGCGATTTTTCGATTATTATAATAGGCATAGACTATGAATGGGGGAGAAATAATGGAACTTAGACATTTACAATACTTTGTTGCTGTCTGTAAACATCTTCATTTTACCAAAGCTGCCGAAAGCCTTGGTATTGCGCAACCGACACTCAGTCAACAGATTCACGTACTGGAACAGGAAGTCAATACGCCACTGTTTGATCGTGTTGGGAAACGGATTTTGCTTACCGAGGCAGGAGAGATTCTGTTTAAATATAGCATGCGAGTTTTTGATACTTTGGAACAGGCGGCAACCGATATCAGCCAATTGAAGGGGCTGGAACGCGGTCATATAAAAATAGCTTGTCTGGGGACGTATCTGGCAATGGAGACGGTTATGGATTTTCATCAACGTTACCCTAAAATTCAAATTGCGGTTGAGCAGCTGTCAACAGAACAAATTCGGCATAAGCTGTTACAAAATGAATTGGACTTTGGTGTTGTATTTTTGCCTCTGGCTGATAAAGAGCTCGAGAGTATTCCCCTTTATTCGGAGACTTTGGTTTTTGTGACTTCACAGACCCATGAATTGGCGCAGCTAAAGCGAATTGGTTTTGCCCAGCTGAAAGAAGTGCCGTTGATTCTTATGTCACGAAAATATTTGGTTCGACAAATGTTTGATCAGGCGTGTCAGGAAAACGGGTATGATTTTACGCCAACGATTGAACTAAGCGAAATGGACGATTTGCGTGAAATGGTAGAAAAAAATATTGGAGTCAGTGTTTTGCCACGGCTCTATGTACGTAGTATGTGCAAGCACAGTATAAAATCAATACCACTATTGGATATTCCGATTAAAAGAACGATTGGCATTGTATATCGAAAAGGTCGTCATATGTCGGCTGCGGCCCTTTCCCTTATGGAGGAGTTGGAAACATTTTTTTCGAAATTGCATTGAATATATATAATGCAACTTATATAGTATTTGTCAGCTGCCGAAAATAAGTAAAAGCCCAAAACCTGTTTTCGTTGGTTTTGGGCTTTTGTTTTTAAGTAGAATTCGTCAGGCAAATAAATTTATGATTTGATTGCCCACCGCAATTTCGCAGAATGTGCACGAGGATTGACATGACATTCTTCTGCTGATGGACGAATCGGATCGGGTGCTATTTCGCGGTAAACACCTTCACCAAAAAAACGTTTGAAAGATTTTTTTACGCGCCGATCTTCGCCTGAATGAAATGAAAGTATGGCAACCCGACCGCCTTTAGTCAGGGCATTTGGCAGCTTTTCTAAAAATAAATCCAAGACTTCAAATTCATTATTAACGTCAATACGTAAGGATTGAAAAGATCGTTGGCAGGATTTTTTAATTTCGGCTTCTGTGATTTGTGGAATGTTAATTAAAGCATCTTTAATGATATTTCTAAGCTGGGTTGTTGTTTGTATAGCATTGCCTTTTTTTAACTGAGAAACAATTGCTTGTGCGATTGCTTTATGATGTGGCTCATCTGCGTTTTCAATCAGCATATCTTGTAATTCATCTTGCGTCATTTCTTTTAGACGAATTGCGGCAGAGGTCCCTTTTTGGGGATTTAGCCTTAAGTCCAACGGGCCTTCCGCTTTAAAGGAAAAACCTCTGTCTGGATTGTCTATTTGCATCGAGGAAACACCTAAATCTGCCAATATAAAATGAAAATTACCTGTTTTTGTTCTGATTTGATCTATTTGAGAAAAATTCCTTTGCTGGATTTCTAAAATTTCGGAACCATAACCAAGCTGTTCTAAACGTTCTTTGGTGCGCGGTAATTCAATAGGATCTACGTCAATTGCATATAGGCGTCCTTTTTCATGTAAACATTGAAGCATTGCCAAGCTATGACCGCCATAGCCGAGTGTTGCATCTAAGCCAGTCTGACCGGCTTTTATTTGCAGAAAATCCAATATTTCTTTGACACAAATGGGAATGTGCATCCCGGCAGGTGTATTACCTTTTTCGATAATTTTTGCCACAGCATCCTTATATTGATCAGGGTGCAGTTCTTTGTATTTTTCTTTAAAATTTTTGGGGTGAGTGCCTTTATAGCGAATACGTCGTTGATGTTTGGGCGCTTGCTCATCCAATGTATGATCTAGACCCATGATTTTCCCTCATTTTTAGTATTATTTTTGTATTTTTCTTATAAATTATATGATAGCAGGTGCAATCTATTAAAGCAACGACATGAACGTGAGTTCTGGATATTTGTCAAAATGCTTTATATAGTTTATTATGGATCTTATGCACTTTATGACATTTTGCGGGATGAAATGTTTAGGTGGTTAAGTAAGGATCGGGGTACTTTATGAAAAAATTTACAACATATAAAATCGAAAAAGAACAGGATGGTTTTGTACTGGAAACATATTTGAAACAGACTTTACAGTATTCTGGCAGAAAAATTCAAAAATTAACCAGAAAAAAGGGCATTTTATTAAATGGAAAAGCTGTTTTTTTACAAAAAAAAGTGAAATTTGGTGATACGCTGCGAATTCTGAATGTTGAAGATGCTGCTTATGGTGTTGAGCCGGAAGACGGAAATATTGCTATACTGTATGAAGATGAATATATGCTGGTACTCAACAAACCAGCACGACAGCTCGTGCATCCTACGGGTCAAACAACGAGTGGCACTTTGGCTAATTATCTAGCCTGTGAACTGCAAAAACGTAATATTGTGACGACAATTCGTCCTGTGCACAGATTGGATAGAGAAACTTCCGGGTGTATTATTTTTGCCAAAGATTCGCGAAGCCAATTTATATTGGAACAGCAATTAAAGGAAAAAACATTAAAACGAACCTATTGGGCCTTGGTCAGCGGCATCGTTGGTCCTGCTTCAGGAACGATTGATGCACCCATTGGAGCTCATCCAAGTAAACCAAATCGACGTGCGATCAATCAACTAGGGGAGCCGGCAATTACGCATTATCGAACCGTCGCGCATTATACGGATACTTCTTTGGTGGAACTCAACTTAGATACGGGTAGAACGCATCAGATTCGGCTGCATTTGGCCCATCTGGGGTATCCAATTCTTGGCGACGGCATGTATGGAGTTCGTTTTTCTGGTATGTTAAGGCAGGCTTTACATGCAACTTATATTACGTTTCGGCGATTGCAGGATGATACTGAAATCAAGGTGCAGGCTCCACTTCCGCAGGATTTTATAGATGCTATGGAGGTTTGCAAAAAAAAGGAAAAGGCGATACTTCCCAATCAGTAAGCATCGTCTTTTCTTTTTTTATTTGTTATTTAGGCAGTACGACCATTCTTTTGTATAAACCCAAATACTTCGATAGAGAAGACTCGTAATAACGAAGACAGGGATAGTGGCACCCAGGATAAATTGTATGTCCATAAATTGATAATACAAGTAGATGCCCAGCAGCCAAACTGCTAAAGCACGCCAATTCACAAGCAGTTCGGGGCGCAGACGACGATTTTTGATTATAAAATATTCGGTGAGCAAGATCGCAAATAATGGTGCAAAAACAGAACCAAGGGCGATCAGAAAGTTTTCGTATTGTTCAATATCGACGAATAAGGCAGTGAGCGTGCCGATTATGGTCATAATTAAAGCAACGCGTTTTTCATTGAGCTTGGGAAAAATATTAGCAAAACTCACTCCGGCTGAATAGGCATCGAGAAACGTCGTTGTCAGGGTTGCCAGCACAACGATGCCTAAAGCGGCTAGTCCTAAATTTGCGGCTAACATCATCGCAGATGGTTCTGGGTTGTCGGCAGCAATGGCAGCCCCAAGTCCAATGATATACATCCAGCAGCTGCCGACAAAATACCCGATTCCGCTGCCTAAGGCAGCACTTTTTTTGTCCTTGGCAAAGCGGGTGTAATCCGCAATTAATGGCAGCCATGAAAGCGGCATGATGACGCTGAGCTCCAATGCTTCACCGAATGACATTCCACCCTGTGCTGGTGCACTGAGGAGGCTTGTGTCTTTGAATACAACCTGGCTTAATACAAGAGTGATGCCAAATAAAAGGAAAACAGCAGCCATATTGGCTTTTTTTAAGCCGCTATCGCGTCCGAGGGCAATCCATAAAAGAACTAATCCGCCTAGTATAAGGCTCCAAAGTGATTGCTGATCGAATCCCCAAAGCACTTTACTAATTTCATTTGCGGATCGGGACGCGGCAAGAATCATGACAGCTGTCCAGCCGACGAGCTGTAATACATTTAATATGGAAAAGATATAAGAGCCATATTGGCCAAACGAGATACGTGTTGATACGATAGCGGGAATCCGCTCATCGGTACCAATTATGCCACCTGCTATTAAGATAATCGTACCTACGATATGGCCAAGTACGATGGCAGCTACGCCGGTTTGAAAACCGAGTGGAGCTAACAAGCCGCCAGTCAATATTTCAGCAATTGAAACCGCGGCACCAAACCATAAAAACAAATAATGATTAAATCCAAGGGTTGTGTTTTTGTTATGTATCATTTTTAATCGACTCCTTGTACTGAAATTTATACAAATAAAAGCGCACCCCGAAGGATGCGCTTTTGCAAGACACAAAAATCATGCAACATCCCTACGCTGGCATTATCCAGATCAGGTTAAAGGGTCATAGATTTCATCAGATCTATATCTCAGCCAGCTTTTCCAGCTCCCCTGGTGACTTTTTTATTTAACTCATCGTATCATATTTATTTGTTGTTTACAACTAAGTCATTTTTCACAAGGATACTGGTCAAAATTTTAATTTGTTATAGGTAACGTGTTTTTGCATGATCTTTTAAGAAAGGTACAGGGAAGAACGGACGCCGTGTCGAATGGTTTCTTAACTTGGTATTGTTTGTTGCTGGTTTAATTATGGCAATGTTCAGGTAAATTTGCGGGGCTGGCAATTTATATAAACTATGGCGGAAAGGAGTCAGAGCAATGAATACACTTTTATGGAAAGCGTTATTTATAAAATCACCTGTTCCTTATTTGGTGCAGGAACTTTTTCGTGATGCAAAAGGTCAGGTGCAGGACGTAAAAATTTTAGAAATCAATCAAGCTTTTTCTAAAGCGTCCGGATTAAAGGCTGCATCTGTCAAAAATAAGCTGCTGACGCAAATATACAAGGTGCATACAGAACCAATACAGCAGTGGATAGAGCTTTGCGGTGAGGCTGTTTTGTGTAATAAAATTTTGCACTCTGAGATGTCGTTTGGTTTTTCTCCAATATTACAGAAGGTCCTGCTTGTTCCGTTGATTAAAGATGCTTGTGCGATGATTCTTCTCAAACAGGAACAGACTATGTTTTCAACAATTAGTAGTGCGACAGATTTAACACAAATCAATGAAGACTTAGCAAAAGCAAACGATAAGCTTAAACTGCTGGCAATTACGGATGAATTGACGGGTTTATACAATCGTTGCTTTTTTGAGCAAAAAATAGACAACGAGATGAACTATGCAGATCTTCATAAAGAAAAATTTTCGATGATTAGTTTTGACATTGATCATTTTAAAGATATAAATGATACCTGGGGACATCCAGCTGGCGATGATGTTTTGAAACAGGCTGCTAAAATTGCGCGGGCAGCGATTCCTAATACGGCAATGTTGATTCGGTTTGGCGGCGATGAATTTATCGTCTTAATGCCGCATGCATCAATGCAGGAGGCGGCTGAAACGGCTGAACAAATTCGTGCTGCGATAGAAGGTGAGATGTTTCATGGCGTTGGAAGTATTACGGCAAGTTTTGGTGTTGCGGAACGAAAGGCAAAGGAGTCTTTCAAGTTCTGGTATAAAAGGGTAGATGAAGCTTTGTATCGTGCGAAAGAGCTAGGTCGGAATCAGGTGGCTCATTCTAGTGAAAATTCAAAGCCAATTGCATCTGTGCATATTGAATGGATAGAAGATTGGGAATGTGGTAATTTGGAAATTGATCGGCAGCATAAAAAATTATTGGAAATATCGCAAGGACTTATGACGATGACGCTGCTTACAAAACTCCAGTCGTCAAATATTTTGCAGCAATTGGATCGGTTAGTTGAACATATTGTTTACCACTTTGCTTGTGAAGAGCATCTTTTAGAAAAAATGTCATATCGAAAGGCACATGAGCATGCCTTGGTGCATAAGAAACTGGTAAAAAAAGTTTTGGAAGTCAAGGAACATTATAGTCGGGGCGATATTAAAGCATCTGTGTTTTTTTCTTTTTTGGTCGATGATGTGGTTCTTGGTCATTTACTACGAGAGGATATTAAATTTTTTCCTTACATTCAAATGAAAAGCAAAAAAACTTAAAATTTTGAAGTATATTCTGAATAATTTGCATTCCGATTTTATTGAAAAAATAGCAGAAGAGCGTATAATAAAAATAGATGTTTTATAGATAATTAAAGGAGTGCTTTTTTTGAAGAGTGATGGTGTCAAAATTATTCTCGTGTGTCTATCTATATTATTTCTAAATATTATGTAGAGTTAAATTTGGTATAGTGGATGTTTTACGGCCTTCAGTTTGCTGCTGGCGGAGTTTTATCTTCCCCCAATTGACTCGGATTTTTATAATACAAGGTTTGTGGGGTAATGTCCATAAAGACCTTGTGTTTTTTTTATAGATAATATGAAAATAAATAGAAGGAATACTCCGACGAATCTTGAAATAATAATATCATTATGCTTTGTTTTTTTTAGATTACATGCTGAGAAAGGAGATCCCAGTATATAACGAGAGAGGACGCGGTTTTATGGCGGAAAATGCAATAAATGAAGCAGTTATCAAGATCAAAGTAATCGGTGTCGGCGGCGGTGGTAATAGTGTTTTACAAAGAATCGCCCAAGAACAATTATTAAATATAGAATTGATTGGTATAAATACGGATGCGAAACAATTAGAAAAATTAAAAGCATTTAATATACAGACGCTGCAGATTGGTGCTTCCTTAACGAAAGGTCTCGGCACTGGGGCGAAACATGAATTGGGCGAACTTGCTGCACAAAAGAATGAAGAGCAGATCAAAGAACTATTCAATGGGGCGGATCTGGTTTTCATTACGGCTGCTATGGGTGGTGGAACGGGTACGGGGGCCGCGCCCGTTATTGCGGCGATTGCTAAAAAAATGGGTGCGTTGACAATTGGTGTTGTGACTATGCCATTTTCGTTTGAAGGGTCACGCAAGAAAAAAATTGCCCAGATCGGTATAGAAAAATTGCAGGAGCATATTGATGCTTTGATTTCTGTAAAAAATGATAATTTATTAAGGCTGACCGGCAGTCAAAAATTATCCTTGATAGATGCATTTGCCGCAGCCGACGGTATACTCAAACAGGCCATTCGCTGCATTGTAGAATTAATTATGACAATCGGCGTCATCAATGTGGATTTTGCTGACGTGAAGTCAATTTTTCAGCAAAGTACGAGTCCTGAGGCACTGATTGGTATTGGGGAGGGGGATTCCAGTCCAATTATAGCTGTGCAGCAGGCTATTTCGAGTCCCCTGATTGAAAAGTCCTTAGAGGGGGCGCGCGGCATTATTTTGAATGTCAGTGGCGGTGATAATTTGAGCTTGTATGAAGTGAATGAGGCCACACAATATATTTATGCACATACGCACCCGGATGTGAATATTATTTTTGGGACAGTCATTGATGATACTTTAGGTGATACGGTTCGAGCCACAATTATAGCAACAGATTTTGTGGGTGGTGGTAAAGTATTGGGCAATCCGGAGGAGCTGTTTGTGCAAAAAGCCGAAACAATGGATGTGCCTAAATTTGCTTCAGTGGATTTAGCAGAGAGAATTCCGATTTTTCATCGCTCTAAAACCTAGGATCGCGTAAGCTTTCTGCCGCAGCAAGCATATTCATTCAATTTATTTTTATGAATGGATATGCTTTTTACCTATGGTTGCAGATAATGGCTATTCATATTAAAATATATAGAACGAATAAAAAACATCGCTATCGAGAATTGCCAATGTATAAAGGTTTTGATTCGTTATAGAGACACATGATTAAGTTGAAAAATAGAGGAGATTCATTTTATGTTACATAGATTTTCACGCACAGAACTTTTGCTGGGGGTAAGTGGTTTAGAAAAATTAACCCATAGCAAAGTTGCAGTATTTGGTATAGGCGGTGTTGGTTCTTTTGTTGTTGAGGGGCTTGCCCGCAGCGGGGTCGGTAATTTGGTGCTGATCGATGATGATGCGATTTGCTTAACAAATATCAATCGGCAGATTCATGCGACAAGTAAGACGGTTGGCCGGCCTAAAGTTGAAGTCATGAAGGAACGGATACTGGATATTAATCCGGATGTTGAGGTTACTACGATTCAAAAATTTTATTTGCCGGAAAATGCCAAAGAGTTTATTATGGATGATTATGACTATATTGTGGATGCGATTGATACTGTAACGGGGAAAATTGATTTAGTGGTAAAAGCACAAGAAAAAAATATTCCAATTATCAGCAGCATGGGGGCGGGAAATAAATTGGATCCTGCGGCTTTTCAGGTTGCTGATATTTATAAGACGAGTGTCTGTCCGCTGGCTAAAGTGATGCGTAAAGAATTAAAAGCGCGCCACATAAAATCATTGAAAGTGGTATATTCAAAAGAACAGCCAATTAAAACGGCTGCGCCAGGCGGTTGTGGCACAGAATGTATCTGCCCGCCGGGCAGTGCGCGCAATTGTGATGCGCGCCGATCTGTTCCTGGCAGTGTTTCTTTTGTACCATCGGTTGTAGGACTTATTATCGCTGGTGAAGTAATCAAAGATTTGATTGCAGAATAAAATATGAAAGTTGGTATGGTGGGAAAATATTGTTCACACCATCCTTTTTGAACGGGGTTGAGTATTTGAAAATTTCGGTTTTGGGATGTGGCCGCTGGGCTGCTTTTTTGGCATGGTATACGGAGTCCTTGGGAAATCAGGTCATGGTATGGGGTCGGGAAACATCAAAACGGTACCAACGGTTACAAGATACACGTAAAAATGATTTTTTGATGCTGCCAAAGCAGGTTTCATTGAGCCATTCTCTGGATGAAACGATTTCGTTTGGTGAAATTGTGATTATTTCTATTAGTTCGCAGTCGCTGCGATCTTTAGGCAAACAATTGCATGCATTAGGCAATATAGAGAATAAAACCTTTGTGCTTTGCATGAAAGGTTTGGAAATTGGTACAGGAGAAAGGCTATCCAGAATATTATTGGAAGAACTTGGAGCAGGTATTAAGGTGGCTGTTTGGGTGGGACCCGGACATGTACAGGATTTTATAAAAGGAATACCAAACTGCATGGTAATTGGCTCGGATGATATTGCGGTAACAAGGCAGATTGTTGATGAATTTAGCAGTAATTTGATTCGTTTTTATTATGGGACAGATTTGCTTGGCATTGAAATTGGTGCGGCAGCGAAGAATGTCGTGGGAATTGCAGCGGGGATGTTAGACGGTCTTCAATATACCAGCTTAAAAGGGGCGCTTATGGCACGGGGGACCAAAGAACTATCCAATCTGATTGAAGCTATGGGCGGAGATCCTATGACGGTTTATGGGCTTAGTCATCTGGGCGATTATGAGGCAACCTTGTTTTCATTGCATAGCAACAACCGACGCTTTGGTGAAGACTTTGTTCGAGGTGAAGTTTCGGATACACTGGCCGAAGGTGTATACACAGTAGAAGCCTTGATGGATTTGGCAAGGATATACAAAATTGAATTGCCGATTTGTCAGGCTGTTTACAATATCATTAAGGGTAGCCAAGATATAAAAGGCGAACTGCTTTCTTTATTTTTACGTCCGGTTAAAGCCGAATGAGGGCTGAGATCAAGACGGTTGTATCAATGAAATTAAAATTTTCGAATTTACAAAAAAAGAAGCTGCATATTTATTATAGGGCAGCTTCTTTTTTATTCGGTTTATTGTGTGAAAAACTTTCTCGTTCAACGAGTAAGGAAGGAAAAATTGTTTTTGATGGGGCAGCAGCAAAATCACCATTGAGAATTTGTGCCAGAATCGTAACAGCCGCTGGGCATAGTACATCTAAGCGGTTATCGATACTTGTGAGTGAAGGTGTAGAACATTCAGCTAGAATTGAATTGTTAAAGCCGATGACTGGTAAAATAATTCCACGTGCCGATAGAGCTTTTTGTGCACCAACAGCGAGCAGGTCTTCTGAGGCGGTAATGGCAGAAAGTTCGACTCCACTATCCAGGAGTTTCGTTGTAATGGCTTCTGCTGCTTCGAGTGTTCGTGGTATTCTTTGGATTAAGTGCGGTACTTGCTTTAAATTATATTCTTGCATCCCTGCTTTGTAACCAGCCAGTTTTTGCTGTCCACTATAAGATAATGAATCATACAGATATAAAATATTATCACAGTGTTGTTTCGCCAAAAGCTCGATGGCTTTTTGCATGCCCTCTTTTTCATCACAGAGGACGCAATAAATATTTGGTACATCCAAAAGACTGTTGATTGTAATAATTGGAATTTGTTTCGCGATTTTTTCAATATGCGAATTATCTTGTTCTTCACGAAATGGTGAGCCGATTAGGATAATGGCATCAACATGTTTATCGAGAAACAATTGCAAATATTTTTTTTTGTCTGATAATTCATTGCCAGTGCAGCCTAAAATAACATCAAGTCCGCGTTTTCTGAGATCATGTTCAACTAAAGACACGGCTTTGGCAAAAAATGCATCGGATACATCGGTGCAGAGAATACCGATCATTTTCATCGAATTTAAGCCAAGTCCACGGGCAAATGGGTTTGGCTTATAATTGTGCTCGTTCATGGCTGCCAAGACTTTTTCACGTGTTTTAGGACTGACTTTTGGACTGCCATTTAGAACGCGTGAAACCGTAGCAATCGAAACGGCACAGGATTTTGCTATATCGTAAATAGTCATAATTCACCTCTGATTTTAGTATATATTTAAGTATAGCGAATTTTTATACAATAGCAATAGAAAATGTAAGATTCTTGTTTGCGCTTACATAAAAGAAGGAAATTTGATTAAAATTATAGCAAATAGTCAATAAATACTGAGCTCGAAGGAAAAGAAAGCGGTATCATATATTTATAAAAGAATGTGAAAATGAAAACTTTCAAATCAATACAAATTATGTTGACATATACATTACAAATGCTAAAATGAATTGTAAGCAATTACAAACAAGACATAAATATATATTTTACATAAATATTCATTATCATATTTCTTGTTTGATATAAGAATTAACAATGACAGAATATTTTGCGATAAAGCAATTTTGCGGCATTATTATGGTTTCAAACCTTATGAAATGAAAGATCCAAATTTAACTTAGTAAGGAGTCGATTGACTATGAAAAGTTCTGATGATTTTCGTCAACAGTTTCAAGAGCCTTCGGCAATACTATCGCTCATGAGACTCACATTTGGTTCAAGTATTATTTTAATTGCAAAAAGACGCTTGTTCGTACAACGATTGAAACAATGTACCATTGGGAGAGTGGGGATTTGTCGGCAAAAAATATGTTTGGTTTTTGCTAATATCCGATTACTAAAGTAAGTCATGTAAAGTCTAGATACAAGTATATGAGTTTTTTAAGGGGATGTCTTTATGAAAAAAATGATTCGTATTCATGACAAAGATAATGTTGCTGTAGCGTTACAGGCAGTAGAACAGGGTGAAAAAATCGAGGTGGATGGTTTTCATGTTACGGCAGAAGAAGTGGTTTTGCCAGGGCATAAGATGGCTTTACTGCCGATTGATGCGGGTTTACCGGTTGTCAAATATGGTTCGCCGATTGGTTTTGCCAAAAAGGATATCAGAGTTGGCCAATGGGTTCATACCCATAATGTGAAATCAGGACTGGGAGAAATTTTAGAGTATCATTATACACCTGACTTTGAAACGATAAAAAAACAAAAGTCACATACGTTTATGGGCTATAAACGTAAAAATGGTAGTGTGGGTATCCGTAATGAAGTTTGGATCGTGCCTACAGTGGGGTGTGTCAATGCGATTGCCAGATGTATTGAAACAGCGGCGCAACAGGAATTTATGACCGATACAATTGATGGAATTTATGCTTACAGTCATCCGTATGGCTGTTCACAGCTGGGGGATGACCATCATAATACACAAAAAATCTTAAGTGGTTTGATCAAACATCCAAATGCTGGCGCAGTGCTTGTTTTGGGTTTGGGGTGTGAAAATAACCAAATTGATTCGATGAAGGAAATACTGGGTGATTATGATGAAACCCGTGTGAAATTTCTGGTCTGTCAGGAACATGAAGATGAAGTTGCCGCCGCACTTTCGTTGATGAAAGAACTTTGTGCATACGCGGCTTCGTTCAAACGTGAATCTTGCAGTGTAGATCAATTGGTTATTGGCCTTAAATGCGGCGGGTCGGATGGTTTTTCGGGTATTTCGGCGAATCCGCTTGTGGGGCAGCTGTCGAATCAGATTATCGCCGAAGGCGGCACATCTATTTTGACTGAGGTGCCGGAAATGTTTGGTGCGGAAACACTTTTGATGAATCGCTGTAAAGACCAAGTCGTTTTTGATAAGACTGTGCAGCTGATTAATCATTTTAAAGAATATTTTATGCGTTATGGTGAAAAAATCAATGAAAATCCATCACCGGGAAATAAAAAAGGCGGGATTACGACGTTGGAAGACAAATCGCTGGGCTGTGTCCAAAAAGGCGGCAGTGCCGTGATTGAAGATGTCCTTGGCTACGGAGAAACTGTGACCAGCAAGGGCCTTAATCTATTGCAGGCGCCAGGGAACGATTTGGTGGCAGCGAATGCTTTAGCTGCATCAGGGGCGCATATGGTTCTTTTTACAACTGGCCGCGGAACACCATTTGCCTGTCCGGTACCAACGATCAAAATTTCCAGCAATTCAGTTTTGGCAAAGTTTAAAAAGAATTGGATTGATTTTGATGCAGGGGTGCTTTTACAAGGTGAAAAAATGGTGGAGGTAGAAGCGGACTTTTTTGAGTTTGTTTTACAGATCGCATCCGGCACAAAACGGGCTAAATCGGAAGCGCTTGATAAGCATGAGCTGGTAATTTTTAAAGATGGTGTGACACTCTGATTCGTTGTTTGGCAGATAAATGGGGAGGAAATAGTGATGCAGTTTGAGTGGAATGAAGATTTGTATGCAAGAATTGACAATAAGGTAGATCGGGCAATGCCGGAATTTAAAGACAGAAAGACATATTGCATAACGGATGCTAAATACAAAAAGCTTATTCGAAAAATCACGGAAATTTATTTTACACATCCGGATGGGCCTTATCCGGGAACGAAAGCAGAGCTTAAAACCGATCTTGTTTATAATCAGAAAAAGTTAAAAAAACATGCGCATATGATTTCGTATTATGGTGAAGTCATTCAGGCAGCTATTGATGAAGCAAGTGCCGCTGGGGGCGGCATTGTCGTAGTGCCGGATGATGGGCAGGACTGTTATTATACGGGCGCGATTTATCTGCGAAGTAATGTGGAGCTGCATATTGAAGAACATGCTGTGCTGAAATTTGTCCGCAATAAAACCAATGAATATTATCCTTTGCGTTATAGTCGCTGGGAAGGCGTCGAATGTATGAACTTTTCACCGTTTGTTTATTGTTATGAAGAGGAAAATATTGCAATTACCGGCAAAGGCACGCTGGATGGTGCGGCGGATGAATTTAACTGGATGCCATGGAAATTTGCTTACTTTGGTCAAACGGATCAACAGATTCAACGCGAACGTCTTTTTGAACTGGGCGAACTGGGTCGTGATACGCAAACAGAACGTATTTTTGAGGGGAGTATTTCAACCCTGCGTCCGCCTTTTATTCAGCCTTATAAATCAAAAAATATATTAATCGAAGATATTAATATAATAAATTCACCATTTTGGGAAATTAATCCCGTATTATGTGAAAATATCAAGATAAGACATATTTCTATCGATACAGATTTATATAATAATGATGGCGTTGATCCTGAATCATGCCGCAATATGATTATTGAAAATTGTTCGTTTCTAACTGGCGACGACTGCATTGCCATAAAATCTGGACGTAATAATGAAGGCCGACGGATTGCGGTGCCAACAGAAAATATTATTATCCGTCATAATCATTTTAGTAATGGTCATGGCGGGATCACGATTGGCAGTGAAATTTCAGGTGGCGTGCATGATATTTTTGCGCATGATAATTATTTTGATAGCACGGAACTTGATTATCCAATCCGTTTTAAAACCAATGCAAAACGAGGCGGATGCCTGGAGAATATTTACATAAAAAACAGTGTAGTGAATAAGTCAAAAGTTGCTGTGGTATATGCGGATTTCTTTTATGAAGAAGGTGAAAATGGTACATTTATGCCAAGTTTGAAAAACATTACCTTGTCAAATATAAAAACCGCCGCAGGTGGCAGCATTGATGCTGAAAATGCTTTGTACTTAAAAGGTTTTGCGAAGTCACCGATTGAAAATGTTACGATTGAAGATGCTGTATTGAATGGGGTTGAGAAAAAATCTGTTTTGCGTAATGTAAAGGGACTGCGCTTTAAAAATGTTTCTATCAATGGACAAAAGATAGAAGATTCTCTTATGAATGTTGACAATGGGTCTATAGTTGAGTATTTGTCATTTTAAATAATGGGTAAAATGGCTTATATTTGTTGAGGCGATTTTATAGTTCTATGAAAACAGTTGATAATACTATACGAAGCAAGACTATTGTCTTAGGATAATAGTCTTATTTTTGCTGTATTTAAAGCTGTATGGCAATTATTTTAATTATATGATTGAATAAAGGCTGGATTTTGTATATTATTTAAATAGGATCAATTGATTTTGTTTGAATGATTAGAAAAAAATCAGAACATGGATGGAATAAAAAATGAAACAGCATATAAAAATTCCGCCTGAAAGCATGCTGGGAAAAGGTAAATTCTTATTTGACATTTTAAAAGAAACTTGTGAAGAATATCTTTTCGCTTATGATGCAAAGGCAAATATTACAATGCTTTCACCAAAGTTAGTGCAAGAGTTTGATTTGCCAGGAGACATTTTGCCGGATATAATCAAGTCTTGGTCGCAGTTGATTCATCCTGATGACGTAGCGAATTACGTAACGAGTACGCGAGAAATTCTAGAACATAAGACGGATGAATATAAGCTGGAATATCGTATTAAAAATAGACAGCATGAATATGTATGGATGCATTGCCATGGTAAAGTGATCTGTGACTCATCTGGAGAGCGTGCCCTATTTGTTGGGACATTGTCTCGGCTGGTACGGAGAAGTCGGGCCGATATAGTAACCGGACTTTTAAATAAGTATCAGTTTGAAATAGATGTCAAGGCAGCCTTGGATAATTTTCGGAGCACAGGTGAAGGTGGATCACTGGTGATATTTGGTGTTGATAATTTTAAAATCATTAATGAAACGTATAATCGTTTTTTTGGTGATCTGGTGCTCAATCGAATTGGTCGTAAGATTGAAAATATCCTGCCCGCGGGTGTTAAACTTTATAAGCTGGATGGTGATGAGTTTGCGATTATTTATTCGAAAGCCATCAACGTGGATGTTGTGGATTTGTTTCAGTCGTTGCAACGCTATACCAATAGTCAGCATGAGCTTGATAAACGGAAATATCTTTGTACAATTTCAGCCGGTACTGTATTTTTCCCAAAAGATGGAAAAAATTATTTATCACTGCATAAACATGCTGAGGTGGCCTTGGAACTTGCAAAACAAAGCGGTAAAAACAAGCTGTGCTTTTTCTCAAAAGAAACTTACAATCGATGGGTTAAATCAATTTCGCTTAGGGATGAACTAAAAGTGAGTGTTGAAAACGGCTGCAAAGAATTCGAATTATTTTTCCAGCCACAGGTTGATGCGGTTGATCGTACTTTAAAAGGTGCGGAAGCTTTGCTGCGTTGGCATAATAGCCGGGGGAAGATGGTGGCTCCCATGAATTTTATACCACTGCTGGAAGAGACGAAACTAATTATTCCAGTAGGAAAATGGGTTTTTGAAGAGGCTGTGAAGGTTTGCAAAGAGTGGCAAGAATTAGTGCCCGATATTACGATGAGCATTAATGTATCGTATGAGCAACTGAAGGATGTTACCTTCAAGGAATTTGTTCAAGACTGTATGGCTCGATACAATATAGCAGCAAAGTCGATTACATTAGAACTTACGGAGAGCTGTATTGTTTCGGATTGGGAATTTGTGAATCGAGAGTTTGATTTTTTTCGCAAACAAGGTGTTAATATCGCGATGGATGATTTTGGAACAGGCTATTCATCACTTAGTTATCTTAAAAATTTATCAACGGATATTGTGAAGATTGATCGTGAATTTGTTAAGAAAATCTTACAAAATGATTTTGATAAAATGTTGATTGAATATACGGTTAAACTATGTCATAGTGTTGGTATGACTGTTTGTATTGAAGGTGTAGAAGAGAAGGAGGAATATCAGCTCTTACTTGATCAATGCAAGGCAGATACGATTCAGGGCTATTTATTTGGTCGACCGGCACCTAAAGCGGATTTTGTCCGAAAATTTATTATTGATCAAGAAAATTTAAAAGTAAAAGTAATTTAGAGGAAGCGAGACTTATGGTAGAGAGAAAAAAAGAAGAGATGTCTGACATTACGTTATTAGGACAAAAAAATGTGCAATATGGATATGATTATGTGCCAGGAATTTTAGAAACTTTTGACAATAAACATCCGATGAATGATTATTGGGTCAAGTTTAACTGCCCTGAGTTTACAAGTCTTTGTCCGATTACAGGACAGCCGGATTTTGCTACGATTTATATTTCATATATTCCTGAGCGAAAAATGGTGGAAAGCAAGTCACTTAAATTGTATTTGGTGAGTTTTCGAAATCATGGAGATTTTCATGAAGATGTCGTGAATATTATCATGAAAGATTTGATTAAATTGATGGATCCACGTTATATTGAGGTATGGGGTAAATTTTTGCCGCGCGGGGGCATTTCGATTGATCCGTATGCAAATTATGGAAAAATGGGAACGAAGTATGAAGCATTAGCCTGGGATCGTTTTAAACAGCATGATTTGATGGGGATGGATC
Organism: Propionispira arboris; assembly: GCF_900109225.1. Taxonomy (GTDB): domain Bacteria; phylum Bacillota; class Negativicutes; order Selenomonadales; family Selenomonadaceae; genus Propionispira; species Propionispira arboris. Next base: position 365,234 of record NZ_FNZK01000001.1, read on the forward strand.
GTGTAGATAATCGGTGAAATAATTTTTCTTTTACATGCCAGGATAGGGAATACATCTTTTCATTAAATAAGCTCTATAGTATAATGTTTCTATAGGAACGTGAAACATTGCCGGGGGTTTCTTGCATCATATTATGGGATGTTTGAAGAGTATGGGAGTTGGATTTTTATGAATAATTTATTGAGAAATGTATTGACCAGACGCAGCATTCATAGTTTTGATACGCGACAGATTAAGGACGAGGAACTTACAGAAATCCTGGAGTCGGGTAAATTAATTTCAACTGCAGTAAAAAATCAACCGTGGCATTTTACAGTGATTCAAAATAAAAGTGTACTCAGCAAAATCAATGCTAAAAATAGTGAGGCTTTTTTGGCTTATGGGCATGATTTATTTAAAGACAGGCAAAGTGAAGAGCCTTTTAATTTTCTAAAAAATGCGCCGACCTTGCTCATTATCTCTGGTAAAAATGATATCAAATATGCGCAGGATGCCGCCAACACTGTTTTTGGCAGTATGATGCTCGCTGCTGAGAAATTTGGCATCGGTTCGTGTTGGACTCATTCGCTGAAAATTTTATTTGATTCGCAGGAAGGCAAAGAAATTGTGGATGAAATTAGTCTTCCTCCGTTGTATACTCCTTTGTGTGCAGGTGTTTTTGGTTATAAAGAAGCGATTAGTTCACCTGGGGCGGTTTGTTTAAATGATGATATTGTGCACATTATCCGTTAGGGGAAATAAAGTATCATAATAAAAAAAGAACGACGTTTTCGTTAAGAAAGCGTCGTTTTTGGGGAGATAGAAGAATTATGATTCAAATCTATACCGGTACTGGCAAGGGGAAGACGACAGCTGCTATTGGTCTTACAATTCGTGCTCTTGGAGCTGATAAACGGATTTTTTTTATGCAGTTCATGAAGGGTCTGGCTTATAGTGAACAGAATATACTAAAAAATCTTTCGAAAAATCTGGTATTGAAGACAACGGGAAAACCTTTTTTTATTGCCGAGGAAGGCATGCTGCCAGAGAAACAAAAAAAGGACTGGGGTGATGAAGTGGTCATTTTCCCAGCAGGAAAACCGCCAGCTGATTATATTGCGTTAATGGAAGCAGGCTTTCAAGAAGTAGTTGAAGCAGCACTGGCAAAGAAATATGACATGTTAATTCTTGATGAAATCAATGTAGCTCTTTTTTTTAAGCTTCTTTCACGTAAAACAGTAGAACAGTTCTTGCTAATTTGTCCGCCGGAAATAGAGATTGTCATGACAGGGCGTAATGCTCCAGCATGGCTCATAGCTAGAGCCGATCTCGTTACCGAAATGCAGGAGATTAAGCATTATTATACAAAAGGGATACAAGCTCGCCTGGGAATTGAAAATTAAAAATCATAAAAGAATGAGGAGCGCATAACAATAGCGCGCCTCATTTTTTACTATATAAGTTGCATTGAATATTTTATATGGAAATCGTCAAAAATGGGGTATAGGGTTGAGTGGCGTTACGGAGGAAGCAAGCGATGCCCTATACCCCATTTTTGGCAGCCTAATAGACTATCGTGAATTTAATGCATTATATATAAGAAATTTTTAATGGATTTTATATTTTGCGATAACTGCTTGAATCGCACCATACGATGTATCGGGTAAAGCAGTTTTAATAGCGGATACGGCTTTTATTGAGCCGATTTTTTTGATGGCATTGAGGATATTTATTTCTGATCCTTCAGGAATAAATTGATCGAGATTGATGTTTTCTTCGGGTCTTTCAAGCGATAATCGACAAAAATGCTGGATGATTGTGTCGAGTTTTAGCTTACGGGAAGCGGCTATTTCTTTAGCCGTGAAGCCTTGTTTATATAAAGCATAAGTCTGTTCATACGTAGATACTTTTTCCTGTTTGTTCGTGGTGGTCTTTTTCTTTTTTGTTTCGGTGTTCATTTCCTCGTGGCGGGGAAGCTGCAAATTGGAAACTGTTTCAGACGATGTTTGTTCTATAATAACCCGTAAAAAAAGGTCGCCGTATTTTTCTAATTTACGTTCGCCAATCCCTTTTACCTGACGCATATCTTGTAAGGTAAGGGGAAGCTGGCTGCACATGTCCTGCAAGGTAGCATCAGAAAATACAAGATAAGGTGGAACATTGTCTTTGGCAGCCAGTTCTTTACGCAGTGTACGCAGGGTTTGAAATAATGAAGAATCAATATTGGCTTTGCGTTCTTTACTGATTTTTTGCCATACAGAGGATTGACCTTTCATGACAGCATAGGCATTTTGTGTCAATTTGACAACAGGGTATTCGCTTTCTGTTAAGGTTAAATATTGTGTGGCAGCGAGGCGCTGAATAATGAGTTTAATATCTTTTACAGTGCGTTCACTGAGAATCCCATAAGTGGAGATTGTATCAAAGTGAAATTTTAATACATTTTTGTTTTGTGATCCTTTTAATACATCTGCAATCATGGTGATACCAAAACGTTCATTCATCCGATAGATACAAGAAAAAATTTTCTGGGCATCAACGGTGATGTCTACGAGTTCTGATTCATCATTACAATTGCTGCAATTATCACAAGTGTCAGGTGCTTTTGTTTCGCCAAAATACTGGACTATGAATTTACGCAAGCAGTCAGGGGTATGACAATAATCCACCATGGTTTGCAGCTTGCCAAATTCATGTGCCTTACGTTCTTCGTTTTCAGTTGAGACATCAATAAGAAATTTTTGTGTCATCGTATCTTGGGGACTAAATAGCAGGATGCATTCACCAGGTTCACCGTCACGCCCGCTGCGCCCTGCTTCTTGATAATAGGCTTCAATATTTTTTGGCATATTATAATGAATGACATAGCGTACATTTGATTTATCAATACCCATACCAAAGGCGTTGGTTGCAACCATAACCTGAATATTATCATAGAGATAATCATCTTGCTGGCGAGTTCGTTCCATATCGGAAATTCCGGCATGGTAATGACCGGCTTTTAATCCTTTTTGCGACAAAAGTTCATAAATAGAGTCGACCTCTTTACGGGTGGCTGCATAAATAATGCCGGATTGATCGGCATGGTTTTTGACATAATTAATAATATATTTCTTTTTATCTTCACCGCGCAATACGCTGAAATACAGATTGGGGCGATCAAAACCATTAACTTGTACGTTAGGGTGATCCAAACCCAGCAGCATAATAATATCGTCTTTTACTTCAGGGGTAGCTGTCGCTGTAAAAGCACTGATGATTGGTCGACTTTTGAGGGAATGGATAAAGGGGGTGATTTGTTGATAACTGGGCCGGAAATCATGGCCCCATTGCGAAAGACAATGCGCTTCGTCAATTGCCAGCATGCTGATTGTTATTTTATTTAAAATGGATTGGAAATAATCAGTAGAAAGGCGTTCCGGGGCTACATAAACCAGTTTGTATCTATTTTCACTGATATCGTAAAGCCGACGGCTGACTTCGCTGCTGGCAAGGGAACTGTTAATATAGGTTGCCGGGATTCCCTGCTGCGCGAGTGCATCTACCTGATCTTTCATTAGTGAGATGAGAGGTGATACAACGAGTGTAATGCCGGGCAGGATCAGGGCTGGTATCTGAAAACAAATTGATTTTCCCGCTCCGGTAGGCATGATCGCTACAGTATCTTTACCTTGCAGCAAATTGACTATAATATTTTCCTGGCCGGGACGAAAGGCGTCATAACCATAGAATTTTTTTAAGATTGTAAGAGCTTGTTTAAGCATAGATGTAAAAAACATCCTTTCTATTTTATGTATATATACAAGTTACATTAAATATTATATATCCCATTCCTGGCAGACTGATAAGCTAGCCACAATTTTTTTAAAATGCATTCTACAGTATCTATTTCTTTATTAGTATAGCAGAAACCTTCTAATTTGTAGCCGGATGCTTGATTTTGTACTATACTGTAAGAAAGAGTAGATAGGAGCAGAACAAATATTTTTAACAGGCAATGTAATCCGTTCAGTTTACATTGCAATTTTTATGAGTATTTCTAATAACAGTCAAAGGCGTTTCAAAGAAATGCGCTTTAGAATAGTAGCGTATTGGTAATTGTAAACGGGAAGCGAAGGGGTGTAAGAAAAGATGATGAGGAAATCATGTTTAAAACGAGTCGTGCTGTTATTTGCGGGTTGTTTTTTGTGGAATATATCATTAGGTGCATGTGCAGCTTTGTCATTAGATGAAGCGGTAGCCATGGCATTGAATCAAAATCCACAAATTAAGATTGCCGCCAAAGGGGAAGAAAAAGCAGCGGCTAATCTGAATGCTGCCAAAGGGGCGAATGGATTTTCTATTTCAGCCAGCAGTAAATTTAGCATCAGCGATGGTGCTGATCAAATTTATACCAATGGAAATAGCAATGGCATTACCGCATCTATGCCGCTTTATACAGGCGGGAAAAATGAACTAAATATTGATAGCAAGAAAGATGCGATTACGACCAGTGAACTAAATACGGCGCGTACTCAAGAAAATATCGTACTTGATACGATTAAGGCATACTATGATATTCTTGAAGCAAAAAAAACAGTAGATGTGGATCAAGAATCTGTCGACAATTATCAAGCTCATCTAACGAATGTACAGCAGCTTTATGCGGCTGGCAGTAAAGCCCGGGTGGAAGTACTTCGTTCGGATGTAGAATTGTCTAATGCCAGGCAAACTTTGATCAAGGCCCAAAATTCTTATGACATTGCTGTAAGTACATTAAAAAATATAATCAAGATGGATCGCGATGAACCGCTAAGTCTTACGGATGACTTTTCGTATCGTGTTTTTGATAAAGACCTGTATAGTTGTTTGGATTATGCTATGGTAAATCGTAAAGATCTGCAAGCGGCGAAGCTTGCAGTTAGTGTAGCTGAACGGGATATTGATATCGCCGCAGCGGATAAAAAGCCGCAAGTTGACGTATCGGTTAGCACGAGCTGGGATAAACAGGTTTTGCCGAGTTCTAGTGATTATAATTATACAGCTGGTGTATCAGCAAGCTGGAATTTATTTGATAGCAACGTAACCAATTCAAATATAAAAGCAGCAAAAGTTGCGGTGGAAGAAGCAACACTTGAACTGGAAAAAGAACAAGATGATGTGGATCTTGCCGTTCGGCAGGCATACCTAAATATGAAAGAAGCTGAAAAACGTTTCACGTCTACTGCGAATGCAATAAAACAGGCCCAAGAAGACAATTATATTGCTAATGAAAAATATAAAGCTGGTGAAGGTTTAATGCTGGATATCATTGATGCGCAGCTGGCATTATCAACAGCGCAACTCAATTATATAAGTGCCCAATATGATTATGCACGATATAAAGCAACGTTGGAAAATGTTATGGGATTACGTGATGGGGTGACAAAATGATGAAAAAAATAAAGTTGAAGTGGATTGTTATTCTTGTTTTCATTTTGCTTATAATAAGTGCTGGCGGGTATTATTATTATCAACAGCAGCTGGCAGCTAAAAATAGTTTGGCAGTTGAAACGGTAGCTGTTGCACGAATGAATATGAAGTCCGTGGTTTCGGCAACCGGCACTATAAAGCCAGTTCAATCCGTAGAGGTTAGTCCCAAGATTACGGCTCGTATCAAGTCGGTTCCGGTCAAAGAAAATGATTTAGTAACCGCTGGACAGACGGTGGCAATACTGGAAGATAAAGAACTCGAAACGGAAAAAGCCGAAGCGGAATATAAAGTGACAAATACAAGAGCAAAATATAAACGTATTTCTTATCTACAATCGATTGGTGCAAAGTCTGATGAGGATCTCGAAGATGCCCTGTATAATTATCAGACGGCACAAAGCGCTCTGGAGGGTGTTCAATATAATATTGATGAAACGATTATTGTAGCACCGATGGATGGGATGGTAGTCGGTCAGCCAAAAACGCCAGGTACAATGGCTGTTCAGGGCAATAGCAGTCCAACTGTGATTATGAGGATTGCTGATTTGTCACAGAAACAAATCAATGCTAAAGTTGATGAAACAGATATCGGTAATATAAAAATTGGGCAAAAGGCAACTTTTACTGTAGATGCGTATAGTGGAAAAACATTCACGGGTACGGTGGCTAAAATTTCACAAACCGATACGAGTGATACCTGGGATACGGAATCAAGTAGTACAACAACCTCGTCATCTTCGACTACAGCCAGTGTAATTTATTACAGTGTTACTTTGGATGTGGATGATTCAGATAATTTATTAAAACCGGCGATGACTGCCAGAGTTGAAATTAATACAGCAGACAAAGAAAATACATTGGCTGTACCATTAACCGCATTGAAAACAAACAATAGCGGCTCGTATGTTGTTTTGGTAAAGCCAGATGGCTCAACTGAAAATAGAACGGTAACAACAGGCATTTACAGTGATGAATTTGTTGAAATTGTCGATGGGCTCGATGAGGGCGACCAGGTGTCGATCGAATATAAAGCAGGCGCAGCAACAACGACAAAAAAGTCATCAAGCCAAGGACCGCCGCCAATGTAGTAGGGGGGAGAAATAAATTATGACAATTCGTCTTTCTGGCATCAAAAAGATTTATCAAATTGGCGATCAGACTGTAGCTGCACTCGATGGCATTGATCTGCATATAAAAAAAGGTGAATTTTCCGCTTTAATGGGACCGTCTGGTTCTGGTAAATCAACGCTGATGAATATATTAGGCTGTCTTGATCGTCCAACGGTTGGTTCATATGAACTCGACGGGGAAGAAGTTGCTAAACTTGGTGATGATGAACTGGCTGTGACGCGTAATAAAAAAATCGGATTTGTATTTCAAAATTTCAATCTTTTATCGAGAATTAGTGCTTGGGAAAATGTTGCGTTACCACTCGTTTATGCAGGCGTTCCCAAAAAAGAACGTATGGAGAAGGCAGCTTATTTTTTAGATGCGGTTGGTCTTGGATCGCGGCGCGATCATCAACCAAATGAGCTTTCGGGGGGGCAGCGACAGCGGGTAGCAATTGCTCGGGCGTTGGTAAATGATCCGCGGATTATTATGGCAGATGAACCAACAGGGAATTTGGATACGAAATCCAGTACGGAAATCATGGAGATATTTCGCAAGCTTCATGCAGAGGGGAAAACGATTATTTTAGTTACACATGAACCAGAAATAGCAACCTATGCAAGTCGTCAGCTATTAGTGCGTGATGGTAAAATTACACGCGATGAGGGTAAGGGGGTTGTTATGGATGTTGTTTAGTGAAAGTATCCGCATAGCAATTACGGCTCTTTTGGCGAATAAATTACGGTCTATATTGACCATGCTGGGAATTATTATTGGCGTTGGTGCAGTCATTGCTATGGTATCGATTGGCATGGGAGTCCGGCAGCAAGTTCAGACTTCCATTGCCAGTTTGGGCAGCAATATGTTGATTGTCTCACCAGGATCTTCTTCTTCGGGTGGGGTTCGAGGTGCTGCCGGATCAAATGTAAAACTTAAATTAGATGATTCAGATGCGATTAAAAATAAAATTAAAAATATAGATTATGTATCGCCAACGGTAAGCAGTTCTTATCAGGTGGTAAATGGCAATCAGAATTGGAACACGACTGTACAGGGTGTTACACCGGAGTTTTTGCTGATTCGTTCCCTGACAGTTGGATCGGGGTCCTTTATTACAAATGCGGATTTAACTTCCAGAAATCGAGTTGCCGTGATTGGAAAAACAGTTGCTTCAAATTTATTCAGCGATATGAATCCTGTTGGGCAAAATGTCCGCATTAACAATACACCTTATAAAATTATTGGTGTTCTCGAAAGCAAGGGGCAGTCTTCCATGGGACAGGATCAAGATGATATTGTGATTGTTCCACTTACTACGGGGCAGGAGCGTCTTATGGGAATTACGTATGTGAAGTCAATTAATATTCAGGTATCTGATCCGGAGAAAATGGATCAGGTACAAAGTGAAATTGAAACACTGCTGCGACAACGGCATCGTATTCTTAGTGATAAAGACGATGACTTTACTGTGCGAAACTTAACCAGTCTTATGGAAACTATGACGCAGACTACTACGATGATTACACTGCTTCTGGGAAGTGTTGCTGCTATTTCACTGCTTGTGGGCGGAATTGGCATTATGAATATCATGATGGTGTCGGTTACTGAAAGAACGAGAGAAATCGGTATACGTAAAGCTTTAGGGGCTACATTTCAAAATATTATGATGCAGTTTTTGATTGAATCGGTAGTTATCGGAGTAATTGGCGGAATCATTGGCATTGTTTTTGGCTGCCTGGCGGCGATGGCAATCTCTAAATTTGGCGGCTTTACAACGGTAATTACAGTTGCTCCAATTTTGTTATCGTTTGGTTTTTCGGTTGGAATTGGTTTGTTTTTCGGCATTTATCCGGCCAGAAAAGCAGCTCTTTTAGATCCAATTGATGCACTTCGTTATGAATAAGAATGGTTTACAGGCCGATAATCTGCCTGTCAGTCTGTTGTAGGGTCATCGTTGGACTTTCTAATCCTCACCCTATACCCCATTCCTGACGATTGCCATATAGAATATTTAATGCAAAAACTTATAATAGATACAAAAAGAAGCCGACCTTCACAGGTCGGCTTCTTTTGTTATGTAGTTATTAAAATTTCATGGTAGCGCCAACACCAATACCGTTTTCATTATGGGCATGGTCTGGATTAAAAGAGTGGTAATTGATGTTAAGATCAACATTTGCAACTAAAGCAACATTGACACCAACTTGAGTTTCATTGAAATCAGAACCAGCTACATACGAGACATAACCTTCAGCACCCATTACATTTGGTGTATTAACAGCTAAACCACCATAAAAATTACTCTTATCGCCCGGCAATTTGCTGCGATCCCCAACAATAACACGAACATGATCAACCACATTGACCTGACCATAAATGTCGTTCATACCACCATATTCATCACGATCGACGTATTGATACCCAAGTGTAAAATTATCAGAAACCTTATGTTCAATGTAAGATTCATTTGTACCGATTCCAATAGCTGTGCCAGTTGGACTCAGATTATTGATTGGAGCAGCAAATACAGTCGTACCTGCACTTAAAGCGAGTAGAGCGGTGAGTGTTAAAATACTTTTTTTCATGAAGAATCCTCCTATTTTTTGATTACTCACCATTATAAACCATCTTTCTTTGAATTGCATTAGAAAACAACTAATTTGAGACGAATAGTCTATATAATTGCTATGTTTGTTTAAATATGCTTTTATTCAGGATTATATTCAATTACCTTAATTTTAGGATGAAGATTCATATTGAGGATTTCACCGTCTTCCATTTCAATGAGCGGTAAGGCGGCAAAATCTTTTGGATATTGAATGATTTTACCTTTACGCTGATCTGACAATAAAACCTGAGAACCAATGAATACTTGTTGTATATTATTTAGAAAAGGAATACAGATTTGGGGATCTAGTGTGGAAAACATTTCATTGGTTATTTTTTCGATAGCAGAAAATGGTGTTTGCTTCAGGAATCCTTCACGTTCTGTCGTGATTGTATCATATAAATCAGCCACAGCAACAATTTTGGCGTACTCATGGATATCATTTGCTGCTACATTAAATGGAAAACCAGATCCGTCCATCCGTTCATGATGCTGCAAGGCGGCCGATTTTACTCCTTCGGACAGTTCGGCTTTTTTTGAGAGCAAATGATAGCCATTTAAAGTATGTTGAATATAAATATCGAATTCTTCTTCGGTTAAGTTTTCAATTTGCTTATCGAGTACGCGTTGTTCCATTTGTGTTTTTCCGATGTCATGTAAGAACCCAGCGAGCACAAGATCTTCAATTTTATTTTTAGAAAAATTCATCCATTTGCCTAATACACCTGATAAGACTGAAACACGTAACGAATGGTTATAGGCTTCATTATCCATATGTTTTAATTTGTAAAGATAATCTATGACGCCGCTTTCTTTAACAAGCGGAACAACAGATGTTTTAACCATTTTTTCAACTTTTTCGACGGGGATGTCTTTTGTTTTGGCGGCTGCATTAAAAATTTCACTTGCGACATGCAAGACTTCTTCATATTCAGACACAAACGCATTGCTGCGATTTAGAATAGATGCGACATGCTGATAGGTTGAATCAAGTTCATATTCATCCTTAACAAAGACTGAATCAATACCCAAAAATGTTAAGCGGGTAATATGTGCTTTGGTTAGCATCGTATTTTCTGCGAGTACAACAATTAGTTGACTATTGATAATTGTCCGAGCCAAAACCATTCCCGGCTGTAATTTGCTAATATTGAGTTTCTTCATCGTGACCCTCCTCTAAAGTACTAGAATTTTTTATAAGAAAATTAAAAATGCAAAATTTCACGCAGCGAGATTTTGTCAATATATCTTATGTTCTCCACAGTGAAAAGATTTTCCTACCAAATTGTTTTAAGTTACGTAATATGAAACAATATGCCTAGGAAAAAAGGACTTGTGGCATAGAAGGAATGATGAATTGGTATATTTAATTGTTTAAAAGGATTACTTTTTTCCATTCAGCTAAAGCAGAAGCAGGCAGGTTATAGACAGCAATCGTTTGGTCGTTTAAATAAAAATTGAGACAAATGGAGGAGGCATCTTCAATGGTTGGAACTAATTCCTGAGGAATTAGGATTTCGGTGAGTCTGACCGTCGAATGGTCAAATGGATAGTTATTCAATCTTTTGGAAACAACGGTTGTTGTTAGTTCGATTACGTCGGTATTATTGAAGGTTAAAGTTAATTTTGTGTCTGGCGTTAAAATGGTTTTGAAATTTGCATTATAGGCTAATATCGCATAAAGAGTAGAATCAAATTGAATTGTTTTTTGAAAATACAGTTTTTTTAAGATGCTTTCATTTTCAATATTAACAGCGCTTGCAATAGATATTCCCTCGTGGAAGGTGTCATATCCTTTAATGATTGTTGCATAACAAGGGCTAGTTAAAAGAAGAAGACTAAATAGCGTTATTATAAAAATTTTTTTCATCAAAACACCTCTTTCTTTAAATATACCAGTAGCTGGTTTTTCAGTCAAATAGAATTGGTTTTTCTTCATAGTAAGTTCATTTTATGAAAAAGTCTGCATTTAAGCGAAAAACAGTGATCTGACGAGAAAATAAAGCTAAATATCAATTTATAATTTATAAATGCACTATTTTAAAGGTTTCCTATTTTAACGAACTAAAGTATAATCATATTTATAATATTTTCAAGAAATACAATGACGGATGGAGGCTTTTTATGATGAAGAGAATCATAGCAGCTGTTTTGCTGGTTTTGATGTTTAGTGTAGTTTTTGCCGGTTGTGGCAGTGATACGGCAAAAAAAGATGGTGCTGCGAAAAAGATTATTGTTGGGCTGGATGATAATTATCCACCAATGGGTTTTAAAGATGATAAGAATGAAATTGTTGGTTTTGATATTGATTTAGCAAAAGAAGCATCAAAACGCTTGGGTCGTGAAGTGGAATTTAAGGCAATTGACTGGTCGAGTAAAGAAGCCGAACTTAAAAGCGGACGTATTGATGTTTTATGGAATGGTTTGGATATTACTGATAAGCGTAAAGAAAACATTTTATTCAGTGATCCATATATGGATAACAAACAGCTTATTTTCATTCCAGTGGGGTCGGTTATTAAGGGCGATGCTGATTTAAAGGGTAAAGTTGTTGGTACACAAAGCGGCAGTTCTGCCGAAGAATATATCGATGGTAATGATACTTTTAAATCCAGTATGAAAGAAGTGAAAAAATATTCCGATTATATTTCAGCTTTCATGGATTTGGAAAATGGTCGTCTGGAAGCGATTATTGCTGATGAAATTACCGGCCGTTATTATATGAGTAAACACCCGGATAAGTTTATTGCTTTAGAAGCACCCGTTGGACCGGTTAGTTCATTTGGCATTGGTTTCCGTAAAGACGATCAGGCACTTCGCGATGAAGTACAAAAAGTAATGGATGACATGAAAACTGATGGAACAAGCGGAAAAATATCGGAAAAATGGTTTGGCAAAAATATTATAAAATAAACGTATGTTTCTATGAAGGATAAGGCTGAGGGTGAAAAATCGGTCTTATCCTTTGTTGTGATCACAAATAGAATGTATATAATATTGAGTTTTTATAAATGTATTGCAGAATACAGGTGTACTTGCTACACTAATATAATCAGTTTCGTGTATTTTTAGTAAGAGCAGGTTTAGGAGAGGGATTTATGGAGAAAATTATAGGAATGGTTATGCCTATGCTAGATGGCAGCGGTATAACGTTACAGATCTTTTTTATTACGCTGGCACTATCACTGCCATTGGGGCTTTTGGTAGCCTTGGCACGCATATCTGGGATTCGTCCTTTGAGATTTGCGATGGAGGTTTATATTTGGCTGATGCGTGGTACACCGCTTATGTTACAGCTTTTATTTGTTTATTTTGCTTTGCCAATGGTGGGGATTTTGCTGCCTGATTTAGCAGCCGCTTTATTGGCTTTTACATTAAATTATGCTGCGTATTTTGCCGAGATTTTTCGCTCGGGTATTCAATCCATTGAACGCGGTCAATATGAAGCGGCAAAAACTTTGGGAATGACGTATATACAAACCATGCGACGCATTATTATTCCGCAGATGTTAAAACGAGTTTTACCGCCAATCAGCAATGAAACCATTAACTTGGTCAAAGATACTTCTCTTATCTATATTTTGGCAATGAATGATCTTTTGCGTGTAGCTCGGACGATTGTGCAGCGTGAATTCGATATGACACCATTTGTTATTGCCGGGGTATTTTATTTAGCGATGACATTTGTTTTAACGTGGCTGTTTAATACATTAGAAGCGCGTTATGCCAAATATGATGAGTAGGAGAGATTTACGATGAGTGATGATGTAATGATTCGTATGAATCAGATTTATAAAAAATTCAATCAGCTGGAAGTATTGAAAGGGATTGATCTTGAAGTTAAACGGGGCGAAGTTTTGGCTATTATTGGACCAAGCGGATCTGGAAAATCGACGTTGCTGCGGTGTTTAAATCGTCTGGAAACGATTGAAAAGGGCACGATTGAAGTCGAAGGTGAGTTTTTAGTTCAAGAAAAAAATAGTATTACTACCTATACGGATGCAGTAACGGCTAAAATGATCTTAGGGAAAATGGGAATGGTTTTTCAGCAGTTCAATTTATTTCCGCATATGACAGTGTTGGAAAATTTGATTGAAGCTCCAATTCTGGTTAAAAATATGAAGTCGGGAGATATTATTCCGGTAGCGGAACAGCTTTTGGCGAAAGTAGGCCTTTTGGATAAAAGAGATGTGTATCCTTCACGACTGTCAGGTGGACAAAAACAGCGTGTAGCGATTGCAAGAGCACTGACTATGAAGCCGGATATCATGCTTTTTGATGAACCTACATCAGCCCTTGATCCAGAGCTGACAGGTGAAGTATTAAAAACTATGCGCCAATTAGCCGAAGAGCATATGACGATGATTGTTGTAACTCATGAAATGGCTTTTGCCAGAGAAGTTGCCAACAAAGTCATATTTATGGCAGACGGTGAGATTGTCGAACAAGGTAATCCGCAGTCGCTTTTTGCTAATCCGCAAGAACTGCGTACCAAGTCATTTTTACAAAACATGTTATAAAAAAGTCCCATCGGGGACTTTTTCTTTTCCCTATACCACATTTCTGACGATTGACATATAGAATATTTAATGCAACTTACGATAGTACAATAAATAAACATGATTATGATTCGATGCTATTTTTATCATGAACAAATGTGCAGGAAGATTCGATTTTTATGGCGAATGTTTATATATATATAGAATTGATAGGTTGTATTTAGGAGGAAAACGTATTTATGGAGCAAGATAAGCAGCGGTTGTGTATTGATGTAGCACGCTTATATTATAAATCTGATTATAGCCAGCAGCAGATTGCTACACAGTTAGGTATTTCACGTCCTACAGTCTCCAGACTTTTGCAGTATGCAAAAGAACAAGGGTATGTGAAGATCCAAATTGCGGATCCGATTGATGATATGAGCGATCTGGAAGAACACCTAATAGAAAAATATGGTCTGCAAGAAGTACGGATCGCTTATTCGCCATTGAATGCATCGGAAGAAATAAAGAAGCAGTTGGGAGTAAAAGGTGCTGAGTATCTAAATGATATAACGAAAGATGGTGATATCATTGGAATTAGCTGGGGGACGACAATGTACAAAGTTGCCTGCCAGCTAAAAACAAAACCATTGAAGGGTGCACAGATTGTTCAGCTTAAGGGAGGGGTGACACATTCTAAAAGCAATACCTATGCCGATGAAATCGTAGAACGCTTTGCGAATGCCTTTTCAACAATTGCCAGGTATCTGCCGCTTCCAGTTATTTTTGAATCGAAAGAAATCAAGGAAATGGTAGATCAGGATCGCCATATGAATCGAATTATGGAATTAGGCAAACAGGCTAATATTGCTATGTTTACAGTTGGTTCAGTAAAAGATGATGCGTTATTGTTTCGCTTAGGTTATATAAGTCCGGCAGATAAAATAAAAATTCAGCGAACGGGAATCGGTGACATTTGTTCACGTTTTTTTGATGCAAAAGGAACAATTTGCAATCAAGAATTGGATGACCGTACCGTTGGTATAAAATTAGAAGAACTGAGAAAAAAAGAAAGAAGTATCTTGGTTGCTGGTGGAGAACGAAAAATTGAAGGAATTAAGGCAGCATTAGCTGGTAAGTATGCGAATGTATTGATTACGGATCAATATACAGGTCGTGCATTGCTTTGATTTGATTTTCTAAAACAGGTTGTTTATTTTAAATAGACAGCCTGTTTTTCTGCTTGAAAATTAAATATTAAAAAATTAACACTCTATGAACATTTTCTCAAAATACTATTTACAAATGTTCACAGAGGTGCTATTCTTAAAACATGAAATGACATGTCAGATTCTAAGAATAATTAGACAATTTAATTAAAACATATGGAGGAAAAAATTATGGATTATGCCAGTATTATTGATCATACTTTATTGAAAACAGATGCACAGAAAGCAGAGTTGACGAAATTATGCCAAGAAGCCAAGCAGTATAAATTTGCTTCTGTTTGTGTTAGCCCTTTGTGGGTAAAATATGCAGCTGAACAATTGTCAGGTACAGAAGTTGCCGTTTGTACAGTTATTGGATTTCCTCAAGGTGCTACTCCAACAGCCGTGAAAATATTTGAAACCAAAAATGCAATCGAAAATGGGGCAACGGAAGTAGACATGGTTATTCCAGTTGGTTTGTTAAAAAGTGGCGAAGATGCTGCGGTAGAAAATGATATTCGTGGTGTTGTGAATGCTGCGAAAGGAAAAGCATTGACAAAAGTTATCATTGAAACTTGTTTGCTTACGGATGAGGAAAAAGTAAGAGTTTGTAAACTTGCTGTTAAAGCAGGGGCTGATTTTGTTAAGACTTCGACTGGTTTTTCTACTGGTGGTGCGACAGTACATGATGTTGCTTTAATGCGCCAAACAGTTGGCAGTCGCTTTGGCGTCAAGGCTTCTGGCGGTATTGGTTCAGAAAAAGATGCAGCTGCGATGGTTCATGCTGGAGCAACTCGAATTGGCACAAGTCATGGCATTGAAATTGTAAAGGGATAATAAAAATTATAGTACATACGTCATCTTTATGTATGTACTATAAAAAATAAATTAAATATTAAAAATAATCAAAAATATAGGAGGTAGTATTATGGAAAAAATAGAGAAAGCGGATTTGCCTGGTGAACTTGTGCGTGAAGAGACAAAGTCTGCTATGGGAGTTATCGAACAATATTCTGATGGCTATTTGAGCCGAACGCCAATTATGCAATTTATTTTATTATCGTGTCTTTTTCCTTTATGGGGAGCAGCTGCCAGCTTAAATGACATTTTAATTACACAATTTAAAAGTGTATTTACGTTAAGTGATTTTGCCAGTGCCTTGGTGCAAAGTGCCTTTTACGGCGGTTATTTTTTAATTTCTATTCCAGCATCTATGGTTATCCGCAAAACAACTTACAAAACAGCTATTTTAGCGGGCCTCTTATTCTACATAGTGGGTTGTTCTCTATTTTTCCCGGCATCTCATATGGCAACTTATAATATGTTTTTGCTTGCAATCTTTTCTATTGCCATTGGGTTAGGCTTTTTAGAAACCGCAGCAAATACCTATAGTACGATGCTTGGTCCTCGTAAACATGCGACGCTGCGGTTGAATATCAGCCAGACATTTTATCCGATTGGCGCTATGTCAGGTATTCTTTTAGGTAAATATTTAGTCTTTCAAGATGGTGGAAGCTTAGCTTCGCAGTTAGCCCAAATGACAATCGAAGAGGCTAAAGCATTTAAGCTTGAGATGCTGCAGCATACATTAGAACCGTATCATATGATCATTTATGTATTAGCAGCGGTGTTTATCTTATTTGCGATTACAAAGTTTCCAAAATGTAAAGTTGCAGCGCAAGAAAATTCAGAAGAGTCTGCTATCAAGACTCCAGGGTTTAGTGAAACCTTGTCTTATTTGGCAGGAAATCTGCATTTTAAAAAAGGCATTCTTACGCAGTTTTTATATGTTGGGATGCAAGTAGCGGTTTGGTCGTTTACGATTCGGCTTGCGCTTACGATTGATCCGAATATCAATGAACGTTTGGCAGCAAACTTTATGATTTATAGCTTTATTTGTTTCTTTGTTGGGAAATTTGTGGCAAATTTCTTAATGGCAAAGTTTTCACCAAACAAAGTATTATTCTTTTACTCCGTAATTGGTAGTCTGCTATTACTTTATATTTCGTTTGTTCCTGATATCAGTGCTGTGTATCTAGCGGTTGCTGTCAGTATTTTGTTTGGTCCTTGCTGGGCAACTATTTATGCAAAAACATTGGAATCAGTGGATGAACAATATACGGAAACTGCCGGAGCAATGATTGTAATGTCAATTATTGGTGGTGCATGTATTCCAGCAATTCAAGGGCTTGTTTCTGATTTGACAGGATCTATGCAGCTTTCCTTTATGGTTAATTTTTTCTGTTTCTTAGCAGTTGGTAAATATTTCTATGATGAAGTGAAAATTGAAAAAGCAAGATAAGAGTCAAATTTAAGGAGGATTTATTATGAACTATAAAATAAATTTGGAACGCAGCTTTTTTTCAGAAAAACCATTTGTTATTTTGAAAAATAATGAATTTACGGTAACTCTTTTTAAGTATGAATCAAATATTGAGGGGCTTGAAATCCAAAATTCGCGTGGCAAGGTAACCGTGCTTCCTTTTATGGGGCAGATGATATGGGATTTGGAATTTGATGCGGTCAATTTGAAAATGAAAAATATGTTTCGTCAGCCTAAACCAGTACAATGTATCGTTGATACGTATGGCTGTTTTGCTTTTCATTCGGGCTTATTGGCAAATGGCTGCCCAGCACCTGAAGATACGCATCCGTTGCATGGCGAAATGCCTTGCGAAACGATGGATCATGCCTGGCTTGAGATTGAAGATGATGCAATTGTCATTGGTGGAGATGTTGAGTATGCACAGGGTTTTGGTCATCATTATATTGCCAGCCCATCCGTTCGTTTAGCAAGTAAGATGGCAAATATTCAGATCGGGATGAAAGTCAAAAATTTAGCTTCTGCTCCTATGCCGCTTCAATATATGTGTCATATGAATTATGCTTATGTAGCAGATGGTATAATTTCATCAAATTTGCCTGATATGGCTTTTAAACTGCGGGAAAGCATCCCGGCTCATGTCAAACCTACAAAATTGTGGCTGGAATATAATGAAGAAATTAAAAAAATGCAGCTAGCAGGCAAGACGTTAAGCAAACTTGATCAGCCGTATATGTATGATCCTGAAATTGTATTTATGGCTGATAAAATCGAGCAGTATGGAGATTTTGCAGAGTTTGAAATTGCCTCACCTGAAGGTTATGCTTTTTTTACGAAGTTTTCAACGCAAGAATTTAAGTATGCAACGCGATGGATTTTATATAATGGCGATCAGCAGGTCGCAGCATTTGTTCTGCCTGGGACTTGTCGTCCCGAAGGCTTTAGTGCGGCACAAAAAGCAAAGTCACTTATTTTACTCGAACCGGGTGAACAGCGTGTATTTTCAGTGATAACTGGCAAAAAATAGGAGATGTATTTTTATGAAAATAGCAGTAATTGGTTCCAATATGGTTGATTTGATTTCATATATTGACAAAATGCCAGCACCAGGAGAGACCTTGGAAGCTCCGGATTTTTCAATCGGTTGTGGCGGCAAAGGGGCAAATCAAGCGGTCGCAGCAGCTACTCTTGGTGCGGATG
The DNA here is from genome assembly GCF_900109225.1 of Propionispira arboris. Classification (GTDB taxonomy): domain Bacteria; phylum Bacillota; class Negativicutes; order Selenomonadales; family Selenomonadaceae; genus Propionispira; species Propionispira arboris. The sequence goes on from NZ_FNZK01000001.1 coordinate 383,594, forward strand.
TTCTTATGCTGACGAAAGTCGGTGCTGATATGTTTGGTGACAATACAATTCAAAATTTTAAAAAATATAAAGTGGATACGACGTTTGTGGAAAAAGTTTCACATATGTCTAGTGGAGTAGCACCAATTTTTGTTGATAAATCTTCACAAAATAGTATTCTTATTATAAAAGGTGCTAATAAATGTTTGCTGCCAGCAGATATAGATAAGGCAGCAGATTCATTGAAAGAGTGTTCTTTATTTGTTTTACAGTTAGAAATCAATTTGGAAACAGTATATTATGCGATTCAATTCGCGAATACCTATCAGATTCCGGTTCTTTTAAATCCGGCACCAGCGACAAAAGATCTCAATATTGCCATGGCTTGCAAATGTGATTTTTTTGTACCAAATGAAACGGAATTGGCTATTCTTACAGGAATGCCGGTCAAAACAGAAGCAGAAATTCAACAAGCAGCCAATGTTTTGTTAGAGCAGGGATTGAAAAACGTAATTGTTACGATGGGACAGCGTGGGGCTATGTGGATGACGAAAGAGCAGACAGAGTGTATACCTGCCTACACAGTGAATGCAGTCGATACAACTGGAGCTGGGGATGCTTTTATTGGCTGTTTTGCTGACCATTATGTAAAGACCAAAGATGTAATGGAATCTATCCGAAAAGCGAGTGCTTTTTCGGCACTTAGTGTTATGAAACGTGGTACTCAAATTTCTTATCCAACGCGTCAAGAGATGGAAGAGTTTTGGGGACGTCACCAGTAAATTAGAGATATAAAAGAATGCCGTTGTGGAGTCATTGCTCTATGACGGCATTCTTTTTAGATCAATTTTCGCTCATTAGTTGCTTGGGACTTGCATTTTTTTTCTGCAGCGGTGATAATAATATAAAGAAATATGATGCGATACCTGAAATGCATGGAGGATATTATGCAAAGAAATATATTTGTTTTTTTTAGTTTGTTGATTTTCATTGTATTCCCGGTGATCGGTCAGGCGGCGAGTTTTGGTGATCGAGTGAATACGATGTCGAAAATTGAACAAATTCGTATCAGTACGGCGGATGAAAAAGTTCGCATTGTCTTAGACGCATCAAAGCCGGTTTCTTATAAAACATTTGTTCTTTCGAATCCAAATCGGGTGGCGATTGATATCAAAGGAGCCTGGCTTAGTCCCGATATTATCAAAGAAACACTGGTTGATAGTTCCTGTGTGGGTAAGGTTCGGGTGCGACAGTTTGATGCAGATACAGTGCGAGTTGTTATTGAGACAAATGTTAGCCAAAATGGCTATGAGATTTTTTCTCTACCAGCAAATGCAAATACATCTATTTATCGAATTGTGTTTGATTTTGGTGATGAACAGAAAAATTTACCCGCAGTGGTCGAAGAATCTCCATCAACACTGGTAGTTCCAACGGTAGCTATACCTAATGCAATGCCGGGAATAAGAGGCAAGACGATTGTTATTGATCCTGGACATGGGGGCAGTGATTCAGGGGCGGTTGGTACCAAAGGTATTATGGAGAAAGATATAACTTTAGCCATTTCGAAACAGTTGCAGGGGCTACTCACGGATGCTGGAGCCAAAGTTATTATGACACGGACGAGTGATGTTGATGTAGCTCGTCCATCGGCAGAGGCGGTGGAAGAATTGCAGGCACGAGTCGATGTAGCGAATCGGGCCAGGGCGGATCTGTTTTTGAGTATACATATGGATTCTTTTTCTAGTAGTGATGCAAAAGGAACATCAACGTATTATTACGCAAAAGGCACGCCAGCGAGTCAGCGCTTGGCGAATCTTGTCAGATCCGGAATTATTGAACAGCTTGGTACGGAGGATCGTGGAACGAAAACTTGCAATTTTTATGTCGTCAAACATACAACTATGCCTGCGGCTCTGGCAGAGGTTGCTTTTGTATCAAACCCGGGGGAAGGCCAGCTGCTAACTTCTACAGATGGTACCAAAAAAGCGGCACAGGGAATTTATAATGGAATTCGTCGTTATTTTCAATGAATCATAATTAAAAAGTATAGGATGAAGACCTTGACGATTGAGGACACTTCGTATTAAAATAAGAAAAGATATACTTTGATGAGTAAGAGCCTTATTTGTCGCAATATGCACAAATAAGGCTTTGTTTTGTAAAATTGTGAGGTATGCAGAAGATGAATGATGGTAAAATGAATGAAAGAGATCAACTCAATCAACAAATGAATCATGAATGGAAAGGGCAGCTGGAAAAGCGTCGTAAAGCAATTTTGCGTCACCAGATTCCCCAAAACCGCAGGCTGGTTGATGCTTTGGCAACGATGACGAAGGCTGAACTCGATGATATTCGTTATAATTTATGTGTGCAGGGTATCAGTTCTTTAAAAAAAGATGAACTTACCAAAGCTTTGGCTCCTGTGATTGAAGAGTTTTCGCATAAGTGGTTTGTTACGATTGGAATCGAACAATATAATATTTTGACGAATTTGAGTAAAAATTATGGACTTGCTACGAATATTGATGAAAATGATATTCGTATGGATTATATGCGCTGTTTAGGAATCATCTTCAATGGCGAACGTGAGGGTAAACAAGCATGGTATCTGCCGGATGAATTATTGTCTGTTTATACAAAATTAGATAATGCAGAATATAAGAAAGCAGTTTCGCTTAATGATGAAGTTTCACGATTAGCAACAGGTTATTTATTTTATTATGGTTATTTAACGTATGAGCAGCTTTATGATAAAGTTATGGCTCTTATGGATAAAGAAGATCACCTCGAATTTGTCGATTTTATGGGGGTAATGATCAATGCAGGCTGCTGGCAGGGAAATGTCATTAACGTTGAAGCAGGAATGCATTATTATACAGTTATGGATCCTGAAAAGTTGGCAAGTGAGCAGATTATGCGCAAGGATATTGATTTTGTGGAGTTGTCTTACACACAGGTTTATGAAGCCGGTGAAATGAATTATATTGAAGCTACGGATCAATACAAAGCTTTAGCACAGTTTTTTATGACGGTACATTCCTTACCAGTTTTAGAAGCCGCCGATGTTGTTGGCGAAATTTATATTATTTTGCAAAATGGTGGAAAAATCGGTGAGATGATTGAGTATATTGAGTCCGTTATAACGATGGAAGATAAAAAGATGGCAGAGGTTCTATTAAAGCTTTTACTGGATTTCAATAGTTCATCTCGTCAGTGGCTGTTGAAAGGACATGTTTCGAGTGAACTTGCCGTAGAAAAAAAAACCGCAGCACCTGTTGTTGCCAAGCAACTGCCGAATAATGTAGTGAAATTTGTGCCGCGCAGCTCAGTCGTAGGGAGAAATGATCTTTGTCCCTGCGGCAGTGGAAAGAAATATAAAAAGTGTTGTTTAAATAAAGAAATATAGAAATTATTCTAAACAAGGGACTGTATAAAAGCAGTCTCTTTCTTTATTCGGGTTTGAACAAATTATATTTTAAGCTATTGGTATATAATGTTGTTAAAGAAAGGAAATTTATAGATTTTATGAAACAGACACATTCTTCGTTGGAAAAAATAAAGCAATTTTTTATTGTGCTGCTGCCAATTTTCATCACACAAATATCATTAATATCCACTGGCTTTTTTGATACGGTTATGGCAGGACACGTGAGCGAACAGGATTTAGCAGGGGTAGCAGTGGGGGCAAATTTGTTTATGCCTGTATTTGGCAGTATCCTGGGAGTGATTTCGGGATTAACCCCCATTATTTCTCAGTTGTATGGTGCAAGAAAGAAAGAAGAAATTCCATTTGTCATTATTCAGGGACTGTATTTATCCGTAATTATTGGGATTGTTTTGATTTTGCTGGCAGCTGCTTTTATACAGCCTGTTTTTGAACTTTTGAATTTGGAACCAAGGGTTGATTATATAGCGAAAATGTATTTGACGGCGATGGCGTTTGGTGTTTGTCCTATTTTTGCTGCGGGTGTTTTTCGTAACTTCATGGATGCTTTTGGGTATACACGTTTTACGATGCTCATAACAATTTGTGCAGTACCATGTAATATTTTTATGAATTATTTATTTATGTTTGGCAAATTTGGCTTTCCGGAGCTTGGTGGAATTGGTGCAGGGGTTGGAACGTCAATTACATTTTATGTAGTTCTTGGACTTAATGTTTTAGTGGTGCGTAGACTCAGTCCATTTAAAGAATATCATATATTTTCTCGATTTTGTAAACCATCGTTGAACCAGTGGAAGAGACAATTATGTATTGGCCTGCCGATTGGCAGTGCGATGTTTTGCGAACAGAGTATTTTTGGTGCAGTCGGAATTTTTATGACGGTTTATGGTACAGGTGTTATTGCAGCGCATCAGGCGGCACTGAATTTTACAACGATGGTATATATGATTCCGCTTAGCATCAGTATGACATTGACCATTCTGGTTGGTTTTGAAATCGGGGCGAAGCGCCTTAAGGATGCCAAAAAATACAGTTATATGGGGGTGGGATTGTCGATGCTTGTGGCATCCACGCTGGCAATTGTTTTAATTCAGTTTAAGGGAGCGATTGCAATGCTTTATACAAATGATGAAGTTGTGAATCAGCTCGTACAAAGTTTTATAGTTTATGCTATTTTTTTGCAAGTTTCAGATGGAGTGAGCGCACCGATACAAGGAACGCTGCGTGGTTATAAAGATGTAAAAATCACGTTTTTCTTAGCGGTTTTATCATATTGGGTTATTGGCCTGCCTGCTGGTTATATTTTAGCAAATTATTTTTCATATGGTCCATACGGCTATTGGATGGGACTTATAATTGGAATTGCAGTGGGAGCTGTATTATTAGGCTTTAGGCTTCGTTTGGTGCAAAGAAAACTGGCTGGTTAGAATGGGAAAAAGTTTTCACTATAGTGTTTTTAGGTATTGCTAAGTGTAATTGAATCGTTATACGGATGGCAAATAAAAAACAACAGACCTGCTTAAAAGAATGTAAGTGCGTCTACACGAGATGGTGATTGACTTATATTTTCCTTTGCAAGTTAACGGACTATATATTGTAACAATATGTAGTTTTTTTTTTAGATTGATAAAAAATTCACTTGACAAATGAACGTGAAAGTAGTAACTTAATATATGTGAAATGAATCACTTAAACAGTCTTGAAAAAAGAAATAAGGGGAAAATGATAGTATATATTTATAATGAATAGTTTTTTTAATTTATCGAAAATTTAGTTAAATTCAAGACTTATATAATATTAGAGGTGAAAGTTATACTTAGAGGCAATTTGATTGTTCTAAGTTTAGATAGAAACGTGAATTAGTTCACATATTATGGAATGTTGTGTTGATGTATTATAAGGTACATCCAGGGGAGAGGGAGAGTTAAGATGAAAAATGTAAAGAGTGAAAAAAGACCTCATGTAGTTGTTATTGGAGCAGGATTTGGTGGTGTTAAGGTAGCTAAATCTTTTACGAATAAGAATGTGGATGTTACTTTAATTGACCGCAATAATTATCATTTATTTCAGCCACTTTTATATCAAGTATCTACAGCGGTATTAGCCGAAGCAGAAATCGCTTACCCGGTTCGAGCTTTTTTTCGTAAGAATAAAAATGTTGATTTTTTCTTGGGGGAAGTTACGAATTTTGACCTTGAACAGAAAAAGGTTATTACCGATCAAGGGTCGGTAAGCTATGATTATTTGGTGGTGGCTGCAGGCGCAACAACGAATTATTTTGGCATGGAGTCCGTAGAAAAAAATTCTTTTGCAATGAAAACCTTAGATGAATCGGTTGTAATTCGAAATCATATTTTACAATTATTTGAAAGAGCCGATAAAGAAACCGATGCGGCAAAACGCAAGGCATTGTTGACTTTTGTTTGTGTAGGTGGCGGTCCGACAGGTGTTGAAGAATCGGGTGCCCTTTCAGAACTCATTTATTCTGTGCTCAAGCAGGAATATCATAAACTTGATTTTTCAGATGTCGATATTAAATTAATTGAAGCAACGGATCGGGTTCTCCCAATGATGCCAGAAGATTTGCGTGATGAAACAGTAAATGTACTGCGCAGTAAAAAAGTAGATGTTCGTTTAAATACGCAGGTCATGGATTATGATGGTGAAAAAATCACCTTTAAAGATGGTGAGGTCGTACCGACGGAAACTGTTATTTGGGCGGCGGGCGTGAAAGCTGTTCCGGTTATGGCTAAATTAGGTGCTGCAATGGATCGTGCTGGCCGTGTAATTGTGGAAAAAACATTACAGGTGCCAAATCATCCTGAAGTTTATGCAATTGGTGATAATGCTCATTTCATGCAGGGAGAAAGACCATTGGCAACGATTGCACCAGTAGCAACACAGCAGGCTGTTGTTTGTGTTAACAATATTTTGAACTCGATTGAAGGGAAAGATCTCGAGTATTTTGAATATCATGATGTCGGCAGTATGGCGACAATTGGTGCTGGCGATGCTGTAATGTTTAAAGGAATTATGAAGAGCAAGGGGTTTATTGCCTGGGCTGCTTGGATGGTCGTTCATTTAATGCGTTTAGCAGGAACTCATGCGAATGTTACGGTTGTTTTGAAATGGATGTGGAATTTCTTCTCAGGGACTCGTTTGGGAAGAATTATTACAGCACATTAAACTTATATAGGGTTGACAGAGAGAACTGTAAATTCCAAAATGGAGTGCAGTTCTTTTTTTGTGTGCATATATAAGTTGAACGATTCAGATAGTGTATAATGAAGGAAATAAACATATCAAAAATTTTGAATGTAAGGGAGTTGCAAAGGTATATGATGTTTCGGTTCTTTGCAAAATGTAATCAAATGAGAAAAATCAATATTTCCTGGTGGTTGATTTTGAGTTTGGTTTTACTTTTTTCCTGTAATTTAGCCGAGGGAGCAGAGTCTGAGGCGGTGGAAGCTTTGCATTTAACGTGGAGTCAGGATCCGATGACTACACAGACGATTACATGGCAGACAGAAACTGTGGATGACAAGCAATTTTTAGAATATAAAGATGTTTTAGAGACAACCAGTATGCTGCATAAAGTGCGGGGGACAGTGGAGCCTTTTTATACAGATGAGGGCTTGCATTATATTCATAGTGTAACGCTGGACAATCTCATTCCGGGTCATAAATATGTTTATCATATAGGTGATGGCGATAATTGGAATAAAGAAGGCAGTTTTCAAACAGAAACTGCTATGACGAATGTTTTTACTTTTTTATTATTTGGTGATTCACAAAGCAGTGATTATAATGAATGGAGCAAAACATTTGGACAGGCAGTATTGCAAACATCGGATGCTAAATTTTTTATCAATGTAGGTGATTTAGTCGATAATGGTCAACAATATACACAATGGAAGTCGTGGTTTGCTGCGATTTCAGGATATTCAAATCAAATTCCTGTCGTTCCGGTTGTAGGGAATCATGAAACATATACACTGATTCCTGAAAAAAAATTTTCTTTACCAATTTATTTTACGCAGCAATTCAAGGTCGGGCAAAATGGGCCGGAAGGATTAAAGGGACAAGTCTATTCTTTTGATTATGGAAATGCACATTTTGTTATATTAGATAGCCAAATCGGTGAGGAACGTAAGTTTTTACCAGATTCATTAGAACGACAGCAGGCTTGGCTGGCTAAAGATCTGGCTGCAACAGATAAGCTGTGGAAATTTGTTTTTATTCATCGCCCGGCATATCACAATCGCCAGGCAGAGTCACTGCCTGATCCGAAAACGACAGCCTTTGTACCAATTTTTGATCAGTATGGTGTAGATGTCGTTTTTTCCGGTCATGATCATGTGAATAAACATACACTGGGATTAAAAGCTGGTATGGTACAAGCTCCTGGAACGGTTTATATGACAGCTGGACGCAGTGGGACAAAATCTTATAATACTATGGAGGCAAAAGATTGGGATGCTGTTTATCTGGACCCGGCACAGCCGACTTTCAATGTAGTAAAAGTTAATGGCAATACGTTTACTGTGAACGTGTATCAACAAGATGGAACATTAATTGATAGCTGGAATTTGGTAAAATAAAACTAAAACTTTTTGGCGAGGCTTAGCAAGACTTATGTTTTTAGGCAGGATATTAATACACTCTTGTATAATTAAGAATAAACTGTATTACTATAATTGAAAGAGGTGCAAAATGAAAAAAAGCCTATTAGCAGGTCTTATTTTATTAACCATGATATTTTATACGGCACCTGCATATGCGAATGACTTAGAAGCATATCAAACAGCAAGGGTTGAATATATTAGTGCCTGGGTAGCTTTAGGAACGTATAATGATCGTATCGGACGAATCGTTCAGAGTGAATTGAGCGATGCCGGCTGGGATATGAAGGTTATCAATGAACAGTCCAGGAAAGATGCGGAAAAGGTTTTTTTTATTGAAAATAATGATTTTGAAGCGGGCAAAGAGGTTTATTTAGTTGCCGTTACTGGAACGGAGTCAAAAAAAGATATTGCGATGGATTTGAATATTAATAAAGCTTTTTTTGGTGGAAATTCACCGGAATCGTTTCAGGAAGCGGCAAAAAAAACAGATTTGGTTAGTTCAGATCCGATGATTCATCGAGGGTTTCATCAATATACACAATCAATATTTTTTACGCCAGGTAAAGGCGGTAATACATTCGGTGAATATTTGGCGGAACTACTTAAGCAAAAGTCAAATCGCAAAGTTTATTTAATTGGCCATAGTCTGGGCGGGGCAGCGGTAACAATTGCTGCAGCACGGCTTCAGTCTATGGGAGTGAATCCTGCGCAAATAGCAGTCATCACATTTGGTGCGCCTGCCATTGGAAATCAAGCTTTTGCTGACCTTTATGGAAAATCAATTTCGCTAGATCGTATTGTTATAAAGGGTGATCCGGTGAAAAGTTCCTTACAAGGTCTGGCGGGTGGTTACACTCAATTTGGTGAGGCAAAAATATGGCAGGAAAATCGAAATTCAGATAAATTCAAACATGCTATGGTAGTTTATCTTGATGCAGCTTTACGTAATTTTTATGATAAAAAAGAAGCGGCACAGCAAGCGGGATTTGATGTGGAAGCTCAGCCAACACAAAAAACATCAAAATCAAAGGCTTATATTGCACCGCTTTCTATGACTCTGGATGATTATGTTTTAGGGGATAGACATTATATGGAAGAGTCAGTGAAAGACGTTTTTCGGCATCGGCTGCCGGGATGTGTCTTTGGTCTGGGAAAACGCGGATCGTTTGAAGAAGAAATTGTAAAAGCTGCCGCTGCGGGGTGTGATCGTATTGTATTTGCCGCTGTTAGTGTGAAACAGTTGCAAAAAGAACATTATACTTTTCATGTGAACCTGCAAGAAGATGTTTATTCAGTTGACGGAAATTTACAAGGAAGCTTTATATGTTCAACGAATACAAGCGATTTTACACCGATTCAAGCAACGCTTCATAATTTAACAAGTATAAAAACAGACTTTGAACATAGTATGGATACCAAAAAAGTGAAGCTTGAAAGTAGATAAAAAATGTGAGGATTGATCCTGGTGAAACGAATTGATAAGATTTATGAATATATTAAACAGAAATCGAGTGTTTATACCTTAGAAAATCTTAAGGGACGAATTGGTGTAGATGCAACAGAAATTGCCGATGAACTGGGAATATTGAGGAATAATGTCAGCATGGAACTCAATGCACTGCATCGGCAGGACAAAATTATTAAAATTATTGGACGTCCCGTACTATATTTTGATAAACAGACGGTAGAATCACTTTGTGGGACTGTGATTGAGGGGCCTTGCCAATTTAATACAATTGAAGAGTGTGTAAAAATGACTGGTGTCAAAGGGCAAGGTCCCTTTGACCGTTTGATTGGCGCGGATCGGAGTCTGAAAAAACAAGTCGAGCAAGCCAAGGCGGCTATTTTATATCCGCCGGATGGCTTGCATACACTTATTGTTGGTCAGACGGGGGTAGGTAAAACATTATTTGCGCATATGATGTATGAATATGGGAAAACGATGAATCGGTTCCCCACAGGTGGCCCATTTATTACGTTTAATTGTGCTGATTATTATAATAACCCGCAGCTTTTGATTTCACATATATTCGGACATATTAAAGGAGCTTTTACTGGCGCTGATACAGCAAAAGAAGGCTTGGTGGAAGCTGCTGATAAAGGTGTTTTATTTTTAGATGAAATTCATCGCTTGCCGCCGGAAGGGCAGGAAATGATTTTCTACTTTATAGACACAGGAACCTTTAACCGGCTGGGGGAAACTACGCGGGAACGAAAGGCAAAGGTACTGTTAATTGGTGCTACGACCGAAGATCCGAATTCCGCCCTTACGAAGACTTTTGTGCGGCGTATTCCGAATATCATTACCATTCGTCCGCTGATGGAACGTTCTTTGGAAGAAAAAGTCGATATTATTAAATTGTTGTTGACGGACGAAGTTCAGCGAATTAATAAACCAGTAAAGATTAGTGTGGAATCAATTAAAGCCCTTATTGGTAGTATTAGTAATGGCAATGTTGGTCAGCTTAAATCGAATATCAAATTACTTTGTGCCAAAGCTTTTTTAAATGGGATCGACAATCCAAACTATATTGAGATTGATTTCAAGATGCTGCCACCTAAAATAAAAAATGGACTCTTAACGCTCAGTGCAAATCGCAAAGATCTCGCGGAATTAAGCAAATATATTAATGAACCACTGCTGCTTACGCCGCCAGGGGATAAAGTTATTCTGGGAACGGAAGATTTGGAGAAAGAACCATTTAATCTGTATCAAATAGTGGAAGATAAAGTGGATCTTTTGAAAGGTGAAGGCATTAGTGATGATTTAATCAAGCAAATTGTGGCAACCGATGTGAATGTGTATATCAAATCTTTCTATAATAAACAGGATGTACATATGTCAACGAGAGAACGTCTGCTTAAGATTGTCGATAAGACACTGGTTGATTTTACGGAAGAAATCAGCCTTCTAGTGCAAAATAGGATGAATCGTGGGTTTAAAGATCGGTTCTTATATGCCTTCAGCCTTCATTTAAGTGCTTTTTTAAAACGAGTGAAATCCAAAGATGATTTGGCCTACAGTGAAATAGAAGGTGCTATTCCACGTGATTCACTAGCATTTCAAGTAGCTGTGGAGATTAAGGATAAAATTGAAGAACATTATCATATTGAAGTGCCAAGGGCGGAGATAGAATATTTTGCTCTTCTGTTGGAGTCGGTGGAAGATGAGGACAAAGAAGAAAAAGTAATTATTATGGTTGCGACTCATGGAAAAAGTACAGCCACATCCATGGTGGAAGTGGCACAGAAACTTTTTAGTACAAATGATCCGAATCTGATTGCGATTGATATGCCGCTAGAGGTAAAACCACAGGAAACTTTGGAGAAAATGATCTCAAGGCTGCAGGAAATGAATTATCAACAGGGTGTATTATTATTGGCAGATATGGGTTCACTATGTAATCTCGGTTCTATGATTATGGAACGCCTTAAAGTACAAGTCAAGACGATTGATATGGTATCGACTCCACTTATATTGGAAGCGATGCGTAAAGCTGATATTGTAGGAATGGATTTAAGCAGTATTTATGAGTCGTTATTGAATTTTAAAGGGTATGAGGTAGTAGAGTTTAATCGGAATAAAGATGAGGGTGGACGCGAGGTGATTGTAACAATTTGTACATCTGGTGCCGGGGCTGCTGTTAAGTTGAAAGAGATGATTGAAGAAATACTCTTACATATAGTAGACCGCAAGGTTGAGGTGATTCCGGTTGGTATAAAAAACTTGGATCATGTCATTCGTGAACTTGCTATTAACTATAAAATCATTGCTGCTATCGGTATGATCAAACCCAATTATAATATACCATTTATTCCTTTGGAAAAATTAATTGAAGGTGATGGTGAAACGATTTTACGCCGTTTGCTAAAAAGCAATGTTAAATTTGTGGAAAAAGAAAAGAAGAATGTTGTGGTGCAGAAACTTTGTGAAGAAAGTTTGCAAAAATTCTTAACGTATTTAAATCCAATTAAGGTAATGAGTGTATTACTTGAATTTGACAGTGTATTGGAAAAGAAAATGGGTAAGAAGTTTAGCAATCCAATTAAAATCCGTCTTATTGTCCATTGTGGCTGTGCATTGGAACGGATGGTGATCAATAATGGACTTGTTTATACCGGAAATCGGCAAAATATTGATACACAAAAGTTTAATTGTATCACAGAAGCCACTAGTGTATTTGAAAGAAGCTTAAAAATCAAGCTTACTGAGGATGAGATATATTACATGACAGATATGATATAGTATTAAAAATACACTATTTTGGCTAAAAATCGAAGTAGTGTATTTTTTTTATAAATGGAAATAGTGTATCTGATAATAAAATATAGAGTATTTTAAAAATAAATAGAGTATTGATTATTGAAAAAAGAAAGGAAAAGTAAGCATAATCAATCACTTTCGTTTTGATACACAATGTTGGCACGGGGCTTGCATTATATATTGGCGTGGAGAAAAAAGTGTTTTAGCATTTATATATTTTATTCACCAATAACGGAACTTATATTGAGGAGGGTTCACATGCTAGCAATTTTAGTAGGGACACATGGTAATTTTGCAACAGAACTTGTTAAAACTTGCGAAATGATTTGCGGTGCGACAACCAATGTTCGAGCAATTACTTTAGTACCGGGAGAAAGTCCGGATGATGTAGTAAAAAAATATGAAACTGCAATCGCTGAAATGGATACAGAAGAAGGGGTAATCTTCTTAAATGATTTATTTGGCGGTAGTCCATATAATGCAGCTTGTCGGCTTGTAATCAACAATGAAAAATATGGTATTGTTACAGGTGTTAGTCTGCCAATGCTTATTGAACTGGTTGGTATACAGCTTACGGATGAGCATTTAGACATTAAAGAAGTTATGGATAAAGCAGTGGAAGCTGGAAAAGCCGGCGCACAGACATTTCATGCCAGTGCAATCAAAGAAGATGAGGAGGATGATTTATAATGAATATCGTATTAGCAAGAATTGATGACCGTTTAATCCATGGTCAGGTTGCAACTGTTTGGGCTAAACGAACTGAATGTGAACGTATTATCGTCTGTGATGATGATGTAGCGGCAGATTCGATTCGTGCTACCTTATTAAAACAAGTAGCACCACCGGGAGTTAAATCGAGTGTAGTAGATATTGAAAAAGCAATTCGTGTTTATAATAATCCTAAATACGAAGCGGTGAAATGTTTGCTTCTATTTACCAATCCAACCAGTGTACTGCAAATGGTTGAAGGCGGTGTTGATATCAAAACGATCAATATCGGCGGGATGAGTTTCAAAGAAGGCAAACGTCAGATTACGGGTGCTGTTTCTGTCAATGATCAGGATGTTGAATCCTTTAAAAAATTAAATGAAAAAGGGATTGAACTTGAAATCAGAAAAGTAGATACAGATAAAAAGGTAATGCTGATGGATGTTTTAAAATAATAAAATGCATTCGTTTCATGATTAGGCAAGTTTTCTCAAAATGGTTTCACAAAAAATATATATCATAAAATGGAGGGAAACATAATGGATCTTAGTAGTATGCAAATTATTGCGATCTTCATTGTATCTTGTGTGGCTGGTATGGGTAGTGTTTTGGATGAATTTCAAACACACAGACCTTTGATCGCCTGCACAGTTACAGGCCTTATTCTTGGAGATATGACAACAGGTATTATTATTGGTGGTACACTTGAAATGATCGCTTTAGGCTGGATGAATATCGGTGCCGCGATGGCTCCGGATGCAGCACTTGCTTCGGTTATTTCAACCATTCTGGTAGTTGCAGGTCATCAGAGTGTGGGTGCCGGGATAGCAATTGCTATGCCGCTTGCAGCAGCAGGTCAGGTTCTGACAATTATCTGCCGGACACTTACCGTGTTTTTTCAGCATAAAGCGGATAGTTATGGTGAACAGGGGAATTTAAGAGGAATTGATATTTGCCATCTTGGCGCTCTCGGTATTCAGGCACTTCGTGTGGCGATTCCTTCTACTCTTGTTGCTATGTATATTGGCACTGGAGTTGTACAGGATTTGCTTGCGGCAATTCCACAAGTTATCACTGGCGGGCTTCAGGTAGCCGGCGGATTTATCGTAGTAGTTGGGTACGCAATGGTTATTAATATGATGGGCGTATCTTATTTGATGCCTTTCTTCTTCTTGGGTTTCGTATTCGCAGCCTTCACAAACTTCAACCTGGTAGCATTTGGTGTAATTGGTCTTGTAATCGCTATTGTATACATCCAATTAAATCCTAAATATCAGGTAATGGCAGCAGCTTCGGCAGCTGGTGGATCCAGTGATTCAGATGACGATTTGGACGATTAATTTAAGAAGAATTTAAGGGAGGAAGATTAATAATGAAAAAGCTTACGAAAAGTGATTTTTTCTGGGCGTTTGTCCGTTCCAATTTTGCACAGGGTTCTTGGAACATGGAAAGAATGCAGGCTTTAGGATATTGCTTTGGGATGGTGCCAATTCTTAAAAGACTGTATGAAGGTGATGAACTTAAACAGGCAATTAAAAGACATCTTGAATTTTATAATACACAGCCGTTTGTAACTGCACCAATCATTGGTATTACCGCTGCAATGGAAGAACAAAGAGCCAATGGTAAAGACATTCCAGATGGTGTTATCAACGGTATTAAAGTTGGTATGATGGGACCTTTAGCTGGTGTTGGTGATCCTATATTCTGGGGTACTTTAAGACCAATTACCGCGGCTCTTGGTGCATCTTTGGCACTTACTGGCAGTGTTGGTGGACCAATTCTGTTTTTTGTCTTATTTAATGCAGTTCGCTTAGCAGTTAGATGGTATGGTATTAAATATGGCTATACAAAAGGTACAGATGTGGTACAAGATGTTGCCGGTAATAAATTGCAGAAACTTACAGAAGGTGCTTCGATCTTAGGTTTGTTTGTAATGGGTGCTTTGGTTAATAAATGGACATCGGTAAATGTTCCTCTGGTTGTATCGCAGATTACGATGCAGGATGGAAAAGTAGTTACGACTACGGTTCAAACGATCTTAGATCAGTTAATGCCAGGTTTGATTCCATTGATTTTAACTTTTATCTGCATGAGATTGATGAAAAATAAAGTAAATGCAATTTGGATTATCTTCGGCTTATTTGCTGTTGGTATCATTGGTTATGGTTTAGGTATTTTAAAATAATCAATCCACAAAAAAGGCTATTTATAATAGCCTTTTTTGTCTATTTAAATTTAAAGATGTAAAAAAATAAATATACTTTGTACCCCAAGGGGTTTACATTTTTCACTAGAGTCTTTAAAATAAACGTAGGGGATTGTTTAATAAAATTTAAGCAAATATAAGTCAAAATAAAATATTCAATCCTTATAACTAAGTAAAAATAAGTTTTTTATTTGTAAATTGTTTCAATTAAAATGGAAACGGACAAATATTTTTCAAAAGATAAGGAGAATTATTCTATGCTAAAATGTATTGCAGTTATGACAAGCGGCGGAGACAGTCCAGGGATGAATGCGGCAGCACGGGCCGTTGTTCGTACGGCACTTTATGAAGGTGTTGAGGTTTGGGGAATTAACAACGGGTATAAAGGTGCTATTGAAGATGATATGTATAAATTGGAATCTCGTTCCGTAGGAGATATCATTCAAAGAGGCGGCACTTTTTTGGGGACAGCTCGTAGTCCTGAATTCAAAACAGAAGAAGGCCGTAAGCAAGCTATGGCCAATTTTAAAAAACATGGGATTCAGGGTTTGGTTATTATCGGTGGTGATGGCAGCTTAACGGGCGGTGCGTTGTTGAGCAAATTGGGGATGCCGATTGTCGGTCTTCCTGGTACCATTGATAATGATGTATGGGGAACGGATTACACGATTGGTGCTGATACAGCTGCCAATACGATTGTGGATGCCATCAATAAACTTAGAGATACAGCTTCAGCACATCGTCGCATTATCCTTATTGAAGTTATGGGACGTAAATCTGGTTGGCTCGCAATGACAACTGGGATTGCCGGTGGGGCAGAATATGTTCTGGTTCCAGAAGTAAAATATAATATTGATGATATGTGTCAGGAACTTAAGGAAGCTTATGATCGTGGTAAACGTTACAGCATCGTTGTTGTTGCTGAAGGCGCTGGCAGTGCTATTGAAATTGGTAAAGAAGTTGGCGAAAAGACAGGCATTGATACAAGAGTGTCGGTTTTAGGACATATCCAGCGCGGTGGATCACCAAGTGTGGAAGACCGCATTAAAGCAAGCATGCTCGGTGAAAAAGCTGCTTTGGCATTAATTTCTGGGTTATCAAATGTAGTGTTTGGTTTTGATGCAGGGAAAGTGGTTAGCATTGATCTCAATGATGCGGTACATAATCAAAAAACCCTGGATCCGGAATTGATTCGTTTAGCACGTGTATTAGCATAAAAGAAAAAGAAAAGAAAACCCCCACTGCGCGTTTGCGCAGCGGGGGTTTTCTTGTAGTAGGAGTTTTGGTTGAATTTTATAGTTCGTATTTAAAATACGGAACCATCATAGTGAAGTGTAGCAAAATAATCATCTAGTGTTTCGGCCCGGCGAATCAGTTCGACATCACCGTTTTCTTTCCATAAGAGTTCAGCCGAACGAAGTTTTCCATTATAATTAAATCCCATAGAATGACCATGGGCACCGGCATCATGAATCACAATACGATCCCCGATGTCAATGGCTGGCAATTGACGGTCAATTGCAAATTTATCATTATTTTCACAAAGTGAACCTGTAATATCATACGTATGGTCTAAGGGTGCATTTTCTTTGCCCACTACGGTAATATGATGGTACGCACCGTAAAGTGCCGGACGCATCAGATTCGCCATACAAGAATCAAGTCCCATATAGTCTTTGTATGTTTTCTTTTCATGAAGTGCAGTCGAGACAAGATATCCATAAGGACCTGTGATAGCACGACCAAGTTCCATAGCGATGGCCAGGTTCAAACCTGCCGGGCGGATGATTTTGTCGTATGCTGTATGAATGCCAGCACCAATATATTCTAAATCAATAGCAGTTTCTTCTGGGCGGTAGGGAATTCCAACACCGCCGCCTAAATTTACAAATTCCAGATTAATGGCAAGCTTTTCTTTAATTTCAACAGCGAGATTAAACATAAGCTCCGCTGTTGCAATAAAGGAATTTGGGTTTAATTCATTCGAAATAACCATAGTGTGCAGACCAAAACGTTTTACGCCTTTATCTTTGCAGATTTGGTAGCCTTCAAACAATTGTTTTTTTGTCAAACCATATTTCGCTTCTTCTGGTTTGCCAATAATGTCATTGCCTTCAATTAAGGATCCAGGGTTGTAACGGAAGGATAATACTTCTGGAAACCCGGCATTTTTTTCTAAATATTCAATATGGGTAATATCATCAAGATTGATAATTGCACCCAAAGAGATTGCTTTTTGAAATTCATCCGCTGGTGTATCATTGGATGTGAGCATGATTTTTTCACCGTGGATCCCAGCTTTATCGGATAAGATTAGTTCCGCTAAGGAACTGCAATCAGCACCAGCGCCTTCTTCAGCAAGAATTTGCAATAAACGCGGATTCGGTGCTGCCTTTACGGCATAATGTTCACGAAAAGAAGGTGCCCAGGAAAAAGCTTTGAATAAGCGGCGCATATTGAGGCGAATAGCCTTTTCATCATAAATATGAAAAGGTGTTGGATATTTTTGAATAATTTTTTCAAGTTGAGATTGTGAAATTGGGAAGATTTTTTCAGCCATAAATTAATAATACCTCCAATTGATTTTACATACTTATCGGAAACAAAAAAGCGATTCGAAAGAAAGCTTCTCGCAAATCGCTACGTATTTATAGCATGCAAGATAGCACTCCATACGTTTGTATGACAGTCTGGTGTTTATTCAACCCAAGACCAATAATTCTCCTTTACCATTCGAAAATTATTTCGGCGATAATCCCTTTTCCTATACATCAACGTTGGTAACTCTGCATAGGTACTATTGATTTATCGCACCTCTATCTGTAAATATGTAAATATTATATTGGTATGTATTATAACAATATTCAAGATAAGTGTCAATTGAAAATTAGAATCAATCGTCATTAAAAAATATTTACGGCTTTTTGATTCAGTGGTGATCTTTTGCGAGGCGGTAAACGAAGAAACATTTGATTTTTAACGAAATAATTAGGGTTAGCTGTTTTTTTGTGATAAAATAAAAGTAATATTTATTGTTATAAGGAGAAAATTTTTATGTGGATGAGAATTTGGCGCTGGGTACAAATGTTTCGTGAAGATTTGTTGGTTTTATTTATTGCAGTGCGAAATCCGGCAACTTCAAGAAGCATAAAAGTTTTATTTTTATTGGCAGTTGGCTATTTGATTAGTCCGATTGATTTTATTCCTGATACAATACCTGTAGTAGGGCTTATGGATGATATGGTTATTGTTCCAGCCTTGCTTTATTTTATTATGAGAATACTTCCACCTGGTGTGCGGCACGATAGTGAAATGAAGGCGCAGCGCTTAGGACGGAAGTTACCCTATATTTTTTTTGCTTTGGCTGTTTTTCTGGTGACTTGGATGGTATTTATTTTCTGGGTCATATATTCATTGCTAATGAAATAATAGGGGATTTTGATGAGGTGTAAATTTAGTGAGATTATATATTGCCGAAAAACCGAGCATGGGAGCTGAGATTGCAAAGTGCCTTACTGGTCCAATTGCAAGACATGACGGGTACCTTGTTACGAAAGACGGCGTGGTTACTTGGGGGTTCGGCCATATTTTACGACAGGCCGAACCAGATGAATATGATGCGAAATATAAAATGTGGAAAACGGAAGATTTACCGATTATTCCGCAAAAATGGAAATTATTGATTGATAAATCATGTGAAAAACAGTTTTACATTATTAAAAACCTGATTGACAAAGCGGATGAAATCATTCATGCTGGAGATCCGGATCGTGAAGGGCAGCTTTTGATTGATGAAGTTTTGGATTATGTAGAAAATAATAAACCCGTTAAGCGCATTTTGCTGAATGCGCTTGATGAAAAAAGTATCAAAAAAGCGAATGCAACGTTGCGTGATAATCGTGATTTTTTCAATCTCAAACAATCCGCGTTGGCAAGAGCGAGAGCGGATTGGTTGATTGGTATGAATTTGTCACGTGCTTATACTTTGGCGGCACGACGGGCTGGACATAAAGTGGTTTTGCCGATTGGCAGGGTGAAAACACCAACACTGGCTTTAGTAGTTCGACGGGAACGTGAACTAAAGGCATTTGTTCCTGTGGATTATTTTACAATAAAAGCAGAGTTCTCCCATGAAAATGGAAACTTTTCAGCTGTGTGGAAACCGAATGATGAGCAGGCTGGACTTGATGCAGAAGGGCGCTTATTGGATGAGAAAGTCGCGCAAAAACTCGTGGAGGGTTTTGCACAGTCGGAAACAATTGGACAGGTTTCACTGTATCAAACAACCGAAAAAAAAGAAGCACAACGTTTACCGTTCTCTCTTTCGTCACTGCAAGTGCTGGCAGGAAAACGTTTTGGTTATGAACCCCAGCTTGTCTTAGATACAGCGCAGAAACTTTATGAAAAAAAGATGACGACATATCCTCGTTCCGACTGTGATTATTTGCCGCAAAATCAGTGGAGTGATGCGAAAATTATTTTGGCTAATTTAGCTCAGATCGATGATTCTGCTTTAGCGCAGTGGGCTAAAGGTACGGATTTGAAAATCAAGAGTCGTGCTTGGAATGATAAAAAAATATCAGCCCATCATGCGATTATACCAACCCAGGTAAAGGTTAAATTGGCTTCTTTAAGTGAAACGGAACGAAATTTGTATTTTCTCATTGCACAAGTTTATATTGCACAGTTTTTTCCTCTGCATGTTTATGATCAGACAAGAGTTGAGGTTCTATATAAAAAAGAAATTTTTGCTGTCAGTGGGCGTGTCATCAAACAAGTGGGATGGAAAACCTTGTATTCTTCGATGGTAGACGATGATGATAAAGGCGAGGATGCTGTTTCAGCCCTACCAGCTATGCAAAAAAAAGACGTGGTAGAATATATTGATGCTAAAATCGATAATCGAGCCACGAAACCACCAGTACGCTTTACAGCAGCGACTTTATTGGCTGGTATGAAGGAAATCCATAAATATGTGAAAGATCAAGAAGCAAAGAAAAAACTTAAAGATGTTTATGGTATTGGTACCGAGGCAACAAGAGCTACGATTATTGATGATTTAATCAAACGTGATTTTTTAAACTCAGAGGGCAAAAAAAAATATTTGTTTCCCACGGCTGCTGCTTATCTTTTGGTCGATGCTTTACCAGATGAAATGACTTACCCTGATTCAACGGCAATTTGGGAGGACCATTTACATTCGATGGCGGATGGTGATGGCGAATTAAATGACTTTTTAACGGCACAGATTGAGTTTACAAAATTGCTTTGCTTAAAGGCAAATGATATTCATTTGCCCATAAAAGGAGATCATCCTTGTCCGCGTTGTAAAAAGGGAGTACTGATACAGCGTACGGGGAAAAATGGTCCTTTTTGGGGTTGCTCAAATTATCCAAGCTGCCATATGAGTTGTGATGACGAAAATGGGAAACCAAAACTCGTTCGGCAGAGTTATAGTGTGAATGCGAATAATTCAACAGTTGGTTTGCCGTCTATGTTATCCGCGCAGGCGATGATTGCACAGATGAAGAATGAACCGGAAAAAAGAGGAAAATCAGCCAACGTGCCAGAACATATGGAAAAATCCGCACCAGTCAGCTCTGTGCATTGTCCTGGTTGTCAAACGGGAAATTTGCGACGTATGAATGGGCGCAATGGATTTTTTTGGGGATGCAATCAGTATCCTCGCTGTACCGCTACTTTTGATGATGAAAATGGGAAACCGAAGCTTAATACGTAACAGATAAAAGAAGATACTTATATATAAGGGGGATCATTCATATGAGTGAAAAATTTTTGGCGTTGGGATTACAACCTGATTTAGTTAAGGCTTTAGATGAAATGAATTTTCTGCAGCCGACACCAATTCAAGAACAAACGATTCCAGCTGCATTAAAAGGTGATAATATTGTTGGGCGCTCAGCCACAGGCACTGGTAAAACCTTAGCTTACTTATTACCAATTCTGCAAAAAATCGATCTGGAATCTTCCGCCGTGCAGGCGGTTATTTTGGCACCAACCTATGAACTTGCTATGCAAATTTCTCATCAGGTTCAGTTGGTGGTTCAGAAAGCGGAAATGAAGATTACATCTTTATCTTTGATTGGTGGTGCGAATGTTACCAGACAAATTGAAAAACTGAAAAAAAAGCCACAAATTGTTATTGGGTCAGCGGGACGTATTAATGAGCTGCAAAGAAAAGGAAAACTGAAAATGCAGCAAGTTAAGTTTTTGGTTTTGGATGAAGTGGATCGTTTGCTGGATGATCAAAATCAAGAGTCAATTGAGCAGGTTTTGAAATGTATCGGAAAAGATTGCCAGCATTTTCTTTTTTCAGCAACGATTGCTGCTAAAACAATGAAACGGGCGAGTTTTGTTCTAAATCCAACGATCGTAAAATTAGGCGATGATTTGATTTTGCAGCCACAGATTGAAAATTTCTATTTTATTACAACATTTCGTGATAAAATAGAAGTATTACGTAAATTAACGAAACTTTTCCCAGTGAAGCGCGGTTTGGTTTTTGTTAATAAAATGTATGATCTTGGGAAAACTATAGAAAATCTAACATATAATGATATTAAAGTTGCTGCTCTTACGGGAGATGCTGATAAATTATCTCGTAAAAAAGCAATTGACGATTTTACAAAGGGCAAAGTCACATTGCTGCTAGCAACAGATTTAGCGGCAAGAGGTCTGGATATACCGGATATTGATTATGTTATTAATTTAGATATACCGGAAAATGAGGGGATTTATCTGCATCGGGCTGGTAGAACCGGTAGAGCGGGGGCCACTGGCATTGCAGTGTCACTTGTGGATTCGAAAGAAGTTACCCATTTTGTAGAAATTGGTAAAAAGTTAAATTTACAATTTGTGCCAAAAAAAATGCTGAATGGAAAAATTGTTGATTTTATGGTGAAACCAAAACATTGGAAATAAAGTATGAGAGAATTTTTAGGAGGTGAACCTATTACTCCCTAGCTATTTTAGGGAGCGAATAGGACGTGGTTGGATTTTTTGACGGCTGTATTTAATTTGGCAATTGTTTTCTTTTTGGTGTTTCTGAACGGATTTTTTGTGGCAGCAGAGTTTGCTATTGTAAAGGTGCGTTCTTCCAAAATTGAAATGTTGATACAAGAAGGAAATACAAAGGCAAAATATGCAAAAGAACTGGTCGATCATTTAGATGCATCCCTTTCAGTGACGCAGCTTGGTATAACGCTGGCCTCACTTGGTCTTGGCTGGGTAGGTGAACCAGCAGTGGCAGTAATTATTAATCCACTGCTGGTATTTATCGGAATTCCGGCTGAAGTTGGGCACACAGTAGCGTTTGTGATAGCCTTTTCTTTTATTACAGCGTTACATATTGTTTTAGGAGAGTTAGCTCCAAAATCGTTGGCTATTCAAAAAGTGGAGGCTGTTGTTTTAGGTGTGGCCTTGCCAATGATTCTGTTTCATAAAGTGATGTACCCAATCGTTTGGATGTTGAATCATGTGGCCAACTGGGTTCTGCGGAAAATCATTGGTATTGAAGTTTCGAATGCGGGTGATGCTGCCCATACTGAAGATGAAATACGTATATTAATGGAAGAAAGCCATAGGCAGGGTTATATTGATAAAACGGAACTTACTTTTGTGGATAATGTCTTTGATTTTTCGGAGCGTAATGTACGTGAAGTTATGATTCCGCGTACAGATATGATTTGTCTTTATACAGAGGATTCTTTTGAAGAAAATGTAAAAATTGCCTTGGAAGAAAAGTTAACGCGTTATCCAATCTGCGAAGAAGATAAAGATAACATTATTGGCTTTTTGCATATTAAAGACTTGCTTCGCGGACTTTATGTCGGCGAAAAACCAGAACTTCGTACATTAGTTAGACCAGCATCGGTGGTACCGGAATCCATGTCACTTAGTAATCTTTTAAAACTCATGCAAAAGACTCGTTCGCAACTTGCTATTGTGGTTGATGAATATGGAGGAACTGCCGGACTTGTAACGATTGAAGATATTGTTGAAGAAATTGTCGGTGAGATTCAGGATGAATTTGATGAAGACCGACCAATGATAGAACAGCGCTCACAGGATACGTACTCGGTTGATGCGCGGCTGCTTATTGAAGAGCTTAATGATGAGTTGAAAATGGATCTTGATCCAGACAATGTTGATACGATTGGCGGATGGCTTTATTCAAGAATAGAAATACCACCGCAAGTCGGTCATAAAGTTATCTATCATGGTGATCAGTTTTTTGTTGAAGAGGTTGATCACATGCGAATTACGCGTGTTTTGATTAAATTGCATTATATATTGGAACGAGACTCCGATGATATTGAATGATAAATGACTTTTTTACAGACAGCACAGTCTGCTTTTTAGCAGATTGTTGCTGTCTGTTTTTGCGTAGGTGATTTTCATTAAAAGCAAATAATTGTGAAAATTTACATGGCAGGCGGATTTTTGTACAAAAGTAAAAAAAGTAGTACATATTTTATTTTTAATTATAATATAATAAATATTATTAATGATTATTGGGAAAATTATGCATCATATTTATATATAACACTGTACTTTCTAAGGTATCGTAGTGTATAATAAATATAAATAGTGTAGTGCATAATCGAATGATCATTGATTTGATAGAGATGGCATGTGTTTTTTCAAAAATGAAAACATTCTTTTATATTTCAGTATAAAAGATAAAATTTATCATATCAATTCATATGATTTATGCAGCTTGCTGAGAGCGTGTTGATTTTTAATGGATATGTTAAGGGATATTTTAGTGATGATATCCTTCTACTAATATGCGTATTTATTGGAATGAGATGGATTTATAGTGTAAACTGCATTTTATTGTGAATTGTGCTACCTATTTCAAGGTGTTAGGGCATATTAAAGTAATAAAATTTTTTGATTGTTGATAGAATTGTTGATTATTAAAGTGATTTTTTTATTGATGTCTGTCCTTATTAAGACTGGGGGAGATTATTATAAAATCTTATCAAGAACATGAATTAACTGAAATCATTCAGATTGATCCCAAAATTTGCAAGGGCTGCGACTCTTGTAAATCATTTTGTCCAGCCGATGCGATTGAGGGTAAATATGGTGCAATACATCATATTGATTCAACAAAATGTCTGCAGTGTGGTCAGTGTTTAGTGAATTGTCCGTTTGGGTCCATCAAAGATCAAGTGGATGCAGTTGATGAAGTCATGAAAAAACTCGATGATCCTAATATTACTGTTGTCGCAACGATTGCACCAGCAGTACGTGTTGCCTTGGGTGAAGAATTCGGTATGGAACCGGGATCTTTGGTGACTGAAAAAATGTATGGGGCACTAAAAAAAGCAGGTTTTAAAATTATGGATGTAAATTTTGCTGCGGATAATACGATCATGGAAGAAGGCATGGAGCTGGTTGAAAAAATCAAGCATTATGTACTGGGGGTTCCTACTACGCATCATCTGGGAGCATTACCACAGTTCACATCTTGTTGTTCAGCTTGGGTACGTTACATAGAATTAAATCATCCGGATCTTTTGGATCATTTATCAACAGCTAAATCACCGCAAGGGATGGCAGGTCCAGTGGTGAAAACATATGGTGCTACAGAAGTTTGGCATACCGAACCAGAAAAAATTTATGTGGTTGGAGTGTATCCTTGTACGGCCAAAAAATTAGAGGCTTCACGTCCTGAATTTCATTCGGCGGCAAAGTATTGGAAAGAACATGGTCATAGTGCTGATTATCCGGATACGGATGTTGTTTTAACGACACGCGATTTGGCACGGCTGCTCAAGAAAAAAGGCATTGATTTACAAACGGTTGAACCAGCTACAGAAAAAGACAATCCTTTAGCGGAATATACTGGTGCGGGAACAATTTTTGGTGCAACTGGCGGCGTCATGGAAGCTGCACTTCGAACGGCTTATTTTGTGGTGACTGGTGAAGAGATGGCAGATCTTTCCTATAAACCAGTACGTGGTCTGGAGTTTGTGAAATATGCAGATGTTTTGATGAAAGTCAAAGGAACGGATAAAGAAATCACTCTTAAAGTCGCTGTGGTGCATGGTACTAAAAATGTTGAAGCACTTCTTCCTGATATTAAAGCAGGAACCTCACCTTATCATTTTATCGAAGTGATGAATTGTCCAGCGGGCTGTGTCAATGGCGGTGGTCAGCCCATCAATCCAATGGGAACGTCATGGCTTGGTAAAACCAAAGCTATATTCCCCTGGTCTTAATAGGAGGTTAAATGAACATGGCAACTTATAATTATATTGAAAAAGCAATTCAAGTAACGCGTCGTGAGTTTGTCGCGTTGACCGGTGTGGCAGCTGCGATTCTTTGGTCTGGTGCCTATGCAATTACAGATGTGGTCGAAGACCGCAATAAATATATTAAATTGCGTACAGCTGGTCTTTATAAAGATGATGAAAAAAGTGCGCTTCGTCAAAGCCATAAAAACAAAAGTTTAATGGATATGTATGCGAAGCTGGCTAATAAACCATTGAGTCCGGTGGCTGAAAAGTTATTTCATACCCAATATGTTGATCGGACGAAATTAGGCTAATAGGAGGATGTATCGATGACAAAATATGATGACAATGCAGTTGTGTTAAAACATGAAGCAGGGACAAGGTTATTCCATTGGGGGCTGATCTTAGGCTTTTTGCCAACAGCGTTTACAGGCATCGCAATATGGTTGAAGCCGTTTAGTGGAGATATGATGAATGTATTGATGATGGTTCATATTGTCGGCGCATGGGTTTTATCATTAGCCTGCGTACTCTTTTTTATCTTTAGACATAAACGTGTTGTGGCTTTTTGGCGAGAAATATTCACTTGGACGAAAGATGATGTTGCGTGGATGAAAGTTTCCGGTGGTTATCCGCAAAAAATATTTTTGGGTAAAATTGTTCCGGTTCCACCTATGCGCAAAATGAATTCAGGACAAAAGATGATGGGTATTATGGTATTTATTGGTACAATTCTTGTTGTTGTAACTGGCTGGATCTTATATGCAGCACTTCCGATGGTACCAAAAGAAATTGCTTTTTATGCGGATTTAATTCATTTAATTGTGGGCTTAGGACTAACGATTTGTGTTGTTTGTGGACATATTGTCCTTAGTATCTATAATTGGAAAGAGTGCGTTTGTATGTTTGGTGATGGAACCATGCGGGTAAATGATGCCAAACATCATAATGAATTATGGGTCAATGAAGATATTGAACCTGTAGAAACAACCAACTAAATTCATAGATTGAACAGTCTGCTTGATAAATATTGAGCAGACTGTTTTTTTTGTGTGAAACAAGGTATAATTAAAGCTTAAAGATTGAAATTAGGGGTTAATATTTTATGATTTTATCAATAGAAAATTTAACGAAAACATATGGTGAAAAAACACTTTTTGAAAAGATTAGTTTTGGTATCGACGATGGTGATAAAATTGGTATCGTTGGCGTAAATGGTACAGGGAAATCAACCTTTATTAAAACGGTTGCTGGTTTAGTTACACCGGATTCGGGTAATATTATTACAATGAAAAACATTCAGGTGGAATATTTGTCGCAAGATCATGATCTTGCACTGGATCATACAGTTCTGATGGAAGTATTCAAAGGAACACAACCGATTATGGAAGTTTTACGAGAGTATGAAATTGTTTTAATGGAGAATCAGGAAGATACTGCAGTCCAAACGAAGCTTATGAATCTTACGCAAAGAATCGATGAATTGGATGGTTGGCAGATCGAGAGTGATGCAAAGGCTATTTTAACGAAACTTGGCATTTTTGATTTCACGTTGAAACTTGGCGAATTATCAGGCGGGCAGCAAAAAAGAGTGGCTTTGGCATCGGCACTGATCCATCCCTGTGATTTATTGATATTGGATGAACCGACCAATCACCTTGATAGTGAGACGATTGGCTGGCTGGAAGAATATCTGCATAAAGTGAAGGGTGCTCTTTTGATGGTAACGCATGATCGGTATTTTCTTGATCGTGTGGCTACTAAAATTTTGGAACTGGACAAGGGAAAAGCTTATACGTACCAAGGTAATTATACAGCGTTTCTTGAACTCAAAGCTGAACGCGAAGATCGTGAAGGTGCTTCTGAGCGTAAACGGCAAAATTTGCTGCGGACAGAACTTGCCTGGATGCAGCGTGGAGCAAAAGCTCGCTCAACGAAACAAAAAGCGCGAATTGATCGTTTTGAAGAATTGAAAAATAATAAAGTGGACCTGGATCAGGGCAAAGTGGAAATTGGTCTTGGTGGCAGCCGGCTTGGACGGACGATCATTGAGATTGAACATGCAGGCTATAGGATAGAGGATCAAACAATTTTAGATGATTTTTCTTATATTTTGCTGCGTAATGACCGTGTTGGTATTTTAGGACCAAATGGCTCAGGTAAAACAACACTTTTAAATTTAATTGCAGGTAGACTGATCCCTACAACTGGTACTTTAATCATTGGTCAGACTGTGAAAATTGGTTATTTTGCTCAAACGAATATCGAAATGGATGAAAAACTGCGAGCCGTAGAATATATCCGTGAAGTGGCTAATTTTATTACAATGGCCGATGGCAGTAAGATTAGTGCGACACAGCTTATGGAAAAATTTTTATTTCCCAGTGATTTGCAATGGTCGCCAATTGCCAAATTATCTGGAGGCGAAAAAAGAAGATTGTTTTTGCTTCGGATCTTAATGAGTGAGCCAAATGTGCTTTTACTTGATGAACCGACGAATGACCTGGATTTGCAGACATTGACTATATTGGAAGATTTTATTGATAATTTTAATGGTGCAATTATTTTCGTGTCACATGATCGTTTTTTTGTTGATCGTTTAGCCGATAAAGTTTTTGTTTACGGTGAAGGTGGTAAATTGACACAGTACTTGGGCGGATATTCTTATTATAAAGCTGCAATGGAGACGGCCGCAGTTCATGAAGAAAAAAACAAACTGTCCGATGCGAAGGAGAAGTTTGTTAAAGAACAGCCTGTAATCTGTAGCCGGAAACTGACTTTTAAAGAACAACGTGAATATGCTGAAATTGAAGCAGTCATTGCAAGTGCAGAAGGTGAACTGTCCGTTGTGGTACAG
This sequence comes from Propionispira arboris, assembly GCF_900109225.1. Lineage (GTDB taxonomy): Bacteria > Bacillota > Negativicutes > Selenomonadales > Selenomonadaceae > Propionispira > Propionispira arboris. The sequence goes on from NZ_FNZK01000001.1 coordinate 411,955, forward strand.
CAAATCAATGCAGCTGGTGCTGATTATGGAAAATTAAATGAACTTACAAAAACGCAGCAGCTTTTGCAGACCAAGCTAGATGCACTTATGGAACGTTGGGCGTATTTAGAAGATATAGCAGAACAACAAAGATAAGCAGGATAAATGCACTTGGTAGCGAAATTAATAGAGAAAATCGAATTAAAATTAACTTGGAGGCGGGATACGTGAAGTTTAAATTTTTGCATAATAATCTTAATGTATTGGACTTAGATAAGTCACTCAATTTTTATAAAAAAGCTTTGGAACTTGAAGAGGTGAGACGGCTTGATCGTGAGGGTTTTACTTTAGTGTATTTAGGTGATCACGGTGCTACATCGCATGAATTGGAATTAACCTATATTCATGGACGTACGGAAAAATATAATTTGGGTGAAAATGAAGTTCATTTGGCATTTTGTGTGGATGATTTTGCAGCTGCTCATGCCTTGCATGAAAAAATGGGCTGTATTTGCTATGAAAATAAAAAAATGGGGATTTATTTTATTGCTGATCCAGATGGATATTGGTTAGAAGTGATACCGAAGGATCATACGTCACAGAGTTAGTCTTTTTAGCAGTATTGATTTTCCGATGGATAATACTTATCCATCGGACTTTTTTATGGTACAATATAAGAAGATTTTTTATTTTTAATGGTTGCATGATAAGGAGGGGGTTATTATTTTGAACAAACAAAAATTCCAGAGCATGATTGATGAATTTACGGTTAATCAAGAAGAACTTCAGCAAATTTCGGCTGCTTTTAGACGTGATATAGAAATGGGACTGGTTGATGAGCAGACATCTTCATTGCGTATGCTTAAATCGTATGTGGGTCTGCCAGCAGGCGATGAACAAGGTGAGTTTTTGGCACTTGATTTTGGGGGGACGAATATTCGTGTTTTACGGATTAAACTGCATGGACATGGTCAATTTGAAATATTGAAAAAAGTTGCTAAACCTTTGCGTGTTCAGGGGATTTATGATTTTATTGATGCCCAGGCAAAAGCGGAAGATTTATTTGATTTTATTGCAGGACTTGTGGATGAGGCTATCGATGAAAATCATGAGCAGGAATTTTTGCTTGGGCATACCTTTTCTTTTCCGTCTGAACAAACCAATTTATACAATGCCAAGTTAATTATTTGGACCAAAGAGTTTGCCACGAAAGGTGTAGAAGGTCAAGTTGTCAATGATCTTTTGTCTGAGGCACTCGTGCGAAATGGTGTGGGCAATGTTCGCCCGACGGCTGTGATCAATGATACGGTTGCCGTGCTTTTAGCGGCGGCCTATAAACAAAGTTCGACGTATATTGGTTCAATTTATGCAACAGGTCATAATACCTGTTATTTGGAACCTTATAAAGGTGAAGCGAAGGCTCGGATGATCATTAATTTGGAATCAGGAGCATTCAATAAAATTGCGCCGAATACATATGATAAGATTTTAGATGAGCAGTCAGAAAAACCGAATGAACAGCGTTTGGAAAAAATGGTATCAGGACGCTATCTTGGGGTCTTGTTTGGTTTGGTGATTGCCAATGGTTTTGGAGCAAGTAATAAATCTTATGATTTTACGAGTATTGATTTGTCGGCGATTTTATCTGATGAAACGACCGCATTGGATGATGTGAAAAAAATTATGGAAGTCAAACTGGAACGAACCATTCTGCAAGAAGAGTGTGAATGGGTTAGAGCACTCGCCGAAGCAATTGTGGTTCGATCTGCCAGACTTGTGGCGGCTACTTTCGCTGGTATCATTTGGCATCTTGATGGTGATACAGTTCGAAAGCAGCACATAGCGGTTGATGGTTCTCTTTATGAAAAGATGCCTTTATGTGTTGAGTCGATTCAAAAAGCTTTATATGATATACTTGGTGAACAGGCTTCGGCATTGGATACGGTGCTGGAAAATGGAGGATCAGGTCTCGGGGCAGCTATTGCAAGTGCCATTGAACCCGTGACTTAAATTTTCTAAGACTAAAAATTATAAACGGACCGGCTTGGTTTTATCGGGCCGGTTCTTATAGTATAAGGATTGATTGAGGTTGTTAGTATGGAACAGAGTTTAAGTCTGAATCTTGGACAAAAGTTAGCAATGACAGCGAAGTTACAACAAGCTATTCAGATTTTGCAGCTTTCGTCACAAGACTTATGTACCATGATAGAAAATGAATATTTAGAAAATCCGGCATTAGAAATGGATGAATCGTTTTCTGAAACGGATGTAGATGAAAAAACGACAGATCGGTATAGCATTGAAGATATAGCAAATTTAGCAAATTATTTAGGTGATGAGCGACCAGGAAAAGTTGTACGTGATGATACCAACCAAAGTTTTGAAGTGATGGAGGTTTCACAAAATTCACTGGTGGACATATTGATTGAGCAAGTAAATTTTACTTTTTCGAAAAAAGAAGAACATAAAATTGCAGAGTATATTGTAGGCTCAATTGATGATTGTGGGTATTTGCGTATTTCATGCGCTGAAATTGCCATAGCTATGCAAGTGAGTGAAGCAGCGGTGGAGACTATATTAGAAATAATTCAAACTTTTGACCCGGCAGGTGTAGGAGCGCGTGATCTAAAAGAATGTTTAATGATCCAAGCGAAACAGCAAGATATATATCAAGGTCTTATTGCGTCTGTTATCGATAAACATCTTGATGCAGTTGCAAGTGCACAGTTTAAAATGATTGCTGAAAAAGAAAATTGTTCACCAAATGATGTGCAGGCAGCAGTTGATATTATTCGTAAACTTAACCCTAAGCCAGGGAGCTCTTATGGCGGGAGACAATCGGATTATATTGTGCCGGATGTTGTGGTTCGAAAAATAGATGATGAATATATTGTTTTAGTGAATCAATATGGAACACCTAAACTGAATATTAGTTCAACCTATAAAAATGGTGTGAATTTTGATCATGATACGAAAAAATATATTGAACAGAGAGTGAATTCAGCAGCCTGGCTCATAAAGAGCATCGAGCAGCGCCGGATGACTTTATTTAATGTAGTTACTGAAATTGTACGACTGCAAAAGGAATTTTTCGATAAAGGAACAAATTATTTACGCCCCATGCTGATGAAGACGATCGCGGAAAATGTTAATGTTCATGAATCGACGGTTAGCAGAGCGGTTGCCAATAAATATGTTGAGACACCGCATGGTGTGGTTCCGCTGAAAAAGTTTTTTACCGCAAATTTGGGTAGTGTGATGGAAGGCGAAGAACTTATTGCCAGTCAAGTGAAAATGATGCTAAAACAAATGATTGAAGAAGAGAATTGTAAAAAGCCATTTAGTGATCAGCAGCTTAGTGATATGCTGAAAGCGAAAAATATGAATATATCAAGACGGACCGTGATGAAGTATCGGGAACAGCTTGGATTTCTGTCATCTGTGAAACGAAAAAGGTATTAATTCCTATATAGAGTATATTAAAAAACAATTGTTATTTTTTGAACTTTCACATATAATAGAGGCAAGCTCCATGCTTTGTACGTATATTGTTTCTTAGTGGATATCGTTTTAATAAATGGAAAAATAAGAATATTTAGAGTACAGGAGCTTTTGTTTATCCTTATAAAATTTTTTATAAGGCCAGATTCTATAGGATGGCGAGGGGATCTATATGAGTCAGGATGATAACAAGCAAAGAAAACATGTGGTTATAATTGGGGCTGGATTTGGTGGTGTGAAAGCAGCACGCAGTTTAGCAAATGAAAACGTAGACATTACAATCGTAGATCGAAATAATTTTCATTTGTTTCAGCCGCTTTTATATCAAGTATCAACAGCAATTTTAGCAGAGGCTGAGATTGCCTATCCGGTTCGGGCGTTTTTTCAAAAAAATAACAATGTAGAGTTTTTTTTAGGTGAAGTTATTGATTTTGATCTTGGCGCAAAAAAAATTATCACGGATCATGGCCCTGTTTTTTATGATTATTTACTGATAGCAGCTGGGTCGATGACAAATTATTTTGGCATGGATACGCTGGAAAAACATTGTATGGGTATGAAAACATTGGAAGAGTCCGTGCGAATTCGTAATCATATTTTGAATATATTTGAAGAAGCGAATAAAGAAGAAGATTCGCAAAAACGCAAGCAGTTATTGACATTTATTTGTGTAGGTGGTGGTCCTACTGGCATTGAAGAGGCGGGGTCTTTATCGGAACTTATCTACCATGTGATGGCGAAAGAATATCATAATCTTGATTTTTCGCAAGTAGATATTAAATTAATTGAAGCTACTGATAAAGTGTTACCGATGATGCCAGATAATCTTCGAGAAGAAACAATCCATGTTCTGCAACGCAAAAAAGTGGATGTACGTCTTAATTCACAGGTGCTAGAATATGATGGTCAAAAACTGACATTAAAAAATGGTGAAGTGATTCCGACACAGACGGTTATCTGGGCTGCGGGTGTAAAAGCGGTACCGATTGTTGCTAAGCTGGGTGAAGACCTAGATCGATCTGGGCGGGTTGTCGTACAAAAAACACTACAGTTAATCCATCATCCAGAAGTTTTTGCTATTGGTGATAATGCTTGTTTTATGCAGGATGGAAGCCCTTTGCCGACCATTGCTCCGGTGGCGACGCAGGCAGCACTTCTTACAGCTGGTAATATCATGAAACTGATTCGTGGAGAAACTGTATTGGATGAATTTTCTTATAAAGATGTAGGAAGTATGGCAACAATTGGTCGTGGCGATGCGGTTATGTTTAAAGGTACATGGCAGATGAAAGGCTTTTTTGCTTGGTGTGCCTGGATGGTGGTTCATTTGATGCGTTTGGCGGGCACACATACGAATATTACTGTTGCTTTAAAATGGATGTGGAATTTCTTTTCAGGCACTCGTTTGGGCAGGATTATTACGAAAGAATAAACAAGCCGAAAATGCAGTGTGAAAAATATTTAAACTTGAGATATAATTGTATAAGATTGTGGTATAATGTGGAATGGGTTATAGACTTATTCCACATTCTTATTTATAGAGGTATTGTTTATGATGAAAAGAGTATACTGTGCGTGGAGCTGTCTGCTTATTTGTATATGCATAGAAGGCGGCTTTTTACAAGAAGCACAGGCACGACATAGTGAAACGAAATCTGTAGTGCAGACAGAATCAGCAGTGAAACTCAAAAGTACAACGGTTCAGGCTTATAAAGTTACACTTAAACACAGCGAGGCTTTAGCAGAGACGGCGAAACCTTCTGCTAAAACTTTGGTAATAAACAGTCCAGTGAGTGAACCACAAATGATTGATAAAGTCCGCATTACTTGGAATCAGGTTGCTGATGCAGTTATGTATCAACTGGTGATTACCAAGGGGAAATCACCAGTAAAAGATCATATAGTAACAACGAAAGATGAAATTTATACAAATGGTTATGAACTAGCTACCGCTGTTTTTAATGTAGCGGGGGACGACCTGCATTGGCAGGTGCGAGCGATGGATATCAATGGAATTCCTATTTCACGGTTTACGGAATTAAAACCGTTGGTTCTGCAGGAAGTAAATCCTACGGCACCGAAAGTAACTACACAATTTGATAAAATGGCTTATACACCATTGTATCCAGTATATTCATGGATACCTTACCTGAAGGCTAATGCATATGAAATACAGGTTTTTTTTGATGATGATAATAATCCCAAAACACCGGATCAATTACTTAAGACTGATTGGGTGACGGATCCTAAAAAATATGATTACTATGATGATACAGCCTATGCGAAACCTGGTACATATTGGTGGCGAGTGCGTGCTGAAAATGCAGTATCTCAGCCGATTAGCGATTGGTCAACGGCAAGCTATTTTATAGTTACGAATACAAATATAAAAATAGCTGCTTTAGGCGATAGCATTACACATGGCGGCGGAGCTGTATCAAATCCACCGAGCTATACAATGTACAATTGGGAAACGTATACTGGTGTGCCGATTTTGAACCTTGGATTTAGCGGAAATACTGTTGAGTCAATGCTGGCCCGCTTTGATGCCGACGTCCTTCCGTTTAAACCACAGTTCCTTGTCATTATGGGAGGGGTTAACAATATTCGTGCTGGAGATTCGGCAGGTCAGGTTATACAGGTGTTGAGCCAAATTCGTGATAAATGTTTAATCAATAAGATTACACCAGTTTTTGTTACGGTTACCCCAATTAACCCTCGACTGATGACAGCTGTTGCTGGTCTGAGCCCAACCACGGGATGGGAGTATCAACAAATGCAAATCAATAACTGGGTTAGGCAGCAACCAGCTTACGTGGATGTGACGCCTCGGCTTACGGACTGGCGGGGATGGCTATCTGAATCTTTGACGACGGATGGACTACATCCAGACATGGAAGGTAAAAAAATTATTGGACAAACTATCGGCGATTATTTTAAAAATAAATTTCAAATCACTTAATATAAAAAAATAAAATGAAGTCTCATGTGCACGAAAAAATTTTGTGTAGGTTTGCGAGAAAATTATTGAATAAACTTAGAAAATTGATAGTTGATTTACTTTTGGAGGCAGATAAAATGAAAATAAAGCGTATAGATACAACATTTAGTACGGACCGAATGCAAGAATCAAAAGATTTTTACATGAAATATTTTGGTTTCAAACTCGCTTATGAAAGCGATTGGTATATTGAATTGACCACGCAGACAGAAGATGCTGGTATTAGTTTTACGTTACCGCAGCGAGAGGAAGGCGAAATTTTTGGTGGCAGGGGTATGATATTATCCTTTGAAGTTGAAGATGTCGATGCTGAGTATGAAAAATTTCAAGACGAAGAAATTACGATCTGCCAGGTTTTACAGGATAAACCATGGGGAGAACGAAGCTTTGTAGTGGATGATCCGAATGGTGTGCACGTTTATGTATATAAATTAATTGAGCAGACCGATGAATATAAAACATTGTATTCACCATTTAAAGAAGCGCGCTAAAACTGATTGGTCTAAAAAAGGCTGCATTTCCTTTTGCTAAGGGAATGCAGCCTTTTTTAGATTGGCATGTTTTTGTAGGTTTCATTGAGTTTCGTTATTTTGCAAGCAGCTGCAGTCCAATTTGTAATGTCTTGGGTCAACGTGTCGGTTTCTTCTTTTTTTACAAGAATAAAAAGTTGGACTTGGTCAGTAAAAATTTTATCTTCAATAAAGATATCTTTTTTGTGAAAATTATTTTCTAATATACCAAGTAATGTGTAGTCGATATCGATGCGAATACGAATGAATAGGGTACGAAGGACAATATCGCAATTTTCTAAACCTAGAGTAGCGGCTTTTCCATAAGCTCGAATGAGACCGCCAGCACCGAGTTTTATGCCGCCAAAATAACGAGTTACAACAATGACCACATCACTGAGTTCATTTTTTTTGATGACTTCCAGAATGGGTTTGCCAGCAGTCCCGCTAGGTTCACCATCATCATCTGCTTTTTGTAAAGTGCTTTGCCCAATGACATAAGCCGAGCAGTTGTGTTTGGCATCGAAATATTGCTTTTTAATTTTATTGATGAATGCCATACTGGCAGCTTCATCGGCAATGGGTTCCACAAAGGCCAGAAAGCGAGATTTACTGATTTCATACTCAGCTGTAGAACCTTTGTCAATTGTTTTGTAGTTTATATCCATAAAATCCTCTCGTTTATTTGTTTTCTTTGATTATACAGGAAAAGCTTCTGTTTGTAACCAATTGTCCATTGAATATAGCCTTGGAAAGCAGCTTTTTTGAAAAAATTTTATCAGGTTTATATGAATTTAAAGTTTTAGTATAGCTAAAATTTTTGTTTTGTAGTATCCTGTATGTACTTAATAAAAGAATAATATTTTTATAGAAAGAAAGGTCGTGTTAATACAGTCATGAAAGAACCAACGATGAATAGGGGTTTGAAAAACAGACATCTTCAACTGATATCCCTTGGCGGGATTATCGGTAGTGGGTATTTTTTGGGAACCGGATATGTTTTAGAGAAAGCGGGTCCGGCATCAATTCTGGCATATTTATTGGGCGGCGCAATTGTACTTTGCGTTATGTTGTGTTTAGCAGAGCTCGCTGTAGCTAAACCTGTTTCGGGATCCTTTGTAACGTATGCGAAAGACAATATTTCGTCCACTTGGGCTTGTGGGGTGGGCTGGGCTTATTGGCTGAATTGGATTGCTTATGTACCGTCGGAAATGATTGCGGCGGGAATTATTATGAATAAATTTATACCAGAAGTAAGTCAGGTTTGGTGGGCTGTTCTGTTTGGTTTGATTGTGACGGTCATTAATCTTTTTAACGTAGAGAAGTTTGGTGAAAGTGAATTTTGGCTGGCGATTGTTAAAATTGTAGCGCTGGTTATGTTTAGCATTGTAAGTATACTGATCTGTCTTGGTTTGATTGGTGACCAAGGCGTACTGGGAACCAGCATTTTGCTTGGTCATGGAGGCTTTGCCCCAAATGGGTATTGGTCCATTATTTTAACGATGGTTATTATAATGGTTAATTTTCAAGGATCAGAAATTATCGGCTTGGCCGCAGGAGAATGTGAACATCCGGAAAAAAGTATTCCTATCGCGGTACGCAATGTAACTTGGCGCATCATAGCGCTTTATATCATACCTATTTCACTTTTGATTTCGATTTTGCCTTGGGATCAGGCGACTTTAGAAGAAAGCGTTTTTGCAGCGGCGCTGAGTCAATATGGGCTTAGTGGAGCAAGTTCTGTATTTGCGTTTGTGGTATTGACCGCTGCTATTTCTTGTTCAAATTCAGGATTGTATGGAAGTGGCAGAACACTGCATGCTTTGGCGAAAATTGATATGGCACCTAAATGGCTGGGGGCTCTTAATAAAAATGGAATGCCGCAAAATTCTATTTTGGTTTCAGTTTGTGGTTGCTGGCTGGTTATTGCTTTGTATACTTTGGATGCGAGCGAAACAGCTTATACGTATTTATTAGCAGTATCAGGTTTTACGGGAGCTATGGCTTGGATTTCGATTTGTTGGAGTCAGTATAATTTCCGTAATAAAATTATAGCAAAGGGACTTGAATCTACACTTAAATACAAAACACCGTTTTTCCCGTATGTCACGTTGTTTGGTATTTGGGTTCAAGTTATTTGTTTATTGGTGATTGCCTTTACAGCAGATCTTCGGTCTACTTTATATGCGGGTATCCCAATGATGGTGGTACCGATGATTTGGTATAGACTAAAGAAACATCACGTGGTACATCATCCGGCCATACAAAAAGAATAAGCCATACAAGAAGCAGGCAATATCGGTTTTTATTAGACCGATACTGTCTGTTTTTATATAAGTAACTTCTACTATGAGGGTTAATAAAAAATATTAATTGAAAACCTACAATACTATTGACAAACATACAATAGATAGGTATAATATATAAATGTTCCTAGGGAATACAACCTAGTGGGATACATGCGGAAATAGCTCAGCGGTAGAGCATCGCCTTGCCAAGGCGGGGGTCGCGAGTCCGAATCTCGTTTTCCGCTCCATTTTCTTTCTGGGCCTATAGCTCAGTTGGTAGAGCAACCGGCTCATAACCGGTCGGTCTCTGGTTCAAGTCCAGATGGGCCCACCATATTTTCAAAGTGGAAAGATATTGGATTGTGTATTTTGAAACTTAATGGTTGTTTTATTATGACTCTGTAGCTCAGCTGGATAGAGTATTTGACTACGAATCAAAGGGTCGCAGGTTCGACTCCTGCCAGGGTCACCAAAAATTATATTGTGGGTAGGTGCCCGAGTGGTTAAAGGGAGCAGACTGTAAATCTGCCAACTTCGGTTTACGATGGTTCGAATCCATCCTTGCCCACCACTGTAATTCATAAATGTACAGCCTTTGCTTGTACATTTTATTTTTCACTAAATGGTTAACTTTAATGAAACATAAGGTTGACCAAATGAGGCGCTTCGGTTATAATATAAAAAGATTCCAAAACGAAAATTAAATTTATTTGTCATACTTGAGGGCCTCGTTTTTATAATGGGGCTCTGCTTTTTATTTAAAAAGGTACATGGGTTTACTTTATAAATTATAAACAGTAAATTTGGGAAAAAAATTACAAAACATGTTGACAATGTAAAAAGTATAGTGTAATATAATACAAGTCGCTGATGCAAACAACAGCGACAAACAAGAAAAAATAGAGCAAACTACTAAAAGAGATTTTTAAGTGTTTGAACAGGATTTTTTAGAAAATATATTGACAATAACCAAATGGTTGTGTTACTATATAAAAGCTGATTAACAGAAATCACACAGTGTTCTCTGAAAACTAAACAATGTAATTAAGATATATGTACCAACATGTATCAAGCCAGATGTGCGGGTTTGAATTTATTCAAACCAAAATTAAGTTGGTATGCGGAAATAGCTCAGCGGTAGAGCATCGCCTTGCCAAGGCGGGGGTCGCGAGTTCGAATCTCGTTTTCCGCTCCATAATATTCGTTCCAAGTTTATACGAGGAACATCAATTTTAATTAATTGAGCCTATCAAGGTTCTCTAATATAATTTATTGGAGAGTTTGATCCTGGCTCAGGACGAACGCTGGCGGCGTGCTTAACACATGCAAGTCGAACGGAGTATTTTATTTCGGTAAAATACTTAGTGGCGAACGGGTGAGTAACGCGTAGACAACCTACCTTTTAGATGGGGACAACATCGCGAAAGCGGTGCTAATACCGAATGTTGTGTCTTTTCCACATGGGAAAGCTACTAAAGATGGCCTCTATTTATAAGCTGTCACTAAAAGATGGGTCTGCGTCTGATTAGCTAGTTGGCGGGGTAAATGCCCACCAAGGCAACGATCA
>NZ_FNZK01000011.1 GCF_900109225.1 Propionispira arboris
TGTCATAAATCCGAATAAGATTGTTTTCAACATGCTGGTCGGGTTATACCTGATACGTCCAGCAAAGTGAGCTGGAACATTTTTCAGGTATTTCTCCAAGTCGATTTCCTCCATAAATCGGTCAAAAACCAGCACGGGATCACAGATATTCAGATAATCTGAAATAAACAGTGGCAAAACTGCCTGTTTTGTTTTAAAATAATGTATGTTTGAATTTTTCATGTGCTATGTAAAATTTTAACACAAAAAGAGGATCAGCGGCTCTTTCGAGCTAGTGATCCTCTTTTGTTTTTATAGGGGCATTATTTCACAGCCCCTTTTTAAAGGTCAATTATTTTTTGTGTGATTTCAGCTAACTGCTTCTGATTTGGGATATTTTCTAAACGAATTTTGTCGAGGCAGATCGTAAATCCGCACTTTTTAAGTTCTTCTTCAACCTGTGCAATACTTTGTCCACCCCAGCCATAAGAACCAAAAGCAAATGCTTGCCGATTTTTCGGTGAGAGACCACGCAGATAGCAGAGGAATTCAGCAACGGTAGGCATCATCATATTATTTAAGGTTGGCGAACCAACAGCGATATATTTACTTGTGAGAACTTCGGTAACAATATCAGAAATATGATTTACTTTTAAATCATATAACTTTGTTTCAATACCTTTCACAGTAAAAGCTTCTGCAATCGCGGTAGCCATGATTTCGGTTGAATGCCACATGCTGTCAAAGACGACAACAGCACCGGTCTCTGGAATCGCGGTACTCCACTCTTTATAGCCGGCAAGGATTTCTTTTACATGAGAGCGCCAGTTAACGCCATGACCAGTTGCGATCATTTCTACATCGAGACCTGATACAGTTTTATACGCTATTTCAGCTTGACGACCATAAAGCATTAAGATGTTGGCATAATATTTCTTTGCTTCTTCCATCACTTGTGAAATAGGGCATTCATCGTCAAAACGACCGCTTGTTGCATAATGTTGACCAAATGCATCATTCGAGAAGAGAATTTTTTCTTCGGGGCAGTAGGTAATCATACTGTCCGGCCAGTGAAGCATTGGCGTTGTGACAAATTGTAAGGTTCTGGTACCGATGCTAATTGTATCACCGGCCTTAACACCCTGATATTTATACTCGCCATAATAGGATTTTAATCCTTTGAGTCCATGTGGGAGACTGGTAACAACGGTTGCGTTTGGACAATACTTCATAACGGCAGGAATTGCTCCCGAATGATCGCGTTCCAAATGGCTGGAAATTACATAGTCAATTTTCGACGGATCAATAATCGATGAAACACGCTGCATGAGTTCATCGGTAAAGCCTTCTTTGACGGTATCGATAAGTGTTATTTTTTCGTCGATAATCAGATATGCATTATACGTTGAACCACGGCTGGTTTCATACCCATGAAAATTCCGCAAAGCCCAATCAATGGCACCAACCCAATAAATTCCTTTTTTCATTTCAATTGCTTGCATCATAGATCACCCTTCTTATCACAATAATTAATCTTACTTAAACATAATTCTAATTATAATTGTAATACGATTTATTTTTAAATACAATGATATTTAAAAATAATACAACTTGGTTCGTGAAATTAATATAAAATATAGCATTATAGGGAATTTTCTGTAGGGAGTGTTTGTTCGTCAGCTTGTTTCGTTATAGAGGGCCAGACCTGATTGATCGTTTGGGCCATGATTTTTTTACCTACTACATCAAGATGCAGTCCATCAAGGGCTAAGCCGTCACTTAATATACCATTATGACATGGCAAGGCGGCCGCAATGTCGATGTAGACTTGGCTGCGAATATATTGATTGACCAGATTCATTTGGTTTTGCCAGTCGGGAGCCGAATTTTCACCAAAGACTTTTTTGATGTTTTCTGGATTAATAGGAGGTAAAGTCAAAAAAATCGGTTTAATATTGTTTTTTAAACATTTTATTTTGATGGTTTCCAGATTATAAATGACCGAATCGGCGGAATAACCACCACGCAGACTGTTGGTGCCGCCCATGATAATCAGGTAATGGGGATGAAATGGCAGGACATCACGATCAAAACGATCCATCAGGGCTTCACTTGTATCGCCGCTGAGTGCCAAATTTATTACAGGGAAATTTAGATAGGTTTCATAACTATATTCCCAGTCCGCTGGTCCATATGACATATGTCCGCCGCCATGGGTAATACTGTCGCCATAAACTGCGGTTTGCCAGGCTGAGGCGGGTGTAACAGTAAAGGAATCAGCTTTAGAATAGACACCAATCGGGTTTCCTGTTGCATCAAGACTGCGGACTCGCCAGTAAAAAGGTTTAGACGAGGAACGTGGCTGTTTATCATAATAATCGCATAGTTTCGTGGTAAAAGCCGCAATGCGATAGCGAGAGGGGGTAATACCATCATGATTTTCTGGTGGCGCAGAAAGTAGTTCAATTTCAAATTGTTTTGCGCCACTATTTGGAATCCAGCTATACACGGGATAAAGCAAAGTGGTTCCATTGCCTTGGTTATAACGTGCCGTTAAAATCGGTGCTTTCATATTTTCTTTGGCAGGATCCGTATAGAGTGCTTCGGGGACAGAGAAAAGGCTGATTGGATTTCCATCATAATCGATGGCTCGCACGCGCCAATATAGAGCCTGCTTGCCCAATAATTCTGGGGCGAATTTATCGAGTGGCGGGTTATAACCATTGCTGTAGATGCTGCGTGAAAAATAAATATGATCCCGCGAAAGCTGTGTGTTTTGCAGATCGTCGGGTAAAGTGGTAAAAAATTCGACTTCATATTTTACGGCATTGAGGTTTTTCGTCCATGTGAGTAAAGGTGAACAGGAAGCAGGATTATTTTTGTCATAATGTGATGTTATCCTTGGAGCTGTTTCCCACTGCTTCGTATAGGCTTTTAAATTTGGGCTTTCTGCGATTGTTATGCCATGGCTGGGAATATCTTGATCCATCGCTAGAACCAACGGTGTTTTAATCGAAAAAATACATATTATACTTACAATAAAAACTTTTTCTTTTCGGTTCAACATTAAACTACCTTCTTTTTTTCATTTTCATTGTTTATCATAGCATTATAGGTATAGGTCTACAAGCAGCAAATCTTTTTCATTGTTGAAAAATTAGCTGCATTTTAGATTTGTACATTATAAGGATCGGAGGGGGTGCTCAAATTACGGTTACTGTCTAGTAAATTCCATAAAATAGAATTTACTAGACAGTATAGGCTAAATGCAGTACTATTCAAATAAATAGGAATTATAAATTATAGAGAGTCACGAAAAATTGATGAGCAGAGTTTGGATTCATTGTAGTAAAATTTTAATTTGGTAAAAAGAAGGGACCGGGAGAATGAAGTATAACTTTTTTGTGCAAAATAAAAAAAGTAAAAATATTCTAATTGTTAGTGTTTTTATCTTTGTTTGTTTGAGTATTTTTGGTATCTACCGTTTATCCGTACATAATGTTGTTGTGTCTAAAAAAAATGTTCAAACTACAGTAATGGTTGCTGCAGTTACGCGTACTGATTTAATTAAAACCATATCTTTAGTTGGGCAGACGCTGCCACAGGCACAAGTTGATATTGCTGCAAAATATCAGGGCAAAGTGAATACAGTCAATGTAGAATTGGGACAGGTAGTTACACCTGGGCAGATTCTAGTTGTTCAGGATACCGGCGATGCCGATATTTCTATTGGACAAAATCAAGCATCCTATCAGCAGGCTTCTGCCGATGCAATGACAACGGCTTCAACAGTAAATGCAAATTATGATAAAGTGCAGGCCGATTATGATAAAGCCTTGGCAAGTTATCGCCGCAATAAACAAGTTTTTGATGTTGGCGGCATATCGCTTGAGGAGTTTGAAACAAGTCAGCAGGCATTGGCTGATGCAAAAGCAAACTTGGATGTAATTGCAAACCAAATGAATCAAGGTGTACCGGCTTCGATTGTATCCGCACAGGCGAATGCTCAAAAAGCACAGACTACAATTGCCGCAGCGCAAAAACAACGGGATGATCTAGTATTGAGAGCACCACGGGCTGGCATAATCGGTTATCGGCAAGTGGAAGCTGGCGACATTGTTTCGCAGGGACAAAAATTATTGAGTATTTATGATAATCGAAAACTGTATGTTGATTGTCAGGTCTCTGAACAAGATTTAGCAGCGTTCTCTATTGGCATGAATGTAGATGTAGGTATTGAGTCGATTGGTCAGAGTATTGCAGGACAAGTTATCTATATTAGTCCCAGTGTTGATACGACGAATTTAACCTATACCGTGAGGGTTTTGATTGACAATGAAGCGGGAACCTTAAAAAGTGGTATGTTTACACGGTCTATTTTAAATACAGTACTGCGTCCGAATACCTTGGTTATTAGTAAAGATGCATTGCTCGAAAAAAATGGTGAACAATATGTATTTGTTGTTGATGATAAGAAGGCAGTGCACCAGCGAACTGTTAAAATTGGGGCGCGTGGTGATGCAACCGTAGAAATTTTATCAGGGCTTGACGAGGGGGAACAAGTAGCAACAAATAATTTGTCACGTTTAAGAGAAGGCATGACGATTTTGCCAGCGAGTGATGAAGCAGGTGACAGTAATTGAATTTAACACGTTATGCCATCAAGAAACCAATCGGTATATCAATGATTGTTCTGCTGTTCGTTGTTTTGGGACTGTATAGTTTTTATCGCATTGGCGTAGAACTTTTACCAGCTATCAATATACCTTATGTTACGGTCACCGTGAATTATCCGGGGGCGGGTACGGAAGAAATTGAACAAGATGTAATCAAGCCATTAGAAAATTCACTTTCTTCGTTATCGAACTTAAAACATATGACAGCCGTGGCTCGTCCGGAAAAAGCGCAAATTACCTTGGAATTTGAATTTTGGGCGAATGTAGATACCTCGGCGATTGATGCCACTCAGTATGTAAATTCAGTATTGAATAAATTGCCGACGGGCATAAAAACACCTACCGTTATTAAGCGGGATGTCAATGCTTCACCGATTATGGAAATATCAGTTATGGCAGATAAGCCATTAGGTGATGTTTATACAGTAGCCAATGATGTTTTTGTCGAACGACTGCAACGGGCGAGTGGTGTCTCTGATGTACAGCTCGATGGCGGGCGTGATAAAGAAATTGCGGTAGAGGTTGATAAAGATAAATTAGCTTACTTTAATATTGCATTGAATCAAATCGCAACTCGAATTGATCAGGAAAATGTATTAACACCGGCAGGGTCAGTATTTAATAACAAACAAGAAACAAATGTTCGACTAGCAGCGCAGTTCAGTTCTCCCGCTGAAATTGAATCAATTCATCTTGAAAATAGTAAAAATGTAGCGATTCCGCTTAGCAGTCTGGCTACGGTACGTGAACAAGATAAGCGGGTAACACGTTATGCCAGAACCAATGGACAGGATGTTGTTTCTTTATCTGTTTATAAAAACAGCAATGCGAATATTGTTGAAACAGCGAAAGCGACAATGGCACAATTGGCTTCTTTGCGTAGTGAATATCCAGATTACAAATTTGTAATTATTACGAATTCGGCAACGTATGTGGATGATTCTTTGCATAATACATTAGAAGCGTTAATTGAAGGTTTATGCACAACTGGTTTGATTTTATTTCTCTTTTTAAGAGGCTGGAGATCGACCGTTGCTGTCTTGATTGCCATTCCAACCTCGTTAATTACGACGTTCTTTGTGATGTATATGGCAGGGTTTACGTTTAATATGCTGTCACTCATGGGAATGTCGTTATGTATCGGGATTTTGGTGGATGACTCGATTGTGGTTTTAGAAAATATTCACCGGCATTTGGCGATGGGCAAGTCTTCCGATGTTGCAGCTGAAGACGGGCGGAGCGAGATCGGTATGGCGGCAATTGTTATCACGCTGTGCGATGTTGTTGTATTTATGCCAATTGCCTTTATGACAGGTATGACTGGGCAGTTTTTTCGCCAATTTGGTCTTACGATCGTTTTTGCAACATTGTGTTCTTTATTTGTATCCTTTACATTAACACCAATGCTTGCATCTAAATTTTATAAAAATGGTTTGTCTGAACCAACAGGGGTCTTTTGGGATCAACTTGCTCGAATGGAACAGGGATTCATCAACTCTTACGAGCGTTTTCTGCGTTGGAGTTTGCATCATCCGAAAAAAATAATCATATCCGTAACGATTATCTTTTTTGCATCCTTAGCTTTATATTATCCTACCGGAATCATTGGCGGTGAATATATGCCAAAAACCGATGAAGGGAGTTTTCGTATATCAGTTCAATTCCCGGTTGGCCAAAATATTGATACAACGAATGTTATGGTGCGGGATATTGAAACCTATTTGACGCAAATTCCTGAAGTTACGAATTATTTATCCAGCGTGGGTCAACCAGCCGGAAATTATGGCGGGGTCAGTGTGCAAATGGTTGACCGAAAAGATCGTGATAAAACAGTTTGGCAAGTTACGGATGAAGTGCGACAATTTTTGAAAACAAAATTCCCCCAAGCCGTAGCACAGGTGAATGAAACGCAAAGTTCAATGCCTGGGGTTTCAGGTGGAACTGGTACTGGCGGCGGTGGCGGGAATTCTGCACCGGTACAGATTGAAATTCGCGGTTCGAACTTAGAATCGATTGTCAAAGCTTCTTATTATGTTCAAGATGTTTTGAATAAAATCGATGGCATTAAAGATGTACGCAGTTCATATACAGAAGGTGCACCGGAACTTCGTTTAATGGTGGATCGTGAAAAATTAAAATTTTTTAATACATCAGCGAACGATGTACAAAATGTATTTTCTGGAGCCATTACAGGAACTCTGGCCGGATATCTGGTCAATGATCCAAATAATGATGGGCAGGACACCGATATTTATGTTCGTCTAAAAGATAGTGATGGATATAAAGCCTCGGATATACGTTCTATACCCGTTAAGACGAATACTGGTTTTGTGAAGGTTGGCGATGTAGCCTCGGTCGAAGATAAAGTGGGGCCGGTTATGCTTCGTCGTGTTGATAAGCAAGAGTCCATCAATATCGCCGCGAATATTACGGATCGGCAGTTGCAGGCTGTACTGGATGATATAGCTAAAAATATTAGTTCTAAGGAATTGGGCAACAATGTAACATATCGGTTTATCGGGCAGGCTGATAATATGAACAGCACCTTTACCGAAATGGGACAGGCACTGCTATTATCACTTCTATTGGTGTATATGCTGTTAGCGACACTTTATGAATCGGTGTCTACACCGGCTATTCGGATGCTTTCTCTGCCATTTGGCTTGATTGGGTCACTTGTTTTCTTAGCGATTACCCATAATTCCATCAATCTTTATTCTTTAATTGGTATCTTGGTTATGGATGGACTGGTATCGAAAAATGGTACATTACTGCTCGATTATACATTAACATTAATGGAACGCGGTAAAACAGCTGAACAGGCAATCATTGAAGCTGGTAAAACAAGGTTGAAGCCTATTTTTATGACAACAATCACGATGATTACGGGTATGCTGCCAACGGCTCTGGCTATTACGCCTGGGGCTGAAACCAGAGTTAGTATGGCCTGGGTTGTAATCGGGGGGTTATTGTCTTCCACCTTTTTTACTTTGATTGCAATTCCAATTGTTTTTTTGTATTTTGAAAATCATGATATTTCACCTTGGCATATCGTACGGGCTTTTTATAAGAAAATACGAGCCTTGCTGAAAGTTTAATAAAAAATGCCCTGTCGGCTATCGTTTGAGTCGGCAGGGCATTTTTTATTTTAATTTTTTAGGATATGTTCATGAATGGACGCGGCAACGCCATTTTCTATATTCGTTAATGTTGTGAATTTAGCAATTTCCTTGACTTCAGGGATTGCATTGCCCATCGCAACGGAATAACCTGCATATTTCAGCATAGAAATATCATTAAAAGCATCACCGATTGCCATGACATCGGTCGATTCTATTTGCAGATGTTGACACAGGTGCTGAAGCGCATTGCCTTTACTGGCCGTTTTACTATTGATTTCGATATTTTGATCCAATGAGCTCGTTAGGGTAACAGGCATGTTTGTACATAGCGAATGAATTTTGTTTTTACTTTTGCTGTCTTTATAGAAAATATTAATTTTTTCTATTGGCTTTTTGTGTTGCAATAAAAAGTCATGAATACTCTCCACCGGAGTTAGGCTTCGTAAAATAAGAGATTTCAAAGTGGGATCAATATAATCATCAATATGATCGTAATAATATTGATCGGTATAGATTCGTTCATTGGCATAGACTTCAGGAACGACATCATACTGGATAAGCTGTTGCATAATGGAAGAGGACTCTTTGAATGGTAGCATATTTTGATAGATGTTGATGTTTTTTTCACGGTCATAAATTTTTGAGCCATTACCGCAAATAAAATAACGGATATTGGTAAATTTATCGAAAATAGGTTTTAATTCAACGCCGGTACGACCCGTGGATATGATTACTTCTACATTTTTGGCAATCGCTTGCTCTATAGCATCTTTTGTTATGGTGGATACCTCATGATTTTCGTTTAAGGTTGTGCCATCCATATCGAGGGCAATTAGTTTAATGTGCATGGGGATAATCCTTTCTAGTAATGGCGAATAACACATAAAAAGAAATTATGAAAAATTTAACAGGGTTATTCATTTTATAGTTGCTTTTGTATTTTTTTCGATTCATTCTATCTTCAATTATAGCATTGAAGATAGAATGAAACAAGAAAATTGGGGCTGGTACAAGAGCGTTGAAATATCCGATAGAGCATATTTTTTACCTCTATGATAAAGTGATTTGACGATGGGGTCTATTCTATCGTAAAATGGAGGGATGAAATACATAGAAAATCAGGTGTTGAGTGTATGACGAATATATGCAAGGTGCTCTGCCTTGGAATTCCGGTTGGCTTTTTTTTTGAATTTTTGCAAGTTCCCCTGCCTTGGACATTAGGACCTATTGTGGCGGTTTCACTTTATTCATGGAAAACAGGGCAGCGCATTTATTGGCCGCTAAAAATTCGGAATACTGCGTTGATTTTATTGGGGTATGCTATGGGGCGCCCCTTTACGATTGAAACAGGTCATAAAATTATAGATCAATTGCCGATGATGCTTTGTGCGACATTGATCACAGTGTTTGCTGGTGTTGTGATTGGGTATATTACGCACAAAAAAACGAACATCAGTCTTACCACTTGCTTATTGGGATGCGTGCCGGGCGGTCTTTCACAGATGGTTGTGTTAGCTGGAGAAATGGATGGAACTGATCAGACGGCTGTGACCATTATGCAGACGATGCGAATGCTATCCGTTGTTTTTGTAATACCATTTCTTACGATGCATATTTTACATGATGGAAATTTAAATATGGCAGAGGCGGCAGCCAGTATGCCAGCGGTGAGTCTTACGACTATTTTTGTTTTTTCTAGTGTGGCAATTGGCGGGGCAGTGCTGGGACGAATCGTGCATTTGCCTACTGCTTATTTGTTGGGACCGATTTTGAGTACAGGGTTTTATATTTTACTGACAGGAACGGAGGCCCCTATCGTTCCTATTTCTTATATCAGTATTGCGCAGATTTGTGTGGGCAGTTACATTGGGGCAAGTATCAATCTGGCTAAAATCAAACAATATCATGGCCTTTTATCCTGTTTATTCAGCGGCGTTTGCGTCGTTCTTTTAATATCTTTGCTTATGGGGTATATTGTGGGCGAATTGACAGGGGTGGCCTTCGTTACAGCTTTTTTGAGTACTGCACCAGGCGGCTTGACGGAAATGGGAATTACAGCGTTATTAGTTGGTGCGGATATATCAACAATGACCGCATACCAATTGGTAAGACTTTTGTTTATTATGCTTGCTTTTCCGTATATTGCTAAAATTTTTGTCATGCTTTTTGATAAAAAAGTTACTGTGTAAAAATTTTTATGATTCTAGGCTGTTCGTTTTGGCAGCGCAGGAAGGAGCAAAGTGATGAAGATTGGTGATAGTATTATCTCTTTTTTTGGATTGGGTCTGTGTGCAGGGGCGTGGATGTTGAATAGTAAAATACCGAAGGATACTATAAACCATGTAGGTGCCGATTTTTTCCCAAGTAGTGTCATTTTATTATTGACTGTGGCTTTTTTGGTTAATTTTGTTCAGATTATACGAAGTGAAAATGGTGATAAATTCCAACTGGCAGCGGGCGGAACGTGTCGGGTTAGTTGCTTGATCCTACTTTGTTTGCTTTATCCAATCGGTTTTAAAGGAATTGGTTTTATTTTATCAACAGGGATATTTACATTTATTATGCTGTATTTAGCGAATATGCGAAATATTGGCACAGCTATTTTGGGGGCAGCAGCTACCCCTGTGATTGTGCATAGCTTATTTTGTCGTTTTTTCGATATAGAATTGCCACTGGGTGTTTTGCAGATGCTGCTGCATTAATAAAAAGTACAAAGAAATACATAGGTGATTGTTTATGGATACAGGGATTTTTTTGAGTCAGTTTCGCATGAGTTTGTTTTTGGAGTTATTGCCAATTCTATTTTTAGGTGTGTTTTGTGGAATGTTTTTTTGTCTTACAGCTAAACTCCAAGCGGAAGCTGTTGCAGCTTTTGTACTGCCCTTTACAATCCATTTGCCACTAGCTATAGCTGTTGGCTTAGTACTGGCTGTTTATGGGGGTGGTCGGTACGGGGCATTACTTTTGGGGTCTATGAGAGCGCGTTTTGATTTATCGGTGGCTGCGGCTTCTGTTGCTTCGAGGTTTAGCCACCGAGAAACAACAGAGAAAATTTTTTTATCGGTCAACTGGCTTCACTTTTTGGTTTTACTACGAGTCTTGTTGTTTTATTTTATGGCATACCAGTGGTGGCGCAATGGAATATAGATCTTGAAACGGCGGATCTGTTTGCAGCACTTGTTTGCATCCTTTGTGTGGCAATCGTTGTTTCGGGGAAATCGGTGGGGAAAGGATTGATTTCAGCGTTACTAGGTTTACTGCTTTGCACAATTGGTTCAGATCCAATTTCGACATATTCAAGGTGGACTTATGGTGTTGAAAGATTATTTAATGGAGTGCC
Organism: Propionispira arboris; assembly: GCF_900109225.1. Taxonomy (GTDB): domain Bacteria; phylum Bacillota; class Negativicutes; order Selenomonadales; family Selenomonadaceae; genus Propionispira; species Propionispira arboris. The sequence goes on from NZ_FNZK01000011.1 coordinate 11,118, forward strand.
CCCGCTGCCACTTATTTTAGGTGTTATGGTATTATCGGACATACTTACCAGTCTGGAACGCTTTGTCTTGTTTGAAAAAACGAAGCATATCGCTGCTTTTTTGCCAAACTGGGGGCAGTTGAAAATGATGTTGCTGCCGATGGTTACAGGAAGTATCATTGGTCTTCTCATCAGTGTTATACCGGCGGCCGCTCGTGCTGCGGCATTTATTTCATGTTATGATACGAAACGCGCTGCCCGGCGCAAGAAAAATCCTTTTGTTCTTGCTGCCGCCAGTCAGGCAGCTCAGGCTTCAAGCAGTGTTGGCTCTATGTTTTCGTTGCTGTTATTTGGGATACCGGGGACTCGGTTGGGGGTAATTCTTTTTATGACATTTCTTTTACACGGCTTGTCGCCAGCTTCCTTTTTCGGACAGCCTAATATTGAGGTGATTGACAGTGTTTTAGGAGGAGCATTTGTAACGGGAATGCTCCTCATTGGTCTTGGCTTTTGTGGCATGCATTTTTTTGCCGTATGCAGTCGTTTGGATGGACGGATCTTGCTGCCAATTCTTTTTGTAATAACGATTGCCGGGGTCTATTTAATTCATCAGAGTTTTTTTGATGTTTATTTGACTATTTTATTTGGAATCATAGGTTATATTAGAAATCGTTATCGGTACCCTTTGCTGCCATTTTTGTTGGCCTTTATTTTAGGTCCAATTATTGAGGTGAATTTACGACATACCTTAGCTTTTTCGGCGGGTGATTTTTCTATTTTATTAACAAATCCGCTGGCACTGATACTGCTTATTACAGCGATACTTTTATTACTAATGACCTTTTTGAAGCAATGGAGTTATACACGATATATTAAAAAAAATATGTAGTGCTTTTACAGAATTTACATTGATTTACCAGTAAAAATCAATGTATAATACTATATAAGTTCTTAAGTTTCCAGATGAATTGACAAGGAGGCGAAAATAATGGGAATTTCTATTCAGAACTCAGCAGGGATGCTTAAAACACTGAATTCATCATCAAGTGCTATTCAGTCTGGCATGAAGAACATTGCTACGGGTCTTAAAATCAATAGTGCAGCCGATGATGCCTCGGGGTATCAAATCTTAACAAGGATGAATGTGTCAGCGGGAACCTTGGCACAGTCAAGCCAAAATACGCAAACATCCAATGCCTTATTGAAAACAGCGGATGGAGCTATTGGCTCAACGGTCAGCTCTTTAAGTTCACTCCATGATCAGCTTTTGAAAGCCGCAAATGGGACAAATAATGATGCGGATATTAGTGCGTTACAACAGCAAGTGAATCAAACGGTTTCACAGATTAGCGACAATGCAGGAGTTACGTTTAATGATAAGTCACTTCTTAATGGGTCGACAAAGATTACCGTTGCTGGTGATAATGGCTATAACAATGTGAGCCTTCCTGATATGAGTGCTCAGGCACTGGGGCTGCAAGACTCAAAGGGAAATTCAACACTTGATCTTTCTTCATCAAAGGGCATTGCAGATGCGCTGAGTGTGGTGGATACTGCTTTACAAAGTTCATTATCGCAGCAGACAAAGCTTGGTGCGACCCAAGAAGGACTTGATTTTTCGGCAAGCAATTATACAACGCAGGCGGCTAGCGTAACGGATGCTGCTTCGACAACAGGTGACAGTGATATGGCAAAACAAATTACAAATCTGAAATCGAGTCAAACGCAGCAAACAATTGCTCTACATCTCATGACTCTCAGTAATCACCGTAATACCGATGTTTTAGCGCTTCTTGGTTAAATTTTTCTAATATTTGACTTTATTGATAGGTGCCTTTTGCAGGCATCTATTTTTTATGCGAAAATTTTGACATGTAAAAATGATACAATTTTACATGTCAAAGAAATATATTATATGATATAATCAGTATTCGTGTAGAGTTTTTTGAGCAAAAGGAATTTAGGGGGAAGCAATTTTGAATATTTTTCGAACAAAAACAATTAAAGCCTATCAAAAAGATGCAGATGGGTCAGCTTTAAAACGTTCATTAAGTGCAGTGGATATCATTATGCTTGGTGTAGGTGTTATTGTTGGTACCGGAATTTTTGTATTGACAGGAGTAGCAGCAGCAGAGTATGCGGGGCCGGCACTTATGCTGTCTTTTGTTATAGCAAGTATTACCTGTGGTTTTGTTAGTATGGCATACTCGGAACTAGCTTCCATGGTTCCGGTTGCTGGCAGTTCATACGCTTATGCTTATACATCAGTGGGCGAATTTTGGGCATGGCTTGTGGGCTGGAATATTATTTTAGAATATACGGTGGGAGCTAGTGCGGTAGCTGGTGGTTGGTCAGCCTATGTTGTTGGTCTCTTGAAATCGGCTGGAATTGAACTTTCCAAAACATGGACGGCTGTACCAGCTGATGGCGGCATTATGAATTTACCAGCGATTTTAATTACGCTATTTTTGTCCTATTTATTGATTCGCGGCATTCGAGAAAGTGCTACGGTTACAAAGACGTTGGTTGGTATTAAGATTGCCGCAATTTTCCTTTTCTTGTTTTTAGCTGGTCCGAGTGTAGATGTTACAAACTGGCAGCCATTTATGCCGTTTGGTTTTGCGGGTGTTTCAGCGGGAGCGGCGTTTATCTTTTTTGCTTATCTTGGGTTTGATGCTATCTCGACCGCAGCCGAAGAAACGAAAAATCCGGCAAGGGATATGCCGATTGGTATCATTGGATCGCTTATTATATGTACAATTTTATATATTGCAGTTACAGGTGTTATGACGGGCAATGTTTCTTATACAAAGCTTGATACGGCGGAACCAGTTGCTTATGTACTTAGGTCGATTGGCTATAATTTTGGTTCAGCAGTAGTTGGAACAGGAGCTATTGCCGGGCTTACGACAGTACTGCTCGTTATGATGTATGCTCAGACCAGAGCTTTTTTTGCAATGGCCCGCGATGGACTTATACCGCAATCTGTTTGTAAAATCCATCCTCGTTATGCTACCCCGCATCGTATTACGATTGTGGTTGGTGCTGCCGTTGCTTTGATTAGTGGTTTTACACCCATTCATATTGTTGCAGAAATGTGCAGCATTGGTACATTGTTTGCATTTATTATATCATCGATTGGTGTTATGGTTATGCGATATAAATATCCGGAAGCAAAAAGACCATTTCGTTGTCCCTGGATCAAAACCATTGGCTGTTTAGCAGTAATTAGCTGCAGCTATGTGATGTATAATTTATCGGCTATGACGTGGGAACGTTTCTTTGTTTGGAGCTTTATTGGTATTATTATCTACTTTTATTATGGGCGCTCCCATAGTAATCTCAATAAAAAAGTTACAAAATAATATGGATTCCTTTATTATAACTGCATAAAAATTCTATTTATGCAGTTATAATATTATTAATATAAAATATACAACATTAGAATTCATCTCAAATTAAGCAATGAATCTTTTGATAAAACGCGGAAATATTATTTACATTGAAATAATCACGGTGTATAATGAACGTGTATATAGTTCAATGAATATGAATAAAATATAAATTGTATTCATAAATATACATAGCATTCTAACACTTTGTCAGGTTGTACATTGTGATGTAGTTTCTATATCTTACATCACTATTTTATTACATTATTTTATGTGAGGGAGTACTTTTTTTGTTAGAAGTACGGTAAAACAGATTTTATCAAATGAGGGGAGCTATTTAAACATGAGTAAAAAAATGAAAACTATGGATGGTAATGCCGCCGCTGCATATATTTCCTATGCATTTACAGATGTGGCTGCAATCTATCCAATCACTCCGTCTTCACCAATGGCAGAAGATGTTGATGAAATGGCAGCTAAAGGCATCAAAAACTTGTTTGGACAAAAAGTGAGAGTTATCGAATTGCAATCAGAAGCAGGCGCAGCAGGAGCTGTTCATGGTTCTTTGCAGGCAGGAGCTTTGACCACAACATATACAGCATCACAAGGTCTGCTGCTGATGATTCCAAATATGTATAAAATTGCAGGCGAACTTTTGCCAGGAGTATTTCATGTAAGTGCTCGTGCACTCGCAGCATCATCTTTAAATATTTTTGGTGATCATCAAGATGTTATGGCAGCGCGACAAACTGGCTGTGCAATGCTCGTTGAAAGCAGTGTCCAACAGGTTATGGATTTAAGTGCTGTAGCTCATTTAGTAGCTATAAAAAGCAAAGTCCCATTTGTTAATTTCTTTGATGGTTTCAGAACGTCACATGAAATTCAAAAAATCGAAGTCATTGATTTTGCTGATCTTGGCAAGATTCTGGACTGGGATGCTGTTAAGAAATTTAGACATAATGCACTCAATCCGGATCATCCGGTAATTCGCGGTACTGCACAAAATCCTGATATTTATTTCCAGGAACGTGAATCGGTTAACAAATATTATGATGCATTGCCAGAACTTGTCGAACAGGCTATGGCAGATCTTGCAAAAATCACGGGTCGTGAACATCATTTGTTTGATTATCATGGTGCCAAAGATGCAGATCGTCTTGTTATTGCCATGGGTTCTGTCTGTGAAACGACAAGAGAAGCTGTTGATTATTTAAATGCCAATGGCGAAAAGGTCGGGGTGCTTACTGTACATCTTTATAGACCATTCTCGATTGATCATTTCTTTAAATATATTCCAGACACGGTAACAAAAATTGCTGTTTTAGATAGAACAAAAGAATTAGGGGCACTTGGTGATCCATTGTACCTTGATGTAAAAGCTGCTTTTTACAATACAGATAAACATCCGGTTATTGTTGGTGGTCGCTATGGTCTCGGTGGTAAAGATATTACGCCGGATCAGATTTTGGCTGTTTATGAAAACCTTAAACTGGCTGAACCAAAACGCGGGTTTACAATTGGGATTGAAGATGATGTAACATTCAAATCCTTGCCAGCTTACACGAAAGATGTTGATATGACACCAAAAGGGACAACGGCATGTAAATTCTGGGGTCTTGGTTCCGATGGTACAGTTGGTGCAAATAAAAGCGCTATTAAGATCATTGGTGATAAAACCGATATGTATGCACAAGCGTATTTTGCCTATGATTCCAAAAAATCAGGCGGTATTACGATGTCGCATTTGAGATTTGGTAAATCGGCAATTACGTCGCCATATCTTATCAATAAAGCAGATTTTATTTCCTGTTCACAGGAATCTTATGTAATGAAATATGATCTTCTTGCTGGCTTAAAACCAAATGGAACATTCTTGCTCAATACAATTTGGACCGGCAAAGAATTAGATGATAATTTACCAGCTGCAATGAAACGTTATATTGCGAAGAATAACATTAGTTTCTATATTGTTAATGCCGTAGCGATTGCGCAAAGCCTGGGTCTGGGTGGACGTTTCAATATGGTAATGCAGTCTGCATTCTTTAAATTGGCTAATATCATTCCACAAGAAACTGCAGTTCAATACTTGAAAGATGCTGTCGTAACGTCTTATGGTAAAAAAGGTCAAAAAATCGTTGATATGAATAATGGTGCAATTGACAAAGGGATTGAAGCGGTTGTTAAAGTCGAAATTCCGGCAAACTGGAAAGATGCAGTCGATCCAGTTACTACGAAAAAGGCAGTACCAGCCTTTGTTAAAGATATTCTTGAACCGATGAACCGTCAAGAAGGCGATAAATTAGCAGTTAGTGCTTTCACGGATCTTGCTGATGGTACATTCCCATCGGGTACGGCTGCCTATGAAAAACGTGGGATTGCAATCAATGTTCCTGAATGGCAGGTTGATAACTGCATTCAATGTAACCAGTGTGCGTTCGTGTGCCCACATGCAGTTATTCGTCCAGCACTCATGACAGATGCTGAAAAAGAGGCTGCTCCAGCTGTGATGACTTCGAAACCAGCTGCTGGTGCGAAAGGTCTGCATTATGCAATTACGGTATCACCGCTTGATTGTACTGGCTGCGGAAATTGTGCGCAGGTTTGTCCGGCTAAAGAAAAAGCTCTTGTTATGAAACCTTTAGCAACACAAGAAGCAAATGGTGCATCTTTCGAATATGCAATCAATGAAGTAGCACCAAAAGAAAATCCAATGAATAAAAATACGGTAAAAGGTAGTCAGTTTGAAAAACCTTTACTTGAATTCTCTGGCGCTTGTGCGGGTTGTGGTGAAACACCATATGCAAAACTCGTTACACAATTGTTTGGTGATCGTATGATGATTGCGAATGCAACCGGTTGTTCGTCCATTTGGGGAGCATCGGCACCAGCTATGCCATATACGACAAACCAATTTGGTCGTGGACCAGCATGGGCCAATTCTTTATTTGAAGATAATGCAGAATATGGATTTGGCATGTTCTTAGGAGCAAATGCTGTACGCGAAACGTTAGCAACCGATATTCAAACAGCAGTTGAAGCCGGTGGTATGAGTGAAGAACTCAAAGCTTCTTTTGCCGATTGGATTGCAAATATTCATGAAGGTGAAGGCACTCGTGATCGTGCTGATAAACTTACAGCACTACTCGAAGCTGAAAAAGCAGATAATGCTGTATTAAATAGTATTTATGAAAATAAAGATTTCTTTGTGAAACGTTCCCAATGGATCTTTGGTGGTGACGGCTGGGCTTACGATATTGGTTACGGCGGACTCGATCATGTACTGGCATCTGGTGAAGATGTGAATGTGCTTGTATTTGATACCGAAGTTTATTCCAATACTGGCGGACAATCTTCTAAATCAACACCAGCAGCAGCAATTGCTCAGTTTGCGGCAACTGGCAAAAAAACAAAGAAAAAAGATCTTGGTATGATGGCAATGAGTTATGGTTATGTTTATGTAGCTCAGATTGCTATGGGTGCCGATAAAAACCAAACATTAAAAGCAATTGCTGAAGCAGAAGCTTATAAAGGACCTTCTTTGATTATTGCTTATTCACCTTGTATCAATCATGGTTTACGTTTGGGTATGGGTAACAGCCATCTTGAAACAAAACGTGCCGTAGAAGCAGGGTACTGGTCTATGTACAGATTCAATCCAGCGTTAAAAGATTCTGATAAAAATCCGTTTGTTTTAGATTCGAAAGAACCTACCGCGGACTTTAAAGAATTCATTCTTGGTGAAGTTCGTTATTCTTCACTAAAACGTGCTTTCCCTGACACTGCAGATGCACTGTTTGATAAGACAGCTGCTGATGCCAAAGAAAGATATGAAAATTATAAAAAATTGGCTGGTAAAGAATAAAACTTAAAATGAGTACAGACCTGTATCTTTTTATAGATGCAGGTCTGTTTTTTAGTTCAGGGTATATATATGCCAGCCGATTTTATTTTAACAGCATATGTTTTACATTTTTTTTATAGGTTTGGAGGATGCTTTTGTTGTTTTCATAGTTATTGCTATATAAAATACCACATAAAACATTTAAGATGTATTGGCAGCAGGTGTCATAAACAATATTTCCAATGGACTCCCGGTGTACATCACTTTGAATTTCGATCCATTCTGTCGCCAGTTGTCCTAGTGTTGAGTCATGAGAAGGTGTCAACATGATTATGGGGGTGTGGCGTTCTTTTAAGTGGGTTCCAATCTCGACCAGACGACGATTTTCACCGGTACGTGACATGATAATTGCAACGGCTTTGCTTGATGACTGGATTGCCTGGTAATATTGTGCATTGGCAGAATCATGGATGGATACTTGTTTACCCAGTGCCATCATGCGATACAGATAAGTTTTTACGAGATGCAGGTTATCATCAAACCCAAAAAATTCAATCTGCGTGCTACTGTTGAGTAGTTTTGATACATTGGCAATGGTTGTATAGTTGATGGAAAGTCGAGTCTTTTCGATTGTTTCAATTTCCAGATTGGCAACTTTATTGATAATCGAATAATTCGTTTCATTGATATTGATTGCCGTAGCTGGCGTAGCGTGTGCTGCCAGGGAATTTATTTCGTTAAAAAATGTGGCCTTGAAATGCGAAAATCCTTTTTTATTGTTCAGTTTATTGACGAGTCGTATCACGGTCGAGGGACTTGTATAACTGACTTTTGCCAAATCTTTGATCGAAAAATCGAGGATTGTTTCCGGTGCATTTAATAGATAGCGGATAATTGTTTGTTCTGATTCAGAGAAATTTTTCGCGTTTTGCAGTTGTTCTAAAATCATAAAGTTTTCCTTTCTGTTAGCATGCTATATAGAACGCATTAAAGAAATTATATCCAGTCTATCAGTCTGCCAAAAATTGGGTATCGGGCATCGTTTGCTTCCTACGTAACGCCACTCAACCCTACACCCCATTCCTGACGAGTGCCATATAAAATGTTTAATGCCATATATATTGTTATTATAGCATAGCTATACCTTGTTTTTGCGACAGCGATTTGCAGTAATCTGACATATAAATGTCAGAAAATATAAACTTTTTCGTAAAATTGATGAAACAAAACATCAACTTTTCTAATTTTGTAGAGATGTCAGATTTGATTTGTTATACTGCAATTGCAGAGAAAAAATGATGGGAGCGATTGGTTTATGAAACAATTTAAACAAGATTTTCTATGGGGTGCTTCTACTTCGGCTTATCAGGTTGAGGGAGCATACAGTGAAGATGATAAAGGTTTGTCCGTGCAGGATGTTAAGGCAGTTTTGCCAGGAACACCAGATTTTAAAGTGGCATCGGATCATTATCATCATTTCAAAGAAGATATAGCTTTGATGGCTGAAATGGGATTTAAAACATATCGTTTTTCGATTGCTTGGACAAGAATTATTCCCGACGGTGATGGGGCAATCAATCCTAAAGGTATTGAATTTTATAGTAAGTTGATTGATGAATGTCTTAAATATAAGATTGAACCGTTGATTACGATGTACCATTTTGATTTACCGTATGAACTGGAAAAAAAGGTGGATGGTCAAATCGTAAAACAATTGATGCATTTTTAAAATATGCCAAAGTGTTATTTGAGGAATTTGGGACGCGTGTAAAATATTGGCTGACCATCAATGAGGAAAACATGATGATCTTGCATGGTGCTGCAATTGGCACGGTAAATGGAAGTGCGGCGGAGGTTCAAAAAATATTATATCAGCAAAATCATCATATGCTCATCGCCCAAGCACTTACAATGAAATTACTGCATAAGATGGTAGCTGATGCCAAAATCGGTCCAGCACCAAATATCAGCTATGTGTACCCTAAAACCTGTAAACCGGAAGATATCTTAGCTATGCAGAACTTTTCGGCAATTCGCAATTGGTTGTATCTGGACATGGCAGTTTATGGTCGTTATAATACGGTTGCATGGAATTTTATGGAAAAAACAGGAATTACACCAACGATAGAAGCTGGTGATATGGAGGCGTTAAAGGATGCGAAACCAGATTTTATTGCTTTTAATTACTATGCGACGGCTACTGTAGCCGATGGCAGTGCAATTTTTGAGGATGATGAAAGTGGCGATCAACAGATTTCGATTGGCATGAAAGGTTTTTATGCAGGCTCTAAAAATGAACATTTACAAAAAACACAGTTTGGCTGGGAAGTTGATCCAGAAGGTTTCCGCATTACACTAAGAGAAATCTATGATCGTTATCATTTACCACTTATTGTTACGGAAAATGGTTTGGGTGCGTATGATGAAGTCAATGAAAATGGTGAAATCATCGATGATTATCGCATTGAATATTTGCAAAAACATATCATGCAGGCTAAGCTCGCGATAGATGATGGCGTAGAACTGCTGGGATATTGTCCGTGGTCGGCCATTGATCTTATTAGTACTCATCAGGGGTTTGTTAAACGTTATGGGTTTATATATGTGAATCGTACGGAAGACGACTTGAAGGATATGAAACGTTTGAAGAAAAAATCTTTTTACTGGTATAAAAAAGTAATTGCCAGTAATGGAGAAGATTTAACAAATAACAAATAGGGCATAAAATAAAAGGCACACGATCTCAAATTATTGGTTTGAAATCGTGTGCCTTTTTGTGGCGGATCAATCTTTTTTCGCTTCCATAAATAATACTTTGATGAATTTTTTACTATTGATATGAATCTGCGACATATTTACTTTTTCGTTGCTTTCGAGAGTCAGCATAATTTTACGTACTTCCGTAAAATCAAAAAATTTGGCAGCATATTCCTCGAACTTTGGATTTGCATAATCAATGATGCCCATTGAGGCAAGATTAACCAGAGCTTGAAAAATGGTGCGGCGCAAACGTTGCTCCAAAGCTTTGTATTCTTTCTGAATTTCAATCGTATTTTCCTGGCCTAGTTTTGCTTCGGCAATTTTGGTGAATATAATTTTAAGTGAGGGAAAATCTTTTTGCAGTAGAGTTTCCTGTTCCTGTTTTTGTAAAAATTGCAGGATATCCAAAAGATCTTTACAGCCTTTTTCGCCGCCAATACCCATTTCTGTTAACATCATTTCGCCTTTTTGCCGAATGGTCAGCGGCAGGGGCGTATGTCTTATCGTATTAGCTATTTCGGCAGAATTATTGGATCGTAAAGCCGTATGAAGATTTTTTTCGATATTGTGAACAAGATTTTTAAGCTGCATGTGTTCACTGACCGCTCGGATGACACTAACAACTTCATTACGGTTGATTGGTTTGGTAATATAGTAATCGACACCTAAACTATAGGCATTGCCAATCATTTCTTTGTTTTCAACTTGTGATAACATGATGATCTTTCCTGTAAAATCGGCTTTGATTGATTTTACCGTTTGTACACCATCGCGTATCGGCATGAGCATATCAATTACTAATATATCGATTTTTTTCCTTTCCAGCAAAGCTGTATCAATCAGCGAACCGTTGTCAGCTTCGCCCGCAATTTCACCAAGGTCATAATCTTCAATGATGTCTGAGAGCATCGTACGGATGACTTCATCGTCATCCACAATCATAAAACGCATAAAAGGGAATCATCCTTTCAAATTTAGTAAAGGGATTGATAAGAGAAAAGAGGTCTTATCTTCAACCGTTACAATTATATTTCCATGCAGTTCTTCCGTGAGATGTTTTACATAAGCAAGACCGACTCCCGTCGATGGATTGCCTATCGAGTCGAATTTTGTTGTATAACCAGGTTTAAAGAGTAACGGTACCTTTTGTGGTGAAATACCTATGCCAGTGTCCGAAATCTGTATTTTTATCATATCAGCCATTTTGGTAAAATGAAGCTCAATGGTACCAGATTTCTCGATTGCTTCTACGGCATTTGCAACTAAATTATTTACCAAAGATAATACTGTATACACATGCAAGGCAGGGAGCTGCGGATCGACGTGACTGGCGAAGGTGATTTCTTTTTGCAAGGCCTTAGCATATTTGCGATTTGATTCTATAATGAGATCAACAAGTGCAGTCGTTGGCATATAATCTTTTAGTTCACGGTTATTGGTCAACTGACGGAGCCCTGCGTAGATTCGCTGGTTGTCTTTTTTGATTTCGTGGACTTGACCAGCAATGCTTAAAATTTCACTGGCTAGTTTTGGCGGGTCGATTATCGTAGCTTGATCCTGCAGATTTTCATAGATTTTATAACAATTACGGGTAACTGCTTCGGCATTCTTTTGTGATTTATTCAGTTGGATTACTTCTTCATATAGATTGGAGATTAAAAGCAGCATGTGCTGCTTTTGTTGATGTTCCTGGTTAGCCCTCGTTTCAGCCTGATAAATTTGTGTCAGGAAGAAAAAACTTAAGATAAAGAAACAGCGTAAGAATGCAATCGCGGATATTTTGATCAGAACCGAAAGTGTTATATTGAAATCGCTGCTGGCATAGATGCTTGTCATAGTAAGTTCAGCAATGCTGGCGGCGATTTCGGCTAGAATTGACCAACCGGCAATTTGCAGCGCTTTGTTGTAGAGTGCTGCATTAAATTTAGGAATATGAAAACAAGCGGCATACGTCAAATAATAGAAAAATGTCGGTCCGTGCAGCCCCAAACTCGTGGAAAATGAAATTGTCGTAGTCCATAGATCAAGGAAAATTCGAAATATTGTAACAGCTAACCCAACAGAAAAACCGGATACAACAAAAGGAACATTACGGAGCCAAAGCAAAAATAGTAAAAAGAGTGGTGAGCCGAAACTCACACGGAAAGAAGCAAGATCCCCTGTAAATGGGTGAAACTTTGGTTCACCAGCAAGCGGAACGAGCAAGAGCATTAATGCAAAAAGTATTAGATTTCGATGTTGTTTCATAAATAACCTCAATGATAAAATAATATAAGAAAAAATCATTAGCTCAATTATAGCATGAAATAGAAATTTGTGGCTATGCTTCTTATTTGCATATAATATATTTATTAAATGTATCAATATACATATTTATTACTAATGATAAGATATTATATAAAAATAGTCAGAAAATTTTTACTTAGTTTTTTGTCGGATTCTATAGACCCCTTAGTATATTGAGATTGTACATTATCGTATTATATTCTTTAGATTTATTAGGGGGAAATATTATGGCTGGAAAAATGAAAGCAATGTCGGTGTCCCAGACTGGGACGATGGCGGCTGGTCAAAGCGCAAAAAAAGTTTTTTGCGCGGTAGTTTAGGAAAAGGTCTTTTATGTGTTTTGATTGGAGCTCTAATCTGGTTTTTGCCAATTCCAAACGGAGTTAAACCACAAGCGTGGCATTTACTCGCTATTTTCGTGGCAACGATTGCGGGATTTGTGCTCCAACCTTTATCGATTGGTGCTGTATCCATTATCGCCTGTACAATGCTGGTGGTTCTTGGTGTATTGACACCATCTGAAGCTTTGGCTGGCTTTAGCAATGGAACGATATGGCTTATTGTATCGGCATTTATGTTTGCCGAAGGGTTCATTAAAACAGGACTTGGGAAAAGAATCGCTTATGTTTTATTGAGTCGTTTCGGTGGCAGCACATTAAATGTAGCATATGTGCTTTCGGTAGCTGATTTTATTGTAGCACCATTTACACCTTCCAATACAGCACGTGGGGGCGGTATTATTTATCCGATCGTGCGTAGTATTTGTTCAGCCATTGGCTCGGAACCTGATTCGGAAAAAAATAAAAGAACGGGTGCTTTTCTGATTTTTAGTTCCTATTGCGCCGTTATTACGAGTGCTTGTATTTTTTTAACGGGTGCATCGAATAACGTGTTGGTTGTTACTTTATCCAAAGAAATGTTCGGCGTTGATGTCAGCTGGCTGGCATGGTTTGCTGCTTGTATCGTTCCGGGATTGATTTTGTCCGTAGCGACACCATGGGTTTTATATAAACTGATCAATCCGGAACTTAAAGAAACGCCAGAAACAAAAGTTATGGCGAAAAAAGAACTTGAAGAAATGGGTTCAATGAGTTTAGCGGAAAAAATGCTCTGCGGAATTTTCTTGTGTGCTTTAGTTCTGTGGGCAACGAGTTCCATTCATGGGATTGACTCAGCGTTTGTGGCTCTGTTAGGTCTTTCAGCGATGCTTATTACGAAGATCATTGACTGGGCGGATGTTCTAAACCAAAAAGGTGCATGGGATGTATTAGTTTGGATGGGTGTTTTAGTCAATATGGCGGCTTTTTTATCAAAGCTCGGTCTGATGACTTGGTTTGCTGGCACAGTTGGTCAACAAATGGAAGGTACATCATGGCTGTTTATGTTGGTTGTCTTGGCGATTGTCTATACGTATGTACATTATGGTCTGGCAAGTAATAGTGCCCATATTATGGCCTTGTTTGGTGCTTTTGCAACAATTTTGGTTGCCGCTGGTGCTCCTGTACTTGGTGTCTTGATTCTTTTTGGTGCACTCGCAAACAGCTGCTCTTTATTGACGCATTACGGTTGTGGTGTTACACCGATATTTTTTGGCTCAAATTATATGCCGCAAGGACAATGGTGGAGAATTGGTTTTATCATAACGACACTGCATCTTTTTGTCTGGTTATGTATCGGTTTGCCATGGATGAAAGTGCTGGGATTGTTTTAATATATAAAACGGAAAAAGATTGTCTGCTAACAAATGGACCAACAGAGCGCAATTTTTTACTTCGTTCTATATAATGTGTAAGATATAAAAAATAAAAGGGGTGTTCTTGTTGAAAAAAAGTGTAGGTATTATTCTTATGGCCTTATTGGTAATGGTTTTGGGGGTGCAGAGTGGATTCGCAGCAGAAACAGCAAACAAATTGCCCAATATTAAAATATTGGCCACTGGTGGTACAATTGCCGGCAGTGCTGCTTCAGCAACAGCCACAACTGGCTATAAAGCGGGAGCTTTGGGTATTGATGTGTTGATCAATGCCGTACCAGAAGTCAAACAGTACGCAAATGTTTCAGGTGAACAAATCTGTAGTATTGATAGTAAAGATATGACAAATGAAATCTGGCTGACCTTAGCGAAACGAATCAATGTATTGCTGGCTGATGACAGTGTAGATGGTATTGTCATTACACATGGTACGGACACCTTAGAAGAAACGGCATATTTCTTGAATTTGACCGTAAAAAGCAATAAGCCGGTTGTTTTAGTTGGCTCGATGCGTCCGGCAACAGCAATCAGCGCCGATGGTCCGATGAATCTATTGAATGCAGTCCGCGTTGCAGCAAACAAAGCAGCTGTTGGTAAAGGTGTTTTAGTAGCGATGAATGACGAAATCAACGGAGCACGTGATGTGACGAAAACGAATACAACAAGTGTAAGCACATTTAAGGCACCAGAACTTGGTTTCTTGGGATATATTAATGATGGTAAACCAGAATTTTATCGTGAAAGCACGCGTCGCCATACCGCTGACAGTGAATTTACGACGAAAAACCTATCGCAGCTTCCTTACGTAAAAGTTATTTATGGACACGCCGATGATGATGGTATCTTTGTTGATGCAGCAGTAGCAGCTGGGGCAAAAGGTATTATTTATGCAGGGACTGGCAATGGAAGCATCCATAAAAATGCGGAAGCCGCCTTGGCTAAAGCAACCGCTAAAGGAATTGTAGTTGTACGCAGCTCACGGGTTGGCAATGGAACAGTAATTGATGCGGAACAGTCTTATATCGATGAACATTTCTTAAATGGAGATTCTTTGAGTCCACAAAAAGCGCGCATTTTATTATCGCTTGCTTTAACAAAAACCTCAAATTTAGCTGAAATTCAAAAAATGTTTAACGAATATTAATATGAAAGTTTTATTAAAAATAAAGTAGAATACAAATTTAACACAAAAACTGTAGTGGCAAGTTGAATGAGACTTGTCATTACAGTTTTTTTATACAAGAACAGCGTTGCTGTATAGCTTGTTTTCCATTTGTGACGTATGTTTTTTTCTTGTGTGTATATATATTAAATAAAAAGTTACAAAAATTGATTGACAAATATTATAAATACTGTAATAATGTATACATGGTTACGATATTACACATTGATTTTCACATAAATGTGTAGTACAATAGAAAAATAGCAGTGATGAGAGGGTAAAAAGTATTTTTTAATTCCTTGCAGAGAGCCGATGGTTGCTGTAAATCGGTAGGATTTGAATACTTGACTTCGCCCCGGAGCTTTTGTGTCGATTGTTTTTACAGGAGGCACAAACGTTTTTCAGCGTTAATGGAAGTCTATTAGAGACATTGAGTATAATGTAGGGTGGTACCGCGGAATATCCGCCCCTGCTGGCATGACGTAAAACGTGCCGGTAGGGGCTTTTTATTATCTTTTTTTGAGAGGGAGGGTGACACATGAAGCATGTTTTATCTGTATTAGTACAAAATCAGCCAGGTGTGTTAGTGCGCGTTGCCAGCATGTTTTCACGGCGTGAATTTAATATCGACAGTTTGTCAGTTGGTGTTACCCAATCTCCAGATTTTTCCCGCATAACCGTTGTGGTTCATGGTGATGAAGCAATTGTCAATCAGATGATCAAACAGTTGGAGAAGTTATTGGAAGTTGTCGCTGTACAGCGTTTAGACGCTAGCTCAGCTGTATATAGAGGAATGACTTTAATCAAGGTGCAAGCCAGTGACAGCAATCGTTTGGATGTTCTGAAATTAACGGAACTTTTTCGGGCGCATGTCATTGATGTACAATCGACAACACTTATTTTTGAGATTACCGGCGATGACGAAAAGGTGAGTGCATTTATGCGCCTGTTGTCACCGTATGGCATTCTTGAAGTCATTCGTACCGGACTGATTAGTCTGGAACGAGGTGAACATACTATTTATGAACATTGTGAGGAGAGCGAGTATTATGGCAAAAATTTATTATGATCAGGACGCAAATTGGGATATCATGACAGGTAAAACAGTAGCAATTATCGGTTATGGCAGCCAGGGACATGCGCATGCACTAAACTTAAAAGATAGTGGTGTAAATGTTATTGTAGGTCTTTATGAAGGCAGTAAATCAAAGGCTAAAGCAGAAGCTGCTGGCTTAAAAGTTTTTACAGTAGCAGAAGCTGTGAAACAGGCTGATATTACAATGATTTTGCTTCCAGATGAAAAGCAGGCTGATATCTATAAGGCTGAAATCGCTCCATATCTTAAAGCGGGCAGTTCTTTGGCATTTGCGCATGGTTTTAATATTCATTTCCAGCAAATCATTCCACCAGCGAATGTTGATGTATTTATGGTTGCGCCAAAAGGACCTGGTCATTTGGTGCGTCGCGTATTTACGGAAGGCGGCGGTGTTCCTAATATATTTGCTGTCCATCAAGATGCTACAGGCAATGCCTGGCAGATTGCTCTTGCCTATGCGCGCGGTATCGGCGGTACACGTTCCGGGGTTATTAAAACGACGTTTCAAGAAGAAACAGAAACAGATCTTTTTGGTGAACAGGCTGTTCTCTGTGGCGGGGTTACAAAACTTATCACATCTGGTTTTGAAACTTTGGTTGCAGCGGGTTACCAGCCAGAAATTGCTTATTTTGAATGTTTCCATGAAATGAAACTAATTGTTGATCTTATGTATGAAGGCGGAATGGCCAACATGCGTTATTCAATCAGTGATACAGCAGAATATGGCGATTATATGATTGGACCTCGTATCATTACCGATGAAACACGGAAAGAAATGAAAAAAGTATTGACTGAAATCCAAGATGGTGTGTTTGCTAAAAACTGGCTGCTGGAAAATAAAGCCAATCGTCCCGAATTCTTGGCAAAAAGACGTAAGGGTGCAGAACATCAGATTGAACAAGTTGGTGCAAAATTACGTGGCATGATGTCTTGGCTCAAGGATAATAAAAAAGAAGATTAAGTTCTGTTTGCTATAAAATTTGACGATGCAGGAATTGAATTTGAATCGGCTTACGCTTACATATCGTATGGGAGTGTAGGCCGGTTTTTCTAAGAAAAGCTATTAGGAGGGTTTCATACATGGGAATGAACATGACTGAAAAAATCTTGGCAAAACATGCTGGACTCGAGTCTGTTGTGCCAGGACAATTAATTAATTGCAAGCTTGATATGGTTTTGGCGAATGATATTACAGCACCGCCATCGATTAAAGAATTTGAAAAAATCGGCAAACCGGTTTTTGATAATACGAAAATTGCTTTGGTGCCGGATCATTTTACACCAAATAAAGATATAAAAACGGCAGATCTCGCAAAGGCGGTGCGTACGTTTGCTAAGCAGCATAAGATCGTAAATTATTTTGAAGTAGGTCGTATGGGGATCGAACATGTTATTTTGCCGGAAAAGGGTTTGGTGGCACCCGGTATGCTTACCATTGGTGCAGATTCCCATACTTGTACGTATGGGGCTCTGGGCGGCTTTTCAACTGGTGTGGGGACTACAGATCTTGGTGTGGCCTTGGCAACGGGGGAAGCTTGGTTTAAAGTTCCAGAGACGATTCAGGTCAACTTGACGGGCCGTCGTCCGGAGGGGATTAATGGAAAAGATGTTATTTTAACCTTAATTGGTAAGATCGGCGTGGATGGAGCGAGGTACCAGGCTCTTGAATTCACAGGTGAAGGACTCAGTTCATTGTCGATGGCCGATCGTTTTACGATTGCAAATATGGCAATTGAAGCGGGCGGGAAAAATGGTATATTTCCCGTCGATGAAAAAACTCGTGAATACATCAAAGATCGGGTAACGAAACCGTATGAAATTGTTGTATCGGATGCAGATGCACAGTATGTGCGAACGGTTGAAATCAATCTCTCCCGGCTGAAACCAGTTGTAGCCTTCCCTCATTTGCCGGGAAACACAAAACAGGTTGCAGATATCGGTGAAATTAAAATTGATCAGGTGGTAATTGGTTCGTGTACAAATGGACGGTTGGAAGACTTGAAAAATGCAGCGGATATACTGAAAGGTCATCAAGTACATAAAGATGTACGATGCATTGTTATTCCAGGAAGTCAGCAGGTATATCTCGATGCTATGAAGCTTGGTTATATTGAAATATTCATTCATGCTGGAGCTGCTGTGAGCACACCTACCTGCGGCCCATGCATGGGTGGACACATGGGGATCCTGGCGGCGGGTGAACGCTGTGTATCAACAACAAATCGTAATTTTAGAGGCCGTATGGGGCATGTAGATAGCGAAGTATATCTGGCTGGTCCACATGTAGCGGCAGCAAGCGCAATTTTAGGCAGAATTGCCACACCAGAGGAGGTTCAATAAAATGGAAATAGAAGGAAAAGTTTGGCGCTATGGCGACAATATAGATACAGATGTAATTATTCCGGCGCGATATTTAAATTCATTTGATCCCCAGGAACTAGCCAGTCATTGTATGGTTGATATTGATGAAACGTTTGCCCAAACTGTACAAGCTGGTGATATTATGGTTGGCGGCAAAAATTTTGGCTGTGGATCGTCCAGAGAGCATGCTCCAGTTGCAATCAAAGCATCAGGGATTCCAGTCATTATTGCCGCAAATTTCGCTCGGATTTTTTATCGCAATGGCATTAACATCGGGCTGCCTCTTCTGGAAATTGGCGATGCGGTTGACAAAATTAAAGCTGGCGACAAGCTGCGGGTGAATATTGCAACGGGTACGATAGAAAACTTGAGTACAGGCGATGTGTTTCATTCGCAGCCGCTGCCGGGATTTATTCAGGATATCGCGAAAGCAGGCGGGCTTATAAACTATATCAAGGAGAAAAAATGATATGGCAAAAAAAATTGTTGTGATTCCCGGTGATGGAATCGGTGAAGAAATAACCAATGCAGCGGTGCTGGTCTTGAAAAAGATTTCTGATAAATTTCAATTGGATTTAACTTTTGAAAGTCATGCCGCTGGCGGGACTGCTTATGATTTATACGGAACCCCGCTGCCAGAAAAAACTATTTTGGCGGCGAAAGCTGCCGATGCAGTCTTATTTGGTGCCGTCGGCGGTGCTGTTTGGGATAACGTTGATCCGGCACTTCGTCCCGAAAAAGCTATTTTAGGGTTACGCAAGTCCCTTGGCTTATATGCGAATCTGCGCCCGATAAAAGTTATGGATTGTTTAGTGGAATATTCGCCGCTGAAAAAAGAAATTGTCAGTGGCATTGATATTATGATTGTTCGTGAACTCATTGGCGGAATTTATTTTGGCGACAAATGTGAATCAGAAATGAAAGACGGCTTTGAACGTGCGTGGGATTTAGAAAATTATAGTGTGCCGGAAGTTGAACGCATTGTGAAACTTGCTATGGAAACAGCCCAAAAACGCAATAATAAAGTAACATCGGTTGATAAAGCAAATGTTTTAGCCACTTCACGTCTATGGCGCCGCACCGCGACCAAGGTAGCAGCAAGCTATCCTGATGTTAAACTGCAGGATATGTATGTAGACAATTGTGCAATGCAGCTCGCAATTCATCCGACAGAGTTTGATGTAATTGTTACCGGTAATTTATTTGGTGATATTTTAAGTGATGAAGCAGCTGTGCTCGGCGGGTCGATTGGTTTGATGCCATCGGCAAGTATCGGTGAATGTACAAGCCTTTATGAACCAATTCATGGATCAGCACCGGATATTGCGGGACGTGGTATTGCCAATCCTATCGGCACGATCTTATCAGCAGCAATGCTGCTTAGACATTCGTTTGCTGCCGAAGCAGCAGCTTTGGCCATTGAAAAAGCTGTCGAAAAAGCATTGCTGGATGGGTATAGAACAATGGATTTATATCGTGATGGTTTTAAAAAAGCGAATACAGAAGAAATGACACAAGCCATTTTTGATAGGATATAAAAACGCAGCAGTTTCCGAAAACTCAAATTGTGATACAGAAAATAGATTGGAGGTGTGGATTTATGAAGGGAGCACAAGCCGTTGTTGAATGTCTGGTCGAAGAAGGGGTAGAAATCGTTTTTGGTTATCCGGGCGGGATGATTTTACCCTTGTATGATGCCCTATATGACGATACGCGGATTCAGCAGATTTTAACGACGCATGAACAAAGTGCGGCTCATGCAGCAGATGGCTATGCTCGTGCTAGTGGCAAGGTCGGGGTCTGCATTGCGACATCGGGACCGGGGGCGACGAATCTGGTTACGGGCATTGCGACGGCATTTATGGATTCAATACCCTTGGTGGCTATTACCGGGCAGGTTGATACGACTTTATTAGGTCGGGATGCTTTTCAAGAAACGGATATCATTGGGGTTACAATGTCCGTCACAAAGCATAATTTTAAGGTGAAAGATCCTAAAAAGCTGATTTCTACATTACGGCTTGCTTTTCAGACAGCCAAGTCAGGGCGGCCGGGCCCGGTCTTAGTTGATGTTCCACGTGATCTTTTTTTGCAGAGACTATATTTGAAGCACCGTCAGCAAGTAAGGTATTTGCTAAGCCAGCCGCTGATTTTCTGATTTGTGTTGCCGAAGCCGCCGAAGTGATTCAAAAAGCAAATCGTCCTGTAATTATAGCCGGAGGCGGCGTCATTTCAGCTGGAGCTAGTCGTGAACTTTGTCTGTTTGCTGAAAAATTCAATCTCCCCGTAGCCAATACCCTGATGGGAATCAGTGCGTTTCCACATGATCATCGCTTGTCACTAGGATTTGCCGGAATGCATGGCTTAGAGACGGCGAATAATGCGATTGCTGAGGCGGATCTCATCATTGCTGTGGGGAGTCGTTTTGGTGATCGCCAGACGGGAAACCGCGATAAATACACGCATAATACGCACTTTATTCATATTGATATTGATCCGGCAGAACTTGACAAAAATGTTGCCAGCAGCATTGGGCTTGCGGGGAATATGAAAGTAATATTGACACTACTGATGCAATACGAACCATTGCGATCACTGGATCGCTGGTGGAGTGTTTTACAAGGCTGGCAAGATAAATACGAACGCAATTATGATGGATCTTATCTTAATGTTCCTTGGGCAATGGATTGTATTAATCAGTTGAGCAAAGACAAAAACATAGCGATTGCTACGGATGTTGGGCAGCATCAGATGTGGGCGGCACAACATTTGCGGCTGCAAGAACCAAGAACGTGGATTTCATCCGGCGGTCTGGGTACAATGGGCTTTGGGCTGCCAGCAGCACTTGGCGCACAGCTGGCTTTTGGGAAAACACGTCGACTTATTCATATTGCGGGGGATGGCGGTATAAAAATGACGGGCAATGAATATTATACGATTGCCAGACTCAACTTACCGGTTATTTCGATTCTCATCAATAATTCTAGTTTAGGCATGATTCGACAATTGCAAAAGGTACAATATAACGAGCGTTATATTGCCTGTGATATGACATATCCGATGGATTATGTCTTATATGCGAAAAGTTTTGGTATTGAAGGTGCAGCGGTAAGTACACCCGAGGAATTTAGGCAGGCGTTGCAGAAGGCTTTTTTGGTGGATAGACCGCAAGTCATTGTTCTTAATATTGAACATGAATTTGTTCAGCCCATGATAAAATATGGAGCTGAAATCAATGAATTTGTCGAATTTTGATAAGATATACCGTAAATTCACGATTGAATTTACGGTATTTTTTTCGATTGTTTGCTGAAAACAAGAAAAAATTCTTGTTTTAGGTTATAATATAATAGATATTTTGTTTATAAAAGGAAATGCGGAGGTTTTTTTATGATAAAAAAAGGGATTATTCTTGCGGGCGGCTCTGGTACAAGATTGTATCCATTAACAAAAGTAGTAAGTAAACAGCTTATGCCAATTTATGATAAGCCGATGATTTATTATCCTTTAAGTACGTTGTTATTAGCGGGTATCCAAGAAATATTGGTTATTACGACACCGCAGGATGCTCCGCTCTTTCAAGCATTGCTGCAAGATGGCAGCCAATGGGGGATACAGATTGAATATGCAGTGCAGCCAAGTCCCGATGGTTTGGCGCAGGCTTTTTTAATCGGTGAGAAATTTATTGGCAAGGATGGCTGTGCATTGGTCTTGGGGGATAACATTTTTTATGGTGCTGATTTGGCTGTTTCAATGCAGCGGGCAGCAGCTCAAAGTGATGGAGCTACGGTGTTTGCTTATTATGTAAAAGATCCGCAGCGTTATGGTGTAGTTGAATTTGATAAAGACGGTAAGGCTGTAAGCCTTGAGGAAAAACCAGAAAAACCTAAGTCGAATTATGCGGTTACAGGTCTTTATTTTTACGATAATAAAATTATTGATATTGCAAAAAATATCAAACCATCACCACGCGGGGAACTTGAGATTACCGATGTGAATAAGGTTTATCTAAATCAAGCAAAGCTGAAGGTGGAAACGATGCGTCGCGGTTATGCCTGGCTTGATACGGGAACACATGAATCGCTTTTGCAGGCATCTTCTTTTGTCCAGACGATAGAAGGCCGACAGGGATTGAAAGTGGCTTGTATCGAAGAAATTGCGTATCGCATGGGCTATATCAATGCTGAGCAAGTACTTCGACTCGCCGAACCATTGAAAAAAAATGACTATGGTCAATATTTATTGCAGCTGATCAAGGAATAATAGGAGTGAAAAACATGAATGTGATTGAAACAACCTTAAATGATGTGTACATAATTGAACCTAAAGTATTTGGTGATAATCGGGGCTGGTTTATGGAAAGTTGGTCAAAACGAGATTTGGCAGCGGCGGGTATTCATTGCGACTTTGTGCAGGATAACCAATCCTTTTCCGCGCAAAAAGGAACCTTGAGGGGGCTTCATTACCAGCTGAATCCCAAATGCCAGTCGAAAATAATTCGCTGCACAAAAGGTACTATCCTTGACGTAGCGGTTGACATTCGTCAAGGTTCACCTATGTATAAAAAATGGATTGCAGTAGAATTATCGGCTGAAAATAAAAAGCAGCTTTATATTCCGCGTGGTTTTGCCCATGGTTTTGTTACGTTGACGGATGATGTGGAAGTGCAGTATAAAGCGGACAATTATTATGCACCTGATTGTGATGGCAATATTCGCTATGATGATCCGGATATTGGTGTTGACTGGGGAAACGGCGATTTTATCTTGTCTGAGAAAGACCAAAAAGCACCTTATTTAAAAGATCGTACGAATCTAAATTTTGTTTATGGGGAGAATAAATAAATGAAACTTATTGTAACCGGTGGAGCAGGGTTTATTGGCGGTAATTTTATTCATTATATAATGAAACAGCATCCAGAGTATAAAATAATTTGTCTGGATCTGCTTACGTATGCAGGGAATTTAGAAACATTGGCACCTGTAATGAAATCGAGAAATTTTCAATTTGTAAAAGGTGATATTGCGGATCGAGATTTTGTGTATAGTTTATTTGAAGCTGAAAAACCAGATATGATAGTCAATTTTGCGGCAGAAAGCCATGTAGATCGGTCTATTGAAAATCCGGAGATCTTTCTTCAGACCAATATTATTGGGACAAGTGTCTTGCTGGATGCCTGCCGAAAATATGGTATTCAGCGTTATCATCAAGTATCGACCGATGAAGTATATGGCGATTTACCACTCGATCGACCGGATTTGTTTTTTACAGAAAGCACACCGCTTCATACATCGAGTCCTTATTCTGCATCAAAAGCGTCGGCGGATCTTTTAGTGCAGTCTTACCATCGTACGTATCAACTTCCAGTTACGATTTCACGTTGTTCGAATAATTACGGACCGTATCATTTTCCCGAAAAATTGATACCTTTGATGATTGCCAATGCTTTAAACGATAAAAAACTGCCGGTTTATGGCACAGGGGAAAACGTGCGAGACTGGCTTTATGTGGAAGATCATTGTGCAGCGATTGACCAAATTCTGCAGCATGGTATAATTGGAGAAGTATACAATATCGGTGGGCATAATGAAAAGACAAATCTTGATGTTGTGAAAACGATTTTGCGTGAAATTGGCAAATCGGAAGATTTAATTGAATTTGTTACGGATCGCAAAGGGCATGATCGTCGTTATGCGATTGATCCATCCAAGATTAAAAAAGAAATTGGCTGGGAACCAACAACAGATTTTTCTTCAGGAATTAAAAAAACAGTACAGTGGTATTTAGAAAATAAAGAATGGTGGGAACGCATCTTAGGTGGCGGCTATCAATCTTATTATAAAAAAATGTACGATAATCGATAAAATTTTTATCGATTAAACTAACAAACAGAGGAGTCGTTTTTATGCAATTATGGTGTACAGAAAATGAGACCGAATACTTAGGTCTGACAACAAGGGTTAAAGAAACTTTATTTGCGGGGAAATCTGAATTTCAGGATGTAGCCGTTGTTGATACGTATCAATTTGGTCGTATGCTGGTTTTAGATGGTGTTTTTCAGACTAGTATTGCTGAAGAATTTGTCTATCATGAAATGATTGCCCATATTCCGCTATTTATTCATCCAAATCCTAAAAAAGTCTTGGTTATCGGCGGTGGCGATGGTGGTGCAGTTCGCGAAGTAGTTCGTCATGATACGGTAGAAAAAGTTGAAATGGTAGAAATCGATGGTTTAGTGGTTGAAGTTTCTAAAAAATATTTGCCGCAAATCAGCAAAGCAATGTTGGAGAATAACCCTAAATTGGATCTTAAAATCGGTGATGGCATTGGACATATGGCAGCGGCTGAAAACGAATACGATGTAATTATTGTAGATTGTTCTGATCCAATCGGTCCTGGTGAAGGCCTGTTTACGCATGCTTTTTATCAAAATGTCTATAAAGCACTCAAACCAGATGGTTTATTTGTGCAACAGACGGAATCGCCATTTTATCATCAGCCGCTCATCCGACGTTTGAGTAAGGATATAAAAGATATTTTCCCAATTCATGAAATGTATTTGGCGCATATTCCTATCTATCCAGGTGGTATGCATTGCTTTACGATTGGTTCAAAAAAATATGCATCCAAGGATGTAGATTTAAGCAATCGTCAAAAACTTGAAACAAAATACTATAATGAAGAATTACAAAAAGCGGCGTTTGCATTACCTAATTTTGTAAAAGAACTGATTAAATAAGCAAAGTCTTTTGCTGCTATTTTTGTTTACACAAAAGGGCGATCTCAATTTTTTTGAGATCGCCCTTTGCTTCTTCTATTATTTGAGATTTTCAGGGTTTAGGCCTTGTAATTCTTCTAAGACAAAACGGCCATCTTTACGTACGAGGACATCATCCAAATAAATTTCACCGCCGCCGTATTCTGGTGTCTGGATGCAGACCAGATCCCAGTGGATAGCAGATTTATTGCCATTATTAGCTTCAGCATATGCATTGCCTGGTGTAAAATGAAAACTGCCACGGATCTTTTCATCAAATAATGTATCTTTCATTGGCGTTATGATGTAAGGGTTTAAACCGAAAGAGAATTCACCGACATAACGAGCGCCAGCATCCGTGTCGAATATTTGATTGATTTGTTCCGTATGATTTGCCGTCGCTTCAATGATTTTTCCATCTTTGAAGGTAAGTTTGATATTTTCATACGTAACACCCTGATAAACAGCGGGTGTATTATAAGCCAAAGTACCATTGATGCTGTTTTTAATTGGCGCAGTATATACTTCACCATCCGGAATATTGCACGTGCCGGAACATTTAATCGCTGCAATGTTTTTTATCGAGAACACCAGATCCGTTCCTGGTCCAACAATATGTACCTTGTCGGAACGTTCCATTAAATTTACCAGTGGCGTCATGGCCGTATCCATTTTTGCATAATCCAGGTTACAAACGTTGAAATAAAAATCTTCAAATGCTTCGGTGCTCATATTGGCAAGCTGTGCCATGGGGCCGTTTGGATAGCGCATTACGCACCACTTTGTAAGTGGAACGCGGATTTCACTATGGACAGGACTTGACCAGTATGTTTGATAAAGGCTCATCTTGTCGGATGGTACATCACCAAGTTCACTAACATTATCACTGGCACGAACCGCAAGATAAGCATCCATTTCGCGCATACGCATGGATTCATATTGCGCAATCAACTGCATTTGTTCTTTGCTTGCAAGCATGAGCAGTTCACGTTGGAGCTCATTGTTTTTGCATGATAAAAAAGGTATGCCGCCAACTTTATAGACTTCCTTTATGATAGCTTTGGCGAGGGGATTCCCACTATCGAAAACTTCAATTAATATCTTTTCGCCTTTTTGTAAGTTCGTTGAGTACTGAATCAGATTTTTTGCCAGAGTTTCTATTCTTGGATCCATATCATAAATCTCCTTTATAAATTGATTTATTCAAATATTGTACCACTAAATGGGATTCATAGACAAGAATTTGCCAAAGATAGAGATGTAAAAATAAGAAAAGCTTGCATTTGTATTTTAATTGCATTATAATAGTTAATGTTCCTTCCTTGATAGCTCAGTTGGTAGAGCAATCGGCTGTTAACCGATCGGTCGTAGGTTCGAGTCCTACTCAAGGAGCCAAAATGGCGCGTTGGTCAAGCGGTTAAGACACTGCCCTTTCACGGCGGTTTCATGGGTTCGAATCCCATACGCGTCACCATTTTCGGGCGATTAGCTCAGCTGGGAGAGCGCCTGCCTTACAAGCAGGATGTCGGCGGTTCGATCCCGTCATCGCCCACCAATAAAATATTTATGGAGTAATGAATTTTTTATATAGTGTATTTATTGCCTTGTCCATGGAGGATGAGGCTTTTTTTGTCATAAATAAAAGTCTGTGCATTCTTATTTTGATTTGTTATAATCGATAATAATAACTAGTATTTAGCGTTTACTGAGAAATGAATTGTTTGTTGAGTGAAATAAATGTTTCGTGTACCAGAAGGAAAAAGGGGGGAGAAATTTTTGAAATTGAATATAGCCGTGGCTGGGAGTAATACGATGAACGCCGAAGAAGTTCTTGATGCTGTGCGTTTGATTTTAGGGAATCTTGTACGGGATGCAATGCTCGTTATAACCAAGGAAATAACAGATGCCAATATGGCGGATTTGTTTATTTGTGCGACAACGCAGGCGGAAGAATTGGCAAAAAGGGTGCCTTCTAACAAGATAATTGTTTTAGATTTACAACCAACGTCACAATTTTTTGTTGAAGTAGCTCGTATACCGGTTGGACAAACAGTATATGTGTTCAATTCAAATTCAAAATATGCAAAGCGATTGGTTGAATCATGCCATCGGGTGGGAATTCGGGAAGTTGAGTTCATTTTGCTTGGGTATGAAGAATTGTCTGAACAAAAGGTTGCAGCATCTTTGCGAAACGCAAAATATATTATTGGTATAGCAAAGCAAGTTGGTGAGACTATTTTGCTTTCTCCCCCGTATGCAGATTTTTTGCGAACGGATGTACATATTATTGGTATTCATCGTGTCGCTTCCATGCAGTCTGCTTGTCTATTGATTCAATGGAGTGCAGCTTATTTTCAACAAACGGTAACCCGGCAGGTAGCGATGCTTACCACTAAATTGCGGCAGGCGGTTGTCCAAAATCAAGCAAATGACGAGATCGGCGATTTGTCATGTATAGCAAATGAACTTGAACGTTTGCTAACGGAAAGCAATCAATTGATTTTTACAATGCATGATGCGGTTATGAAATCTTTTGCAAATCAAATTTCACCGCATATAACGATGGTCGATTATTATAAAAAATCCGCTCATAGCAAAACAACCGATCCGGATGGTTCATCAAATCGGGAAATTGTTGAGACCCTTGAAAATATCAGTTCACTTAATGAAAAATATTTAAGGTTGTCAAAAAAATTAAGTGCAATAAAATAATCATGGCAAATAAAAACTGACCGTTGCAGAAATTGTTGCAGCGGTCCGTTTTTATTCATTTGCCAAGGCGTTTTTGATAAATTCAATCAGCGTTTCGGCTGCATGTGATAAATGATTGCTTTTTTTGATGGCTAGTCCGAAGGGAATATATAATGGTGGGTCTATTGTTATGGAACAGATGCTTTTGTCGTCTTCTAAAGCCTCGGCGGGAAGCAGTGAAATTCCACTGCCACAAACAATGAATCGTTTAATTGTTTGCACGGAATTTGAAGAAAAACTGATTATTGGTTCAATTTCGTTACGATGAAACATATCGAGTACAATTTTTCTCGATAAACAATTTTCTTTAAATAAAATCAAGTTTTCGTTCGCCAAATTAATAAGTTTAAGCTGTTTTTTGTCTTTGAACATATGATAAGTTGGCAGAGCAATGCGAAACTCCTGCTGACCAAGGGGGTGAATTTCAAGCATGTCGAGCGAATCTTTTCCAGAGATGCTGATAATAGCAAAATCGATAAGACCTTCTTCTAATTGTTTTTGAAGTTGAAGGGAGCCATCTTCAATAAAAATCAATGAAAGAGAAGGGTATAATGCATGGAATTTTGCTAGAATAAAGGTTAATACCGAGACGCCGGTAACGGGAGAAAGTCCGATGCGAATGTTTCCGTTATTAAGGTTTTTTAGTTCGGTAACACTGGTAATTGCTTTGGAAACATCATTCATAATGATCTCAATATGATTAAAAAAAACGCGGCCTTCAGCTGTGAGTGTGGCATTCTTTTTATTGCGGATAAAAAGCTGAATCCCTAGTTCTTCTTCGAGACGTTTGATGGCGGTAGTTACACCTGGTTGGGATACGTACATTTGCTCGGCAGCAAGTGTAAAGCTTTTTAATTTGCTTACTGTGAGAAAATACTCAAGCTGCTTTAATTCCATGATTTAAGCTCCGTTTCCTTACACGCAACTATAAACCAGAACATCTCGATTGATTTGTTTTTATTATGGTTCTGGCAGCTGGTGAAAATAATAAGTGTTTTTATTATAACATAATAGAAGCTCAATTTTTAAATAAAATGTTTATCTTATCACAAAATCACATTTATATTTATCGTAGAATAAAAAATAGATATAATGAATAAAATACCATCTGTTATAATAAATACATGCGTTGCTGTTTGATTGTTATACATATTGTTTTTATAAAATGACTTTTTGTTTTTATCAAGTGGATATTCGCGGAATATAAAATTGTATTTCATGAAAACTTTTATAGAATTAATTTGGCAGCCGTGGAAAGAAGTGATTGAGATGGTATTGGATGAAAAAGTTGCTGTGCAGGTAGATAAATTGAAAAAACTTACAATTGAACGGCGAAGATTTTTACATGCCTACCCTGAACCGGGATGGACGGAATTCCATACGGCAGCTTTTGCAGCGAAAATATTAACAAATTTAGGGTATGCGGTATCACTGGGGGATGCGGTTCTTAATCCTGAAAAAATGATGGGCGTACCCGAGGAGGCAATTCTTAAAGAGGCAGCGCGGCAAGCTATAAAAAACGGAGCGAAAGCGGAGTTTGTCGATCAAATGGCTGGTGGTAAAACGGGTATTATGGCTGTCTTTAAATTTGCTTTGCCAGGACCGGTCGTTGCCTTGCGTTTTGATATGGACTCTAATGATGTTTGCGAGGCACAAACAGAAGACCACAGACCATATAAATGTGGTTTTGGTTCAAAAAAAAATGGCGCCATGCATGCGTGTGGTCATGACGGACATACTGCTGTCGGCTTAACTGTAGCGCAGGTTTTGATGTCACTAAAAGATGAATTGGCTGGTACAATAAAGCTGATATTCCAACCAGCCGAAGAGGGCGTGCGTGGGGCAAGGGCAATGACAGCTAGCGGGATTGTTGATGATGTTGATTATATGCTGGGAGCGCATTTTGGTTTTAAAATGAAGCATACAGGACAAGTAGCTTGTGATGTTACGGGCTTTTTGGCTACGAGTAAATATGATGCAGAATTTATAGGTATACCTGCACATGCCGGAGCGGCACCAGAAGCCGGGCGAAATGCTCTATTGGCCGCAGCGTGCGCAACGCTTAATTTACATGCGATCTCTCGCCATAGTGATGGTGCTTCACGTATTAATGTTGGTAGTTTAGTGGCTGGAAGTGGCCGCAACATCATCGGTGATAAGGCTGTGCTAAAACTTGAAACACGAGGTGCAACAAGTAAAATTAATCAATATATGGCTGGCGAGGCATTGCGAATTATAAAAGCAGCAGCAGCAATGTATGATGTAAAGCTTAAAATTAGAGAAGTTGGAAGTGCTGCCGGGGGCAGTAATACGCCAGAATTATCAAAAAAAGTTCAAATGGTTGCCGAGCGCCTTGCAATTTTTGATGATATTGTACCAACTGCTGATTTTGGGGCAAGTGAAGATTTTTCTTATTATATGGAACGTGTCCAGAAAAAAGGTGGACAAGCTGCTTACATGATGGTTGGTGCCGACCTGGCTGCTGGTCATCATGATTCATATTTTGATTTTGATGAAACGGCATTGGACTATGCTGCAAAGCTTTTAAGCAGTGTCACGGCACAATTATTGACAGATAAATTCATAGAGAAAGTTTAGAAACAATGAAGTTTCAATTTGCGGTAGAAAAGGCGTTTCTGGTTTTATTGCTGGAAACGCAATTTTTTTCCGCTTAAATATAGATACTTGAAAATTTGGGAGTGTTGTAATTGTGATGATGATCGTAGGACTTTTTATAGTTATTGCTACAGTGTATTTTTTAATAAAGCAGTATGATGCAAGATTTGTTTTATTGGCTTCCGGTATTATTATGGCCTGCATTGGTGGTGTGCCCATGAGCTCACTGGACTCTTTCGCTAAAAATATGACAAATGGCGGTTTGATTCAGGCAGTTTGTTCCGTCATGGGATTTGCTATGGTGATGAAGATTACCCAGTGTGATAAACATTTAATTAATTTTATGGCTAAAGCGTTATCTCGGTTCCGCCCGTTTTTGATTCCTGGGGTAGTTTTGGCTACGTATGCGGTCAATGTTGCCTTGCCAAGTGCGGCTGGTACGGCAGCTGCAGCTGGAGCAATTTTTGTTCCACTGATGATGTCGGCTGGTGTTCATCCTGCAATGGCAGCAGCTGCAGTCAAATGTGGTACGTATGGAAGTATGCTCAATCCAGGCTTGGCCCATAATCCTTTTGTTGCGAAAATTGCCGGTGTCAGTGTAATGGATGTCATCAGTTTTCACTATAAAGCCAATATAGCATCCTTACTGACGGCGGCGGTCGTTATTACATTAACGGCTTATTATCTAAAAGAACATAAAGGCTATCAATCTACCAGATTTGAAGCAGATGAATCGTTTAAGGTTAATTATTTATATGCATTAATGCCAATTTTGCCAATTGCCATTC
Source organism: Propionispira arboris (assembly GCF_900109225.1). GTDB lineage: Bacteria > Bacillota > Negativicutes > Selenomonadales > Selenomonadaceae > Propionispira > Propionispira arboris. The sequence goes on from NZ_FNZK01000011.1 coordinate 42,660, forward strand.
TTATCGTATGTTCAACGCTGTTTGTCGACAAGGTTAAAATGGATGTGCCACAAGCTATGTTGATTGGAGCGGCCGTCTCGCTCTTTGTAACAAGAACGCATCCAGTTAATCTCAGTAATGCTTTTTTTGAAGGCATGGGGAAAGCCTATGGCAGCATTATAGGGATTATCATTTCGGCAGGTGTATTTGTATCAGGTCTTACGGCGATGGGGCTGGTCAACAACTTTATGGATATCATGCTGAATAATCCAGCCATTGTAAAAATTTGCGCGGCTGTTGGGCCGTTTGTTCTTGGCGTCATCATGGGGTCCGGTGATGCAGCAACTTTCGCTTTTAATGAAGCCATCACACCGCATGCACAAGATTTTGGTTTGTCACAAGTTCAGATGGGCAGTATGGCAACGTTAGGTGGAACGTTAGGCCGGACAATGTCACCAATTGCCGGTGCAACGATTATTGTAGCTGGTATTGCTGGCGTAAATCCAATGGAAATTGCCAAACGTAACTGTTTGCCGATGGTTTTAGCGATGGTTGTGGGAATGTTTTTCCTTTTAAATTAAAATTTCAGGATTTTTCTATTCTTTAAAAGAGTCTTCCTTTTGTGAAGGCTCTTTTGTTTTATATTGCTTTTTTCGTTTGATCTATTATAATAAAGAAGATTCATACGATTAAAATTGCAAGTAGCATTGGAGGGGATTCCAATATGAATACAGAAGAACGGCGTGAAAAAGTATTGCAGCGTTTAGTGGCTTCGTCTATTCCAGTTACGGGAACAGCACTATCGAAAGAATTCAATGTCAGTCGGCAAATTATTGTGGGTGATATTGGAATTATTCGTGCGATGGGTACCCAGGTGTATGCAACGCCACGTGGTTATGTGATACCAGATCATGGTGAGACAAAAAAATTAATCGCTATGATTGCCTGCCAGCATGACAATGATGGTTTAGCGCGCGAATTGGAAATTATTATTGATAATGGCGGTAAAATTTGTGATGTTTGCGTAGAACATCCGCTTTATGGTGAAATTCGCGTAGATTTATTACTTTCCACTCGTAAAGATGTGGCTAATTTTCTAAAAAAAGTGAAAGATTGTGCGGCAAATTTATTGCTTATTGTTACGGGAGGTCTTCATTTACATACGATTGAAGTTCCCGATGAGGAAACCTTGCAGGCTATCAAACAAGATTTACGCTCAGAAGGTATTTTGATTGAAGAAGCAAATGAACAGAGGTAAATAGTCTGCCATTGCTATATAGAGTGCATATTTAATGCAACTTAGGAGCACTTGACACTGTCCGGTATTTAGCTGGGCGGTGTTATTTTTTATTAAAGCAGCTCTTGTCTTTCCAGCGATTCATCGTTATAATGAGAACATGACAAATTTACTGTAAAGACAGGTGTAAATAACATGGACTTAATTAATCGCTTAGAAAGAATACCCGTAAATAAATTTCACTATCAATTACTTTTTGTTACTGGACTTGGCTGGATGTTTGATGCGATGGATACAGGCATTATTGCTTTTGTTTTACCAACGTTAGCAAAAATTTGGGGCTTGTCAACGCCGCAAATGGGGTATATTGGCAGTATAGGTTTAGTTGGAATGGCAATTGGAGCTGTATTGGCGGGAGAACTAGCCGACCGCTTTGGCCGTAAAAAAATGTTTATGGCAACACTTCTCCTATATTCAGTAGCAACGGGCCTTTGCAGTATTGCCTGGAGTTTTGAATCCTTGTTGGTTTTTCGATTTTTAGTGGGGTTTGGACTTGGTGGGCAATTGCCGGTAGCGGTGACCTTGGTAACAGAGTTTGCTCCAGCTCATTTGAGAGGGCGCTTCATTGTTCTACTGGAAAGCTTTTGGGGGTTGGGCTGGCTTGCAGCAGCTCTGATTTCTTATTTGGTGATCCCGCGCTTTGGCTGGCACGTTGCTTTTATTTTGGGAGCACTACCGGCTCTTTATGTATTTTATATTTTCCATATGGTACCAGAGTCCGTTCGCTATTTAATCAATAAAGGGGATTTTGTGGCAGCTGATAAAATTGTCAGACGGATTGAAAAACAGGCTGGTATCATTAGCCCGGACAGTTTATTCGATGCCGAATCTGCTTGTCTTGAACAGACGCTATTGCCTAAGGTGAAAATTTCTTTTCGTGAACTTTTACAGCCTGCATTTTTAAAAAGAACTTTGATGTTATGGTGTCTTTGGTTTGGAATCGTCTATTCTTATTATGGGATCTTTACCTGGCTGCCGTCGTTGATGGTGAGCAATGGTTTTACGGAAATTAAAAGTTTTGAGTATGTACTGATTATGACGATCGCACAACTGCCTGGATATTTGGCGGCCGCTTATTTTGTCGAACGAATCGGCAGGAAAGCAACGCTGGTGAGCTTTCTCGGGAGTTGTGCAGTGTGTGCCTATTTTTTTGGACAAGGTGGTACAGCCGGAGTAATTTTGATTTGGGGAAGTTTGATGTCCTTTTTTAATCTTGGTGCATGGGGGGTTGTCTACAGCTACACCCCGGAACTTTATCCAACGCGGATTCGGGCGATTGGTTCAGGCTGGGCGGCAGCAATTGGCAGAGTTGGTGGAGTTCTGGCCCCAACTGTTGTTGGCATGATGCTGGCAAGGCAGAGCGGGTTTGAAGACATTTTCTTGATGTTTACGATTGTTATGCTTGGCGTGGCTGGTATCGTTGCTTTGTTTGGACCGGAAACAAAAGGCTTGAAACTAGATGAAATCAGCAAAGTCTAAGTCGCTGTAATGAAAATGTATCTGAACGACAAAATATGTTATAATAGAAAACATGAAATTTATTTATTGGCAGGAGGATTTTATGTTTCATTATATTATGCTGTTAGCGGGATTGCTTGCAGCTGTTTGGGTGTATAAAGATGCAAAACAGTGGGGTTATACAAAGCTGTGGATTATACTTTGGTCAATTGGAACCTTGTTTACGGTGTATTTATTTTTCCCGTTATATTTAATTCTGGGCCGCAAACCTCAGCTGAAAGCGAAACCGGAAGATAAAAATACGATGGAGAATATTACAATTGAAGCAGACGCAAAATTTTCAGGCGTGGTTATTGACTGCCCAATGTGTGGGAAACAGGTCAATGAAGAATACAATAATTGTCCACATTGTGGTTACACCTTAAAACTTTATTGTGAAAAATGTCAGTATGAACTGGAACGTGACTGGAAAGTCTGCCCAAATTGTCAGACGAAAACACCAGAAAAGTAAAGTGGAAGAATCCGACGAATAACTTTTCATTTTGTAAAATTTGGATTTTATTGGACATGAATCAACAGATATGCTATAATAAATCCTGTTCCGATGATGTGCGCCTGTAGCCCAGTGGATAGAGCGTTGGCCTCCGGAGCTAAAGGCGTGAGTTCGATTCTCACCAGGCGCACCACTAAAGCCAAACTTATAGCGAATCGTGATTGTCACGACTCACCGTTATTTTATCAATAAAAGTATGCACTAGAGTACGTAGGCTTTTAGCTGTACCATTTTTAATGTCGGTGCGATATTTCAGAATATAATATTTGATTTGTTCTTGAGATATACTAGGCATAGAACTACTATCAAGCTCTGAAAGTTTAGAGTTAATGATAAGTAGTTCTTTTTTTACATCTTTTAAACGTTCTTTATCGAATTGATCAGCAGTTCCTTCTTTAAGGAGTTCATATAAATTATTCATACGTTTTTTTAGTTGTTTTTGTTTTGTGGTCAGCGTATACTGCTGGATATTATTTTCTCGAGTGCGTTTTGTGTAAAGTGCTGTAACTTTTTCTGTTAATTTATCAATAGCATTGGAAGAACTAAAAAGTGCATCTACTTTTTTCAATATAAAATTGTCAAGTTCTGTTATAGGAACGCATGTATTCGAGACTGACACGAAGCTGGGCAACAATAGATTCTTCCCGCTGGTTATCGGATGAATAGCGAGCGTATAGTGCAGCGATCATAAAATCACTCCTTTTATTATTTTTGAAGGAATTTACATATTTTTCTTGAAAGAAAAATATCATATATACTTTAAAAGGGGGAATTTGTGTGAGTGGACGCTTTGAATACCTTAGTTTTAGAGATTGTGACTTAGATGATCCATTTTTTGATTCGTTGAAAAATGATTACCCAGAATTTGAGAGATGGTTTTCTCATAAACAATCAAATAATGATTTTGCATATGTGTATCGAGAATATGGTACTATTTTTGCTTTTCAATATTTAAAAAATGAGTGTGAGGAAATTGAATTACAAAATAGTAGTATTCCAAATGAAAATAGAGTGAAAATTGGAACTTTAAAAATAGAAGAAGATGCGAAAGGTCGAAGGTTGGGCGAGGGGCTTCTTGCTATAGCATTATGGACTTGGCAGCAAGCTCAAGTTAATCAAATTTATTTGACCGTTTTTGAACACCATGAAATGCTAATTAATGTTTTGAAAAAATTTGGATTTGAGGATGTTGGAATCAATTTAAGAGGTGAACATGTTTTTTTAAAAGATAAAAACAGATTATCACATGATGATCCTTATAAAATGTTTCCGTACATATCTAATGGATTTGAACATGCTAAATATTTGCCCATACAAGAAGATTACCATGATACATTATTTCCTTACTCGGAGTTATCGAGAACATCTCAAAATGTTCTAAATTTATCAGTCGCGAATGGTATGACAAAGGTTTTTATTGGATTTCCTCGAGACCCAGAAAGCTTAGACTATAAACGTAATCAACCTATTGCTATTTATCGAATTACTAAAGCCCAAACTAGAAAAACATTTCTTTCGGTTGTTTCTTCATTTGGTGTAGTTGTAGATTATCGAGTTGTCATAAACAAAAGAAAAAATATTATGACCGAAGAAGAATATTTGTCCTTTGTTGGAAATAAATCTTATTTTAATAGAGAGGAATTAATACGTTTTTATAGAAGTGGAAGAAATGTAATAGTTATAAAAATGCTATATAATGGTTATTTTGGTGCTGGTAATAATGTGAATCATAGATGGTTGCAAGAAAAAGGTTATTTTGTTGGGCATCCATATGAAACATTATTAGAGCCTGAAGCGTTTAGTGAAATTCTTAGAGAAGGTGGAAAAAATGAGCAAGATATTATTCTCGATTAATCCGCAACATGTGGAGAATATTCTTAATGGGAATAAAAAAGTTGAATATAGAAAAGTGAAATGTGCTAGAGCGGATATTGATTCGATTCTTATATATTCAACAGCACCTATTAAAAAAGTCGTGGCGCAAGTACAACTGGAAAATATTTTTGTTGATAATCCAGACAAAATATGGGATAGGACAAAAAATATATCAGGGATAACAAGAGGATTTTTTAATAATTATTTTGATAAAAGAGCTTTTGCTGTTGCATATGAATTAGGAGAAGTTGAAACTTTTACTATACCAAAATCCTTAAAAGACTTTGGTATAGCATTTGCACCACAGTCTTTTGTTTATGTAGACTGAATTTTAATTGTTATATCACAATCAAAATTTGGGCGGAGCCTCACTGTTGGTCCAGTGAGGTTTTTTTTCCGCGTAATTATCCATTTGGGAACGGGCATTAGACATATCTACATCGATAAGATAAAGTGTTTCGTTTTTTTCGAGGGGGATTTTACAAAGTGGAGTAGGTGTAGGAATTTCTTCGCCATCGTGTTCCATACCCCATAAATGCAAAGCAAGTCCATCTTTTGCCAAATGAATAGCCTCATCAAGAGTATCACCAACAGCAACACAGCCAGGTAAATCATGAAAATGAATAACGAAATTTGTCTCTTCTTTTTCGATAGATGCAGGAAATACATAACTGTCATTATATTTTTTATACATATAAAAAACCTCTTTACTTAAAAATAAAAAGGCTGATTGTGATATAATAAATGTGTGTTAAATATCACATAGCCTTTAGGTTAAGCTGCTCCTGTTGACGCAGGGGCGGCTTTTTTATTTCAATTAGACTTTCATATCGTCGATGTATTTAATTCAGAGGCATAGCTATTTTTATATAAATTTTCGGGAGCAATATCAATTTCCTCATCATTTCAAACTAATGTACCGCATTCAACATAAACTCGTTTAAAAACTGATTTGTTTTTTAATGACTTTTTTCAACTGTATAATAAAAAATAGTCATATTTAAAAGATATTTACCGCCTTTGAGCGGTTTTTTCATTTCTCGATAATTGTGTCAGCTATATTACCATCAGATAAAAATTTATTAATATCAATGGAGGTAGAGCGTTCTTCTAACCATAGGGCAAGTTCTTCACTGCTCATTTTTCCCGAAGCAACATTGATAGCTATGTTTTCAAGTTCTTTTTGAGTATAATTAATTTCAAAATCATTAACCAGTAAATAAACAAGCATACTGTGTACGGCGGTTCTTTTATTGCCATCACGAAAACCATGATTTTTGGCTAAGCCGAAACATAAACGCGCGGCTTTATCAAAGATACTAGGATATAAATCTTTCCCATCATATGTTGCAAAAGGGTTATTTATAGCTGATTCAAGTAAGTTATGGTCAAGAATTCCTTTATCCATAGTAAAAGTTCTTTCCATTTCTTCATGGAAAGAAAGGACATCTCTTAAAATAATTTGTATAGTTTGTTTGATGTCACTCATTTGTTTGCAAGTTCCCTATAGGCTTTTTGATTTCGTTGCATTAGACGGGCGGAAGCCGCGGCTATTTTTTTCTCGATAGTAATGTTATTCTTGCTTACAATAGAAATATTATTTGCATCGGAACTTGATGGAGAATGTGCACTTTTTTTCATAAAAATCAATCCTTTCTATTATGCTACATCTGTTGTGGGATAATTAATTGCAGAAATTTCCGTAAGAGAAGCTCGCATGGTACTAACGATGAACTGTCTTCTACTAAGGTGAAATCATATTATTTAATGAGATCCACATATCACATAGCCTTTGGGCGAAGCCTCACTGTTGACGCAGGGGCGGCTTTTTTTTATTTATATTTTGCGGATTGCATTCATTGTCTTTTTACTAAGATCTCTAATACTTATATCGTCACTAAAATGATCATGCTGCCATTTCGTATAATCAAAAAGTTCTCTGATGATTAAGGAAATAAAGCGTTCTGCATCGACCTTATCAAGCTTGTCAATTAAAATACTCATGTTTTCATTTTTGACGATGCTATCAGTCTTCATTTTATTATACTGAAAAATGTTTTGATGAGCTGTCTTCTACGCCTAAATATTGCTTGAGTGAAGTCTGCAATAGGTGGGAATAGTTTACTTTTTCCTTACGGGCGAGAATATCCAGCCAGCGGGGAATGGTCACAGTCTTATTCATGGACTTGTTGAGCATTTTTTCACGGAAAGGTGGCATCCAGGCATCAATCATAACAAGTACTTGACCCGGATTTTGCTTAATTTTGATAGGGCTTGAGGAAGCTGGGATTTCTTCGTCATCTTCTTCCATGCCGTACAGTTGGAGTTGGAGTGCCTCTTTTGCGTTTTTAAAGGCTTCTTCCATTGTGGCAGCAGATGGTAGGCAACCGGGGAGATCAGGAAAAAAGATAAAAATACCATCATCAGCGATTTCAAATAGAGCAGGGAACGTATAAGTGTCTTTCATTGTTATCAACCTCCAATAATAGATAAGGAGAAAGGCGAAGCGTCAAGAAAATTTGACTCCGGCCTATTCTTGTATTCGCTTGAGAGCAGCCTGCGGAATATCTTTTCGGGAATGTGTGACCGTGGACACGCCCTTTTTTGCTTGGATGCTTAAACTGGTGGTGGTCACCTGCACAATTGACTTCATGTCATCCTTCTTATAGTTAACTATAACACATATTATTACACATACAAAGGCAAATAAACAAATGTTTTTACACGTGTTGATGAAGCAGGAAAACAATGGTAAGGTGTCTTTTTTTTGTCAATAAAAAATGATATTATAAGAAAAAGAATCCGCTTTCTGAATTTCAGTATAGTAGATTTATGGTACATTATACGCAGGTAATATCTCCTGAAAACCACAAAAAAACATGATTTTTACAATAAAAAAATCATGTTTCATCTTATTTTTACTTGCAATCGTTACGAAGTGTAATATAATTAGAAATAGGGTGGAAATTAAAAAAGTCGCCGTGTCCCAAGAGTGTTAGCGCACTCTTTAGGCACGAGCAGGTGAACCAGCACCTACACGTAACAGCTAGCTGTCTACGACGACAATTTATTATACCGTTATTTTCCTTTGGTGACAAGGGAGATGGTTTGTTCGGTATAATACGATTGAAGTTTTGACAGGGCTTAGCGTCTGCATGCAATTAAGATATAGCAAAGCGCATGTGTAGGTTGAATAAACCCGCGCATGCGCTTTTTTGATTTCCCCTGAAACAAACTGTAGGGTGGGTTCCTTTATTGGATTACAATAGAGAAACCCCTTGCAGAATGAGGATGGGGGATATAAATGATGATGAAAAATGTATTTGATTCATTGGCTGCCACGAAGGAAGATGAAATTTTGGTTGGCTTAGATTTAAGAAAATATTCTAGTGAATATTTTCATGCCAGCGAAAAAGTCCTTGCATATCAGGACAAAATAAAAAATGCATTGCCCTTGGATTTGCAGGAAATTTTGGAACAACTTGATGATGAATATAATTGTATGATGATGAGCGGAATGGATGTATATTATCGGCAGGGTTTTTCCGATGCAGTCCGGCTGATTATGGAGACAATGACTTGGTCACCAACGCGGAGTTAGAAGGAACGGTGCACCCTGGTGATTTGAAAAAAAATCGCCGGGGTGTTTCTGTGCGCCAGGAATGGTCGTTTACTCGTCGGTGCAGTCCAATGGAGAGAATGTAGAGTGTTTTAATGAATAAAAATCTGGCCGAAATAGACAATACAACCCATGAGAATGATGAAAGAGACGTAATACTTGGCTGCAGACTTTAACAATTCGCTTTCACGCCCGTTACTGGCAATTGCTGCGGTAGCGATAGCGATATTTTGCGGTGAAATCATTTTTCCAGCACAGGATCCAGTTGCATTGGCAGCTGCTATCCAACTTGCATTTGCATAAATTGCGGAGGCGGAAGCTGTTTGCAGTTTGCCAAAAAGAACACTGCTTGATGTTGCTGAGCCAGTGATAAATGTGCCGACTGAGCCGATGAAAGGAGCGATGGCTGGATAGAAGATGCCAGTTGTATTGACCGCTGTTTCAGCGATTTCATGTGTCATACCGCTGTATCCCATGATTTTGGCTGTAGCTATAATTGTGATGATTGTAATGATTGTGTTGCGCAGGCTAATAATCGTTTTGGCTAGAACCAGGAACATTTCTCCGAAAGATGCAGATTGTACTCGCCCACCGATGAAGGAGGCAAGCAGAATCAGTACTCCCGGTGTGGCAAGCCAGGTGAATGTATAAGGTGAGGCGTCGGCACCACTGTATATAAGCACGGAAGTTTTGATGAGGTTTAGTGGTTGGTTGATTGCAGGGATGAGCTTTGATGTAGTGAGAAGAAATATAAAGATAAGGATAAAGGGGAGGCAGGCTAAAAGACCTTTTTTAAAGGGAACAGGCACTTTGTTTATAGCCATCCGGTATGTGTCATCTGTGACCTTTAATGTTTTTGCACAGATGATGATGGCAGTCATTGTGCAGATTGAGGCTGCAACGACTGCTAACTCGGGTCCCATGAAAAAGGAGACGAGCATTTCGGGAATAAGAAAACTAATGCCTGCGATGAAAGTGAGAAAAAATACTCCTTTGAGTGCACGAATGGATTGCCCGGTAGCAATTACGATAAGAAAAGGACAGAGCAGGTTAAGCGGAGCTAGTTGTAGACTGACGTATTTTGCCAGTTGTAATGGCGCAATGTCAGTAATTTGCCCGAGGGTTACCAGGGGAATACCAATAGAACCATATGCTGTCGGCACAGAATTTGCAATGAGGCATACTAGTGCTGCAAGCATTGGATTTATGCCGATGCCAACTAACATGCTAGCCGGTATAGCAATGGCGGTGCCAAAACCGGCCATACCTTCAAGAAAAGCGCCAAATCCCCAGCTGATGAGTAACACTATGATGCGGCGATCTGTGCTTACCGAAGTGAGCATTTTTTTTATGATATCCATACTTTTTGTATGGATTGACAAGTTATAAGTGAAAATTGCAGCGATGATAACCAATAAGATAGGCCAGCAGGCAAGGGCGATTCCTTCAAGCATGGCAGTAGCTGCATTGACCAGGGGCATGTGGTAGATAAAAAGTGCTGCTGAAGAAGCGAACACTAGCGCAATCGGGCAGGCTTTGTGGCTCGATATTTTTAGTATACTAAGAGCGACGACAAGCCAAATAATAGGGGAAAGTGCGATAATAAACAAAGAAAATCATTCCTTTCCATATGTAAGTTAAGAATTTAAATATTGTAAAATAGTATGTTTTCCAAAAATTCAATCAATTTAAGCGGTGGCAAATGTTATGTAAACAATGATGTTATTTACTTTACTACGCAGACATTTTGTTAAACCATCTGCGTAGTAAAGTGAGATATATTATACGGGTAGATTTTCTGCAAGAATGTCAGCGATGTGTTTGACCTGAATATTTGGTGCTTGTTGATCAAGCCCACCGCGAAGCTGCATCATGCAGGCTGGGCAAGCGACCGCGACGGTGTCGGCACCTGTATCTTTAATGTTGGAGATTTTCTCATCGAGCAAGGGGAGTGAAATCTCGCTGTATTTGATGCCGAAAGCACCTGCCATACCGCAACATTTGTCACAGTTTTTCATTTCGGTGAATTCATAACCAGCAGTTGACTTAATAAGGGCACGTGGCTGCGTGAATATACCGAGTCCGCGCTTCATGTGGCAAGAATCGTGATATGTGATCATGTGTGTTGTTTTTCCTTTGGCTGGGCTTAAACGGCCAGCTTTTTTGTATTTATCCGCGACAAAACTAGTGAATTCATGGACTTTTACCGCCATCGCTTGTGCGCGGGCAAGCCACTCGGAATCATTTTGAAAGAGCTCTACATAAGTCTTATGAAGAGTTTCGGCACAGGTTGGGCAAGCACTGATGATGATGTCAACATTAGCTGCTTCAAATACTTCTATGTTCTTTTTAGCTATTTTACAGCCAGTATCGCGGTCACCCATCCCTAATACTGGTTTTCCACAGCAGTTCTGTCCTTCGGGGAAAACCACCTCAATACCAAGGTTTTGTAAGACCTTGACGACGGATTCGCTTGTATCAGGAAATACGAAGTCTAGATTGCAGCCACTAAAGAAAGCGGCACGCATAGTCGGTTTTTCTGGATTTTTCTTAAAGAGGCGTGAGGTACGGTCGCGAAATGGTTCTGCAGCGAGGGCAGGCAAACTGCGGCCTTTCGTCATGCCAGCAAAAAAGAGCGGTAAATGGCGAATGAATTTCCCAGACTGAACTGGTTTTTGTGCTACGGAGGCAATGCGCAACAGGGTGTGGAATACTTTGCGGTTGGAAAGGACATTTTGGAAGACAGCTTTTTCTGGAAGGTTCAGTCCTTTTTCTTGGACGGCACGAGATCGCAACTCATCAATGAGATCTGGGATGGGAATCTTGCCCGGACAAATCGACTCGCACTTACGGCAGCCAATGCAGAGATCACTGAATTTTGAGAAATCGTCCAGGCTGTTTAGGAGACCTGTAAGGATAGCACCAATGCCTCCAGAGTATATATTTCCGTAAACGTGTCCGCCGACAAGGGTCCAAATGGGACAAACATTGAGACAGGAAGCACAACGGACGCACTGATAAACTTCTTTGAGCTTCGGGTCATGTGCTGCTTTCAAACGACCGTTGTCAAGTAAAATGACGTAGAGTTTACGATCCTCTTCAACCCATTGATCTCCTTTTTTATATATGACAGGTGTTGGGCCATCAACCATTGTCATATAGCTAGTCATACGCTGACAGGTTCCGTTTCGAGGTAAGAGTCGTAGAATTTTGGCTGCATCTTTAATTTTGGGGATGAGTTTTTCGTAGCCTATGATAACAACATGTATGCGTGGAAGGGTAGTGACAATGCGCGCATTGCCTTCATTTGTCACTAGACCGATAGCACCGTTTTCGGCGATCCCGAAGTTTGCACCTGTGATACCCATGTCTGCATGCAGAAATTCTTCGCGCAATACTCGCCGGGCTGTTTGTATCATAAAGGGAATATCGCTAGGGATGTTTTCGTCGAGTGCTTCGGAGAAGAATTCCGCGCATTGGTTGCGGTCCAGATGAATGGCTGGCATAACCATGTGAGAAGGCTTCTGTCCTGCAACGGAAAGCATCCATTCACCAAGATCGGTCTCCCGGACATGGAGGTCATTTTGTTCTAGGTACGTATTGAGGTGGATTTCTTCTGTGGCCATGGATTTAGATTTTACAATCCGGTGAACATTGTTTTCAAGACAGATTTGTAGGAGGTGTTGTTTAAGATCATCACCATCTTTGGCTCGGTACAGCTGCCCGCCGCGTTCTTTTATGGAGGTCTCAAATTCATTGGCAATCTGCTCAATATTATCAACGGTTTTGCGTTTCATATCACGTAAAGCATCTCGTAGGTCTTCAATATTATCAACATTCGCATAGGCTTTAAGGCGAGCTTCTGGATATTGGTCAGCGAAACGCGAAAGTGCTGTCTGCATAACATTATTATTCAGTTTTTCTTTGATTTCTTTGTGAAGATTTCTATTTTGTGCGGACATCAGTGTACCCTCCTATTTGGCATTTCGTCGACAGCGATAATGAAAAAGCGGCTTGGCCCGTGAACTCCAAGGCTCAGGACGCGTTCTATATCTGCGGTACGGCTTGGCCCGGTGATAAAGCCCATATAACCTCGATTAAACACACGAGAAATAATTTGAAAGGCTGTTGTGACATTTTTGACGGTATGGTTTGCATTGAGTATTATGATGTGACTGGGTGGCAGCATGCCAACAACGCGAGCCTCATAAGAATAAGTATCAACACAGACGCTGCCGGTTTCGCCTATACCAAACTCAGCCATAGAAATGCCAAGATCAGCAGTCGGGGCGTGCTCGGCGATATCAAATTTATTTGTATATATTTCTGACCCCATCAGTTCAATATTTTTATATAATGTTGTGAGCTCTGGCGACGTTTCGTCATTGGTAGCGATGATCTTATTAACGTTCAGGGTAGTGATTAGACCGGATATGGCTGTTTGCGCAGCTTGAAGATCTTTTGCATGAATAATTTCGGCGGAAGCAGCCTTGGCATTTTCTTCGAATTCTTGCCAATAACTGGAATTTACGAGGTTGTCATCAAAGGCGTTAGTGACCCAGTCTTTACATACTTTTTTCATAACATATTCCCCCTAAAACTAAAATTCATATGATGAATTTATTGATTTTATTATATTAATATGCTTAAAGAAAGTCAATGACTGATATTTATCAAACAATAATATGTATTAATTATTTAATAGTCAGAATTTATTTAATAATTAAAATAATCTTAATAATATTGAATAGTATGCTGAATTTAAAGGAAACTATAAATATATTATTTTTATAAAAACAGAGTTAAAATAAATATTATTAATTATAAAATAAAGATAATTAATAATTAAAATAAAAATATTTTATAAAAAATAGGTAAATAGATGTTTTATAAGAAAAATAAGAGGGAAATTCGTATGATGTTATCGTGGATATTTTATTCATTTTTATTGAATTGATCGGATTCGTATTATGAGTATAAGACCTTTACCTTTCATGATACAATACGTTATAATTTGGAGTAGAAAAGAATAAAGAAAACCATTTGTGAAAATGGATTTTATAAAGGGAGATTTTTATGGCAGAGAAAAAGAATCCGACACGCGTAGAAAAAACATCGGAAGAGATTATTCGTTTTATCATAAGCAATAAAATGCTCCCGGGAAATCAGCTTCCGACAGAAGAGGAGTTCCTGACTTGGTTCGAAGTTAGTCGGGGGACGTTAAGAGAGGCTGTTAAATTGCTTGTTGCGCGCAATATATTAGAGATTCGGCAAGGGGCCGGGACATTTATATCACATAAAAAAGGCATACCAGAGGACCCTCTTGGCCTCAATTTTATTTATGATGATCATCGTCTTGCGCTTGATATGTTAGAGGTTCGTTTAATGTTTGAACCTCATACAGCTGAGCTTGCAGCAGTCAATGCTACGGCTCAACAACGTAAAGAAATAGCGGAGAGTCCCCGAAATATTGAATCGCTCATTCGGAGGGGGGAACCTTATGCAGATGCGGATTGTCGATTCCACCAGATGATTGCAGAAGCAAGTGGAAATCGTGTTATTGGTCAACTTATGTACATTCTGCATTCTTCCGTTTCGAAGAATATTGAAATAACGTTAGATACCCTGCGAGATAAGAACACGGTGTTTTATCATCATAAAATTGCGCGTGCTATTAATGAAGGAAATGTTATTAGTGCACATTGGTTTATGGCTACGCACTTAAATCTTTTACGTGAATTCGTGATTGATAAAATGGAAGCCGACGGTTTAGAAACAAATAAGAGACATAGTCCATTATGATGGGCAAATATTAGGATGAAATTAAAGTGTGTGTGCCATCTTCAATAAGTTTAGCAAGATCACATAGTCCTTAGGTGGAGCCGTTTCTGTTAGTGCAGAAACGGTTTTTTATGATGATGCACCTGTTAAGACGATACGGAATTTATGTTGACTTCATCTATTTAATGAATCAGCATCCTGATACGGTTCAGGCAAATAATGTGCTTAAGACAGAGCAGGAGGCTGCAAAACAAGAATTTGAAACTAAATCTGTCGGCATGAATGACCAGGATAAACAAAAGCTTGATCAAAAGCTTGCACAACGTATCGAACAAAAGCGGCTGGAACTTATAAAACCAATATCGGAAAAAGTTGTAGCTGCCACCAATGCAGTGGCTGGCGAAAAGGGACTGTCGATAGTGATCGGGAAAAATGAAGTGGTTTGCGGCGGTACAGATATTACGGCAGATGTGCTTAAGAAAATCACGGGAAAATAAGAAATAGCACACTAGTAGAGGGATTGGCATTTGCCAATCCCTCTACTAGTGTGTCCTGTATAGACGTTTATTCGTCGGTGATCTAAGTGTGATCCATGCCATTAGCTTAAGAGACGGATGTTTCCTGTAAACTGGATGAAGGAAATGATGTGAGGCATACAAAACTTGACAGTATCTATATTATATTTTATAATTTTAGTGTAGTACTGGAGAAGGGAGAATCAGTATCGAGTGAGAGGACAATGAAAGAACAAATTATTTTAGCAGCATTGGATGAAATGCATGAACATGCCCTCCGATTTCGCATGAATGACGTGACAAAGCGCTTACATATAAGCAAAACTTCACTTTATAAGGCTATAGCTTCTAAGACGGAGCTTATTAATGCAGTGATAGATTACATGTTTGATATGTTTAACGCTCGTGAAGCTACCATTTGCTCGCAGGATATCCCAGTGCGTCAGAAAGTTACGATGCTCATCCAGCTTTATAGGGAATCCTTTAAGAACTTTGATCGTAGTCTGTATTCAGATTTGAGAAAAGATTATACGGAAGAGTGGGGGCGGGTTATGGATTTTCGGAGACAGAAGGTGGATATTATTATGCATCTGCTGAAGGAGGGAATTGAAAAAGGAGAACTTCGTGCGGTAAATCTGGATGTTATGCATTGTTGTTTGATGGCAATATCAGAAGCATTGTTTTCAGAAGATTTTTTGCGAAAAAGCAAATTGACCTATAGTATGGCAATGAATTGTTTTGGTGATATGTTGTTTCGTGGTGTTGAAAAAAATGATATAGGGTGAACCCATTCCTATTGGGTGGTTTCACCTATCTTTTTATCTATTGAGTACCGACTATCTGCTTTTCGGTATTTAGAACAGGAGTAAATCTAGATGAGTAATTTTTGGAAAATAAGGGTAAAACAGATAACGGCAGTTGTTGTGTCTGGTCTTTTATTAATAACAGGATTCGCAGGTTGTGGGAAAAATACCACGTATATTACTGATGGTGAGCTATGGGGAAGAGCTGATGCCAAAGAAATTGACGTGAATACTAAAATTAGTGGTCGTGTTGTAAAGTTAAATGTCAAGGAAGGTGATGTTGTAACAAAAGGTCAGGTCATTGCACGTATTGATTCTCGTGACTTAGAAGCCCAGGTAGCACAAGCAGAAGCAAATATTGCTGCTTTGGAGGCACAATATACACAAGCTACTGCACAGACGGGAATGCAGACAGGAACAGCTGCAGCCGCTGTGGGGCAATCTGGGGCTAGCCAGGAGTCAGCAGAGGCAAGTATGAATTTAGCCCGTGCTGATTATGATCGCTACAAGGAACTTTTAGAAGCTGGAGCAGTATCAAAACAAATTTTTGAAACCTATAGGACAAAGTATGAAACAGCGCAGGCCGCTTATCGTCAAGCATCTGCATCTGTAAGTTCTGCACAAGCTGGCTTGGATGTAACATCAGTTAATGAAGCAAATGAGAATGCTGTAATTAAAAAGATAGATCAGGCGAAAGCTAGCTTGGAACAAATTCATGTTTCATTAGATGAAACCATTATTCGTGCTCCTTTTGATGGCGTAATAACAGAAAAATACGTAGAGGAAGGATCGATGCTTTCCACAGGAACACCTCTTGTTGCTGTACAAGATACTAATGATAATTGGGTTAATTTCAAAGTAGCGGAAACGAGTCTTAATCATTACAATCTCTATCAGAAAATTACGATTGAAGGTCGTGATGGAAAAACTCAATTTACAGGAACAATAACAGATATCAGTAAAAAATCTGAGTTTGCTACTCGTCGCGCTACGAGTGAACGTGGTGATGCGAGTGACATCATTAGTTTTAACGTTAAGGTACAAGTAAATTCAGGTAAATTGCGCCCGGGGATGAGATTCAGGATTATGGAGGCAGCGAAATGATGCGGCAATTTTCGGAAATCGTGCGATGGGAGTGCTACTCCCTCTGCCGTGGTCGCATTCCCGCGATACTTTTATTTCTTACACCACTGATTTTTACATTGCTTTTTGGGATGGTTTATGAGCAAAATACAGTACGTCATATTCCGGCGGTCATCTATGATGCAGACCAAAGCAGTATAAGTCGCAGTCTTATTAAAGTGTATAATGATTCTGATCGTATTGATATTTGTCACTATGTGTATAGTTCGGAGGCGATGGAAGCGGCTTTAACTAAGGATGAGGCACAGCTGGCTCTAGCAATTCCAAAATATTTTGCAAAAGATATTAATGCAGGGCGTCAGACACAGATTGCATTGATTGTCAATTCTACGAATAATCTTTTTGCGAATTCGGCACTTTCAGCTACGGAAGAAATGAATCGGACGTTTTGCATTGCTATTGCACAAAAACTTATGGAAAGTTACGGTGCAAATTCGGTTGCTGCGATGGAAATGGTGTATCCAATTAAACTTGGGGTACGTATTATTAATAATCCGACTACTGGATATACGCTGTTTATGTTGCCTGGTCTAATGTTAAATGGATTACAGATTGCTCTTTTGATAACCGTGGCACCGCTTTTAGCGGCGTTTATTCGTCGGCAAATTTATGATGAATCAAAGTATTCCTCTGCATCTATTTTATTAGCAAAAGCTCTTCCCTACTGGTTGTTAGGGGTGATTATGTATATTATTTCATTAATCGTGATGGAGCATTTTTGGGCAGTACCTATACGTGGGAGTTGGATTGATATACTTCTTTTAGGTGCAGCCTATAATTTTGCCGTTATTGGTATTTTATATTTGGTTTCCTCTTTAGCAGCAGATGAAACCCAAGCTGTTCAGTTGCCACTCCTTTATATTATGCCAGGGTTGCTTTATAGTGGATTGTCTTTTCCAATTATATCTATGGAAGGTTTTGGTCGCTGGTATGCGAATACAATGCCATTGACTTATGCAGCAGATTCTTTGAGAGATTTATTGTTAGCTGGTTATGCACCAGATCTTTTTGGTGATGTAAGCACGCTTCTGGGTATGGGAATTGGTTGCGGTACTGTGGCAGGAATATTGTTTACGTTGCGGCGACGTAGGTGAAAATACAAGAATGCGCAGAAGCCGAGGAGGTGGAATCATGAACTGGAAATCATTAGTTTTAAGAGAAGTAAAGGGGATTTTTGTTAAGGATCCGCGAAGAATTTTATTTTTGTTTGGTGCTATATGGGGATATCTTTTCATTTTCGGTTTTCTTTATAATCAAGGCGTAGTAAAGCATATACCGGCTGTTCTTTATGATGCAGACCAAAGCGAATTAAGCCGTTCTTTGGTGCAGGCGATCGAAGACAGTGAAAGTATTTCCTTTGTGAAAGATGTCACTAGTGAAGAAGCTATGGAGTATAGCCTAGCCGAAAAGAAATCTTATATGGCAATCGAAATTCCAAAGAATTTCGCCAAAGATATTCAGTTAGGGAAGACTGGTACTGTTCTCTATATGGCAAATGGTGCCAATATCATATTTGCAAACACGACAGCAATAGCGGTGCAGGATACAATTAATGAATTTTCTGACAAAGTGGCCATAAAGAATACGGCTCGTCGTTTGAGTGTTCATGAAAAGGTGTTAGCACAGAAGCTGATGCCCATAGACTTTGAACTTCGTATTCTTAATAACCCAACGCAGACATATCTTTTTTTCTTTTGTATCGGATTAGCTTTGGCAGCATTTCAATCTGGGTTGTGTTTTGCCGTAGGAGCTTCGGTACATAGCGATATTCAAGAAGCAGTTCTTCTTAAAGAAACACCTGTATTGAAACGCATTATCACAAAATTCATTGTATATTGGCTTGGTTCTATGATTTCTTTTGGAGTGTTTCTTTTACTTGCGAATTATTTTTGGCATATCCCTGTTCGGGCACCTTTATCAAAATTAATGTTGCTCAATGGAGCTTTTAGTTTTGATGTGATTATGCTGGCGATGCTTATATCTTCATTTTTTGCAACTGAGTTAAAATTTGTAAAGGCAGTACTTTTATATGTGGTACCATCCTTTATTTTTTCTGGATATACTTGGCCTTTACAGTCTATGCCAACCAGTATGCAGTGGGTAGGAAAGATATTCTTTCCGCTTACATGGATGGCTAGTCCGACGCGAGAACTAATGCTTTCTGGTAATACCGGAAATTATGTAAAGAGTGTTATTATTTTGTGCTTTACAGGTGCACTTTCCCTATTTTTGATATTCTGTTCTTGGAGTAATCGTCATTTAGCTGAAAAATAGCTCTGTGCGTCCCTCTCAGTTTTGAGTACATAAAACAGCAGAGAAAAAACCGAATGCGTCGTATGATAATGTGATTTTTTATGCAGGTGCATTGGAATGCACTTTTTAAAAAATATATAATCGTCTTTGATATAATAGGAAATAGCAGTATGAGTATGAAGGTGCTTGAAGTGAACAAATTAATGATTTCAGCAAGCGAATTATTACAAGAATTAAATGAAGCAGTATTTATGGACGAAATAAGAGATACACTATCTTTGATAATTGAACTGATATAAAAAATATAATTATTGATAGAAATGGGAACAAATAAATCTCACTACAATTGCAACCATCGTTCCATCTTCAGAAGAATTGTTTTTTGTCTTTATAGTATAAATATGATAAAATAATTTAAGCAATAAGGACATTACGTGATCATTTTTTTGTATTGATGATTGGTTGCATCATGAATGGTACCCCTTCAGGCGCACCATTTTAAAGATTCTGCCCTTATAGACGTTGCTTTATAAGTTACGCTTATAGGGGCTTTTTATTTTAAAACGTATAGAAAACAGAGGTGGATTTATGGTTGGGTGGTACGAGCTGATTTTTGGCAGTATGTATTGTGGTAAATCAGAAGAGTTGATTCGCCGATTGAAACGCTGCCAAATCGCTAGTCAACGTTATATTTTATTTAAACCGATGATGGATAACCGGTATGAACTGTCTCGTGTGATGACACATGAAAATAATAAAGTGAAACAGTTTATGTTAAAGTCCTTAGCAGAAGCAAAATATGATGTCGGTAAAGGGTCTTTTTTTCATAAAATTATTAATAAAATTCCCGGATCGATTGAAGCAGTGAACATTAATAAACCGGAAGAGATACTGACTTATGTCAGCAAAATGCAATATGATGTAGTAGGTATCGATGAAGTGCAATTTTTTGATGAATCCTTATTGCCTATCCTTGATCAGCTTATATTACAGGGCAAACGGATTATTGTTGCTGGGTTAGATCTATATGCTTCGGGAGAACCGTGGCCGATTGTGGCGAAACTTGCCTGCAAAGCTAAGTATGTTGAAAAATTACATGCTGTGTGTGTGGATTGTGGCGAAGAAGCGATGTATTCTTTCCGCCTCGACAGCAATACGAAAGACGATATTGTTGAAGTTGGCTCTGTGGGAACCTATATTGCTTTATGCGAAAATTGTAAACAAAAAAGATTAAGTCATATTTAAAGGATCGTTGATTTTTTTATAGATGGAGCTGCGAAGCGGCAAAAATCCTCTTAGCGATAGAGAAGTCCTTGACTTTATTAATCAATTGTTTTAGTCTATAAGTTATGTGATAATGCATCAGGTAGAATGGCCTAGTAGAAAAGACTGTTACAAAATGTGTTTGGATCATTTTTGTGAGGGCCTTTTTATTTTTGCCTGGAATGCCTGATAGATAAGTCAGGAGGATGCGGTTTGACAACACAAACAACAATCAAAGTGAATTTTTATGATACAGATGCGATGGCGGTTGTTCATCATGCGAATTATATTCGTTGGTTTGAGATCGGACGTGTTGAGTTTTTGCGCGAAGCAGGTATTACGTTAGATGAATTAATGAATGATGGGTATGTTTTTCCGATTACCGAGGTGAGTTGTAAATATTTGTTGCCAGGAAAATTCGATGATGTTCTTGTCATTGAAACGATACCAACAGCACTTACGCAGGCTAAAATGGCTTTTGATTATAAAATTATTCGTTCAGCCGATGGTGCTGTTTTAGTTGAAGGGCATACACAAAATGTATTTACAAATAAGAAAACTGGTAAAATTACGCGGTTACCAGAAAAATACTATACAAAACTTCAGGCTGCTTTGAAATAAAATTTTGAAATGATGCTGGAATTGAGTATAATTAAGTTAATGGGTTTGTCGAGGTTTTTGCTCAGCAATTGTTATGAGGAGGTGGTGCAATGGATAACAATGCACCAATCGGAATTTTTGATTTGAGAATTGGTGAGTTTATTCTTGAACGCGAATAAAGCAGAATTTAAATGCATTGATCTGGGAAATTATGGACAGAGTCGATGACTAAAGAATTTTTGGAGGCACTATCGTGGAATTTTTATATGGCTTAATTGGAATTATTATAGTAATCGTCCTATTCGTAAAATTATTTCTCCTGCGTGAAGGGGATGCTATTATTGATGTGCGGACGGATGCACATACTCCATTTGTTGTGGATGAATTAACAAAAGACAGTGTAACGGTCAGTACGAAAGTAGAATTTGCCAATATTGGCACACAGTGTGGGACTATTATGGATTGTTATGTGAGAAGCTTGCTGCCTTATGAACAATTTGATGGTGTAAAGGTTGAAGCAAAAGCAGAACTGGATGGGGCACCGCGTGAAGATGATTATTTTGAAGCGGTCTTGATTCAACGCAAAGAATCTATCTATGTATGGGTTAAAATCAAGATTACAGCTCGTAAAACAGCTGATATTAAAGAAGCACTGGTTGATATGGTTGATTTGCCGGTTGATCTTGTTTATCAATATGCAGCACGTAAACCTTGGGCTATTACCAAAAAACGTATTGTTTTAAAAGCCGAGGATATTGCAAAACTTGTCGGTGTTACTTTAGCAAAATAGAAGGAGCGATGAATCATGGCGGATCTTGAAATTATTCCGGTGCCAACGCGCATCTTAACAGATAAAGATGATATTATTGATATAGTTGAAAAATATGCAGGAGCGAAAATCGGCGAAAATGATGTTATTTCTGTAGCCGAAAGTGTTGTAGCAATCACACAAGGTCGTATTGTCAGACCTGAAGATTTGACGATCTCACGTGTGGCCCAGCTGCTTTGCCGGTTTATCCCGGATTACGGAAGTCTTGCCAGTCCACATGGAATGCAGTCTTTGATGGATATTGAAGGGAAATGGCGTGTGACGTTTGCTTTAATCCTTGGATTTTTAGCAAAAATAATTGGTCAAAATGGTGTGTTCTATAAATTTGGTGGTGAACAAGCAGCTTTGATCGATGATGTGACAGGGACCATGCCGCCATTTGATAAGTACATCGTATACGGTCCGAAAGATCCGCAAGTGGTAGTGAAGAAACTTCAAGAACGTTTAGGCTGCTTTGGTGCGGTCATCGCAGATGTGAATGATTTGAAACGCTCACGTATTGTTGGGGTTACAGATGGAGTAGATGGTGATAAAGTGGCACATCTGTTGATTGATAATCCATTTGGTAATGCATCACAGAAAACACCAATCGTTATTATTAAGAATTTTAAACAGTATCAAGGCTGATAATCAAACCGTATTTTTATAGAAGGGATAGAATCTATCCCTTCTTATTTGTGTCTGGTTCTGGAAAAAACAAAAAAATATAAGGTGTTGTTCCAGACTTAGAAAAAATAATGGTATTTTCGTTAATTTGATAACGATTTTAATTGATACTTTTTGTATGACGTTATAAAATGAAAATGAGTAAAGAAACATTCAATACAGTTCGGGGGATTCAGATGAAAAGATTAGATGGGCGTACAGTTGATGAGATGCGCAAGGTTAAAATTACAAGACATTATTTAAAACATCCGGCGGGTTCCGTATTAATAGAAGTAGGTAACACAAAGGTGATTTGTGCGGCGACGATCGAAGAAAGAGTTCCAAATTTTTTGAAAGGCAGCGGAGAAGGCTGGGTAACGGCTGAGTATTCATTATTGCCAAGTTCGACACAGACGCGTAATCCTCGTGAATCCATGCGTGGCAGAGTTACTGGCAGAACACATGAGATTCAGCGTCTCATTGGTCGGTCCTTGCGCAGTGTGATTGATATGAAAGCACTCGGGGAACGCACGGTTATGATTGATTGTGATGTTATTCAGGCTGATGGTGGGACGAGGACTGCATCAATTACGGGTGCTTTTGTGGCATTGGTAGAGGCACTGGAAACGGTTTATAATCCGGGCAAAGCATTTCCCGTGAAAGATTTTTTGGCGGCGGTTAGTGTTGGTGTTACCAAAGAAAATACAACGTTGCTTGATTTATGTTATGAAGAAGATTCACAGGCGGTTGTAGATATGAACGTCGTGATGACTGGAAATGGTGAATTTATTGAAGTACAGGGAACGGGCGAAGGCAGACCGTTTTCACGCAGCGAACTCAATGAACTTTTAGAAAAAGCAGAGCAGGGAATCAACGATTTAATTTCTTACCAAAAAGATGTTTTAGGCGGCGAACTTGTTTGGCGTGTGGGCCGTGAGCCATGAAAGAGATTGTTATCGCTTCAAAAAATCAAGGTAAGATCAAAGAGTTTATAAAAGCCTTTGCGGCAATGAATATAAAAGTCATATCGCTCGCGGAATTTAAAGACGTTCCCGATGCCGTTGAAACGGGAAAAACTTTTCAGGAGAATGCAGTCATGAAAGCACACTTTTATGCTAAATACACAGGACTTTCCTGTTTGGCGGATGATTCGGGCTTAGAAGTGGATGCTTTAGATGGTGCTCCCGGTGTATATTCGGCTAGATATGCCGGTATTCATGGGGATGATGCAGCGAATAATGCAAAGCTTTTAGCTGAACTTAAAAAAGTGCAGGGTCATCATACAAGTGCCAGATTTCGTTGTGCTTTAGCTTTCGTTGACACAAATGGTGAAGTACTGACTTGTGATGGTTGCTGTGAAGGCACAATTTTGGCCAAGCAGCGGGGAACAAACGGTTTTGGTTATGATCCATTATTTTATATCGAAGATTTAAAAAAAACTTTAGCTGAGCTTACAATTGAAGAAAAGAACAAAATCAGTCATCGCGGTGCAGCATTGAAAGGGATGGCGGAAAAATTGGCGGTTTATATAAAATGATTATTGGTGTAATGAGCGATAGTCATGGCGACTATCAGGCAATTGAAAAAGCGGTAAAAAAGATCGGTGTTGTTGATCTATGGCTGCATGCTGGTGATTGCTGTACAGACGCAGAATTTTTAAAAACTTTGACTGGTATCCAGACGATTGCTGTTGCTGGTAATTGTGATTGGCCAAATCCTCAGGCTGAGGTAGATGAATTTATTGAAGCAGATGGCCTCAAACTTTGGCTTACGCATGGACATCGCTATGAAGTGAAATTAAATACTCATTTGTTAGTGGATTCAGCAAAACAGCAGGCTGTAAATATTGCTATATATGGTCATACCCATATACTTGAAAATAGACACTATGGTGATGTACTGGTTTTAAATCCTGGTAGTGTGGCACGGCCCTATTTTGGCGCACCTTCTTTTATGAAATTACGTATTGAAAAACAAGTTGTGACAGTTGAAGTATTGTTTTTACCTTAAATTTATAATTTACGTATAAAAAACAATTATGATTGGCAGGAATATTTCGTATCGATCACTAATAAGAATATTAATCTCATTAATAGAAAAATATTTTTGTATGTTTTATATTTATCGTTTAATAACTTTTGAATATTACT
The DNA here is from genome assembly GCF_900109225.1 of Propionispira arboris. Lineage (GTDB taxonomy): Bacteria > Bacillota > Negativicutes > Selenomonadales > Selenomonadaceae > Propionispira > Propionispira arboris. The sequence goes on from NZ_FNZK01000011.1 coordinate 67,423, forward strand.
TTTAAGCGAAAAGTCAAGGATTGTCTGGAGAATGAATATTTCTTGTAGACAGCTTCATAAACGAACAGGATTCATCTTTTTGAACGTTCCAATATGGGCTTAGAATAAGTTGAAAGCACTTGGAAAATGTGGTATTATGAAGCCTATGAGTGTATTATATATTATATTTTGGGAGGGTTTACATTGCGTACAATCCAAGTAAAAAAGATCACCGAAGAAGTAGCGCAAATGTGTAAAGAAGCTGCTTATTATTTACCGGGAGACGTGTATGATGCTTTGAAAAAAGGCAGAGAAACTGAAGAATCTCCGGTCGGCAGAGATGTTCTGGATCAAATTATCAAAAATGCTGAAATTGCGAAAGCAGAAGATAGACCTATTTGCCAGGACACTGGTATGGCTATTATTTTTGTTGAAGTAGGGCAAGACCTTCATATTGAAGGCGGTAGTTTAGAGGATGCGATCAATGCTGGAGTAGCAAAAGGCTATACAGAAGGGTATCTTCGTAAATCCGTAGTAGAAGAACCTTTGTTTAATCGTAAAAATACCCAGAATAATACACCGGCGATTATTTATACAAAAATCGTTGATGGTGATAAAATCAAAATTCAGTTAGCACCGAAGGGTTTCGGTAGTGAAAATAAGTCTGATATTAAAATGCTTGTCCCAGCCGATGGTGTAGAAGGCGTGAAAAAAGCTGTGCTTGATATTATTTTACATGCAAGCTGTAATCCTTGTCCGCCAATGGTTGTTGGTGTTGGCATCGGTGGTACTATGGATAGAGCAGCAGTATTGTCCAAACGTGCCCTCATTCGTCCGACCAATGTTCGTAACGCACATCCTGACTATGCAAAATTGGAACTGGAATTGTTAGACCTTATTAACAAAACTGGTATTGGACCACAACTTGGTGGGACAACATCAGCTCTTGCTGTTAATATTGAATGGGGTGCTACACATATCGCTGGTTTGCCTGTTGCTGTAACAATTTGCTGTCATGCAATGCGTCACTCAGAACGTGTATTATAATAGGAGGAGAAGAGAAAATGGCTGAAAAAATTCGTATTACTACACCTTTGATGGAAGAACAGTCCCGTAAATTAAAAGCTGGTGACAGTGTATTGATTACTGGTACAATTATCAGTGCTCGTGATGCTGCTCATAAAGTGATGACCGAAGCATTAGCTCGCGGTGAAAAATTACCAGTAGACTGGAATAATCAGATTGTTTATTATCTTGGTCCTACACCGGCAAAACCTGGCGATCCAATTGGTTCTTGTGGTCCTACAACATCTGGCCGTATGGATGCCTACACGCCTACAATGCTTGATCAGGGAATTAAAGGGATGGTTGGTAAAGGTTCTAGAACACCAGAAGTTGTTGAATCTATGAAAAAACATGGTGTTACATATTTTGCAGCAGTTGGCGGAGCCGCTGCTTTAATTGCGAAATCAGTACAGAAATACGAAGTTCTCGCTTATCCTGAACTTGGTCCTGAAGCAGTAGCTGCGCTTACTGTTGTTGATTTTCCGGCAATTGTTGTCATTGATTCTGAAGGTAATAATTTCTACGAAATGGGTCAAGCACCTTACCGTAGGTTATAAAAGTTTTTCCCCTTCGGGGGAGAGAAAAATATAGGAGGTTTAAGCATGAGTCACACTAGTTTTTATGTTCGTCGTTTACATTCCTTATGTGGGATAGTTCCAATCGGATTTTTCCTTTTAGAACATGTCATCACTAACGCAAAAGTTTTGGGTGGACCAAAACTTTTCAATGATGCTGTTGCAGAACTTGCTGCAATTCCGCATGATATTATGCTCCCAATAGAAATTTGCGTGCTTGCAATTCCATTCTTATTTCATGGACTTTATGGTGCTTATATCGCATTACAAGGGAAAAACAATCCCAGCCAATATGGTTACACACGTAATTGGCAGTTTGCGCTACAAAGATGGACTGCATGGTATGTTGCTGCATTTTTGATCTGGCATGTTGTTTATCTTCGTATCATGGTCAAAGGTGGCGGTACACCAATCAGTTATGAATTATTGCAAAGTTACTTTAGCAATCCTATCGTATTTGTACTTTATACATTAGGTATGGTTGCTGCGATTTTCCATTTCTGCAATGGTTTAACGACCTTTACAATGACTTGGGGTATTGCAAAAGGCCCTCGCGCGCAATCCGTTGTTAATAAATGCGCTATGGCATTATGTGCTCTTTTAACGGTTGTTACATTAATCTTTATGAGTAGCTATCTTGCATAATTGAATTCATAAAATCTTAGAAATAAGGAGAGGACCTACGTGAAAGATAAAAAGAAAATTATTGTTGTAGGTGGCGGTTTATCCGGTTTAATGGCTGCCCTGAAAATATGTGAAGCTGGTGGCGATGTAGATTTATTCTCATATTGTCCAGTAAAACGTTCGCATTCACTATGTGCCCAGGGTGGGATTAATGCCTGCATGAATACAAAAGGTGAAGGCGACAGTATATGGGAACATTTTGATGATACCGTATATGGTGGTGACTTCCTGGCTGATCAGACGGCTGTTAAAGGCATGACAGATGCAGCACCTAAGCTTATTAAGATGTTTGACCGTATGGGTGTACCGTTTACACGTACAGCAGAAGGTGTTTTGGATCTTCGTAACTTCGGTGGACAAAAGAATAAACGTACATGTTTCGCTGGTTCTACAACAGGCCAGCAGCTTCTTTACGCCTTGGATGAACAGGTTCGTAAATGGGAAGTTAAAGGTAATGTTAAAAAATATGAATTCTGGGAATTCATTAAAGTTATAAAAAATAAAGAAGGCGTTTGCCGTGGTATCGTAGCTCAGAATATGAACTCGATGGAAATCCAGGCATTTCGCGGTGATACAACGATTCTGGCAACTGGCGGTCCAGGTATGGTATTTGGCAGATGTACAGCATCAACAATTTGTAACGGTTCAGCAGTATCGGCTGTGTATCAGCAGGGTGCGCATCTTGCGAATACTGAATTTATTCAAATTCATCCAACAGCTATTCCGGGTACAGACAAAAATCGTCTGATGTCGGAAGCTTGTCGTGGTGAAGGCGGCCGTGTATGGACTTATAAAGATGGTAAGCCTTGGTATTTCCTTGAAGAAATGTATCCTGCATATGGTAATCTGGTGCCACGTGACGTTGCGTCTCGTGCCATTTATGATGTCTGCGTGAATCAAGGCCTTGGTATCAATGGTGAAAACAGAGTTTATCTTGATCTTTCCCATATTGATGCAGATTATCTTGAACGCAAACTTGGCGGGATTTTGGAAATGTATTCGGAATTTGTTGGTGATGATCCACGTAAAGTTCCAATGCAGATTTATCCATCTGTCCATTATTCAATGGGTGGTATCTGGGTAGATCCAAAACATAACACAAACGTACCAGGGCTTATGGCTTCGGGCGAATGTGACTATCAGTACCATGGTGCAAACCGTTTAGGTGCTAATTCTCTGCTTTCGGCAGCTTATTCAGGAACAGTTTCTGGTCCGGAAGCTATGCGCTGGGCATATGAAGGCGAAAGAGGTTCTGACCTTACAGATGAAGATCTCGCAAAGGCACAACAAGAATGTGTTGATGAATTCGAAGCGATTCTTAAGATGGATGGTACAGAAAACGCTCATGAACTTCATCATGAACTGGGCGATCTTATGAATAAATACGTTACAATTGTACGTGTCAATAAAGAACTTGACTATTGTTTCGATGAAGTAAAGAAAATACTTGCACGTTGGGACAATATTGGTGTAACGGATACAAGCAGATGGGCAAATCAGGAAGCAATGTTTATAAGACAGCTTCGTAATATGATCATTTATGCACTTGTTGTAACAAAATCTGCACGTATGCGCGATGAAAGTCGTGGTGCTCATTATAAAGCAGAATTCCCACAACGTGATGATGAACGTTTCATGAAAACTACGATTGCTGACTTTGACTTAGGAACGAGTGAACCAAAAATTAGCTATATTGAGTTTGATCATTCACTGATTAAACCGCGTCCTCGTAACTACGCTGTTGCTAAGAAGGAGGATAAATAAGAATGGCAGATAAAAAAACAGTTCATTTTATTATTGAAAGACAAGATTCACCTACAAGTGCTCCTTATACAGAAGAATTTGAAGTTCCTTATCGTCCAGCATTAAATGTTGTTGCTTCTTTAATGGAAATTCAGAAAAATCCTGTAACAAAAGACGGTAAAAAAACTCGTCCAATTGTTTGGGAATGTAATTGTTTGGAAAAAGTATGCGGTGCTTGCATGATGGTTATCAATGGCAAAGCTCAACAGGCTTGTGCAGCGCTTATTGATCATTTGGAACAACCGATTCGTTTGTCTCCAGCTCGTACTTTCCCTGTTATTCGCGATCTTCTTATTGATCGTTCTGTAATGTTTGAAAGTCTCAAACGCATTCAGGGCTGGGTTAATGTTGATGGTTCATGGGAAGTTAAAGATGCTCCAATTCAGAACCCAAAAACAGCTGCTACAGCTTATGAAATTTCTCATTGCATGACTTGCGGTTGCTGCATGGAAGCATGTCCTAATGTTGGAACACAATCTGACTTTATTGGACCTGCGCCTACAGTTCAAGCTCATTTATTCAATTTACATCCAATTGGTAAATTTAATAAAGAAGAACGTTTGGACGCATTGATGGAAAAAGGCGGTATCACGAGTTGTGGTAATAGCCAAAACTGCGTTGAAGTATGTCCTAAAAATATTAAATTGACAACTTATTTAGCACAACTCAATCGAGATGTGAATAAACAAGCGATCAAAAATATCTTTAATAAATAAGATTTTCATAAAAATGCCGATCTCAATGAGGTCGGCATTTTTTCTTTTCAAAAAAGCAAGTTTACAGACTCATTTTATGGTAAAATTTTAAATAGAAAAACAACAATGGAGGTGCATCGAGTGCATTGGAAATCTATCGCTGGCGGTTTATTCGTTCTTTGTATTTTCTTTATGACAGGAGATGTAAAAGCCATGGACACAACATTTAGTTTGCAGCCATCACCACAGTCTTTTATAATACAAGACGGAACGTTGACCTTAGGTAAAGCGGTCCAGCTTGTATTTGGAAAATCAGTGGATGATGATACGAAAAATCGTTTTATCGGAATTCTAGAGGAAAATGGTATGAAAGGCTGCAAACAGGCAGACATTGAATATCCTACGATTTATTTGGGTACCCGATTTGATTTATTGCCAGAAAATATTTCGCATCAGCAGATGGGGGAATATTTCCCGGAACAGGGTTATAAAATCTTGATCAATGATAAGCTAAAACAGGTTTCTTTAGTTGGAAACGATCAAGATGGTCTTTTTTATGCAATGCAGACATTTTCACAGCTTTTGACAAAGTCTTCGGGAAAGGTGCCAAACGGAGAGATTTGCGATTATCCAATCATCAAGAAACGTGGTGTTATTGAAGGGTTTTATGGGAAGCCGTGGACACAAAAAGACAGGTTGGATCAGTTCCGTTTTTATGGAGAACAGAAAATAAATACTTATATTTATGCTCCAAAGGATGATCCATATCATCGCGAAAAATGGCGTGAGCCATATCCGAAAGTTGAAATGCAACAACTCCAAGAACTTATTACAGCTGCTGAAAAAAATCATGTTGATTTTATTTTTGCTTTATCACCGGGTTTAAATATGGTTTTTGATGGCAAAGCGGGAGAACAGGACTTGCAGTTATTGCTGAATAAATTTGAATTACTTTATAATATGGGAGTGCATAGTTTTGCGGTTTATTTTGATGATATTAAAAATAAAGATGGTGCAAAGCAAGCCTATGTATTGAATGAAGTGAATAAACGTTTTGTGAAAAAACATGAAAATATAAATCCGCTGCTCACGGTGCCAACTGAATACTACACAGCGGATATGATACAAAATAATCACGTGAAGTCCTATACAGCGGATTTTTCTAAGAACCTATCGAAAGATATTGTTGTGATGTATACAGGCGAAGGCGTTGTCTGTGAAGGCATATCAAGCGAGGCCTTGCAGAAGGTGGAAGATATCTATAAACGTAAGGTAGCTGTTTGGTGGAATTATCCAGTTTCAGATTATCTAAAAAGTAAACTGGCCTTGGGGCCGATTACGGGGATTGATGATAAGGCTGGAGCAAACTTACAGATGTTTATTATGAATCCCATGGAATATGCTAACTTATCGAAAATCACCCTGGCAACGGGAGCTGACTATGCATGGAACCCAAAGCAATATGACTATAATAAAGCATGGCAGCAGGCGATTGCAGCGCAATATGGTAAACAGGCAGAGGCAATGGAAATCTTTGCTTACCATTCGAGGCGCATGGAAAATAGCTGGGCTCATGTGGGCTTGGCGGATGCACCCTCTGTAAGAAAACACATGGATACATTGTTTCAAAAATTACAAACGGGACAAGACTGCTCCTTTGATATCAATCTATTGCAACAAGATTTTTTTGACATGAAAACTGCCTCGGAAAACTTACAGACCCAATTGCCAAAGCAAGATAAAGAGGAATGCCTTCCGCAATTAAAGTTGTTTGAACAGCTTGCTGAGGCAGATTTGACTGCTTTACAGATGCTGGAAGCGAATTGCAATGAACAAAAATTCTTATACCAAAAGTATCGAGCGGATTTACTCACTAAAAAGAAAAATTTACCACCAGAAACTGTGGTACAAATTTCTGAAAAAGTGGCAAGATCTTTTATTGATGAAGCGTTAGCTTATAAACCGATAACTAAATAAAAGCATAACGTAATAAAACGTGTAGGTGCAAAAAAGGAGAATATATGGATACTTTAAGAGGTCCGGCAGCAATCTATAAACATGAGCATGCGGCTGTGCGTAATGTAAATGAAGAATTTCAAAAAAAAGGTACCAGAGGGCAGCGTGTAGCTGATAAAGTGGCGCAAATTGTTGGAAGCTGGCCGTTTATTATTTTTCAAAGTGCGATTATACTTATTTGGATGGGGGCTAATGTTTATTTAGTTTATATGGCAGGCACCAATTCTGATTTTTTTGTATCGTGGGATCCCTATCCATTTATTTTGCTTAATTTAGCATTGAGTTTTCAAGCGGCTTATACGGGTCCTGTTGTGATGATGAGCCAAAATCGGCAAAATGAAAAAGATCGCTTGATGGCGGAACAAGATTATGAAATTAATAAAAAAGCAGAAGTAGAAATTAAAATAATTATGGATCATCTGGTTTATCAAGATGCAAAAATAAATTCTTTATTAGATGAAATCAAAACATTAAAGATTGTAAATGATAAAAACTGAAGGAGTTATATATGACAACGGCATTAATTAAAAAATTTGTTCCGCATTATGAACAGATTCATGATTCAAAAGTTCGGGCAAGTTATGGGATATTGGCAGGCAGCGTGGGAATAATAGCCAATATCCTCCTATTTGTATTCAAATTGACAGCAGGGCTATTGAGTGGCGCGGTATCTATTGTCGCAGATGCATTTAACAATTTGTCGGATGCAGGTTCATCGGTTGTGACGCTTTTGGGTTTTAAAATGGCCGAAAAACCGCCTGATTTTGAACATCCTTTTGGGCACGGACGCATCGAATATTTAGCTGGTTTATTTATTTCCATTGCAATTATATTGGTGGGCGTAGAGCTGTTTCGTACATCGCTGCAAAAGATTTTTTCGCCGGAAGAAATTACCGTGGACTTTATTTCTGGTGGAATTTTGCTTGCGTCAATTGTAGTGAAATTTTGGATGGCTGCTTTTAATAAAAATTTGGGGAAACGAATTAAATCAGCCGCAATGGAAGCTACATCCGTTGATAGTTTGAGTGATTGTGTTGCGACAACTGTCGTTTTAATAGCAATGGGGGTTTACTATTTTACTGGTATCAATGTAGATGGATTTGCTGGAATTGGTGTAGCACTTTTTGTTTTTTATTCGGGTATTATGACAGCGAAAGATACGTTGCAGCCTTTATTGGGGCAGGCGCCGGATGCCGATTTTGTTGAAGCCATTGAACAGATTGTCAATGCGAATCCTATCGTTGTGGGTCTGCATGATTTAATTGTTCATGATTATGGACCTGGACGCCGCTTTGTTTCATTACATGTTGAGGTGCCAGCTTCTATGGATATGATGGAAGCGCATGAACTGATTGATGGTATCGAATATAAATTGCGTAGAAGCTGCGGCTGTGAAGTGACGATTCATATGGATCCGATTATTATTGATAATCCAAAACTAGTCCTTATGCGAGAATCGGTAGCACAGGTAATTGCAAAAATTGATGAAAGTATCCATATGCATGATTTCAGAGTCACAAAAAGCTGTAATGGATTTAATTTGATTTTTGATGTCGTAGTTGTATTTGGTTTTAAATATTCAGATGCTGATTTGAAAAAAAAAATTCAAGCAGATATTTTGGTATTGAATAAAACTTATAATGCAGTTGTCAAAATCAGTCATTCTTATATGTGATAATCACATAATAAAAGTATGCATGATCGTATACTGCTGACGGAAGGGTGATGATTATGCCTCCTATAAACTGGCCAAGCGATTTAACACAACTAGCTGTTGACTTACCAAACTGGCACAAAAATTTATTTTTTCAGCAAACAAAAAAAGAGTTTTTTAGTCGCATTGATGTACTTAAACAAAAAAGTGCGCGGCTGGACATACACACAATTGTTATAGAAATTGCTAAAATTGTCGCAACAATTGGTGATGCTCATACTGCGGTGGTTTTACCACGCTATAACAGGCTGCCAATCGAAGTGTATTGCTTTCAGGAAGGTTTGTTTGTTGTAGCGGCAATGCCGACCTGCCAAAACTTGCTGTGGCAAAAATTGATTGCAATCAATGGTGAAACAATTTCCTCTATCTGTAAACGACTGGAACAGGTAATTTCGCATGAAAATCAAAGCTTTGTGCTGGCACAGTTGCCAGAATATTTGATTTGTACAGATATTTTATTTGGGCTGGGTATCATTGATGATCTGCATCATGTAACCATTCAAGTCGAAACGGATCAGCAAAAAATAATCGATTGCCAGGTACATGCGATCAAGTATGAAGATTGGCAGGATGTTTTAACAGAGCAGAAGCAGGAAATTGTCGCACTACCTTTGTATCGACAACACCCGGATCAATACTATTGGAGTCACTTGACCGAAGACAAAGGATTTTTATATGTTAACTACAATAAATGTAAAAACATGACAGAACATACAGTAGAATATTTTTCCAGTAAGCTCATCAAGAGACTTGAAGATAATCTGACAATTCAGTACCTCGCTATCGATTTGCGGAATAATGGTGGTGGAAACTCGGAACTTTTAAAAGATTTTCTCCATTGGCTGGGAAAATTTAAGCGGCTTAATCAACAAGGTCATTTATTTGTCATTGTGGGAAGGGATACTTTTTCTTCGGCGCTGCTTAATGTCTATTATCTAAAGTATCATTCTGCGGCGATTTTCATCGGTGAAGCCACCGGTGGCAAGCCGAATTGTTATGGGGAAGTCAAATACCTCTCTTTGGCAAGTTCAGGTCTTGCGATACGTTACTCGACGCAGTATTATAAACTTATTGAAGATGAGACGCAGCTTTCCTTTGAACCTGATGTAGTAAAAGAAGTGACCTTTCAAGACTATAAGAATCATATTGATCCATGTCTTGAATGGATTTATCAGCAGATACAAGTTGGGCCTGTATAAAATATAATAAAAAAAGAATGACAATCAAAGTCGGTCTATACGATTTTGATTGTCATTCTTTTTAGCTATATTTACAATATTAATAGCATTATTGTTATTTTTATTGCAAATATAGCTTGCTATACTAATGAGTAAACAAGAACTTATAGAGAGGGCTGTTACTTATGAATTTTACAAAAATGCATGGACTAGGCAATGATTTTATCATACTAAATCAGCTAGCTGATACACAGCAGGATTATGTCAAGCTAGCACAGATTTTATGTGATCGGAATACAGGAATTGGTGGAGATGGTATATTGCTCATTTTACCATCAACCATTGCTGATATAAAAATGAGGATTCTTAATATCGATGGCAGTGAAGCTGAAATGTGCGGTAATGGTATTCGCTGCTTTGCCAAATATCTTTATGAACATGATATTTTGAAAAAAACGACTTTTTCTGTGGAAACAAAAGCGGGTATCATAAAGCCAAGCCTGCAAATTGCTGACCAGAGAGTAAAACAAATTACGATAGATATGGGACAGCCGATTTTGGAACGTGATCAGATCCCGATGATTGGTCCTAAGGGGCAAGTGATTGATGAAATTTTAGACGTGGCGGGGCAGGAATACAAAATTACCAGTGTTTTGATGGGCGTGCCGCACACGATGCTTTTTGTCGAAGATATCACGGCAATTGATCCCAGTGTATTGGGACCGAAACTTGAAAAACATCATAAATTTCCTCAAAACACCAATGTGAACTTTGTTCAAGTCATAGATAAACATACAATAAAAGTAAAAACGTGGGAACGTGGCGCTGGTGCGACACTGGCCTGTGGAACGGGGTGCTGTGCCTCAGTGGTTGCATCCTATTTGAATGACTTTACAGAAGACACAGTAGATGTTCAGGTTAAGCTTGGGACATTGCATATCGAGTATAGACCCAATGAATCCGTGATGATGACAGGATCAGCAATCGAAGTTTTCTCTGGGATATATGATATTAAGTAAAAGTCTAAGCTATTGAATTTTGTGAGTAGTTTTTTGGATACAACATTTTTACTGCAAGGAGAAAATAAAAAAATGTTGACAAACGTCCTGCAAATCTATATAATAATCTTTGTGGTTGACGGGGCATGGCTCAGTTTGGTAGAGCACCTGGCTTGGGACCAGGGGGCCGCAGGTTCGAATCCTGCTGCTCCGACCATAAATCGCGTCTGTAGCTCAGCTGGATAGAGCAACGGCCTTCTAAGCCGTGGGTCCCGCGTTCGAATCGCGGCAGTCGCACCAATGAAATCAAGGCTTCACGAGAGTGGACACGAAATAGTCCGTTAGTCACGGGCACAAAATGGGCACAATAACATGATTGAATATGTTATTGTGCCCATTTTTTATTGTAATGCAAAGCGTTTAATGATAGGAGGTTTGAAAGGATCAAGTGGTTACTACAAAGTTAAAGTGGTAATGAACATTGACTTGAGTATAGAGTATATGGTGGGTGATCTTAGGTGAGGAAAAATTAATATTTTTATAAAAATATTAATAAAATTTAATTATGACTTGTTATTATTATGCTTAATGTTATATTATGATATATAAGGGCCTTTATTTCGATAAGAAATGACTATTAGCTTATTGTACTAATAGTGAACTTTTCCTTCTAATCAACAAGTTATTTATACTTTGCATGCTAATATAGGTGTAGATTCAATAGAATATAAAACATATACAAAGGCCCTTAATCTTTTAGAGGAGTTTGATTTAATGGATAAGTTTGACTATAAAAATAGCTTAGAAAATCGAATTTGGATTACTAGAAAATGTAGAATACATGCATCAGAGCGATTAGATAAATGGAATTGTTGGACGAAACTTTTGCAAGTATATTATTCAGTGATTTTAGTTGGTTTATCAATATATAATTTGTCTTTAGCCAAATTAGGAACCCAAAATACTGCTATATCTGAACAGTTATTGATTACATCTATAACTGTTTCTTTTTTTTCAATGTATTTATTGTCACAAAATTATAAGGAGCGGGCACTTCGTTTGAAATATAATTATCATGGCTTTGATGAACTTTATAGAAAAATAACGCAAATGACTATTGATGATCAATATGAAGTTCAGCAGATTATTGATATTGAAAAAGAATATTTGTTTTTATTGAAAAGTTCTGAAAATCATAGGATGGAAGATTTTCTTTCATCCCAAAGAGATAGTGAAAAAAAATCATGGGGTATTTTTACATATGCTGAGGATATTTTTTATAGAACTAGGTGGGTCATTATATGTATACTATTTTTTGTTTTGCCAATTTTTTTATTTTATCGATTTTTTTATTGAATACTGTAATTTCGTCAAGGAGGGATTTTTATTACAGCGTCAGAGAGTTTTAAACGTAAATTTTCTAAGAGATTTTTAAGAGAATATTATTTAAATAATACTAATAAAAATGCTATGCCAGGTTTGGATTGTATTACAAAAAAATATTTTGAAAATAATTTAAATCAATATATAGACTGCATATATGCGAACATACACAATAAAATATATAAATTTACTCCATACAAAGAAAAATTGGTCATAAAATCTAAAAATAAAACAAGGCAAATTTCTCTACCGACAATTAAAGATAAGTTGGTTTTAGGGGTTTTAAAAGAAGTCTTACTAGAAATATATGATGAAATAAATTATAAATTAGTACAAGTAACAATTTATGAATTAGCAAATAAAATTAGATTATATGATGGTTTCATAAAAATAGATATTAGTGATTTTTATGGATCAATAGATCATAATTTATTGATGGGGATTTTACATAAAAAAATTAGAAAAGACAATATTAGAAAGCTTATTAAAGATTCTATAGAAAACCCTACACTGTCAAGAGGATACTCTAAAAAAAGTATTGGGTTGAATAAATGTGGTGTTCCACAGGGGATACCAATTTCAAATATATTAGCATCAATATATTTGAAAAATCTTGATCAAATATATTTAGAAAAGGATAATATAGCATATTTTAGATATGTGGATGATATTTTAATTTTGTGTAACTATAGTGAATTAAGTACTATAAAAGAGGAAATTACTTTAGAGTTAAAAGATAAATACTTATTAGAAATTAATAAAAATAAACTTAAGAGCGGAATTGTCGATGATGGTTTTGAATATTTAGGATACAATATTAATAAATCTGATATAAGAGTGCGTGACATATCTTTAAAAAATTTTGAAAAATCATTGCAAAGTACATTCGAAGAATACCAGCACTTAGGTAGAAAAAATATAAATTTGTTTATTTGGGATTTAAATTTAAAAATCACAGGTTGTATAAATGAAAAAAATAAATATGGTTGGTTATTTTTCTTTTCACAGATAAATGATGAATTTGTTTTATATCATTTAGATTGGTTAATTAAAAAATATATTAAAAGATATAATATTATAATTCCAGATAATTCGAAATTTAAAATAAAACGATTCGTGAGAACTTACAACGAAATTATAAAAAATTTACACAATACACAATATATACCTAATTTTGATAAGTATACATTGAATGAGATGAAAAATTTTTTAAAAGAAATACATGGAATGGCAATTGATGGATGGGAGGAAGAACTTATTAAAGATAAATTTAAACATATTGTTTACAAAAAATCTAGAAAATTAGAAAAAGATATACAATCTTTTTCATGACTATATGTAAATAAATAATAATTTTATTCGGTGCATTAGGTGATATAATCTACTATTTTATTAGGCACGATAACATGTTTGAATATGTTATCGTGCCTATTTTTTATTTAACAACATATAATTTTTGTATAGCATTGGTAATGATCTCGTCATGATTGGGCATTGCATGGGCATACAGTTCTAAGGTGTGAGATTGTTTGCTGTGTCCAAGTCGTTTTGCTACATCAGAAAGTGGAATGCCGGCACCGAGCAATTCGGTAGCATGAGTATGACGAAGTACATGAAAATTTTTATAATCTATATTCGCATGATTGGAATCTAATAATAACTGCCAAACTCTTTCAAAATTGCGTGGTGCAATCGGCGTACCATTTCGTGTGATGAAACAAAGTGTTTCTTGTTTGTGATCTATATTTTTAGCATGGCTTTTTAGATTTTTTAATTCGTCGATACATTCCTGGGTAACTTTAATTCGGCGGATCGATGTTTTCGTTTTTGGAGTTTCTAAGATTAAACCTAAAGCACTTGACTGCTGCAGAGATTTTCTAATATAGACGGTTGAATCAAAGAAATTGACATCACACCACTGTAAGCCTAAAACCTCGCCTAAACGCATTCCAGTAGTAGCGGCTAATAAAATGATTGGGTAATACTTTTTAAGCACAGCATCGTTCTTACAGGATGATAAAATGGTATCAAGTTCAGATAAGGTGAATGTTTCAACTTCTTTTTTTTCAAATTTGGGCGGTTTTACAATGGTCATAATATTTTTTTGAATTAATTCTAGTTCCAAAGCTTTGTTATACATATCTTTTAAAAGCTTGTGAACTTTAGCAATCGTACAGGCAGAAAGTTGTGGAGATAAAGATTTATAAAAGTGCTGCACTTGTAGTGGTTTTACATCTTGCAATTTATAATCTGCAATAGCCATTACATGTTTTGCGAGACTGGTATAACGTTCATAGGTTCTCTGCTTAACAGTGTCTTTCTTATAAGTAGTGAGCCATTCGATCATCCATTCTCCGATCGTTATATCAGATGGCTGAACAAAAGTACCCTTGTGAATGTGATGTAACTGTGTAGATTTCCATTCTATAGCATCGGCTTCTTCTTTGAAACGTTTAAAAAGACGCGTTCCGTCGGGGGTAGTGATATAAGTACGGTATGCATTTCTAGCTTTATCAAACGTTATGCCGCCATTGCCGATACTTCTTTTTTTTGTAACCATAAACAAGTTCCTTTCTGACGGTTAGGGCTTTCATTAAATTAATTTTATTGTGGACATTTTGCAAAATTAAACCTATTTGAAAATGCAGTTAAATCTATTCATTTTTTGCCTTTTTTAATGAAACCAAGACTTCATGCATATCTTGTAAATCATCAACGGTTAAGTCTTGAAAGTTTTTTAATTTAAAAATAATTTGATCAATAGTTTCGTTTCTGTAGCTACTCGTTTCATTACCATTGATGAAAAAAGTCGAAATTGTGCTAGTCAGTGTACTTAAAAACCCAATTCCAATGAGCATAAGAAAAACGGCTACAATTCTACCGCCAAATGATTGAGGTGCAATATCCCCATATCCTACGGTTGTAGTAGTTACGAATGACCACCAAAAAGCATCACCTATATCCATGTTGTCAATATAAGATATAGCAATAGCTCCCATGAAAACCGTTAAAAAGGTAAAGCACAGGATATGATGAAAATTATTTGTTTTTAATATTAAACTGATTCGATTATAGGCACGAACTAAATAGACGAAACAACGTATAAATTTTAATAAACGAACAGCGCGTAATCCTTGAAAGACCGTATCAAAAGGAATTATAGCGATAAGGTCAATTATATTATGTTTGATAAAGCTGAATTTATTTTCTGCGAATAGCAACCGTACAATATAATCGACAACAAAAATAAACCACACATCAAAATCAAATTCATTTGCAATAGTAGCTTCTAAATCAGAAAAATCTGTTATACTTTGTGCAAGAAATGAAACAAGGATGCCTATGGATAAAATAGACATAAAAATATCATAATAAATTTTGTAACCAGTGATGTTAATTTTAAATTCACTTGGATTTTTTATAATCATTGTAGCTTTCTACAACTCCTTAAAATGCTTCTTATTTCTTTGTCGATACCTATTGCCATTGTTACGTTCATTGCCTTCATTTAATCGTTTTCTTCTTATTTAGAATATTTATAAAATCCATTAGGGTATGAAGATGCATCATAGTGACTTTTAGTAGTAGCTGTATTTTGTGGAATTCCTATATTTGGTGTTTGGACAGTTATAAACTGGCTGCCTCCATCACTTGATTCAACTTTTAAATATAGGGTTGCATATAATGAGTTGTCTTTTAAGACAGGAACACCATCTACCATCCAATCTGTATCATCCAAATGATAATAATCTGCATAAATTGTTTTTCGTATTGATTTTTGTGGAGGCAAAATAACATCTGGCGTTGCTGATGGGTTGCCAGCATCTTTATATTTCATGCCATCAACAAAAGGAATTGCTGATAATGAACCTAAACTAATATTGGATTGACCTAATTTTAAGACCATTAAATTATTGGTATTATTTTTAAATGTTACTAATACACCGGCAACGGATAAAGCATAATTATTTGAAAGATCGGCGTATTGGGTATTATGATCTAAATTAGGGCCATCTGATATTGCAGAGATAGGACTATCAAATGTAATGGATATGCCTATGTCAGTATCTTGAGTTGAACCATTTGACGGTAAAAATTGTGTGTGTGGAAGTCGAGTTACGTAATCTAATCCTGATTCCGCAGAATCATATGAAGCGTTACTCGTACTAGGTATGCAAAAAAATAAAAGAAATAAGATTGTTAATAAAGATTTTTTCATAAATAATTACCTCTCATATTGCCTTTACTGGCAGATTTTATTTAAAGAAATAAGAATTATACATTTGTTTATCTGTAACTTGATCAAATAACATAGACGATATCGCACGAGGACACTTTGTATTAATTATGTTTAAAATATTAGCACATGCCATAACATCACTTAAAGCATCATGATGATCTAAAGGTATTTGTAAATAGGAACATACTGTATTTAATTTATGATTAGGTAATTTCGGAAAAGCTTCGCGTGATGCAATACAAGAGTCATAAATAATAAAATTATTTTTCCGTATCGATAGATTATAAAATCGTAAAGTATCGTCAATTGCTTTCATATCAAAGTGGGCATAGTGAGCAGCGAGAAATTTACTCTTTACAAGAGGTGCTATTTTTGTAGTCCATACGATATCAAAGGTAGGCATATCTTTGACCATATCATATGTTATATTATGTAAATAAGTGAACTCAAAATAAGTGGTAGGTGGCTTAACATACCATTGACGAGCATAAACTTTATTATTTTCAATCCATGCAATCGCAATAGAACATATACTGTTTTTATTTTTATTAGCGGTCTCTACATCAATTGCAAAAAATGGATAATGAATACGGACTAAAGAGGGAATCGTTTGTTTTTCTCTTTTTTGAAAAAAGCAAACAATGCCATAAACGGCTAATCCTAACAAAATCATCCCAATTATTTCCACACTGACATCTCCTCGTTAAAATTTACTCAAAAGCTCAATAATCACCTCCGTCTGTTATGACTTGCTTTATTCCATTTAAGAGCAATTCGAATTTCTTTTGGTAAAAATTTTTACTTTTCGGATGCTGCTTTTTTTATTACTGATGTATCACTAACTTTAATCACCGTGTCTACAATCTCCCGCCGGTCCGCAGGGAGATTTTTTATTTTCTGTAGAAGTTCTAAATCTTCTGCTGATATATTGGAATTTGATATGGGTGCTACATCACAGCCTAACAGATAATCAATAGTTACTCCGAGTTTAGCAGCTAATGTGGTAAGAATAGTGGCATGTGGAATACGACCATTTTCCCATTGAGATACAGTTGATTTACCCATATTAAACCATGCACCTACATCTTCTTGAGTGTAGTTGTTGTCTTCACGCAACTTTTTTAATTTTTGACCAAAAAGAGAAGAGATAGTATCTTTCATATAAGCACCTCCAATAAATTAACTATACAACAATTTGTGAACTTTATGAATAAAAGTTCACAATAAGATAACTATTTTCTAAAAAACCATTGACGGTTCACAAATAATGAACTATACTAACTTTAATGAGTTTACGTAATGTGAACATTGAGTGGAGTGATAATATGAATATTTTAAAAAAAACACGTTTGAATAACAATTTAAAACCAATTGATATGGCAAAAGAACTAAAAATATCTAAAAGTTATTATAGTATGTTAGAAAATGGGGGACGAGATATATCAAAAAATATAGCAATTAACTTAAAAAAACGTTTTGGTGTTGAACTAGATGCTTCTTTTTATACTGATGTTCACAAATCATGAACTATTAAATATTGAAAGATGGTTCAATAAATACAATAACACCATTAGCTGTCCGATAGTCGCATGATATTCCGACAAAAATAAGGAGTGAGATTAAATGAATTTGAAAAAAAATAGTTACAAAAAACCAACAATGCACATTTCAATTGCAATAACAGGGCGACTGGAAGATCGCGCGATGCAATGTGCCACGAAGATTATTAAACACATGGAAAAAGAGCATGGCAGTAAACATACTCTTTTGTTTGACATCACTTTAAAAGTTTAAATTTGTTTATTAAATTCAACAAAAATAAGGAAGATGATACCAATGTTAGATGTACCAATGATAGACAGTATCGGTGATATGTTGCAGTTGGCCATTATGGCGATTGACATACCGCCGAAAGCATTAGCTACGGAGATTGGTTATTCTGTCGACAGTCTCTATTCAGCGGTAAAAGGGGATAGAGCTATCCCAGTAAAAGCACGGGCAAAGCTTGCGAGCAAGAGCTTTATTATGGCTTGCACTGTCGCCCTTGAAGGAACTGGATTAAGTCAGATATTCGGGTATCAAAAGGTCGATCGGCATATTCAGTCAATGATTATCCGCGTGAAATCAAAGGATAAGGAAACGGGGCGGCTTTTGGATGATTTGCCGGTACTGCTGCTTGATAAAGAAACGGCGGCTGACTTGTCGGAAGATGAATTTTCACAATTGAAAACTGCGACAGAAAAGCTTGTAGAACGGGTGAACTGTTCATTAAATCTTGTAATGGAGTTAGATAGTAGATATCGGCTAGACATTACAGAGGCTATACAAACAAAAAAAGTCGCCTGCGTTAGCGCACAGACGACTCATAGCAAAATAACTATGTGATTACTGTTATTATATCATTTCTGATAAAAAGCAGTCAAGGAGCGAATTTAATATGTCAAACTTAACAATGATTTATGCAAAAAAGTTGCATAGAATGTTTTTAAGCCAAGATGCTGATTATAAAAGAGGCTATTTAGAAGCATGTGAGGCTGAAAATTTGTTAGAACTTTCACGCCATGAGTTACAGAGTATTATACGAAATATTATTTCCAATGCGGTATATGCAAAACAAGCATATTACTTCGGTAAAGCCTTTGCACTCAGAGAAATTATATTTAACCAGTCAAATGAACTTGTCGGCCCATATGAATTTATGAAAGGAAGTGTGCTGAATGGAAGAAAAAACGTTTAAGAAAAAAATGTATGCAAATGAGTATGCAGCTTATTCTGGATATCCGCTTATAACGGTAAAAAACTGGTGTAAAGACGGTACGATTCCATGTGATCAGCTTGGACGTAGATATTTAATTGATGTCAAAGAAACGGATATGGTTTTGGCAAAAAATAGAAATAAAAAAATGATGGATAGAGAAAAAATAGGACCAAGAATTAACAAACCAACAGTAAGAAAACATTGTAAAACTTTTGATTATTTAGCAGAACTAAAAAATTTGCAAAAAGCATGATGAAGGATGGGGAGAAACGAGTGAATCATTATTTAGGAGCGATGCAATAATGGATACCATTCAAACCCGAATTGAAGAAAAAGAAAAAGTGATTATTGTTATGTGCGATGCAGATAAGCGTGGGAATTTATTACGCTTCCTTGGAGAGGCTGATATGCAATACCTCAGCCCGACACTTGATGACTTTGAAAAAGCCTTCAAGACGATTTGTGAGGAGGACAGGAGAAACAATGAAAAATAAACCATGCAAGAAAACATTTTGTAAATCAAATTTTGCACATTACCCAAGAATGAAACGGTACGGAGAAAAGTGCATGAATCCAAATACATGCACAATGCTGGAAATCGCTCAACAAGCGAATGTAATCAATATATTGGATAGACCCATCAAAGAGGGATACCAGTATGTTGGAAAATTAACGGAAAAAGAATTGGAATACTGCATACACGCAGAAAAACGTGTCGGTGGTCTTGCGAAGTTACAGGCAGAAAAGAGGCACCGGACATGTTGAATGATGTAAAGCCTATCGAAGAAATTGAGCAGGAACTTGTTGCACGCTTTGGCAGCAAACTTGAACCGATACGTGCGCCACTAAAAGATCGGCAGCGTTATGCCAGATTGGCAAAGCTGACAGAAGAACCATATAAAATCAAAGGAAACCGTCAAAACGCGGATGAGTTTATCCGTGCAAAATTTCAGTAACCGACGAGGTACTTAAAAAACATATCTGCAAGGGGATGTATAAGTTTGGGTAAATATATATGCAGGTTAAAGAGCAGACCTCAAGAAGCGTTGACGAAATACAAATATGGTCGTCGACCGACAATGAAAAATCATTCGCAAATTGTAGTAAATGCACCGCTTTATAATAACCGACATTGCCTAATATGTGGAAGTTTAATCATGACGGGTGTTGTATGCCGCATGTATGAAGGGACGATTTGCATGAATCATTGTTTGGACTGTGAACATTTTCGCCGGATGTTTTGGCATTGTATGTTTTCAGCGCAAGAAAAAAGCAGCCTCCAAGAAAGAAGTTGCCATTAGACAATCCTATAAAGCAAAAACAGCAGCGCGTCTAACACTGCTGTTTTCATAGGCTGATTTCGAAATATTTACGTAATTATTATAGCACATTTTGCGTAAAAAGTCAGCCTGAAAAGAGCTTAAATAACTTGATAAAAGTATTAATCTATCGACACATATTATAAAAAAAGTATAGATAGATCAATACTTTACAAGATGGTAAAACAAAATTAAAAAGCAGGTTGACAATATGGGACGTTGGAGAAAGAAGATTAAAGCCGGAAACACATTTGAGATTTTCGAATATGCGTCTGGGAGAAAAGGGTTGAAAATTCCTGTAGCCCCAAAAAGCAATGAAACGAGTGAAAAACAAAAACGGCAAAATGACAAAAATGCTGAAAGTAAATGTCGGTGGTATATCAATCAAAACTTTAGAGCTGGAGATTGGTGGATATATTTGACCTATCCGGCAAAGATCAGACCGACAATAGAGAAAGCAAAAAACGATATAAGCAAATTTTTCCGCGGAATGAGAACAATTTATAAAAAAGCGGGAAAAGAACTGAAATACATCATGGCGGCAGGGATGGGGAAACGCGGAGCAGTCCATTTTCATTTAGTCATGAATTACATTGAAGCAGGAAAGATTGCAGAGGTTTGGAGAGCGATTGCAGGAACAAAAGAAACTCCATATCCAACAATGAATTTTAAGCCGATGGATACACGTATCAATCACGCAGATCTTGCGGCATATATTATCAAAAATACATTGGAAAGTTTTTATGATCCAGAGCGTCGTCTTTATGCCGATCGATTTTGCAAAAGCAGAAATTTAAAAAAACCAAAAATTACAGTAAAAAAAGTAAAAGCAAAAAGATGGAGAAAACCAAAGCCGCCAAAAGGGTATTACTTAGATAAGCGGTACACATACGAAGGATATACAGAAGATGGGTACCCGTACCGACACTATATTTTTATAAAAATCCATGGCGAAGAATATGAAACGTGAAAGCTGTTAAGACAAATTCGAAAATAAAAGGAGATATTTGCAATGAATGATGTGAAATTAGATTTACCACCAGAACCAGGAATTTATAAGGTTTTTCGTCGTGATCCAGTAACCAATGAGCGTGTTTATGTTGGTACGGCAGAGGTTGGTTTCGAAAACGTTCCATCGTCCCACAAGAAAAAACAAATTAAACAGTCTGAAAGTGCGAAGGTAATAGACTTATCTGCTAGGAGGCAAATGCTATGAAAATAATTGCTGTAATTAATCTTAAGGGCGGAGTTGCCAAAACTATCACGTCGGATAATATGGCGGATATTTTAGTCAGTGTCCATGGAAAACGAGTTTTGCTAATCGATAATGATAAGCAGGGAAACACAAGTAAATTCTTTGGCCTGCATGGCTATGACAAAAAGACAATATCAGACGTATTGCTTGATCCAAAATGCAATATTCGGGATGTGATAGAGCATACAAAATATAAAAACTTAGACCTTATCAGTGCAAATATGGACCTGATGATGGCAAATCAAAAGTTGATTTTAGATTCAACGCGGATACAGCAGATCATATTGCGTGAAAAACTAAAAGTTGTGAAAGATGATTATGATTTTGTAATTATCGATAACGCACCGGATATCAATATCGGTGTAATGAATGCCTTGGTCGCGGCAGACGAAGTCATTGTCCCGATAAAGATAGACCAGTTTGCTTTTGATGGTCTTGAGCAGCTAATAGAATACTTTGATTCAATTCGGGAAGGACTGAATCCTCAACTAACTTTCAGAGGGTGCCTTGTGACGCAGTACGCAAACAACAAGACGAATAAAGATGGTACGGAATGGTTGGCTAGTAAAGCCGAATATCCATTGTTTAAAACAGTCATACACCGCACGGTCAAAGTCGATGAAAGTACATTCTATCAAATGCCAATCATGAGACATTCAAGATATTGCCGTGCTTCACTAGATTATCAAGCCTTTGTCAAAGAATATCTGCAAAAATAATTGTGTTCAACTTGGACACAAAAAGGAGGGCGACACATGGCAAAGAAAAGTATTTTCGAAATGCTGAATCAGACCAGTAAACAAGCTATTACAGTAACGCAGGATAATATGGTAACTGCTATGAAAATGTTGGATATCAAAGACCTTGTGCCATCAAAAGAAAATTTTTATAGCACAGAAGAAATCGAAACACTAAAGGCAACCATTGAAATGTTTGGAGTCATGCAAAATATCCTGGTAACGAAAATACCGGACAGTAGTAAATATAGGATTCTTGCCGGACATCGTCGCTGTATGGCCATTAATCGGCTTGTAGAAGAAGGTAAAACGCAATTCCGCCAAGTTCCTTGCCTTATAAGGGAACAGGAAGAAAAAATAAGAGCGCGGCTACAACTGCTTTTTGCAAATGCAACCATGCGACAGCTCAGTGATTGGGAAAGAGTCGAACAGACCAGACAGCTAAAAGAAGTGCTGAAAGAATATAAAGATTTAGGAAATGCATTACCTGGGCGGCTCAGAGATTATATTGCCGGTGCATTGGATGTATCACCGACGACAGCAGGACGGTTAGAAAAAATAGATAAAAATTTGGTACCCGAACTAAAAGGCTCTCTAAAAAATGGAGATATTGCACTTACAACAGCAACAGAATTGGCGGGCATGTCGGCAGCCGATCAGAAAGCAGTGTATGAGCAAACAGGCGGTAAGGTAAAACTTTCCGATGTAAATAATAAAAATAATATACCTGAATTGCAAGAAAAAGTCGAACCAGTCGGAAAAATCGAAAGAGAAACTATGGTTTTACCAAAAAGCCATAAAACAAAAGCAGAAATAAGAATTGGTTACTACACAGACGGTAAATATAGATATGGCATAGATTGCCAAACGAGCACGTCGGGACATAGCTATATGCCATCAGAATATGGTGAAACATACAGCACGGTTGAAGAAGCACGGGCGGCTGCACTGCAAGAAATGGCTGACTGGAACGAAACACTGAAAAAATCGTTAATTTCGGGCGGGTATATAGCAAAACCAGCAAAAGAGAAAAAACAGGAATACCAAGAATCTGGGAGCCAATTGCCGGCGGATACAGAACACAGAATATACGCTGTAAAATCGACCATGGAACTATTGCAAAAACAAATTGAAAAGGTGGCTGCATTGAAACAAATTGACGAAAGTGGAGGAAACACCCAAGGAGTGGCAAATCGGGCGGCACAGATAGAATACTTAGGAGAGATATTAGGACGGGCACAAAACGATCTATTTGATTTAGTAGGACAGAATATTTTTGAGGGGTGCATGAATAAGTGAGATCAGGATATATGGCAGATACAACTGCATGGACGGCAATGAACAATATATGTCGTACACAGCGGGCGGGACGGCATCAAAAGGAACATAGGCGCAAAAAACAACGTAGAGAGCAGAAAATCATTGATTGGCAAAATCATCAGCCAACGATGGTGATACAGGGAGGCATTTAAAAAATGGAAAATAAAATGTTAGATATTGGCGGCGGAATCCATGATTTAATTGATGCACTTCTTTCAGCGGAAGGTGAGGACTGATGGAAAGAAAGCCACCAAGGGGCGTTACTCCCCATAACTTATGGAAAATGAACATTTTAACAGACAGAATGAACGATATTGCCAGGGCAACCAAAGAATACAATCACGCGGGAAAGAAATACCCAAAAGAATGGATTGATGAATGGAACGAATTGCGAAAAGAAAGAGAAGCCTTAGCAAGTAAAACGGCGGGAGGATGCAGTCTTATAACAATATATGGTGAACCAGGAGAAGAAAACGGAAAATGTGTAGGTTTTAGAAAATCAGATAAAAACGATGAACCAACTGACAAATGCATGGAATGTAGCAAAAACGTATTTTATGAAGGTGAAGAATGATGGAAATCACAAGTTCAGAAGCAAAACTTGCCGCGTCAATTATGAAAACTTGGTGTAGAGATCACAAGTGCGAAGATTGCTTTGTAAATTGCTTTGAGAAAAACTATAAACCGTGCAGTTTGCCGAGTGGTTGGGACGTTCCATATATCGGCGAAGAAAACTATGTAAAACCGAAAGTGGAGAAAAAATCATGACAAAATATGAACAGCTAACAGAAGATTTAAAAGAAGCTCATCAGAAATCAAAAGAAGCTGTAACCGGCGATGATGGAGGAACGGCAAATCTTGATAGTACATTTTTAACATTGCCGCGTTGGAATGAGAAGAAAACGATTAAAGCTATAAATGATGCAGGGTTATATTGCGGGAGCAAAATACATTGGATTGGAAACGGATATTTAATTAGCGTTGGCGGGGGGCAGGGAAACGATAGGGTGATAGCAAGAAATGCATTTTCAAAATACCTGAAGGAAAAAGGATACGATGTAATGCATTTTGATATGATCGATTAAGGATGTGAGTTGAAAAATGAAAGAAGTATTCGGGCTGACCATAGATACTGAAACGATTTATTCAGACGACAAATATATGATTGTACAGGAAATCATTGCAAATAACGGCTATGAGTATGATATGCAAAAAGCTTGCGAGGAAAGCAAAAAAATTTGGGGGAGCGGATATCAGGCACATGAACAGGCTTGCGATCGAGGCGATATTCAGAGGTTTTTTAATAAATATCCATCGTTTAAGAATATTTTGCAAAAGGTAGTTAATTGTGATGCTGGTAGATACTATAAAACAGGCAGAGAAATAGAAGGCATGACGGTATTCAAGAAGTGGATGTCTGACGAAGAATTTTACCGAATGCCAGAATATCAATAAAGGAGAAATGATGTATGTTTGATGAAACAGAACTTTGCAACGATATGCGCGATCAATTAACTCATGCAATGTTAAGAAAACATATTAATAATGGTAAATGTATTTGTGGTCGTAAAATGCGATGCTCGCAAAAATGCAATGATTATGATGAATATTGTTCAGAACGAGGGAACACTGCAACTGAAATAGCATTTAGAAGAATCTTTTGGAAATCTCGTGCTGAAGATTGGAAAAGAAGGGCTCCACGTTGGCGAATGATTTTGAAATGTTATAAGCGTGAGGCTATTTACCGCAGTAAGATATGTGTTTCTTGCCATCTTGAGGAGAACGAATATTGTTCAGTAAATGGAATTCAAAATGCAAGATGTAAACAACAACCCGTATGGAAGTGGCGATAATGGTTGATGAAAAAACATGGGAAGAATTCAAAGATAGTGGATTATTGTGGTGGGTAAATATGATTATTCATACCTTTGGCTGGGCCATCGTATATGAAAGTGGAATTGGAACGTTAAGCAGAGTTTATCCGGCAAGGGTAAACTATCGTGGATTTGATGAAAAATCAAATGATGAAGGGTATGAAAAAGTTAATAGGTATATGAAGGCCAACGCAGAGAATATTTTGGAGGACATGTTGATAGGTAATGAAAAGGATACTAAAAATAATTAAGTGGCTGAGATTCAGGGGGCAACCGCTTAAACATATCAAGAAGCGCAGCGGGCGGCGAATATGTGCTAGAAGCAAGCCAAAAAAACTTTGAACAATATTTTTATAGGCTGAACGGGGGTAAAAAAAATGTATTGGCCAGGACCTGATTGCAAATATTATGATGGGAAATGTGGACATATGGGAGAAGAACGGCATGAATGCAAACATCAAGAGCGAGAAACATTGGTGAAAATAAAAAAAGGACTCTTTTATAGGTTTATTAACTGGATATTTGGGACTAAAAAAAGAACATATTGTATTATGACACCATATGATGATAAAGATTATTGCAAGTTATACGAAGGACGAATAAGGATACCGCCTGGACCACCGCAACAAAATAAAATTGCTAAAAATATTAAAAAAATGGATTTAAAAAAATAGACGAAAAGGTTAGAGCACATACAGGATTAACAGATCAGAAATGGGGCGTTGAATAGTGAATAATGGTTTTATTATAAATGAGCGTTCATACCAAAATCGCATTAACAATGCACAAGGACACCTTATAGAGGGCGAAGTTATGCGCGGCTGCATGTATTATAAAGAACGGGGGTTTGCTGACATAGACAAAACACCAGAACCGTTTCGTGTTATAAAAAAAGGAACGCGAGGAATATTTACAGGCCAATTCACAAAAAGCAAAGCGCAACCAGATTTCAAGGGAACTATGAGGGGTGGCAAAACGATTGTCTTTGAAGTGAAAAGCACACAGGAAGATAATATTAAACAAAGTGTGTTATCGAAAAAGCAAAGTGCAACGTTAGAATCATATTACAATCTTGGAGCAATTGCCTTTGTACTGATAGCCATACAAGATGAATTTTTCACGGTACCATGGGATCTTTGGCGAGACATGAAAGAATATTTCGGGCGGAAGTACGTAAAAGCAAATGACTTAGAACGTTATCATGTGAAATACAGCTTGCGGGTTTGTTTTTTAGATAAAGTGTTTTTAATTAAAGTAAAAGAGTGATTTTGATTGATGGAGTGATGAACAATGGAGTTTAAAATAGCAATAAATCGTAAATTCAACCTAGGTCTACATTGGCAGAGAAAACGAAAAGGTATAGATGTCGGATGGTTATCTTTACAAATAAAAATTGGTCAATACATACCGCTGCGTAATACTGAGCGGGGTATATATAAATATAAGTAAAATAAAAGGGCGGCGAAAGTCGTCCTCTTAGTGCGTTTTAGATGGGGTGAAAGAAGAATGATGAAATTAAATCAAAAATATATAGAAAAAATATTTTACAATTATGATAAAATAAGGCAGGCAGTGTATGAAGCAAGAAATGATTTAGGAAGTATTAAAGCTGGAGGAAACAGCAGTGGTCATGCTTTCGTGAGTGATCCAACAGCTATTGCTGCATTAAGAAATTCAATGGAACTTCGAAAAGTTGTTATTGATATGGGTAAGAATCAAGACTCACTAGTCGTTTCTAATCCAGAGAAGTGGATGAAGGTTGTGGATTATACATATGCGTATTTCAAAGGGAAAACAACGATGGATGTTCTTCAAGATCGTTTTTCTGGGGAAAGTTATGGTGAGACTTGCAATAAATTGAATATCAGTCGCAATATTTATTATTGCTATTTACAGGAAGGAATGCATTATGCACAGCTCTGTGCGGTCGGTTTGCAACTTATGGCACTGTTTTAAATAAGGAGGATAAGATATATGAAGAAAGGTTTAATTATTATATCTATAATAGTATTGTTTTTGTTTTTGCTTTTCGAGTATTACTTAAAATATATTTTAAATTACCAAGATGTTGATTATCTAATAAAAGCGTTAGCTGGTTTTGGTGCTATTGGTACAGCTTGGGGCGTTTATTGGAAGTGGAATGATGAAAAAACTAGACAACTTTATGAACGAAGATTGCAAGAAGTGTATGCACCATTATGTAAAATAATTATCAATCAAGAGGAATATAGGGCTGTCATGGTACCAGATGCAGATAGAGAAAAATACCCTGTTTTGAATATTACAACTAAAAGAATTGAAACAAAGTTTGAATTTAAAGATACAGTATGTAAAGAAACAACTTCAGTAATTGATTTGGGACCAGGTGTGGTTAATAATAAAGATTTTTTTAAGGTTCTTGAAAAATCCAATTATGGATTGGCTCGACCCGGTTTGTTAATATTAATTGCAAGATATGCTTTGATTATTGGAATTTATGAAGACTTTAAAGATAAATTAAGTAGAAGATTTCCGAAGTATGATGATCCGGCTACTCTTACTCCTGAAGATAAAGTAGAAATTAATAAATCTCCAGAAGGAGTTGACTTATTAAAAGTTGTAAAAAGACGTTGCCAAGTGGAAAGATCGTTAGTGACAGAAATTATTAACGGATATAATAAGACAGTAAAAAGATTAGGGTTAGATGATCAGAAAATAGATTTAGACGAAGAAACTTTTTTGGGAAAAAACTAGATAAAATATATGTTATATTAAGAGAAATTGAAGAATCACACATAAGCTGCTAGCAATTGCTGGTGGCTTTTTCTACGTGCTTTCTAAATAATAAAAACTGTAAATTCGATAATGAGCAAACTTACATGGGAAAAATATTATTCTCTATAGATTGACTATGAGTCACTTTTCGAAAACTATATATAAAGATATGTAAGTAAGCCATTAGTAGTAAAGAAAGCCCTTAAGATATATAATATATATCTTAAGGGGGGGAAGTTATGAAACGGTTAACAAATAAAAGTTGTTTTTTGTATAAATATTCTAGTTGGGAAGGTGACCAACACGTAAAGAATAACATTCAAAAAAATTTTTAAGATTTAATGTGGTTGAGAATTTTAATGATCCATTTGATATTTTCCCTAATTATCAAATAGATAATGAACAGGTTGGATATATCGAGGAACTTGCAGGAGTCAATCCAACGGGGCTTTCTTCCAGTGATATAAAACAATTAGCATTTCTTCATGATCGAAAGCATGGAAATAGTTATGGAATAACATGTTTTTCAAAAACACCTAAGGATATTTTAATGTGGGCACATTATGGGGATAAACATAAAGGCATTTCTTTAGAATTTAAGGTTAGACAACCTTTGGAAAAATTTTTTTTCGGGATTTATCCGAATATAAAACAACCTTATCAATCTAAATTGATAGAAATTAAATATGAAGAAGATAGACCTGTTTTTAGATTTTCAAAAGAACCTATTGTGGCTCGAAAACAAATAGAGGATATATTAAAAACAAAATCTAAAGTTTGGGAAAATGAAGATGAAGTTAGAATTATGGTTCGACCTGGCGGGGAAAATATTGAAAAAGATACTTTTCCAAGGAATATTTTTTATCGAACAAGAGTTTTGACAAAGATTTTTTTAGGCGCAAAGATGTCATTTGAAAGTTATACAGATTTTTTTTCATTTTATAAGCATCAAGGGTTAAAGTGTCATATTGAGATTATGCAATTAGCAGAGAACTTATATATTTTAAATAGTAAAGCAATTAATAAAAAGTGTGCAAACATACTATACAAAAATATTATATATGCCAGGGATAATATTCCAAAGCAAAATGTAATTAGGGCGGCATATTACATATATGGTGAAAAAAGTGACAAGAATAAACTTGATATAACAAAGTTTAAATATTATTGGAGGAGCATAATAAACAAAATAACAATGCACGAAATGGAATATTTCCCATTTTTTCTTTCGGGGGAATTTACTGAATTAATATATAATGTTCCTAACTCTAACAAAAATACAGTAGAAATTTCATGCTTTCTAGATTATATGTTACAAGCAATAGAAGTTGAAAAGAATAAAGATCGGGAATTCTTGTCAGATTAATAATCAGACAGATATCAATCATGAGCTAGTTATTCATATGAGCAGAAACAAAATATTGAAATGATAAACCATTGGTACCTATGTACTGGTGGTTTTTTTATATTGACGGCTAATTTCGCGTGGCGGTGGTATATACATGAAATAAACTTAGAGTATTTAAATATTTGACGGGCGGGTGGTGTTGATGTAGATGCCAAGAGCTAGGAGTCCAGACCGTGACAAAGCTTTTGAACTTTGGAAAAAGCATAAAGGTAAGATCAAAATTAAAGAAATTGCCGAACAATTGGGCGTGTCGAAAAACTTAATCAGTAAGTGGAAAAATCTCGACAAATGGGAAGAAAACCTTACCAAATCGAATGGTAAGAAAATCAATAAAAATCTTACCATTCAAAGTCCTGAATTGACAGAAAAGAAAAAGCTGAATAAGGCTCTTTTTTCTGAGGTCGAAGAAAATGAGGCATTAAATGAGAAACAAAAACTTTTTTGCTTATTTTTTGTCAATAATCATAATGCCACACAGGCCTATTTACGAGCGTATACATGTACCTATACAACAGCCATGGTGAATGGCTTTAAATTGCTAAGAAATACTAAGATAAAAATAGAAATTAATATTCTGAAAAAAATAAAAAATGAAAGCATTATGTTAGAGCCGGAAGATCTTGTCGAAAAGTATATGCAAATTGCCTTTGCAAATATGACGGACTTCACAAATTTTGGGGTTCGAAAGATACCAATATTGGATAAGGACAACAAATGGGTGACTGATAACAATGGTACATTGATGTTCTATGAACAAGACTATGTTAATTTCAAGAGCGATGATCAGGTCGATGGTGGTTTGATAAAAGAAATAAGTATTGGTAAGAATGGCATCAGGGTTAAGCTTGAAGACCGTATGAAAGCGATGCAGTGGCTATCTGATTACTTTAATATGAATCCAATGAGCAAACATAAAAAGGATTATGATGAAGCTATTTTGGATATTCGTAAACAAGAATTAAAAATCAAGCAAGAAGATTGGTGATACTATGGCGCAGGATTTCGCCAAACAATTCTATTCAACAAAAGAGTGGATACGTTTACGATTTAATTTAATTCAAGAACGCGGGCCAATATGCCAGCATTGTAAAAAAATTATGATTGATACATCAAAGTTAATTGGTCATCATAAAGTACATTTAACACCGCAAAATATTCATGACGTCAATATAACATTGAATCCTGAAAAGATAGAACTTATCTGCACAGAGTGCCATAGCAAAGAGCCGGGGCACTTTGCTGGCAGTAGGAAACACGAAGTCTATATTGTTTATGGAGCACCGTGCAGTGGGAAAACGAGTATGGTAAATCAATTGGCAGTACGTGGCGATCTGATTTTAGATTTAGATAAAATATTTGAATGTATTAGTGGTATGCCGCTGTATGATAAGCCGGATAATCTGAGATTCAATGTATTTGCATTGCGCGACAAAATAATTGATATGGTGAAAACTCGTTATGGTAAGTGGCACAACGCTTATATTGTCGGTGGGTATCCTGCCAAAGTTGAGAGAGAACGTTTAGCAAAAGAGTTGGGTGCAGAATTGATTTATTGTGAAAGTACAAAGGAAGAATGCTATTCACATGCTATTTCTTGTGATGCAAAAAGTACAGAATGGCAGCAATGGATTGATAAATGGTGGAATGCTTATGAAGCTTGAAATAAGCCTGTATTTATTGCCATTACAGCCCCCCGTATTGAGAACTTTTAACCGGAAATGCCAGACCGATTGCTACCCAACATTTTAACACATGAGGCAATTTTGACTTTTTTTAGCGGCGATTTTGAAAGAAAAAGGTAAATGGGGTGATCTTATCGATAGTAAAGAAGAATATAGGCGAATTAAGGCTTTGTTTGAGGGAGCAGATGAAAAACAGCTTTCGCTTATTGATGGGGCTATTTGGGAGGCTGCACGCTTGCGCGTTGAACTGAATCGCCTTAATGAAATAATTAAACAGACAGGACTACTTAAAATAAACATAGCCAATCCTGTGCAACAGAAAGAATTGCCTATAAGTAAGCTGATTGTTCGAGTTAGAGCCAATTATTTAAACTATATCGCCAAATTGTCCAATATTCTTGGCAAAAATATTGATGATGATGACGATGGTCTGGAAGATTACGAATAAGAATGACTTCAAATTTTTTAATTTTATAAAAAGGACGTGTTATTTATGATTCGATTTCGGTGTATTAATTGTTATGATGAATTCGAGACAGAAAGTGAAGATGCAAAGTGCCCGACCTGTGGTGCACAAAAAAGCAAGTTTGAGATTGGCAGAACAGAACCAGAAGCCAAGGACAAAGCAAAAGAATAGAAACAGGGATAGCATATGGAACTGCAAGAGCTAATTGAGAAATACCCTGATTCAAATCTAATGGCATATATAAAAGCCTGTAAATCCGGTGAAATTACAATAGGAAAAGAACTAATGCTGCAACTGGATTTAATCATGGATGATTTTAACAATGAAGATATCACCGTTGATTTTTCTGATGCAGATAAACGTATTCGCTTTATAGAAAAAGAATGTAAACATAGTGAGGCACCACATGCGGGTAAACCTTTTATACTTGAACTATTTCAGAAAGCTTTTGTTGAAGCTATTTACGCATTTAAGATCTATGACGAAGAAGTTGGCCGGCTGGTACGCAAATATAACGAGATATTATTTTTAGTATCTAGAAAAAATGGAAAAACGCCACTTATCAGTGCCTTGTGTCTTGCAGAATTTTTTAGCGGCGACCTTGGCACTAAAATTTTATGCAGCAGTAATGATTATGATCAGGCAGATTTAGCTTTTCAAGCCATTGATGCAATGCGGGAGCAAAGCAAAAAGCTAGAGAAATGCACACGTAAAAACATCAAGGGTATTTATTTTGGCAACCCACGGCATGTAAAGAAAAAAGGCAAATTTAGTTATGCCAATAAAGGAAATATCCGTAAAATATCAGCCAAGACAGGTGCAAAAGAAGGTAAGAATATTCGTGTGGGAATGTCGGATGAAATACATGAAATGAAGGATGATGCCGCCGTAATGCCGATTCGCCAAGCACTGTCAACACAGGACGATCCAATATATTTTGAACTGACTACAGAGGGATTTGTGAATGATGGCTATTTAGACCATAGATTGCATGATGCCAGAATGGTTCTAAAAGGTGAATTAGATCGACCAAGATGGCTCATATGGCTGTATACACAAGATAGTGAAACGGAAGTATGGCAAGATAAAGAATCTTGGGTTAAGAGTAATCCGGGCATTGGGATTATCAAAAAGAAATCATTTTTGGCGGGAATGATTGATGAAGCAAAAACAAATATGCAGACCAGGGCTTTTGTTTTGTCAAAAGATTTTAACCTGAAGCAGAATAATTCAAATGCAGCATTTTCACCGGAACTTTACACTTGTTCGGAAACGTTTGATCCTTCCGTATTGCAGGGATGTATGGCAATAGGTGGTGTGGATTTGGCAATGTCGATTGATTTAGCGTCGGCGCGTCTTATGGTCATGAGGCCAAATGACCGCAAAAAATATTTTATTCAGCAATACTTTATTCCTGAAGACAAATTGAGCGCAAAGGATGATGGCAAAGATTATAAAGAATGGTCAAGACAAGGATTAATTACAGTTTCACCGGGGGCGGCGAATGATTTTGATAAAATAACAGATTGGTTTGTAAATACGGTAAATCAATACAGCCTTCGAGTTTTCAAAATTGGGTATGATGATGCTTTGGCCAAATACTGGCTAAAATCAATGTCTGAAATATTTGATGATGTTGATCAAGTTTGTATGACGCGAATTGCACAAAAAAGAGAAGTTTTATCAGCACCCTTTAGTTTACTGGAATCCGATCTGAGAAATAAACTCATTGTTACAAATAACAATCCAATTGATGAATGGTGTCTTAGTAATCTGGCGATTGATATGGATAAGCGAGGTCTTATTTTGCCATGTAAAGCGGGTGGGAAAGCAGAGAAAAAAATTGATGGAGCTGCAACGATCATCAACTGCGAAGCGGTTTACTTGCAGAATAGTTCAGAATTTAATGCATATGTGAATAGTTAGAAGGTGAATCATGAAAATATTACTTAGAAAATTTATCGATCATATAGTCTTAATTCTGAAAAAATGCATAGACGCCATACTCTTATTATTGGGTATGGCGTTTATTAATATCGGTGTATTTTTAGTAAATATACCGGCTGGTTTTATATCGATAGGAATATGTTTCGTATTATTAGCGTTTATCGTAGCAAAAAAGTATGCAGCATAAGGGGGTGATCATATTTGCTACTAGATGGATTATTCAAAAAAGGACCATCGCAAGCAACACAGGCGAGTCTGCTAAACAATACGGTGCCGATTTTTTCACAATATGGAAGAAATATCTACGCAAGTGACATTGTTCAAACCTGTATAGATTGTATAGCGTCGGAAATGTCTAAATTACAGCCAAGGCATATTCGGTGTGATCCAAATACCGGAAAACTTTTAACACCGGCAAGTAACATGCTCAATAACCTTTTGAAAAGGATGCCAAATCCCCTCATGATAACGAGAGATTTTATTGAAAAAACAATTTGGACATTATATCTAAACAGTAATACTTGGATCTATCCAGCGTATGACGTTGTGACAAATTCTAAGGGGATTTCTAGTCGAAATTACACTGCGATATGGCCGCTTAATCCGATGCAGACGGAATGGTTAGAAGATGCAAGCGGATCAATCTTTATTCGAATGACGTTTCGAGGTGGGAAACAAACAACACTTCCTTACGAAGATTTGATTCATTTACGGAAAAAGTTTTCGGTTAATGATGTAATGGGCGGCGGTGAAAGCGGAACCGTTGATAATGCCGCACTGTTAAAAGTACTTTCGATTAACGAGACCGTACTTACAGGAACCGCCAACAGCGTCACATTAAGTCAAGGCATTCGCGGAATACTCAAAGTAAACACAACCATCGACGATAAAATGAAAGCAGCAGAACGAGCGGCTTTTATGAAATCTGTAGCAGATGGATCAGGCGTTGCAGTCATGGATTTTAAAGGAGATTTTACCCCTGTGAATTTTGCCAGTAAAACAATTGATAGTGAGACAATGAAATTTATTGATAGCAAAATACTCAGATGGTTTGGTGTAAGTGTGCCAATTCTGGATGGTACCTATACCGACGCTGAATATGCAGCATTTTACAATAAAACATTAGAACCTATCATAATATCTTTAAATCAAGCATTTACGACGGTATTATTTTCACCATTTGAGATAGCAAACGGCAATGAGGTTCGTTTTTATCAAAATGCCTTGGAATTGACAGATATAAAAAATAAAATGTTGATTTGTGATACTTTAGGCAACCGTGGGGCTATGTCAAACAATGATTTATTAGCACTTTTTGGCTTACCGCCCATTGAAAATGGTGACGTTTATTATACGTCGCTAAATTACATCAATGTTGCAATTGCAGACCAATATCAACTTGCCCGCGCAGGTATTCAAAGTCAAAAACCTACAGCGGCAGAAGAAGGGGGAAACAAATGAGGAAGGAACTTAAAGAAGGCTCTGAAATAAGGTCTTTTGCTATGCCTGATTTACAAGCAGATGAAGCCGGTACTACCGTTCAAGGTCATGCGGCTGTATTTGACCAGCAGACAGATATGTTTTGGTATACAGAAACAATAGCACGGGGTGCTTTTGATCAGACTGATTTTAAAGATGTTTTGATGACAATTAACCATGATTTGGATGGAATCCCTTTGGCTAGGAGTCGTAATAATAATTCTAGCTCAACACTTCAACTGCAAGTTGATGAGCAGGGACTCGATACAAGAGCAGTACTTGATGTTGAAAATAATACAGAGGCAAAAGCACTTTATAGCGCTGTTAAAAGGGGCGATATGAGTGCGATGAGTTTCATTTTCAAAGTTAAGGAAGATGAGTGGACCAATTTGGATTCAGATATGCCGCACAGGACAATTAAATCCATTGCAAAAGTATTTGAAGTATCGGCGGTATCATTTCCCGCTTATGCAGGGACTGACATAAATGCTCGTAGTAGCAATACATTGGATAATGCAAAACGTGCACTGGACAGCGCACGTGCGAAAGAACTGGAGAGTTCAAATGAGCAGCGAAATCAAGCAGAATTAGTCAAAGAACTGAGAAAAAATATTAAATTAAAGGTGGGAACTATATAACATGGATAAGAAAAAATTACTGGAATTAATCGCAAAAAAAGAGGCGCGTAAAGCTGCCTTGGACACAAAATCAAGCACATGCGAGGATGTAACAGAACTTCGCAGTATGAATAATGAACTAACGGATTTAAATGGTGAAATTGCCGAATTACGCAGTATTATAGCGACCATTGAAGATCCACCGCAACCTGGTACTGAGCCAGAAAAACGTGGAAGCACACAACAGCCTGTGGGGGGCTTTAAACCATTAGGAACATTTAATGTGACGCCATCATCAGAACAACGTGGAATTGACAAAGTTTTAGCGATGTCGGTTAGCTCGGAAGAAGAAAAGGCAGAAATGAGATCTGCTTTATTTGCATGTGAAGAATATCGTTCGGGGTATCTTAAAAATTTGGCAGGT
Source organism: Propionispira arboris (assembly GCF_900109225.1). Taxonomy (GTDB): domain Bacteria; phylum Bacillota; class Negativicutes; order Selenomonadales; family Selenomonadaceae; genus Propionispira; species Propionispira arboris. Next base: position 103,793 of record NZ_FNZK01000011.1, read on the forward strand.
AAAGGTCTAAATGATGTGGAAAAACGTGCGTTAAGCACGGCGGCTGGATCAGGCGGAGCGGCAGTGCCAACGACAACGTATGATCTCATATTGAAAAGATTAACGCAAACATCGGCTATTTTTGGTCTTATCAAAAAATCCTATATTCCGGGAAATGTTGCTTTACCGGTAGCTGATCCGCAAGTTGCGGCAGGCTGGACGGATTCTGCACCTGCTGCATTGATGTCGGGAACTACAGAGGACGATACAATTGGATCTGTAACGCTTGGCGCTTTCCCACTTTCAAAATTTGCAGCGGTAAAAGGACAGCTGCTTATTATGGCTATTGATGCATTTGAAACATATATTGTTTCTGCAATTGCTGATCAGCTGGCGATTGCGCTGGAAAATTCTATTCTCAATGGTACTGGTTTGAATCAACCGAGTGGAATATTGACAGGAGTAACGTGGAATACTAAAAATTCTTTAACATTTGCTAAGTCTGGGCTTGGATATGATGATCTTGTCGATACACGTGCATTACTTGGGTTGTACCGGAGCAATGCAGTCTGGATTGTGAATAATAATACCGAAGCACAATTATTTAAAATTAAAACGACACAAGGACAGCCACTATTTACCCAGAATCCTATTACGGGATTGATTAGCAATCCGTTAGGAATTCCATATATTGTGGATTATTATTTACCAGATGACACGATCTTATGTGCAAATTTAGATTACTACTACATGAACATTAATCAAAACCCTATTATTACGGCAGATGATAGTGCAGGTTTCTTATCTACATCAAGAATTTACAGGGGAACCATGTTCTTAGATGCTAAACCGGCACTGAATCAGGCATTTGTAAAACTTACAAAATCATCCACCTAATAAATAAAAAAGAAAAGTCTTCCTCATCGATATCGGTGGAGAAGGCTTTTCTTATATTTATAAAGTTTAGGAGGCGGAATCTTGATTTTAACTGAAATGAATGCGGCAAATGCTCTCAACTATATTGATCCGGCAGATATGCCAGAAAAAGTTGTAACAATTTATCTGCCGGCAATTGATAACTATCTTACAAATGCCACCGGAAAAGATTGGGGGATTCTGACTGATACGTATACCGCCATTGATCCGTTAGCTGTCATGATAGCCAGTGTAATTTTAGTTACGTGGTTTGAAGATCCTAGCCAAATGGGAAAAGTTAGTAATAATGGACTGTTAGCCATGATTGGTCAACTGCATTCCAAATATATGGTAGAGAGTGCAACACTATGATGGTTGAAAAGAAAAAGTTTAAAATAACATTGCAAAAACCTGACTTGATTAATGATGGCAGCGGTGGACGAAAACCAAAACCCGGTGGTGATGGCTGGGCTACCGTTACGCAAGTATGGGCGAACATAAAGACATCACAAAAAGCATCACTACTAAACAAGACAGGCACTATTGTGTCGGATGTTACCGCTAATATTTATATATGGACTAGGACAGATATAGTTGATGGTTGGCGTATACGATATAAAGAAAAAATTTATAAGGTAAATCACACATATGACTTGAATGATTTGGAAATGGTGCTTATATGCAGGGAGGACACGAAATCATGAGTGGTTTTAGGAAGATTTGCTGAGTGTGAAAGGAATTAGAAATAATGGCCGTAACATGTCGAGTATATTCAAACCTTAGCGATGAAGTATTTAAGGTTTTACGAAATATCAAACAATATGATGAAGAAACACAAAAAAATATTAGAAGTGCAGTACGAGACGGGACAAAAGAGGTATTAACTGAGGCAATACGCCGGGCACCAATGCGAACGGGAAAACTTAAAGCAAGTATAACGATGAGCTTTGATTATGATAAATCAATGGGAATTGTCAGGGCAAAGTCACCACATGCTCATCTTGTCGAATATGGAACACGAGCCGTAACGATAACACCTCAAATGAGAAAAGTATTAGAAATAAATGGGAAATTTGCGACATATGCTAATATTCCAGCTAAAGCAGCACATCCTTTCATGAGACCCGCAATTGAAAAAGTTCGTCCAGATATTGAAAAGAAAATTATCGAGGCATTGAAATGATTGCAAAAATACAAAAAAGAATACCTATGGTAGCCATGCAGACTGCTTTATATGCTCTGTTAACACAAGGGCAAACAACACCTGTATATGATGATGTCCCAGATGAAGCAAAATTACCATATATCACATTGGGTGCATTCACCTGCAAACAAAATGGAGATAAAACGGCTAGTATCTGGGATGTATCTATACAAATTCACGGATGGTCAGAGTATTCCGGTAAAGCTGAGATAAATGAAATACTAGATGATGTATCAACTGTAATTTCGTCCGTAAATGTTGACTTATCTGCTGCCAATTTTTGCGTTATTGATCAAGATATTGACTTTGTAGAAGCCTTTCCAGAAGAAATCGCTGGTTATCATGGAGTAATAACTGTAATAGCTAAAATTCAAGATGTGAAAAATAATGTGTCCAAGTTGGATACAAAATAAAGTGAGGTAATGAGAAATGGGAACGACATTAGAAAATATTACACTGCCGGAAAATCCTTCAAAAAGTACGGCGACAACTGGTAAAGATCACCTGCTTTCGATTAATACAGGGACGATAGCGGCTCCGGAATGGCAGCTTGTAGGAGGACAACGAAATGCAGCATTGAATGAAAAGGCTGATAGTATTGATGCATCACATAAAACATCGGGCGGATGGAAGAGCACATTGCCTGGAATGAAATCATGGAGCATTGATTATTCAGGATTGGGCATGCTGGGAAATATCGGCGTTGCGGCAATGCATCAAGCTTTTCGAGAAAGCCAACAGGTGAATACAAAATTTGAATATCCAGATGGGAGTTATCAAACAGGCTGGGCAAGTGTTACATCCTATGCTTTAGATACACCGCACGATGGAGTGGCAACCCTGAAAACGTCGCTGGAAGGTGTTGGCCCTATATCGGAAATTAAAGTACCTGCAACAGCATCGGCATCACCAACAACAGGAACATTTAGTAAAGCGGCTGCAGCTGACTTACCTATTACGATTTCACCGACAACGACGACGGTACGTTCCGTATCGAACGGGGGCGATATATTGATATTGGGCACAGATTACACATATTCCGGTGGAACATTGACGATTTTAAAGAATTATTTAGCCAATCAGTCCGATGGATCGGTAGCGTTGCTTATCGATACGCCTGCGAATGATTTGACTATAACTATTACGGTGGGGGTTTAATAATAAATGAAAAAAACAGTACAAATTAAAATAGATGGTAAGGAAAAGACAATATATTTCGATATTCGCAGATTGGCAAAGCTTGAACAGGACATTGGCACATCTATTCTGGGAGTTTTTAGAGGTGGAGTTGTGCAAAAAGCAAATATAAACTTTACCGTAGCAGGATTACGAAATGGATTAACGGAGAATATTAGTGTAGATGAGGCCTTCGATACGATTGAAGCATGTTGCAATGCAGGATCAGATATTGACGAAATTAATTCGAAATTGATAGAGGCGATTTTAGAAACTGGGTTATTTACACCTAAAAAAGAAGAAAAAAACGCAGTGGACGAAACCAAACAGGGGTAATAGTTTCGTCATTTGCGGAATGGGTAGAGCGGGCCGAGGAAATTGCATACGGTCCGCTTAAACTTTTGCCCCGAGAATTTGAGGAATTGCAGCCGCATGAGTTTGAAAAGTTGATAGATGGTTACAAAAAAAGAAAAAAAGAACAAGAATTCAACGATGCATATTTCACAGCATGCATCATGAATACGCAGTTAAAAGAGCCGATAACACCACATAAAATTTTAGAACCAATCTGGAAAGAAGAACAAAATGAAAGACAGACTGCTGATGATGAAGAATATCTGCGCAACCGATTTAAAATGCCGAAGGGAGGGATAGCGGAATGTCAACGGTAAGTGAAATGCTGATTAAGATTGGGGCGGATTCAAGTGGATTAAAGTCAGAAATGACAAAGACACAAGAAACGATCAATACAGCATTTAATACAAATCCAGTTAATGAATTTACAAATGCTCTTACAGGTGCCACTAATGGTATTGGTGGTGTTCTTGGAAAATTATCAGGTATTGCCGCTGTAGCTGCTGGAGGATTTGGTCTTGGAAGTATGATTGAGAGCGCTGTCAATGCAGGTGAATCAGTATATCAACTTTCCAACAAGCTTAAAATAAGTGCTGGCGAAGCAGGAACTTTATCAAGAATATTGAAACTCACTGGCGGCGATACAGATACTTTTTCTGGAGCTATGATGCGTCTGGACAAGAATCTTTCAGCGAGTGGCGAATCAAGCGCTAAAATAAAGGCGACTTTAGAAACATTCGGTGTATCCGTTACGGATGCAAATGGCCATATGCTGCCTATGAACGAACAGTTGAAAAATTTATCAGCTGGATATAAAAAAGCCTCTGATTCAGGGTTACAACAAGAATTTATAATGAATACCCTGGGTGTCCGTGGCATGGCATTAACAAAGACATTGCAAAACTATAATGAAGCCTCAACGAACGCTGCTAAAATAAAAAGTATTGGTCTTGATCCAGAAGAAATGCATAAAATGTCGCAAGAATTACAACTTGTAAAAATGCAGGCTTCTCAGTTAGAACTTGCTGGTGGAGCAGCGTTGGCCCCTGTTGCAGAAGAAATGTTTCCTGTGATACTGTCAGGACTTACTCAAACCGCAAAATATTTGGCTGATAATAAGACTGAAATAAAAGATATTACGAAAAACGCCTTGGAATTATTAGCGTTATATAAAAGCATGCAGGCAATTGGCAAGATTGGCAGTGGTGTATCAAGTTTTTGGGGGAATGCAACTGCAACGGCAGCAAAATCGATTGTGCCGACGGTGGACCCGGCAGCTTTGACAACGACACAAGAAAAATCAATTAATAGAGCGGTTGCAACATCTAATGCAGGTTATGCAAAAATAGAAAAAGCAGCTGTAAAAGCGGCACAAACAGCAAATTTAAGTGCTACGGAATCGGCGGCGATTATATCAGAAAAATGCATAGAAATATCAAATCAGGCAGCTATTGCGGCTGAAAAAATACGAGCTGATATGACAGCAAGTTTTATGCAAAGCAATATTTCAGCTAAAGAGTCTTTGACTAATACGTCCGTATCTTTGCAGGCTGTGGGAGTTGTAGCAACAGAAACTGCTGATAAAGTGACAATTGCGAACAATGAAATTATTGCAAGCACAAAGGAAACAGCAACGGCTCAAGCAAGTCTTGCTGAAACAATGTTGGAAACAGGAATAGCGGCAACAGCGGCTGGAGAAAAAACAATACTGGCGAATGCCGGAATAGCAGAATCGGCTCGTGGTGCAAGTGTAGCCGAAGCGGAACTAGCCGATTATATAACGATGACGGGTATAGAAGCAACCATTGCCGGAGAAAAAGCGGCAATTGCCAATGCCGAAACCGCTGAAACAGCTAGAGCGGCAGCTGTAGCTGAAGCAGAAGTTGTCGAAATAACAACGGCTGCCGGATTGGAAGCCGTTGAAACTGGAACGAAAGCTGTTGGAGCAAATACGGCAGCCGCGGCGGCTGCACTGGAAAATGCCGGGGCAAATACAGTTTTAACCGTAGCGACAGAAGCAGCCGGAAATGAGGCAGTGGTAACTGGAACGAAGACCGTAGGTGCCATGGCAACAGCAATATCCGCAGTTGGAAACTTGAGGGCAGCTGTATTTGCTTTGATGGGTGGCTGGATTGGTGTGGCAGCGGCGACGGGATATGCTATTTATAAGCTGGTGCAATATGAAAGTACTAAAAATAACATTGAAAGTTACAATTCTGATGCAGAAGTAAGCTACAATAAGACAACTGGAAAATTACAGAAAAAAGCATGGATAGAAGGGAAAACTTCTTCACTTTATGATCCAACCACTAAACAGAATATTGAAGTGACTGCATCGGATGGAGGCTGGGGATATAAGGATTTAAGCGATGCTGAAGTTGAGGAACATAATGCTTATATAAAATATATTGAAGAACAAAAAAACAAAAAACCATGGATGGATAATGGAGGTTATGAAGATGACAAATTAGCAGAACTTAGGGCAAGACAGAAAGAACTTGAAGATGAAGCTAAGTCTGAAAATAAAACAGGACATCCAAAAACAGAAAAAGTAGAAAAAGATACTACGGAACATTATTCCGAAATTGATAAATTGGGTGATTATTCAAACCAGGCATTATATGCAGCAAATACCTATGGACTTGATCCAAATTTGTATGGTGCGTTAATTGAAGCCGAGTCAAGTGGCGATCCAAATGCACGTTCTAGTGCTGGTGCAATCGGCTTTGCGCAACTTATGCCAGATACAGCGGCAGGCCTTGGGGTAAACGCCTATGATCCGAATGACAATCTAATGGGTGGAGCCGCATATTTTAAGAGTATGCTGGATATGTTTAATGGTGATATTCGATTAGCGTTAGCAGCTTATAACGCTAGTCCAGATACTGTAAAAGCTGCAGGCGGTGTTCCTAATATACCGGAAACGCAAAATTATGTTTCAAAGGTCATGGGAATATACCAAGGTGCATCGACATCAAAAGGACCGGCACAATATGATCAGGCAGCAGAATTGAAAAAATTACAGCAAGCAAAAGAAGAAGCTGTAACTCTTTATGCTGGGATGGCAACTGAAATTGATGCAGAAACATCCACTACCTATTCAGCTGGAATGGATAAAATAGCACAAGATGTTAGCAAAAAAGCAGAACAGATTGCAAAATTACAGGCAGAAGGTGTTGATACAACTAATTTATCAGCTGAATTGGGGAAATATAAAGATATATTAAAAAGTAAAATAACAGATCAGTGGGAAGCTGCACTGAGGCAATTAAAAGATGATTCGCGTTTAGCCCATGCACAACTTATTGATGATTTTGCCGGGCAGGCGGATGCCGAATATCAGATGACGGTTACAAAGTTGGATAAGGAACGAAAAGAAAAATTAAAATCTATTCAGCAGGATAAAAATGATAAGGCAGATGCATTGGTCGTAGAACAATGGTATAACGATCAAGTTTTGATAGCGCAGAAAGACCGCGAAAAGAAACAACGGGATTTGCATCAAAAAACAATGCAGAGTCTGAGTGAATATGGCAATGTATCAGGATCTGTCAATCAATTAGGCACACAACAGGCTTTGGATGCACAAGATTTAGCGGGAAAACAAGCATTTATAACGGAGTATTATGATCTTTGGAAAAAAGAACATAAATCAGCGATGGAATATATGGCTGAAGCCTCAGGAGATTTCGAGTCTGGGATGGAAAACGTTTTTGAAGATATAGGCAAAGGTGTAAAAAATGCGGAGGATTTGATTAAATCTTTTGGCAGTTTAATACTTAGCACGATTGAAAAAATTGTAGCAGAACGTGCGGCAACTCAAATTACTAGTAGCTTACTCAATAGCTTTTTAGGGACAACAGCGAATAGTTATGGCGGCTCTATGAGTAGCTATATGCCAATTAGTACAGACTGGCTTGGAACAGAAACACAAAATGCTAGTAGTGGAACAGGACTAGTTAATACGGATTGGCAGAACCCATATAAATTTGCGGATGGTGGCATTGTAACAGGACCGACGGTTGGAATGATTGGCGAGGCCGGCTATCCAGAAGCAATTATGCCACTTACGCCACAAGGAATGAAAAATGCAGGATTTAGTGGATCATCCGGTTCAGCAAACCTTCAGGTAAATGTAAATAACTATAGTACGGCCAAGGTAGCAGCTTCACAGCCGCAATATAGCCCGGATTTACAAAAATGGGTGTTGGATATCGTAGTGGATGGAGCAGAACGAAATGTTTCGGGATTCAATAACAATTTAAAAACATCGCTGGGAGTTGGTTCTTGATATGGCATTGCTTGTATTTTTAAGTGATTTTCCCGAACCTGTTATTCCCGAAACAGATAGTTCTAGTTTTAAGGAAGATTTTAAGGATAGTACGATCTCCTCAACAACGGATGCAAACTACAAAATCACAAGGCCGCGTGCTTCGAGAATGCCGGGTTCTTGGTCGTATACCTATAGAGGTGTAACAGAAGAACAGTATTTTGCATTGATTGATTTTTGGCGGCTTGTAAACGGTACCGCCGGAATGTTTTATTTCACGCCGTATGAAGGTCCATATAAAGGCATTCAAAAAATAGTAAGATTTTCGGCCAAAGGTGACTGGCAGCCATATTATGAAGGGTATCGTGGATCATTATCCTTTGAAGAGGTGTAAGGATGAATTTATGGTCAACAGCAGGTATACTCGAAAAAAATAAATTAGCAAATGATAAACCATTTTTAATTGTGCTTGAAATGGTTGTAGCTGGTATTGATGAGCCGATACGCTTAGTGCGAGATAATGTAGATTGTGAGTGGAATGGTGAAACATGGCAGCGGTTTCCTTTCGACTTTGATAATTTGACAACACAAGATGGAAAAGAAATACCCTCTGTAAATCTCAAAGTATCAAATGTACAAGGATTGATTCAAGGCTACGTCCAAAGATATCGCGGGTTTTGTGATGCTAACGTTAAAGTAATGGTCATTCATGCAGCGCATTTGGATAATACAATTCCTGAGATTGAACTGGACTTTGTAGTGAAACAGACATCCTATACAGAAGAATGGGTCACATTTTCGATAGGAGCATCCAATGATCATTCTTTTCGATTTCCTATCTGGCGTTATATGACAAAATTTTGTCCATTTCGTTTTAAAAATATCCAGTGCGGCTATAATGGCTCACTGGATATTTGCGATAATACCCTTGCAACATGTCGAATTCCAAAGCGATTTGGCGGGGAATCAGGATTACAAAATAGTAGGTGATGCACAATGTTTGACGATCTAATAGGACGTCCCTTTAAAGATGGTGGGCGTGGGCCAACTGAATATGACTGCTGGGGTTTAGCGAAAAAAGTGTATTTGATGTATGAGCAGACACTTCCTGAGTATCCCATTTCGGCAATGGATGCTGTGAAGATTGGTCAGCAAATGAAACAAGAGGAAACAATGTGGCAGAAATTAGAAAAGCCTTGTGTTCCTTGTCTTGTAGTCATTCGGCTTTCCGATAAATCTTGGGCAAATCATGTGGGGGTATATATCGGAAACGGTCAATTTATTCATGCCTATAAAACAACAGGGGTTGTCATTGAAAAAATAAAAAGCTGGCGAAGTTTGATTGTTGGATTTTATATCCAGAAAGGAGAAAACATGTGCTCGAAGTTGTAAAATTAAAAAACCCCTTCGATAAAACGAAACGAGAAATAGAACAGATCGAGTTTGTTCAGGGTAATGTCCTAACGGACTATATTACGGATACAGAAATAGAATTTGTTTTAAACGGTAATTTTGTAGACGCTCCAAACCTGAGCTATCCAGCGGATGGTGATCAAATTATTGTTATGGCTCATGTGGGCAGTGGCTCTTTAAAAAGCATCATTGGTATGGTTGCCTCGATGTGGCTTATGGGATTTGCCGGTAAGATTATAACCGGCACAGCGGGCGGGATTTTTGGCGGGATTGCCAAAGGCACGCTGTCTGCCTACTTAGCCGCTGGTGCGGTGATGTATGTCGGCGGGAAAATCATTAATGCTGTTGTTCCCAATAATACCGCAAAAGCCGCCTCTGAAACCAGTACGTCACAGACCTATGGATGGTCAACACCTTCCATCGTTACGGGCGAAGGGGGCGTGGTTGGTATGACCTATGGAGAATGTATACCAGCCCCGCAGGTTTTAGAACGGCACGTGGAAACCATTAATGACAAACAATATTTAAACCTATTACTTTGTGGCGGTATGGGACCGATTGACGCAATTACCGATATAAAAATAGGCTCAACAAGCATAGGCAATTATACAGATGTGCAAATGGAAACCCGACTGGGAACCAATGATCAAGAACCTATTTCATTTTTCACAGACACGCCGCTGGATCAAGCGGTTGGTCTGGAAGTAACAGAAAAGGGACTCGTTCAAACGAGTGATAGTAACATAGCAACCAGCCTTGAAGTGGTTGTTGAATTCACAAGCGGGCTGTATTTTGTCAATGATGATGGTTCATACGGAAATGAAACGGTTGAAATTGGCGTTTTTTATCGAAAGACAGGTGACACTGCATGGCTTACGGGCGATAGCTCGGTGGCGTCCAGTACAATAGCAGATGCGACCTGTTATCCGTCTGCACCACCACAAACATGGAGCATAACAGCCACTGGTATTAATAGTTATTCTGTCACAGGCTCTGTAAGTGGTCGAACGGCAGATGCTGTTTCGGGAACCCCCTACGATAACGGATTTATAAAATTCATGCCGGCAATAATTCGGCATAATGGCTTTTTAAGAAAACAAACCTATACCATCGTTGTATCAAGCAGTGCATTTATTATTACGGCCGCACAAAGTTCAGCCTTGCGAAAAAGTACACGGATAAATGGGTTGGAAGCTGGGCAATATGATGTAAAACTGATTATGGTATCGAGAAAAACAGGCTCAAGGCATTGTAATATATGTACCTGGTCCATGCTCACGGCGATTAGTCCGGGAACCTATGCAAGACCGGGCAAAGTTTTAGTCGGCTTGCGGATGCTCGCGACAAATCAATTATCAAGTGGAATACCGGACGTTACATGGCGGCAAATTAGAAATACCGTTAATGTATGGAACCCTGAAACCTCAAAATATGAAACGAGATCCGCACGCAATCCAATTTGGGCGGCTTATGATGTGTACCATCAGTGCCAGTATATTAAAAACATCAACACAGGTTTGATGGAATATCATGTCTTTGGTGTAGATCAATCCCGCTTGTCGGCTTGCTGGGATGAATGGGTGGATGCGGCAGCATATTCAGATAGTCAGGTTACTGGTAGTGATAAAAGTACCTTGGAAAATCGTTTTGAGTTTGATTTTTTTTATGACACGGAACTAAAGCGTTATGCTGCTGCACAAAAAGCGGCAACGGTCGGACATTCGGTCATCATGCCGCGTGGCAATAATATAGGGATTATTTGCGATAAGCCAGGGAATATGGTGCAGGTATTCGGCGAAGGTCGGACAACCATGAGCAGTGTATCCGGCAAATTTTCTGCTATTGCGGATCGGGCATCGTCCATTGATGTTATTTATTCCGATAGTGACAATGATTTTAAAAACACACAGTTTCAGGTTCGATCTTCCGCATGGAGTACCAACAATGAAGCAGATGAAAGCCCGGCTTCCCTAACACTGGAAGGTGTCAAACGAAAATCACAAGCCTATCGTGAAGGTATGTATTCTTTGGCAAATAACCTGCTCATAACGCAATTTATTGACTTGAATACCAACATTGATGCGCTTGTATGCAGTTATGGCGATATTGTAGGGTATGCGCATGCGGTTAGTCAGATTGGGATTGTAAATGGACGTATCCTAAATGCTACGACCAACACCGTCCGTTTTGATAAAACGGTATCCGTAACGGCAGACAAAAACTACCAGGTAATTTTGCAGCTATCCGACGATACGATTGTCACAAAAAACATCGTGCCGGTGGGAGATCGTACAACCGATACGTTTACAGTTGCAACACCATTTGAAGCAGTCCCGCAACAATTTGATACTTATTTTTTCGGTGAAACCGATAAGGTCGTCAAGAAATTTAGGATTGTCGGTATAACCAAAGAAGGTGATTTAAACTGTAAACTGAGCCTTGCTGAATATTCGGAAGGTGTGTATTCCGGTGATTTGAATTATCCGATTGTAGATTATACGCCGCCGGACAGCAATTTGGTTGAAGTAGAAAAGCTTCAGTTAAGCGAGGAAAATTATAGACGAAAAGATGGAATCAATGTTTCGTTGCTTCATGTGAATTGGAATTTGACGAAAAACTATGCAGATGAATTTATCATTTACGTTTCGCAAGATGGCAGTAAATGGGATATGATTTCCAGAACAATGGATATGAGCTATACAATAAATTCCATTACGCCGCTTAGAACCTATTGGGTTAAGGTCGTTGTCTTTGCGTCTGGCCTTCATTCGCAAGGCGTAATTGCATCGCTTTATGTAACAGGAAAAGACACACCACCAAGTGATGTGTCTGGGCTTGTTGCTACGATCGATCCCAACGATCATACAAAAGTTATACTCGATTGGGCAGCTGTAACCGATATTGACTTAAAGGGATATCGGATTTTCGTTAACAATGCTCCAAGTTCAATTTTCATGAGTAATCATTATGTTTATACAGCTGTTCGAACCGGTCTATATATCTTTGCAGTTTATGCCGTTGATAATAGCGGAAATCAATCCAATACAGCGGCAACGGTACAATTGAATGTCGTTGTAGAACCAAATGATGTAACGGAATTCACGGTTGTGCAAAAAGATACCGATCGGAGTTATGCTGTCATGAAATGGAATGCCGCGGATCATGCGGCAAAATATGAAATTCGTATCGGTAGTGATATTGATTGGGATACGGCAACGGTGGTTGCACAACTCAATGCAACGTCCTTTGAGTATAAAATGCTAACAGAAGGCACGAAATATTTTATGATCAAGGCGGTCTCAAGCAATGGTTATTATAGTGTCCATGAAAACACTGTCATAAAAAGTATTGTGCTTCGACCGGATACCCCAGGGAATTTTAAAATAATGCAAAATACGCTGGATCGATCTTCTTTTGTATTTAGCTGGGATGCGAGTCCAGGACTCGATATTGCAGGGTATAACATTTACGTAAACAGGGTGCTGATTCAGCAAGTCAAAGGGCTGGAAACAAACTGGTCCGTCAAAGTATCCGGGACCTATTTACTTTCAATTTCTGCTGTCACGGTTGCTGGTTGGGAAAGCGGCTTTTCGAATATCACCAAAACGATCATGATTGAACCGTATGATGTTGAAAACTTCAAAGGCGGGCAGTCTATAACGACGCGCTCAACCGTACACCTTTTATGGGATGCGCCGATGAGTGGCGATGTAAATCATTATGAAATTCACGAAGGCAGCAGCTGGGAAAATTCTATCGTGATTGCACAATATGTCACAGGGATTTCTTGCGATGTTAGTATTTCAGAAGAGCGAACCTATAATTATTGGATTAAAGCCATTTCAAATGCCGGTTACTATAGCCTGTATCCAGCAAATTTTCAATGTATATTCGATTTGAACCCGGCGCCGGTATCGGATGTTGTGTTAACGCAAGACGAAAATGATAAATCTCTCATCAATATAAATTGGACGGGCATTATAGAAATTGATTTACTGTATTATGAAATTCGTTACGGGTGGACGTGGGAAACGGCGAAAACCTTAGTTACAACAACCAATACAAACTATCAATTTCGACCGGATGATACAACTGGCAATGTAAAAGTATTGATAAAAGCTGTAAATAAAGCAAAGTTCTATTCAGCGGAAGCAAGCGGGACATTGTATGCTTTGCTGGAACCGCAAGATGTAGAAAACTTCATTGTGCAGCAAAACGGCGAATATGTGGAACTATATTGGGATAAAGCCTATGAACATGATGTAACCGGTTATGAAATTCGGGAAGGCTATACCTTTGAATATGGGGCAATTATAGCAACGAATATCACGGGTAATAGCTATAAATACAAAGTAGCTTTTGAAGGCTGGTACCATTACCACATTAAAGCTGTGAATCGATCCAATAAGTATTCCGTCAATGCAACGTCGGTATATATTGATATTGTCGATTTACCCGAAAAAAATATTGTGCAGGCTTTTGATGAAATTGAAACCAAAGATGGCACAGCTGATAATACAGAATTCGCCCAATCTGAAATTAACTGGCAAACGATTGGTGGAAAATGGAGTGACTATCCTACCCTTGAATTTGATGAAGTCGGCGGACTCAATGTACTCAGGCTGCTTAAACAAACAGATGGGACGTATCCAGCAACGGGCGTTTATTCCTGCAAGCAGATTGATGTAGGAAAAATAATCACGGCAAACATCAGCATAAAGTTCCTTAGTACAGTGAAATATAGAGGCGATACCGCTGCTGTTGTACAAATGCGAACCTCACTCGACGGAACAAACTGGACGATCTGGAAAGACTTTCTTCCATCCTTATTTAAATTTCAATACGTTGAAACCCGCGTTAATTTTGCGACGTCCGATCCAAAGCAAACGCCGGAAGTGAATACCTTTAAGATCTATATTGATTTACCGGATGTTGAAAAAGCAGGTACCGTCACAGTGCCAGTCGGCGGTATTCGCATTTCTTACGATCGTGAATTTTATATTGATCCAGTCGTTACACCGTATGCAATTGGTGAAAAAATCCATGTAGAAATAACAAACCGCGACAAAACGGGTTTTCATGCACAAATCTATAATTTAGAAAACATCGATGTCGGTGGAACGATGGACTGGCGGGCGAGAGGATATTAATGTATCCTCTTATTTTTATGCAAAAATAATGGTGTCCAACTTGGACACAAAAAGGAGGGCGAAATATGGCATATGATAAGAACTTTCCCGCAAATGACGGCTTTCTTGCTGAGTTTCCAGAAAAACAACGTGCGCAGATTGAAGCGATTATAAACGATGCTATTGTCAATGCGAAAACAGTTCAAAACTTGGATGTTGGGAATGACAATGGAAATATCCCCGTTGCAAACGGAACCGAATGTAACAATCTGAATGCTGGATTGTTAAATGGGAAAATGGCGAGTGATATGGCGCCTAAAGTACATGGACATGATACAGCAACGCCAAGTTCTGACGGATTTCTGAGCAATGTCGATAAAAAAAAATTAGACACAATTGCTGAAAATGCACAAGTAAATCAAAACGTATTTGCTGATATAAAAATTGGCGACTTAACGCTGCAGCCGGATGCTCCAGACGACACGTTAGAATTTGTTGCGGGAACAAATATTGCACTTACACCAGATACCACAAATGACAAAGTTACAATAGCCATTACTGGCAAAGTGGCAACTGCTGCGATGGCAGATAATGCTACCAAAGCTACTAATGCCGACGTAGCTGCCAGATGTACTGGAAATGCGGCAACAGCAACGACGGCGGCGGCATGTTCAGGAAATGCGGCTACCGCAACAAGCGCAGGAACATTATCAGTGACTCTGCCTATTTCAAAAGGTGGTACTGGAGCAACAACAGCGGCGGCAGTTTTGACGGCATTAGGAATAAGTTCTACGGCAACTGAACTAAATCATTTAGATGGTATAACAGCTACTCTTACAGAATTAAATTATGTTGATGGAGTTACTTCCCCTATACAAACTCAGATTAATGCAAAGGCACCAGTAGCTTCGCCAACATTCACCGGAAAAGTCACAGCATCAAGTTTTTCCGGTGCGTTATCAGGTAATGCGGCTACAGCTTCTAATGCATCATTATTAAACGGATCTACAGCGGCACAATTAATAGCGGCTGCTGGCGGTGTTGTGGCGCAAAACCTAGGAGTAAATGGTTACGTGAAATTTTTTAACGGATTTATTGTCCAATGGGGAAGATGGAAGGTAAATTCTGGGTGGAATACAAAGACAGCATTCCCGATAGGATTTAAAAATGCATGCCTGTCCGTTAATCTATCAGTATATTATGCGAATGGTACACCTACGAGTGATCTATATTACACATCAGTAGGTATAAAATATTTTGATGAAACTGGGATTTACGCAGGCACAAATTCAACGGATAATAATTGCTTTTATATAGTAGTTGGCTGGTAATAAGGTAACGAGGTGGAAATACTTATGAAATATTTAGCAAAATTTGATGCTAGCGGCAATAGAATAACTTCCATTGTCAAAGGTATTCATTTCGAAACAGATGAAGAAAAGCAAAAGTATATAGATAGTGGGTTTATAGAAATATCAGATGAAGACCAAGAACTGTATGCAACAAATGAATATATTCAAGGTACCGATGGCAAGCCGCAGAAAAAGTCGCCATATGTTCCAACAGTCGAAGAAAAATTAATGCTTATTCGTAAAAAACGTGATAAATTGCTAGTTGATTCTGATTGGACAGACACTTTGTCAGCGAAAACAAGATTAGGCGATGCGAAGTATAACGAATGGCAAGTATACAGGCAGGCACTTCGAGATATTACGAATTGCGCTGATTTAGATAATCCAATATGGCCAATAAAACCAGTTTAAGGTGGTGGAGATGTGTCAGATGAGGCAATTAAAAGGCTGTTTGATAAAATTGATAATTTATCGGATCGTTTAGCTCGGGTCGAAACGATGCTGGAAGAACGAGAGAAAAATCAAACCAGTAGTAAAAGTATAATTGCGTGGGTAATTACGACAGCCATTGCAATGTATGGTGCTGTTCACCATTAAGGAGTTGATGCGGTTTGAACAAAATACAACAATATATGATTGAAGCAATTATAGCGGCATTTATGCTGCTATTTTTATTTTGGTCGATAGGATACTGGGCAAATGCTCTGTTTAATACAAAATTTGATCTAAAAAGTTGTTGGGATGGATTTACAACGCTTGGAGGGGCGGGATTGCTGGCTGTTCTTAAATATATTATGGACAGTTGGAAAAATAGTGGAGATGGAGATAAACCATATCAATAAAGAAATGAGGTGAGTTACATGATGAAATATATAGGCTTTTACTTTTTGGCGTTAGGTCGGGCAGCTGAAGGGGAAATAGCTATTAACTGGCCCAATGTAGTATTTTTCGCAATAGCACTGGCAATTGGTTTCATTGCAGGGAAAATAGTTTAAAACTAATCTTCATTAGAATTTAAAAAATAAAGGGAGTTGTATGGAATATGAAACGAGTTACCTTAATTCAATCAGAAAGATGGGGTGTTTTTGTTCTTCCCGATAATTTGGAATTCGATCAAGTAACTGGGCTATATGCCGATGATTGCACATTGAGTAAATATAATTACAGGGTGCTGGATGATAACAAGTCCGTAGACATTGAATCCTATCATCCATGGAAAAATGAAGTTATTACAGCAGATGTAAAGGACGTGGAAGAATGAAAGGTATTGACGTAAGTTATTGTCAGGACGGTATGGATTTTCAGGCAGCGGCAAATGCAGGGATAGAATTTACGATTATTCGTTTAGGTCGTAGAACGGATGGCGGCTGGTGCGTTTTAGATACCAGCTTTATTCAAAACATTAATGGCGCAATAGCCGCAGGCATGAAAGTTGGCGTGTATTTTTACACCAAAGCCACTAGTGAAGAAGAAGCCGTCCAAGATGCTGTATTTATCAAGGAAATGCTTACGGAATATTGTCAGGGAACAAACTTAGAAATGGGGATTTGGTACGATGTCGAGGACAATGACACGATCGGGAGTTGCGACAAAGAAACAATCACAGGAATTTGCAGTAAATTCCTGTGTACTATGAATGATACTGGCTATAAAAACACTGGTATTTATGCAGGTTATGAATGGCTAACAAACAAAATTGATACGTATGCTCTTGCTGATTACGTGCCATACTGGACAGCTCAATATAATTCGCAGGATGATTTTTCGGCAGAAAATCCCACGAAGAAAGTAAAGATTTGGCAGCATACCAATCATCTTGCTGATGATTTACCGTATGACGGAAATGTTTCATACGACGAATAATTCCATTGTAGAAACACAAAATCAGCAAATAATAGAGCGGATCAAGTTCATGGACGCCACTATTTGCTGATTTTGTACACTATAAAAAGACAAAGGAGAAATTAAAATGACAGAAGCAGTTCAAAACGATATCGCGAAAATGGAGGCAGCTATTGCACAAATGCAAGCCGCCGGTGCAGATCTATTTTCAGAAGAAATCAAAAATCTTCAGGTAAAAATAGCAAATGCACAAGCGGAAGCAGAAAACACAATTTCTACAGTAGAACAAAGTATTGTGCAGAAATATGGCACAGGTGCAGCGCATGTGGCCGAAATCGTATTATTAGGTACAATCTTGTACAAATTATTTTAAGGGGTGGAAAAATTGAATGAACAAACTAAAAAGAATCTTTATATTGCCGGTGGCATTTGTCTTATTGTTGCTCTTGCCTGCATCGCATGGTTTTTGTTCCGAGACGTACCAAATAACCGAGGAACAGCTAACGACGTTACAGGACAACTTGACACAGCTCAAACAGAACAACAGCAAGCTGCAGACACTCTTAAGTCAGTCCAATCAGGACTTAACGACAGCGAGCGAACAGTCGACAATATTGACAAGTCAAACCGAGATGCTCAAGCAACAACTAACCGAATCACAGAATCAAATACAAACATTGCAAACGCAGTTAGCGACGCTCAAAGTTCAAACAGCAGCAGCGCAGCAATCCTTGCAGATAGCCAATCAAGAATTACAGAATGCGAATCAATCCTTCAAGAAATACGAGCAGGAGCAGGAAAAGCTGCAGAGTAAATTAAAAACACAAAAGAATATATGGGAAGCTATAGCGGCACTATCATTGGGATATGCTGTAGCAAAGTAAAAATAAAAGCTGACGTTATGATGGCGTCAGCTTTTATTTTTACTTTTAAATAGAACGTATGTTTCGAAAAACAAAGGAGAATATAAAAATGAACAATTATTTAAATAAGATTTTATGCGGAGATTCTTTGGAAATTTTACGGCAATTGCCGGATAATTATGTCGATGCCGTAATAACGGACCCGCCTTATTCATCGGGTGGAATGACAGCGGCAGAACGCAGCAAAGATCCAACAGAGAAGTATGAACAGTCTAAACTGGTGCATCGACCAACATTCTATGGAGATACGAAAGATCAACGGAGCTGGCTGCATTGGTGCAATTTATGGATTTCAGAATGTCATCGTATTTTGAAACCAAGCGGGTATTTTTTAATGTTTACGGATTGGCGTCAACTGCCAGCGTCGACTGATGCTGTGCAAATTGGTGAATTAATTTGGCGCGGTATAGTTGCCTGGGATAAAGGCGGTGGCAGCCGGGCACCGCACAAAGGCTATTTTCGCCACCAATGTGAATATATTGTATGGGCTACAAAAGGGAAATGCCGGAAAAATGAACATGCGGGTCCTTTTCCTGGTTGCTATAAATTTCCGGTAAAACAGAGTGACAAATTTCATTTGACCGGAAAACCAAGCGATCTCATGAAGGAGCTAGTGCAAATCGTACCTGAAGGCAGCATTGTTTTAGATCCGTTTGCAGGATCGGGTACTACTTGCGTTGCGGCAAAGAAAATGAAACGTCAATTCATTGGGATTGAAAAAGATGAAGGGTATGCAGAAATTGCTTTGAAAAGAATAGATCAATGAAATAAAACAGATAAGTAAAGTAGAAAGGTCAGCATAATAAAACGTGTGGATCTTTCTATTTTTAATTTCTAGTAAGTGTAATTATAATAATAGTATTCGAGTTGAAACTAAAAACTATAATGTTTTGTTTTTAAAGGATTTGATGAGTTTTAGAAGAAATTATTTACATAAGATTATTGTTCTTATAAGGAGATACTTAATATGGAAAATTTGACCAATTATTGCACGACCTTTCCTAAACAACCTAAAAAAGAAATACTTTTCGATGTTGCTTTGCAAATGATCTATGATGCATTCGATGGAGATAGAACGATGATTTTTATAAAGGGTAAACCTTTTACTGGGAAAACGACATTATTATCTCAGTTTGCAAGAAAATATTCGGATAAAACCTTTTCTTTTTTTATAGGGAAAGACTATTGTACATCAAGTCCTCAAGCCTTTTTAAGTGATATTTGTGATCAGATGATCCATTGCTCATATATCAATAGATCTGGAGTTTGGGATGAAAAAATTGGAACATTTGATCAAGACACCCTAAAAACATGTTTTTCTTCGTTATATAGAGATCTTAAAAGTGCGGTGAAAAAGGGTAAGGGACCTTTTTTCTTTGTTATAGATGGTATTCAAAATTTAGATCAGTTTGAGGGAGAGACACTACGACGCCTTTTACCGACGGGGGATGACCAAGGCATATATGTATTATTGAGTGGGGACGAAAACACTAAATATCATTATGAATGTGAATATTTACCAGTAGCAAAGTTTTCGAAAGACAATTTAAAAGATTATTTTGATGATATAGAGGATTTAACAGACAAAGATATAGATGAGATATATAATGCATCAGGTGGAGTGGCAGGATATATCGTTGAATATAAGCGCCAAAGTGAACAAAATAGAAATAAAGATTTAAAAGGTAATATTCCTGATAACTTAACTAAACTAATGGAACGTACATGGAATGCAAGCAGAGAAAAAAATATTGATTTTGACATGTTAGCAATCATAACGTTTTCTCCTGAAAAAATAAACAGGAATTTATTATTAGATATTACCGGAAAAAAAGAAGATCAGTTAGATGATATGATAAAGAAATCGCAGATGATAGAAGTTGATGAAACGAGTGGACTGTTAGATTTAACTATCTATAAAGAGTTCTTAATGATTAAATTAAAAGACTTTGAAGATGTTGCTAATACAGCCATGATAAAATATTATTTAAAAGAAGATAATCAAGAAGGAGCATTTACGCAATTACCTATTATTTATAAAAGGACTTCTAAGTATAATGATATAGTCAAATTATTAACAGTGGAAAATTTGGTTAAACAGCTTACTTCACCTGAAGGTGGATTGTCTTTGGTTAGACGAAATATAAAAATATTAATAAAAATGGCATCGGAAAGCAAAGATTGGTCAAGAGTCGCTCTTTTCAACTTATTAGATGCACTAATAACTAATATATTGATTGAAGATCCAATATTAGAAAATAAAATAGAAGCTTTATTATCTGTTGATGAATATGAAACAGCTTTAAATGAAGCGTTAAGATCATCGTTGCCAGAAGACCTTTTGAAGTTAATATCTCCAGTATGTAGTTATATGCAGAAGAAAGGTCTAACCCTACCACCAAGTGCAAAAAAAGCACTAAATGATGCAGTAGATAGAATGGATAATACTATACAACTTACACCATGGATTATTGATGGTTTATATAATATAGCTGCAGATTTATTTTCAATAGACAGTAATTTAGGGTTAAAATTGTTGAAAAAAATATCGAAATATGATGGGAATGAAATAGATAATGGTAATTTAGTTGATATGCTTTGCACTAAGCTGGCTGTAAATTATAATTTTGAAGGGGAAGAATTAGAAACATTAAAAACATTAAAAACAGAAATAAAAAATGATTCATTAAGAGAAGTAGCACTCAATGCACCTAGTTTAATTTTAAGAATGGATACAACGGGGTTGTTTGAACAATTAAAAAATATACAGGATGTTTCGGCAAAATTATTCCTTTTAAAAGCATGGTGCGAAGAACATAAAAATGAGGACAACATGTCGGATGTGTTTTTTTATGCTATTCAGATTCTATACGAAGATGCTGGAAAAACTATATCCATAATATATTTAAGACAATTTTCAATTTTTATATTGTATTTTAAAAATACAGAAGCAGTCCAAAAGGCGATTAAGCTAATAGATGATCTAAAAGAAACAGCCATTAAAAGTCCAAAAGAAGAATATGCCAGACTAGAGATTAGTTTATCTGAAGCAGAGAATAAATTTAATATACAAGGTAGTGTGGAACGTTTTTATTCAATATATTTTGAATGTATAGAGATTACAGAGCTTGATGTGAAGTGTAATATATTAGGACGATTACTAATAGGCTTTCATAGAGTTATTAATGGAGATAATGCTTTGTATGCTGAAATAAATAATGAATTAAAACAATCATATAAAAATTTATTAGATTTATCATCAGAACATTTTGATGCAGTTTATAGCTTAATTATTATGTTGGCTAGATATGATCATAAGTTAGCTGTAGAATTAGCCAAGAAAATTAATTTATGTGATTGTAGAAACAATATGTTTAAAGAAATTGCACGGGCGTATAGTTGTAAAACGGTTTCAGAAATAGATTTTAACTTTTTAATTGATCTCATATATATGATTACGTATATTCCTTTAAGAGATTGGTTATTTACAATGGTATTAAGAAACCTTGTTCTTAAAGATCAAAATCCAGATAATAAAATCATTTGGATTTTGTATGATAAGTTGAAAAATATTAATAATTTTAAGGCGATGGCAATTTGTTCAGCGTGTTTTATGAAATGGTTTAAAACAGATATAAGAAAGGTAGAAAATTTATATAGTCAAATGATAAATAGTCTAGAAAAAATATCGACGAAATGGGCCAGAATAAACATTGGATATAATATTGTAAATTTGTTATCCACTTATGATCAAGATATGGCGAAAAAAATGATACAGTATTTATCCTCAGATATATTTAAGGGTGAATATAGTGAAAAGCGAGTTTTGGATACATCTGTTAGAACAATAAAATTAAGTATAAAGATCCTAAAAGACTTAAGAAATCTTTCTGATTTTAATGATAAACTTAGCCTTTTAGAAAAAAATATTAATAAGATACCATCAGCAATAGACAAAATGTCATTATTATGTGCATTAGCACATCTTGTATTAGAATTAAATTTAAATGAAAAATTTAATTCTATAATGAAAGATTGCTATAAGATGATAGATGATTGTCAGGATAATGATACACTAAGTAAGTTGCTTTTTATATCAGCTCCATTATTGTTTATTTATGAAAGAAGTGCATTGTTCAAGAAAATTTCTGTGTTGAGTCAATATGATAAGGATAGAGTTTTAGTCAATGTAATACATTATCTTATAAATGGAATTCTTCCAGATGAAGACATCACGAGCAATCAGTTTACCAATAGGATAAATAGTATTATTGATGCTAGAAAATTTTTAGAGGTTTTGAATCATATCAAAACAGATAGTATGTTCTCTTATGGTGTTGAAATATTAGTTGATGCACTTGTTGAAAAAAAGGCAATGTTTAAATCAAAAGCATCTTTACCAGAAAAACATTCTCTTGAAATTGCTGAAACATTAAAATTACAGATTGACCAAAAATTACCGGATGAACAAAATATTAAACATAGGGGGTATCTTATTGTTTGTTATGGACAAATTACACGCCTAAGAGAAGCTGGCGCTGACCGTGCAGGTAA
The DNA here is from genome assembly GCF_900109225.1 of Propionispira arboris. Classification (GTDB taxonomy): domain Bacteria; phylum Bacillota; class Negativicutes; order Selenomonadales; family Selenomonadaceae; genus Propionispira; species Propionispira arboris. The sequence continues at coordinate 126,904 of NZ_FNZK01000011.1, forward strand.
ACGGTGGAAAGAAATTTCTTTTAATTGGGAAGAAATTGAATCAATGGTAAATAATATCGCAAATGTTTCAGACAAATCATTGATATATTGTTTGTTATCTAAAAATGCACTTTATTCCAATAAGGGGTGGTGTGAAAAATTTGTAAAGGCTGCAGAAAATTTATTAGATTATATTCCTAATCAAATTGACAGATCTAGAAGGTATTATGATGTTGCAAAAGCATATAATGATGTATCTAATAAAAATTCTGCGGAGTTTTTACTTAAAAAATCGTTTGAATTAACTCAATCAATCATTCATATCAAGCATAAGGATGAATTCTTGGGGAAAATCATTGAAGAAGCATATAATATTAGTCCTAATTTAGCTAATATTTTAGCAACAGAATTAGATGAATCAACTCATAATATTCACTTGGGGAATATTGTTAATTCAATGAAACTTTCAAACGATCCAACAAAAATTAATAAAGAGAAATATATAAGCGATCGAAGAATTTTGTCAAGATCATTAAGAAAAATTTATTCATCTTTTCAAGCAGGGCGTTTAATGCTATATAATCAAGATGTATTAGGTAAATGGGTTGAATCAGTTTTCGGATATGATTTAGAAACGGTAAATATATCTATTAATTGGTATGTAGAAAACTATTTAAAATCAAATACAAAAGCAACTGGGGAGTTAGAAATTTTATATACTGGTTTAATGAAATTAGTAAATACAATTTCAAAGTTTGAAACATTTTTAGGCGTTAAGCAGCCAGCGAAAGAGTTTCAGCAAGAATTTTATCGTTCTGTAGATATGGAAATATTTCATTATGATGAAAATGAAAAAAGCATGGATTTTTTAAAAAAATGGTTAATTGAAAATGTAATTACATATGCTAAAATATATGATCCATTTTTTGATGCAAATTATTTAGAATTGTTAAAAGTGTTAAAATGTGATATGAGAGTAACTATTCTTTTGGCCAGAAAAAGTAAGGACGTAGTAGATTATATGAATGACTTAAGTGCAAGCTGGAAATCAATTTGTGATCAGTCGCCGGAATCAACTCGCATATATATATATCACACATCATCAGGGAAGACACCTATGCACGATCGGTATATTGTAACAGATAAGATAGGTCTTCAGTTGGGGACATCTGTAAATGGTTTGGGTAAAAGAGAAACTACTATAAAACCTTTAAATAATGATGAAAAGAATAAAGTTGAAGCAGATTTAATTAATCCTATGATATTAAATCCGCCTAGAGAGTTTGGTAATGAGAAATTAGACTATGATTGTTTTCGTCTCTGATTAATTAATATAGTTAACGATGTGGGTAATAACAAAGACAAAATAATGTCTGTTATATACTAGGAGAGATAAAAGCAAGTTTTTTGCCATTTAGGGTATAAAGGAGCGATGCGTAAATGACGGAAATACGTGAAGGCAGTGGCGAGTGTATGAATTATGCTGAAAAGGCAAGAAACGGGGAAGTTGTTGACACACAAAATGCGTTAGAAATAGAATGGGCTAATGACTTAACGTCTAAAATTATACCTATAGAAAAAAAGGCAAGAACTCTATTTTCTCGAACCAAGAAAAATTTAAACAAAGGTAATATTGTACTTGTAATTGGAGCAGGTGTATCAATTTCATGTGGTCTTCCGGCATGGAATGAATTAGTAAAAGAAGTTTCTATTCATTTATTGAAGGGTCGAGGACTCTATAAGGATGAAGTGTTAGGTACTATATACGCGATGCGTTTTGCAAAAAATCTTGTGCAATTGACACAAGCTTTAACTGCAGTATTTAGTGAAGAAGAAATAGCTCAGGCTGTGATAAAAATACTTTCAGAAAAAAACAGAAAGATTTCCCGATTATTATATACAGTTTGCGATTTTATTGAATATTTAATAAATGTCAATGATAAGCTTGGAAAGCCGACATGTGTATTGACTTTTAATTATGATACAATAATTGAAGATGAATTAGCTAAACGCAATATTGTTATTAAAAGTTGTGATAGAAATTACGATGTAAAAACAGTGCATCCATGTCAACACATAATAATTCATGTACATGGTAGTATGCATTTGAAAGATAAGAGCAATATTGTGCTTTCAGAACACAGTTATGGAGAGGCATATTTATGTGGAAAATATGCAGATCCTCTATCAATTAGCATATCCAATGGAAAGGTTCCACTTTTTGTTGGATTTTCGTTTAATGACATATTTGTTAGACAAATACTCCAGAAGTGCTCTATGGAAAAAAATAGAGAAATAGCTGTAGGCTTACTTGCTAAATCAGATTTAATAGAAAATGCTGAAATAAAGATTTCAGATGAATATATGGAGGGCTATACGATAAATGATAAAGCAGGTTGGTCTAAAACAGGAAAATCTCCTATTCCAATACGACGAGAAGCTTTAGGCAAAATACGTGAACAATTTGCTAGAGTTGTGCTTAGTTCCGTAGGTGTTGAATGGTGGTCGACAAATAATTGGGATGAAATTCCCTTAGAATTAAAAAAACTTATTAACTAATATAAGCCTTGCATAAGAAATGTATTTATTATTAACAAGGATATACAACTGCTTATTATGAACTATTTTTGGAGAAATTGTGTTTTTGCATGGTATTCTCTTAAGCAATAGGTGTGGCTGTGATTTTATCAGCGTGTTGGATGAAGTATTTGAGCTTGTAGAAAAAAACCTTATTATATAAATCAAAGTTGCCGATGCAGTCACCTTTTTATGTTGCTATACGTGTCGATATGCTGTTTAATCCCTGTGATACAAGGGCGAAGTTATATAACTATACACACTAAAAATTTAGGATCTGGTGCCAGCGATGTGCAGGTTTAAGTCCTACACACCATTTTAATTATTATTTGCTATGGGCACAAAATGGGCACAATAACAAAGTTTAATAACGAAGAAAGCCAGTAAAATCAATAGAATAAGCTTTTATTGAAATGGTATAGAAAAAGTCGATGAAGCCAGTTAAATCAATGGAAGAAGGCGCTTTAAGGACAAAACTTCTAAGCCGTGGGTCCCGCGTTCGAATCGCGGCAGTCGCACCAATTGTAATCAAGGGTCTTAGCATTTTGCTAAGGCTTTTTTTGTTGTTGTAAACCAATTTGTAGACCAAATAAAGGGAATGGCTAAGTAATTTTAAATACTTAGCCATTCCCTTTATTTGGTAAAATGCTAGTTTTCTGATCTACGCGAGAACAAATTTTTTACAATAAATTCAAGTCATTTATTGTTAGCGGATATAAATATGTTCCTATTACTTTCGGAATAGGTGGAATATACCATGTTTCATTAGTAAGAGAATCAGTATAGCATGTTTCATAATTAATTAGTTTTTGTAAACTGTATTCAAGATATGGTTCGTTGGGACTTACAAATCGATCATAATCAACAAGATGATAGGGATTTTCGATATTATGAATGATTTTTTCTTTAAACAAGTCCCATAAGCCATAAACTTTTGGGTGAACGCTTTCAATATAAGAAATATTTTTAGAGGAATTTTCGTAATAAATTTTTTCTTCCTTTTCACGATATTTGGTTCTTTTTTTTATTGATTCATTAAACTGAAAAATAAGTTCTTTCCAATTTTTGAATGCATTCAAAAGATTAAATTTATCATTTAATAATGGAGGGGTTTTAGTGATACCTCCATTTGTAGCATAAGTTAATAAATCAATAAAAGGTTTTGGCATATTTTGAGTTAATATCTTGTGAGTTTTTTGAAAATAATAGTCGTGTTGAGGTTCATCTGAACGACCTAATAAATAGTCAGTAGAAACATAAAAAAAATCAGATATCAGCACTAATACATCATAACTAGGCTTGAAATCACCTTTTAAAGATTCAAAGCGTTGGTATTGCCGCAGCGTTATGTTTAGCTCTGAAGCAATGACGGGTTGAGTTATTTTGAATTGTGTTCGCAATATTTTTAATCGTTCGTTAAATAATGACAAAAAACCACCTCAAATACTTGACAACGACATTAAATGTCGTTATTATATTAATATAAACACGACATTTAATGTCGTTTAATAGAAAGGGGGAGAGAAAATGAAAATAATGCTTGGAAAAATTAGAGCTGAAAATAATTTAACGCAACAAGAAGTAGCTGATATGATAGGGATTTCGCTTAGAATGTATCAACGACTTGAATGTGCTGAATCAAATGGCTCTATAAAAATTAGAGAAAAAATATCGGATTTATTTAAGATAAGTTCAGATAAACTCTTTTTAAAGGTTAAAGATATTAGAAAGGATGAGTCTAGTATGATAACAACAAATAAAAAATTATACGATGTAGATGAATTTTGCACACAGGTTCTAAATAACAAAATTTCAAAGAGTACGATATATGCAAAAATAAAAACAGGTGAGATTAAAGCCATTAAAATCGGAAGAAAGCCGCTGATCCCGGCTTGGTTCGTCGAAGAGCTATTAACCTCACACAACATATAAATTATAGCATGGAAAAGATAAAAAGTCATTTTGCATAAACCGTGTATCAGAGAAAATCTAAAATGTAAATAAGGTGATAATTTGGGGAATAAAAGATTTCGCGGCGAAGGTACAGTTGCTTATAATGAACACAGAGAAAATTATATAGCACGATTTTCATACATCGATATAAGAACTGGTATAGTAAAGCGAAAAAGTTTTTCCGCTAAAAGTGCACAAGAAGCGTTACGACGAGGGAAAAAATGGAAACGCGATATTGAAACAGGTCTTTTGCCTGATGGCGAAAAAACGACGCTATGGGCGTGGCTGGATTTTTGGCTCATCAATTATGCAAAAAATAAAGTTAGAGAAAAAACATTTGATAAATATGAATCTTGCTTGCGTTGTTATGTTAAACCAAGACTTGGCAATGTTGCGATTCAGAAAATAACTGGCATTCAGGTTCAGCAAACATTTAATGAATTATTGGTAACAGGTGGTGAACGTGGAAAAGGTATTTCATCGAGTACAGTAAATGCTACAAGGAAATATCTTCGAGCAGCTTTTGATCAGGCACAAAAAGATGGTATTGTGAAAAACAACGCCATTGAAAATACGGTTGCTGTCAAAACTATTAAACGTGACATACAAATTTTAACGTTCGAACAGTCAAAAAATCTAATTGCACAGTCAAAGGACTTTAAAAAACAGTATGGAGACGTTCCGTATATAATTTTAGTGCTTTCATTAGAGACAGGCATGCGTTTAGGGGAATTGATAGCTTTAAAATGGGACTGTGTGAATTTAAATAGTGGCTTGATATATGTTAAACGGTCAGCAAATACAAGCAAGCCAAGCTTGTATTTTCAGGAACCGAAAACAAAAAAATCAATACGGCAAATTTCATTAATGGATTCAACCATTTCAGCACTTAAAAAGTATAAAGATTGGCAAAATTCTTACAAAGCTATATTGGGGGATAAATATAAGGATAATGGATTAGTGATTGTAAATCTTTTTGGCAATATATTGCATCCAAGTAATTTTACAAAACGAATTTTTAAACCATTGTTAAATAAAGTAGGTATTGACCGCAGTTTTCGCTTTCATGATTTACGGCACACGCATGCGAGTCAACTTTTAATGGCTGGAGTAAATCCTAAAATTGTACAGGAGAGATTAGGACATTCTACAATTGCCATGACGCTTAATACTTACTCCCATCTACTTCCTTCGATGCAGGAGGAAGCAGTTAAAGCACTTGAACAAAAGCTACGGGAAGTATAAAAAGTTACACACTCAATAGAGGAAATACCTTACAAAAAAAGTGATTGGAATTAGTATACTATGGGCGATGCGTTAATTCAATATAAAGGGACAATATACGAAAAAGGATATGGGCAGGTTGGTAAAACAGTAATGCAGGATCAAGCACTAAAGAAATCTGCGAAACTTGTTTATGCTTATCTTTGTACATTTGGTTCGGGAGCATTTCCGAGCAGAAGTAAAATCTGCGCTGATTTGAAAATTGGGAAAACTACATTAACGGATAGTATTAAAGATTTAATGCGAAACGGGTATCTTAGCGTAGAGCAGCAACGATCTGAACAGGGGCAGTTTAGCCATAATGTATATATTATTGAATTTGTTAAGAAATAAATATACCGTGTCCTTCTAAGCGGTCACCGCTTAGAAGGACACTAATATAACAAGTTTTTAATACTACAATAATAGAAAGTACTGCTCTATTACTCGATACTTAATCATACTGCGTATAATTAAGTATCACACCTGACACAATTTATAATTGTTTTAAATCTGCGCTATCACTGGATTTTTCTGTCTGCCAAATGTCAGACGTTGGCAGACGGAAAATGATAGGAGCCTTGTAAATTAAGAAAAAATATGTCTGCTAAATTAGCAGAGAAAGGATTGCTATATTATGACAGAAGAGGAAGCTATGCAACGCTTATGTAAGGATCTTAGGTCTGATCTTAGGCGTCAAACAGAAATCCGAATATCGATATTAAAACATATGACATCAGCATTACGAGAGATTAAAGGGCTAGAAGACATAGAGCTTATTTTGTGTGAGACAAAAATTGAAGAGGATAAAGTCATTATAAAATATGGCAATGAGTATGAAGTGCGCTTGAATATTGAAAATGACTCGCATATAAATATGATGGTTGATGTGTTAAACGAGGTGATTTAAAATGGAAAGATTTACTTTTAGGATGAGCTATGCAGAAAAAGAACGTTTGGAAAAAATGGCTGCATCGAATAATAAAAATCTTTCAGCATTCGTTCGTGAATTGCTTTTTGCCGATGGGAGTATACAAAATAAGATAGATTTTTATGCAAATATAAATCAAAAGATAGAAGCATTACAAAAGCAAGGCTTGATCACGAATCAAATAATTTATCAGTTATTGGTAAAAACAATAGGCACTACCGATGCAGAAAATATAATAGAACAAATTGAAAAATATGTGACGGAACAATAAAGGGAGTTGTTGATAAATGGCAAATTACGAAGCTGAAAATGAATTTGTATTTGATTTAAAAAAAATGGTGCAGCTAATAGGGCGAGGATTACAAATTGGTGTGATTTTGCAAATTTTCTTTTGTGGTTGTATGATGTACTTTACAAATTTTTATACGTTATCGGGAGAAACAATCAATTATAAAGTAACGATCAAGTATTTTATGGCATATGCCTATCCAGATAATCCGGAACCAAGCATGGAGGCATTAGACGTTGAACCACAGTTACGACAATATGCAAGTGCTTTTGATAATCGAATATCTGAGAAAACGATGCAACTGCCGGGAAATTGGTATCAGGAACTAGCAAACTTTACTTCTGGTGGCAAATATGAACATGTTGTTTTGTTGTTGAAATGTAGCTTTTTCTCGTACATATTGTCTTTGTTGTATATATGGTACTTTATAGATAAATCGAAAAGCCGTCCGATTGAAGAATACATGCGAGGTAGCAAAATTATCTCGCAAAAGAAATTTGATGGATATTGGCAAGCGCAATCAAAAGGCAGTGGAATAAGAATTGGTACAACAATTATCCCAGATGATATGGTAACGAAACATATATTGATTTTAGGCACAACTGGAACAGGAAAAGGTGTTTTAATTAATCAAATGATTGAGCAAATAAAAAAGAAGCAAGCAAATTCTGTGAGTGAGCTGCCTCCTAAAATATTGTTTTATGATATCAAGGGTGAATTCGTGCAAAAACATTACCAAGCAGGTGATGTGATTTTTAATCCTTTTGATAATCGTTGTGTTGGTTGGTCTGTTTTCCAGGAATTTACGACAGAACCTGAATTAGATGCTATAAGTAAAGCATTATTTTTAGCGCCATCCAAAACAAATGTTTTCTTCTATGATAGCGCATCAACCATTTTTCGAGCCGGATTACTTTATTTAGTTCGGAATAAGAAAACCACGAATGATGCATTGTGGAATTTTTTCAGTGCAGACAGAGATACCATTGTAAAAGCAATAAAAACATTGCCAGACGGAGAGCGAGATGCATTGAAATTCTTGTCCGCAGATGGCGGTGAGACGACTGCATCTGTTTTAGCTACCTTAATGCAGCAAATTGCTTTTTTTAAGAATTTACGCGGATTGGATGGGGACTTTAGCTTTCGGGCATGGGCAAGCAAGCCAACAAGGCAGAATGTGTTTTTATTGAATATTGCAGAGTATAGTAAAGCCTTTGCCCCGCTTATGACCATGATTATGGATTTAATGTGCAGGACAATGCTTAGTTTGCCGGATGATTTGCACCGTAGAGTGTATTTTATTCTTGATGAGATTGGCACTTTGGATAAAATGGATTCTTTAATTCCGTTAGAAACCGTAGGAAGAAGTAAAGGAGTGAGTCTTATTTGTGCGTCGCAGGATTTTGGACAAATTGCTGAAAAATATGGGAAAGATAACTTACAAACGTTTATTAACAATTTTAATACCAATTTCTATTTTCGATTGAATGACCCCAAAACAGCTAGAGATATTGCTGATGGTATAGGCAAACAACAAGTTAAGAGAAAAGCTGAAAATCATAGTATCAACGTAAAAGAAGATACTGCTAATAAAAGCAATAATGAACAAGAACACACAGAGTATCTAGTTATGCCGGAAGAATTGCAACAGTTACCCGTAGGCACGGCATATTGCCGTATTTCTGAATATGATATTACAAAGTTAAAAATACCTCAAAAATACATGGAGAATAAAAATCCGGCATTTATTCCAAGGAAATTTGCTTCTTTATTTGAAGACAAGCAGATAGAGCAAGATGTTGAAGAAAATAATCAGATCAATTTACCGGAAACAAGTGTGAAACTTCGCGAATTTAAAATTTAAGGAGACGGGAACATGTTATCTATCAGCAATGTAACTGCAAAAATGGCAAGCTCATATTATGAAAAAGATGGATATTATGCGCGGGATATGCAGGACGGTGATCGATGGCAAGGCAGGCTGTGCAAACAGCTTGCCTTGCCTATTCATTCTCTTGAGCCAGAGCAGTTCAATGAACTTGTTTTGCAAAATCCGAAACGAGCGGGTTTTGATCTTACTTTTTCCGCGCCAAAATCTGTAAGTGTCGCTATGGTCATGAACGAAGAGATGAAAAAAGATATGCTTACTTGCCATAATAAAGCAGTTGAAAAAATTCTGCATGAAATTGAGGCAAATGAAATTGCCGCGCGTATAACAAAAAATAGTATTACCGAAACAATTCAAACGGGAAATATGGCTTGCGGCAAATTTAATCATTACGTCAGTAGAAACAGTGATATGCAGCTACACACTCATGCGGTTATATTAAATAAGACCATGTATAACGAAAAAATCTATGCTGTTTCCAATGAATCCATATATCAAAATAAAATACTTTATGGTCAACTTTATAGAAATCAACTTGCTAAAAATTTGCAGAAAAAAGGATATTCCCTTGAAATAACTGATCATGAAAAAGGATTTTTTGAGATTAAAGGTGTTGAACAGGAAATGCTGGAGCGATTTTCTACTAGGCGGCAGGAAATTTTGCAGCAGCTTAAATCATGGAATGTAGGTGATGCGGTAAACGCTTCAAGAGCGGCACTGTTAAGTAGAAAAGCGAAAGAACATAGAAACTTAGGCGAATTGACTGAATCGTGGAGAGAAAGCATTTTGCAAGCTGGTGGTATTCAAGTTGAAAAAGTAAATGAGCCAATAAAAGTCGTCAAAGAAGATAAGCGGAATGCTTTTGATCAGGCGGTCAATCGACTATCTGAACATCAATATGCTTTTTCGAAACGAGAGCTTGAACGAGCTGTTTTAGCAGAAGGCTGTATTGCTGGAATGGAAAGAATCGATTTTGAAACACAATTGAATAAGAGCTATTTGATTTGCCTTGGCAAGCCTATATCAAACGGAGAGGATATCTACTATACTTCACCGGAAAATCAGGCAGCAGAACTGCAAATAACGCAAAATATAGTACAATCACAAGGGAAAATGAAGGCACTCTTAGCAGAAAAGGTAAAAAGTGACCTAATTCATATTTCACAAGAACAGGGTTTAACATTATCAAAAGAGCAAACAGAAGCAGTTTTGCATATCGCAACATCAAGAGATCGTTTTTCAGCCGTTCAGGGACTTGCTGGAACAGGAAAAACATATCTGCTCAATGCAACCCGTGAAGTTCTTGAGAAAAACGGTTATAACGTTATTGGCGCAAGCTTTACGGGAAAAGCTGCGGAAGGGTTACAATTCGAGGCAAAGATAAAAAGCACGACCATTCATTCTCTTTTAAATAAATTAGAAAAAGAAGCCGGAAACGCTATAAAAGATGAAGACTTTTCCCAGAAGAAAACTTGGGATTTTGAAGGACTTCTCTCGGGTAAAAAGCCGGAAATTTGGGTGATTGATGAAGCTGGCTTGACTGATAATAATATTATGGTACATTTGCAGACCGCGGCTAAAGCTAAAAATGCAAAAGTTGTCCTTGTTGGTGATTATCAGCAACTTGCACCAGTTGGAGCAGGAAACAGTTATTCAAATTTAGTGCAATCTGGTCAAATTAGTACATGCTATCTTTCTGATATCCGACGGCAAAAGAATGAAACACTATTACAGGCTGTAAAAGAATCTGTAACAGGTGATATTCATAAAAGTTTAGAACTTGTTGCAGATCATACTTTTGAAATACCGTCGACATCAAAGAGATTTAAGGCAATAACGAAAGAATATGTAGAATTATCGCCAGCAGAACAAAAAAATACGATTGTATTAACAGCAAAAAACAAGGATAGAATTGCTATTAATGATTCTATCCGGGCAGCACTTATAAAAAATGGAAGGTTGGGAGAGGGACTTGAATATAAGATTCAAACGGGAAAATCTGATGAATGTAAACGTAATTTTTCGATAGGTGATAAAATTATGTTTTTTAAGAATGATTACAAATTAGGCGTGATGAATGGACAGATGGGAAAAGTAATAAATACTAGTGAATGTCGACTTGTTGTAGAAACTAATAATATAGCAATCAAAATTAATACAATGGAATATAATCATTTTGATCATGGATATGCAATGACGACTCATAAGGCGCAAGGCGTGACAGTAGATCGAGCTATTATTAATATTGATTTTACACAAAAACAACTAAATAGTCGTAATAATTATTATGTAGATATAAGCAGGGCGAAGAAAAAAATTAGTATATATAATAATTCTAATGAGAAAATAGTAAAACAAATCAGTCAGTTTACTAAAAATCTAGTTGCAACTAATTTTAAAAAAGAGCAAACTATAGAGAAGGTAAGAGAGGTAAGTAAAATTTTAAATGAGACCATATTAATTTCAAATAAAGCCCCCAACGGTATTACATTACATGTTAAGTGATATAAAAAATTGGATGATTTTTACATGGGAATCAATCTTATTAAAATCGAGAGGGATAAAAATATATGAATAGATGTACAAGGAGAAAAGCATTAAAAAATCTTGAACATAATCTTTCTAAATATACATGGGAAAAACAAAAATATGCAATGTTTTCTATTTTGCTTAGGGATAATAAAGAAAAAATGGAAGAAAGTGTACTGTTTTTTAATAAGAATAAAATAATTAAAAACAATATTAATAGATTTTTCTTTTCACAAAATATTAAAGATTTACTTACTTATGAGTTGCAATTCAATGAACTAAGTGAATATGAAAATATTGAAAAACTTTGTGTAACATTATTATGTGGATTTACTGAGAGATTAGAAAAATACATTAAATTAAAGAAATTGTATGAACGTGAGGTTTTTTCAGAAAAATATTCTGATGCTTATACGATATTAGTAGAAATTGAGAAAAACTGTGGAATATCTATATGGAGTTGTGGACAAAAATTGTTACTAGCAGAATCTATAGGAGGATTAGAAGAAAATAAAAAAGAATTAGAATCTTTTTTTTCGGGTATTCAACCTAATGAATTTGCGAGGATATTATTAATATTTTCAAGTTATAGAGCAGAACGCAATATGAGTTTTATAAATTATCAAGAGCATATAAAAAACTTTGTAAAAGTATTAAATGAAAGTAGCACACAGGTTTCAATAAAAAACTATTTTTTATTTAAGATAGGTTTAGATAGAATAGATTTAAGTTTAAAAGATATGTGTTTTATTTTACAGTTAGATGCCCAAATGTCTATTGTAGATCTGTATAATAGTTATGTAGAATTATTACAATGTATGTGCGTCAATGAAAAGGTTTCTGAAATCGGAAAATCATTTGTTTTGGGGATGGCGAAGTTACAAGATACACATATATCCAATATGAATATTAGATTAAATTTTTCTGCAAATCAATTAGAGGATTTTGTTGCAACTAAATTATGTCTTATTATAGAAGAATATACATTGTGTCACTATAATAAGGTTATTGATTTAATAAATGAGGACGTTAAATCTAACGGAATATATGATTTTCAAATTTTAATATTATTAATAAAATCATGTATTAACAGTAAGAATGAAATTCCATGTAATATAAAAATATTACATGATATATACAATGTTTACTCAATAAATGAATCGTATGAGTTTTCATTGAAGAACTTGAATCTTTATTTAAAAATATATAAAGATACATCATGGAAATATAAATTATTAGGATTCATAGATAGGAAAACTAATTTTGTGACTGATGTGAAAAAGCAAAAACTGTCTTTAATAAGTGACATAAATTTGACCCCAAATTTTATTTTTATTTTGAACTCAGATGAAGAAAGAAAAGAATACTTGAAAATCTTTTTGCTTCATTGCAAGAAAACAGTAGATTTATATAAAAAAATAAATGGATTTAAAGAATGGGAAAACGAATTTTGTTCGGAATTTAGAAATGAAATTTATAAGTCAAGATACTATATAAAAAATAATGAATCTGAAATAGCAATAAGTTTTTTAGAAAAATTAATTGAGAAAAAGTTGTATACTAGTGATTATGAAATGGAGAAAATAATTAAATATTTATATTTAGCATATGTGTCAAGTAACAAGTTGGAAAGTGCGGGTGAGTTGATCGTTAACTCTTATTTTTATAATAAAAATATCATAAAAAGATGCAATTTATCTTTAATGATAGACAAAAAAAACATGGGGGGAAATGTAAATTTAGATGGAAATATATCTTATCCTATTTATGTGTATCTGTATCAAAAAATGGATTTGAAGCTACAAAGAATAGTACTTTCTAATTATTTGGACTTTTACAACATAGATAATGTGGAGGATATAATAAAAAAAGAAAATACAACAAATGTAAATAAATTAATTTTCTTTTTAAATAATATATGCACTGAATATGCAATAAAGCGGGAGGTTAGATTAGCTACAAATAGTAAAGAGGCTATGGAGTGTCGAATAAAAATTTTAAGAATACTATGCGAAATTGATAAACAAAATAAAAAAATGTATCTTGGCGAGATTAATGATATTACTACAAGACGGGAAGTTAATGAAAGAACGAAGCAAATTAGTAATAGAAAAATATTTGCGGATGTTAAAAAAATTAAATTAGCCAATGAAGATGTTTTGAAAGAAAATTTTAATAAATATATTGCGATGAAATCTTTTCAAAATGATATAAGTGAAATGGATATAGAAGGGAAAACATCTGTACAATTACTTAATAATATTGTATCGAATATAAATAAAAGTATGGGTGAAAAACCACAGTATGCTCAAAAAGTCATTGTTTTAAGAGGTATTCTAAGTAAAATATTAGAAGAATTTTTAAGAAATGAAAAATATGGGATGAATACATATTTGAGTTCTCGTATAAGACATGGCTATTGTGATACACAATTAACTAAAATGTTTAGACAAAAAAATTTGTTATTAGTTTCTTCTACAGGAGAAAATAAAAAATATAATGTTAGTCAATACTGGGATTCTAAAATTAATGAGACACAAGAAAAAGATTATCGTATTTTAAAAAAATCTTTATCCGAGTTTACTTTAAAAATAGAGAGGAAAGTATCTGAGATAAAAACAGAATGGATACAAATAAAACTGTATCCAAATGAATCAGGAATGTTTGATTATTCAAATATTCTTAATGAGTTGACAATTTATGTAAATGATTTTGAAAAAGAAGGTGGAAAAACTTTTGATATGTTGTTTGACTCTGTAATAAATTATATTTGGAGTCACACTGATAGTATATTAGAAAAAATACGGTGTAGATTAAATGATGAAGTTCTAAAATATTATATGGATATTTTAAAACAACTTGAATTAAATATAAAAAAAATGCAGGACAGTACAATCAAAAAAATAGTAGAAGAAATTACTAATAACATAACCTTGGTAAAACCAAAGGTGGAAGGGGCAATTCAAGAGTTTTCAAATGTTTTTTATAAAGATGATGTAGAGTATCAAGATTTTACAATGAGCGAATTAATGATGATATCTACAAAAATTTTAAGGAATTTGTATAGTAATACAGAAAATATAAATTTTAAAAATAATATTGAATGTAAAATGAAGTTTTCGGGGGTATATTTCGCTTATTTTATTGATATAATGATGATACTATTTAATAATGTAATGGAACATAACGGGTTTGATGATTTGAATAATTTAAAAATAGAAGTCAGCATGTCTGATGAAATTACAGAAGATGATAAGAAAGAATTACATGAGGTAGCTCCTAATAATACAGAGTTTAATGAAAAATATTTAGTAATAAAAATGAAAAATAATTTTTCAAAAGAAATAGATAGTAATAATCTTGAAAAAAAAGTAAGAGAAGTATTGGAAGAAAAGGCTGGTAGTGAAAATAATATAAGTCAATACACACAAATTGAGGGGGGGACTGGTTTAAGAAAAATAAAGAAGACATTAAGTTATGATTTAGGAATACAATATGCGATACGTTGTTTCATAGATAATAGAGAATTTGAAATAAAAATATACTTATGTATTGAGAATTTGATACATAAAATATAAAAATAAAGGAGTAGATGATAGTCTTGAAGATATTATATATAGAAGATGAATTAGATAAAGCTAATCAGGTCAAAATGGCTATCACAAATTATTTAAACGATGTAGATGTATGCATAAAAATGTCTTATACGACAGGAATTATTGCGATTAAAAAAAATTGTTATGATGTAATTTTGATCGATATGAGTTTACCATTATATGATGTTAAATATGATAGTGATGAAGATAATGATTTTGAAACTTTTGCTGGTATTGATATAATGAAAGAAATGGATCGAATTGGGAACAAAACGGCAGTTATTGTTATTACAGCATTTGATGTTTTGGGGAAAAATGATAAGCAGGTTAACATTAAGCAACTTGATAAAGATATAAAGAATGAATTTGGGAATCAGTATTTAGGAATAGTTCAATACGACTCATCTTCATTAGAATGGCATCAAATTTTAATTAACTATATAAAGAAGGTGCATGATGAGAATATTACTAGTAGATGATGAAACACAAAAACTAAAAGAGATAGGGAAACTTTTGCAATCAATTGAAGGTATTTCTAAAGAGGATATTGTATATGCAATTGATGTAAGTTATGCAAAAAAAAGTCTAATTAAAGAAACTTTTGATTTAATGATTTTGGACTTGAATATGCCAGATGCTGTAGGAGAAGAGCCTAAAGATAATGCTGGCTGTGACTTTATTAATGAAATAATAGGTGTGCATAGATATAAGAAACCAAGAGAAATAGTAATTTTGACGGCATATGAAGACTTAAAAAAACAAGTGCCTTTTAATAAAGCATTTTTAATGCTAAAATATGATGAATCTTCTTTAGAATGGAAAGAAGTATTAAATGATAAAGTAAAATATATATTGGCTTTTGAAGAAAAGAATAAGACATATATGTGTGAGTGTGTAATAATTACGGCTGTGGACATTGAATTCCAAGCAGTTAAGAAGATTTCTTCTCAATGGCAAGTATTATATGTTGATGATGATACTAGTACATACTATAAAACCAAATTGAATGATAAAATTGATGTGGTTTTAGTACAACAAACTGAAATGGGAATAGCAGCAGCAGCTACGTTAGCCTCAAAAGTACTTTATAAGTTTAACCCTAAATATGTTATAATGGCGGGAATCGCAGCAGGTATTGATCAATCAAATAATTTTGGGGATATAATAATTCCAGATGTTGTTTGGAATTATAGTGGTGGGAAGTATATTGAGAACGATGGAAAGGTCACTTTTTCACCGGATCCTAAATACATTGCGCTGGATACTGGAGTAAAAGAAAAACTGAGAAATGATTATACTGATATTTTGTGTAAAATCAAAAAGCAGTGGAACAGCCCACCTAAATGGGATTTAAACATTGTACAAGGTCCATTAGCTTGTGGAGCAGCAGTAATAGCTAGTAAAGATATTGTAAATGAGCAAATTTTAAAGCATTCAAGAAAAACTTGTGGATTAGATATGGAATCTTATGGAGTGTTTTTTGCGGTGCAATCTACAGTTAAAAAAACAACAATTCCTATTTGCATAAAATCTATAAGTGATTATGCTGATTCGCAAAAAAACAATGACTATCAATCTTATGCAGCATATACTAGTGCAGAATTCACGAAGTATGTTATCCTTAATGTTTTAGAATTTTAATTTCATAGCTTGTAGTTAGATATATGCAAAAAAATATAATTTGTTGATTAAGTCATGTTATATATGAAATGTGAAAAATCATAATATTTTTTTAAGGATAAAGCTAATTTTAAACAAAAAAAGCCTCGAAAAACCTTGGAAGTATTGATAACACTGGAGTTGATGATGGGATTGAACCTACAATCTAATCATTGTGACTGATAAAATAAATCCAAATTTATATAAGCGAATTGTAAGTAAACCCATTTAAGGGACAATATATATTAAAACTTGTAAGTTAATATTTAAAATGGTAAAATGAAAATGTCCTATGGAATTAGACATAGGAGCAGGAGATTGTTGTCAAGTGTTCGATGACAAGTTCTTGAAGAAATTCTTGCAAGAAAGTCGTCAAGAACTTTCGAGTCTGCGGATATACTAACAACAATATCATGATTGCTATTAAAGTGATTCTGATGCTGTCGATTTGACATTCCTCCCAGGTTATTATAACATAGCCTATAATTAGAGCGATTTTTCGGGTAGCTGGTATCCAGCTTAATCTTTACTAAAAACTGAATGCCATGTTTTTTTGTATACCTGCCAGCTGAGGAATGCTACCCTCCATGCTGGTGGGTATTGCGCATTTATGGAGGCTTTGCGATGAATAAAGAAATGAAACAGCAATTAAAAAGTATTCCGTTAAAACATTATGCTCATTTTGACGGTAGAATATCTATGAAAACGGCTTGGGACTATGTAACGAATCCTCAAAAAATTATTCAGCACCATTTTTATCCTTTTATTTGTTATGATAAGGACTATACCAAATACAATAAAAATAAAGGTGTAAAATCAAAGAAACGTAAATTATGTTATTCTGCGCATATTGACAGATGTATTTATCAATATTACGCATGTTTATTAAATGAAATATACAATCAGCGGACTAGTGACGATGGTATCGTAGAAGTGGCTGTTGCTTATAGAAATAACTTAAAAAAAAATAATATACATTTTGCCAAGCAAGCAATAGATTTTATCAGGAATCAAAAGTCATGTTATATCTTTGTTGGCGATTTTACGAATTTTTTTGATTCGTTAAATCATAAATATTTAAAAAAACAGATTTGCAGTTTACTCACATGTGAAGAGTTACCTGATGATTATTATGCTGTATTTAAAAATATTACTCAATATTCTGAATGGAATTTAAGCGATTTGCTTTTACTAAACAAAATGGAAAATACAATCAAGGGCAGACGGTCATTAAATCAAAAAGAAACAATTCTTACTCTCCGTCAATTTAAAGACAATAAACATCAATTTTTAAGCCCTGGTAAAAAAAGAAGCAAGGGTATTCCACAAGGGTCGGCTATTAGTGCTGTATTAGCAAATGTGTATATGTTGGAGTTTGATAAACAAGTCAATGATTATGTAAAATCACAATCAGGTCTATACATGCGTTATAGTGATGATTTTATTATTGTACTGCCAATGGGGAATGATAAAGTATTTCAAAAACAGTATGACTTTATTTGTCAATTTATAAATGCAATTCCTGATTTGCAGTTAGAATCAAAGAAAACGCAAATTTTTGAGTATACGACAAATGTTTTGCATAACTGTAATGATAAATTTATAATAAACGGCGAAAAGGGAAAAGATTTTTTGGATTATTTGGGCTTTACTTTTGATGGAAAAACTGTAACTGTAAGAGACAAAACGCTTTCAAAATATTATTATCGTATGTACCGAAAGCTTGAAACAATAATTCAGAATCGTGGTGTGTCCTCCAATGGAAATAAAATCAGTTGCAAAAGATTGTATTTGGGATATTCAGAACGTGGCGCGAAGATTGATAAGTCTACTCAAGAAATGGATAATAAACACAGCGGCAATTTTTTAACATATATTAATAGAGCTAAAAAGGTTTTTAGTGGAAATGAAAATATTGAGCGTGGTACCAAAAGACATATGCAAAAAATTCGTAAAAAACTAAAAGCTTTAAAATAGATGACAGTGGTCGATAGTTTAAGCGTCTAAGATGTAAGAGTTAAAAGTCGTAGCCCTATTCTTAATGTTTTTACCTAAACCCAAGGGTTGATTTTTAATTTATTCCTAGTAAAGGAAAAGATCATTTAACTACCAGTGGAAACATCAATACAGACAGCTAATTGCATTTGTGTGTTGACCAATTTGTCTACCAATACACGATCATATGAGGTGAATAGAAGGCTATTATATAGAAGAATGTTACTGAATTTTACGCAGCTTCCATATATATAAGCCTGTTATTACCAATGAAATTATAGCCGAAAAACTTCTAAGCCGTGGGTCCCGCGTTCGAATCGCTGTATTTTGCAAGTGAAAATTCCTCACTTTTGCAAAAGTTTTTCCTCACCTATATGGGTGGGGAATTTTATCCATCTTGCCGCATAAGCGAATCGCGCATGCGGTTGCTAGGGCCATCGTAAAGCAAGAGATAACTATGGTGTACCAGCCGATCAATTATGGCTGCGGTCATTTGTTCATCATAAAAAATACTCACCCAGCGGCTGAACTCAAGATTGGTTGTCAAAACAACGTTCCTGCGCTCATAGCTGTCGGAAATAACTTGAAACAGCAATTGTGCAGCTTCTCTGTCCAATGGCACATAACCCCATTCATCACAGATTAACA
>NZ_FNZK01000014.1 GCF_900109225.1 Propionispira arboris
AAGAATCCAATTTTGGTTGTTCGGTTACGCGTTTTGCTTTAGGGAATGGTTGATTGAAATCTTCGATTGCCAAATACTTGCGCACCGTTTTGCGATCACAAGAAAAGGTTTTTGCAATTTGTGAAATATTGAGACCTTCCTCAAAGAACGCTTTTCTGATATAATCAATTTGGGTCATTGTGAGCATCCTCCAGTCCTCCCCCGTTAGTGTTTTGTCACCTAATAAGGGTAGGTTATTTGGTTCTTGTTCGCAATGGCTTTTTGCATTTTTGAGGAATTCTGTTTTGCATAAGTGGGGATTTTTATTTGCAACTTTGTCCTATTTCATTATGCCATAAACAGAAAAGCCTCTAAGGGGGTAAATTTTTTAATAAAAGTATTGGCGTACTGCTGATACTTTTTTGTATATAATAATCATGAACGTGCCATGTAATGTAACTAATACATAGGGGTGATTTCGTGGACAAAAAGCCTAATCGTTTGATAAAGGAAAAGAGCCCGTATCTTCTCCAACATGCCTATAATCCAGTAGATTGGTATCCTTGGTGCGATGAAGCATTTGAAAAAACAAAGCGAGAAAATAAGCCAGTGTTCTTTAGTAGTGGATATTCGTGCTGCCATTGATGCCATGTTATGGAACAATGATCAATCGATGACTTTGACATAGTTAAAAAGGTGGGGGTGTAGGGCCACGGCTCGCCTCTACCATGTAAATTCAATTTTTACAATAATAGACAAATAACCTTTTTTTGACGTTTAATATTAGACAGGAAGCGAAGTATCATTGGTAACGGCGAAAAATGGTTGTAATAAAAGCTGAAAATAGAGAAGCGACGGCATTCCTGCAAAATATTTTAACAATTTGCAGGAATTTTGTATTTATATGTAAAAACTAATAACTGTGAAATGTATAAGTCTAGCAAACTCAACAAAACAGTCCCGGTGAGTCATATATCAGGTGTGACAATACAAGACCAGAGAGGAATCGGAATTGAAATTTGTAGAAATAAGTAATCGGTACAGTCTCTTAAAGCATATTGTTTTCTTTTATATGACTTGGGCGTTTTCAGAAATTGTTCTTTTTCCTTTGTTGAAAATGAAGGGAGTCATTTTCAGTGATGTGTTTGACCCAATTTGGAAAATAACGGTCTGGCTATTGCCAGTTATTGCTATATTGAAGGCTGAAAAAACTCCGATATTTGCATATTTAAAGCTGAATTCCAGTAAAAATGCGGCCATATTATGGAGCACATTGGGTATTAGCTTTATTGCAAGCTATAATATCCTTATGCATATTCTATTTTATTCCAGTCTGGTATTTTCTCCGTGGCTTACTTTTACACAGTGGTTGAATACAGTATTTATGGCTGGATTAGTTGAAGAAACATTATTTCGGGGATATTTCTTGCAAAAAATAAAGGCGAGATTTTCCTTTTGGAAAGCAAATTTGTTCGTGAGCTTCTTGTTCGTAAGTATTCATTTTCCTATTTGGTATATGAATGCCGATAAAATTGCACATACTGTGGTCGCTTGGTCACAGCTGAGCACGTTTATTTTTGGCTTTTCACTCTTACAGGGGTGGTTGTTTCGAAAATCAAATTCCTTATGGCCGTGTATTATGATGCATATGATGAATAATTTTATGGCATTAGCGCTCGTTGGATAAAAAAGAAAAAAAATTTGGTTCGAGAAAAAGCAGGTTATTTTTATCTTGCAATCACGAGATGAAAGCTTTTAAATTATACGGTAGTTGAATATTTTTGAATACATTTAAAAATGTAAGTTTTGCTGATTTTTATGTCGACATCAAGAATTCTTGTAACGCTTGAAGTATGGGACTGTTCGGTTTTTGTAAGAAAATGCACGGCAATCGATACGAAAAGAAGTGACGAAATGGAAGATGTTTGGCAAATAGATAAAATCCGTTGGAATAAACAAAATTTACTATATCGTAAGATTTTTATAAGGCGACTGAATGGCTAGATAGTATAGCTCCAGCCGTCTATTTTTGCGTTGTGGGGAAATGCATGTAAATTTATGATTGTTGATACAGGTGGTAGTTTCGCAAATTTGTAATTCAGAAAAGGAGGCGGGGCAGTATGATACATTTGACACATTTGGATTTAAAAGAAGTATGTGTTTTAAATTATGATACAAAAGAAGACAATAGGGGGATTGGTTATCGACTTTTTTCCAAAAGACAATTAGAAGAAGTTGGCATTTATACGGAATTTGTTGAAGAAATTTTAAATTGTCCTTCAAAAAAAGGAACATTATATGGAATTCATTTTCAAAATCATCCCAGAGTGCAAAACAAACTGTTATTCTGTATTAAAGGACGTGGGTTTGACTTTGCAGTAGATTTAAGACGAAATTCAGCTACTTATAAAAAGTGGGTTTCTGTCGAATTATCGGCTCAAAACCGAAAGCAAATATATATCCCCGCAGGCTTTGGACACGCTTTTCTATCTTTAGAGGATGAGACTCAAGTTGTGATGCAAATTGATAATTATTTTGATGCAGCGTTATCACGAACGGTCACATATGCAGATCGTGACCTTAATATCGCGTTTAATATTTTAAACCCCATTCTTTCGGAAGGGGATAAAAATGCACCAACATTAATGAATTCTGATTGTAATTTATAAGTAAATAATAAGGCGCTAGTGTTTTAATATATGCAACCTTTGTTATATAATATTATTCGTGAAAAAGGTTAAATGGTATTTTTTTCTTGTGCTCACTTGAAAACATAGGACAAAAGATTTATAATTGTGTAAAATTAATTTTTTAAATAAATATAAAATGTAAGTTTTGTTGATTTTATGTCGACATCAAGAACTCTTGTAACGCTTGAAGTATGGAACTGTTTGATTTTTGTAAGAAAATGCACGGCAATTGAGATGTTTATCACATCGTTAGATTTTTATAAGGCGACTGAACCGCTAACTAATATGGTTTCAGCCGTCTATTTTTACGCTGTAAAAAATGTAAATATATAGAAAAAGACGACAAAAAACATCCCCATGGTTTTCTAGAAAAAGGTAGGTTGAAAATGCGAAAAATGTATATGATTATTTGATTGGTTGGTGTGGTAATGATGATCGGGTCGATAACCGCTTTTATAAAGCGCAGTCTCGTATCCCTGAGATCGAAGAGGGTACTTCGCCAACGCATTTGATTTTTAAGGATTATGCGAAATACATTCAGTATATCTAAATGCAAGTTTTTTAGATTCTTTTAGCGGCTAAAAAAGTCGCAGGGAGTCGAATCATGGTTGTATAAAAAGATTGAATAAAACCATCTCTATGCATATAATAGGTAGAGATGGTTTTGTTTTTCTGAAATGAGGTGCAGCTTGAATAAATTTAAAAATTTGACGAATTGGCTGCATGCTAAGGTTGCACAGAAAATGTTATATTCGTTGAAATCAACAATTCTGAGTTTTTACATACCGATTATTATTTTATTTATCTTTATGACAGGTACGATTTCATATTGGCTGGCAGCGCAGCAAATTGAGGACAATGCATATAGTAATGTGCAGACGATTGTTTTTCAAACAGGAAATTATCTGGATAACCGCTTTGCTGATGTCCTGCAACAGCTGATAGAACTTTCCAATGATCCGGATGTGTTGTCTGTGATCAATAAGGACCCTAAGGATATCAGCCCGGAGGATTACATACGAGTGCAGTCTCATGTTAATACGATTCGATCACTGAATGGGACGATGATTGATTCGATTTATCTTAACTTTCATAATAATAAGTTTATTTTTTTCCGTGGTGATGATCCAAATATTGTAACCCCTTTTAGCTATAAACAATATCGGGATCAATATAAAGACAATCCTTATGATATATATTGGCGCAATTCGAATCCGTCAGATGCAAATCGAGAAGAAAATGTAAGCCTTTTCAAACTTTTTGGCCGTGGCAATGCAAAGATCAATGGAATTATTTTATTTAGTTTCCGGCATGATTTTTTTGAAAAAGTTTTTAGTCGCTCCTTACTAAGTAAAAGTGGTTATTTAGTATTAATCAATAAGGAGGGAATCTTGACTTTCAAAAAAACGGACAGTGCTTATCAAATGACGCCGGATGTAATTCAAAATTTGCAGCAAACGAAAGAAAAATCCGGAAGAATTGAATTTAAAAATACGCAAGGAGAAAATCTGGTAGCTATTTATGAGACGATTCCCAGTAATCAGTGGAAATTAGCGGCTGTTTTTACGCAGGCTGAGATACTGGATAATGTGAAATATATCAAATATATTACAGTATTCATTATTATTTTGTTGATTCTTATTGCGGTGGGGTTGACGAATATACTGGCTGGTTATATTACAAAACCGATTTCTTTATTAGCGGATCATATGAAGAGCATAAAAGGTGATAATCTTGAATTTGTTTCGAGTATCCATTCCATTAATGAAATTGGTGTACTGGATCAAGGGGTTCAGGATTTGGTGCAGCGGGTTAAAGTTTTGCTGGAGCAGATTAAAGCGGAACAGGAAAGTAAACGACAGTTAGAATTTTCGGTGATGCAGACACAGATTCATCCGCATTTTTTATATAATACACTTTATTCGATTCAAGGATTATGCGATATGGGGTTAACTAAAGATGCAAGTGCTATGGTAACGGCTTTGGCGAATTTCTTTCGCAGTAGTATCAGTTGCGGCAAAGAAATTATTACGGTTGAAGAAGAGCTATCGCATATTCGCAATTATTTATTTATTCAAGAGATGCGTTATGGTGATGTTTTTTCTTATGAAATTAATGTAGATTCGAAGCTTTTTCCTTATAGCATTGTCAAATTAACGTTGCAGCCTTTGGTGGAAAATGCCATTTATCATGGTATTAAACAGAAACGCGGTATTGGCTGGATTAAGGTTACTGGGTATACCAAGGATGGCTTCTTGTATTTTGAGGTAGAGGATAATGGCTTGGGTATGACACCAGAACGATTGGCAGAAGTACGGGCCGGGCTGACAGATAAAACATTAGGGCGCATTAAAATGGGTTTGGGTGTTCGTAGTGTACATGAAAGAATACAGCTTTATTATGGAACCAATGCTGGTCTTAAAATAGACAGTGAGTTAAATATAGGGACTGTGATGACGGTTATGATTCCTATGGAAAGATTGGAGGATACGTAAAATGCATAGGATTTTGATTATTGATGATGATCGCATTATTCGCCGTGGGCTGGCAAAAATTATTCCCTGGGAACAGTATGGTTTTCAGCTTGTTGGTGAAGCGGCTGATGGCGAGCAAGGATTAAATTTGATTGAAACAGAATATCCGACCATTGTGATATCGGATATTAAGATGCCGTTTATGGATGGTTTGGAATTGGCGCAAATTGTTAAGGAACGGTATCCACTCATTAAATTGATACTTTTGACGGGGTATACGGATTTTAGTTATGCGCAGCAAGCTGTAAAAGCGCATGTTTTTGATTATTTGTTAAAACCGGTCGACAAGGAAAATTTATTAGAAAAAGTACGAAATGCGGCGAGTGAATGGGATGCTGAAAATCGTGTGCAGCAAAAAATAAATGCCGCCAATCCATTTTTCCGTCGTGAATTTTTAAAAAAATTAATGGATGGAAATGGCGAGGAAACAGAGCTTCGGCAGGATGCAATGTCATTAGGCATCGATTTAACGGGACAGACGTTTATTGCTTTTTTAATTAAGATTGATGAATATCATCAAGATTCTATGGAAATGGCAGATTTTATCGAACGGCAGAAAGCTTTCAAGTTTTGTGTGGTAAATATGTGCGAAGAAGTCACGCACAGCCAGCGAACCGGAGGTGTGGTTGAACTCGACCAGGACGAACTGGTGCTGCTGTATTCTAGTAATGAGACAGTGCAATTGGCAGAGGAAAATGGTCGCTACTTAGTGGAACAAATACAAAAGATGGTACATAGATATTTAAAAACGACCGTAACCATTGTTTTGGGTGGTGTCCATCAAGGAATCTTGGGTTTGCGGTTATCTTACCAAGAAGCACGGTCGCTCCTTGATTTTCGGCATTTTATTGGTAAAGATAAGATATATTCTTTATCTGATATTAAACTGTCTTCCCAGCAGGCTGTGAGTTTGCAGACGGAAGATAAGGTGAATGAACTTGTTCACGATGTAAAGCTCGGGTTAGCGCAGGATGCATTCATGGCCATTGATGATTTAGAACATGTGATGATTCAGGAAAAGCAAATGTCACTCTATCATGTTCGTCTTTTATCGGTGTGGCTCGTCATCTCTCTGTTTCGCGGCAGTGCGGAATGGGCATCCGATTGGGAACATGTGCAGCGCAAAAACATGTCTTTGTACTATATCCGGATTAACGAAATGCAGACAATTCGTGAAATTTTCAACCTCATTCGTTCGGTGGTTGGTGATTTGGCTGAATTTATGGCTGGTAAACGGGAAAGCCATCGAGGCGGAGTCATTGGTGAGGCTGTGAAATATATGGAAAAACATTATGTAAAGCAGGGACTTTCCTTGCAGGATGTGGCTAGTCATATCCATATTAATCCAGTTTATTTAAGTACATTATTCAAACAAGAAAAAAAAAATTACCTTTTCTGATTTTTTATTGCAGGTGCGTATGCAAAAAGCAATGGAGCTTTTGCGTAACCAAGATATGAAATGTTATGAAGTAGCGGATATGGTCGGCTATAATACACCAGAATATTTTAGTGTATGTTTCAAGAAACATACCGGTCTTTCTCCCATTGAGTTTAAAAACAGGTTGTAAAGCAATTTATGCTTTACAACCTGTTTTTGTATCATATCATAAATTTTTGTTATCATAGTAAGAGGAACTATTAACAATTATCACAATATTTCAAATTAAACTACAATATCTAAAGAAAGTGCAGAGTTATCTTAATATTTTGAATTCCTTAAAAACATACGTAGAACTATAATGAAATAAATGCTGGTGATGATATATATTAAAAATCCTAGAGTTGCAGCATGCGTCATACAGTGTTCAATACAATTTTGGGCGGGAGGAGAGAAAAAATGTTAATTTTTCCTGGATAGGGATCGGTGATTATACATGTACTTATTTTTTTTATCTAAAGGTTAACCGGTTTACGTTATCGTAATACAAAACTGGATTCATTTTTAACTGCTGGCAAAAATAGGCCAGAAAATACTATGATTTTGGGTGGTGTTCGTTTTTATACATACGCAGTGTTGTGGACTATTCTGCGAATTGTTTGTGCCTATTAAACTAATTTAAAAATTTGTGATTAAGGAAAATAAGAATATAAGGGGATAGAAAAAATGAAAAAGAAATTGGCGATGAGTTTAGCATTCTGTATTGCTTTTGGGATGGAAAGTGCTGTATTTGCAGCAACGGATAATCCATTTGCTACCGTTCCCATGCAGCATTGGTCTTATCAAACAGTAGCGGAGCTCGTTCATGATGGTTTAATTGATGGGTATAAAGATGGAGATTTTAATAAAGATCGCCCGCTGACTCGTTATGAAATGGCAGTTATGACAGCCAAAGCAATGTCAAATGTAAAAAAAGCCGATTCGGCAATGCAAACACAGATTACGCAGATGGAAATGGAATTTAAAGATGAATTAACGGATATGCATGTTCGGATACCAGGGGGTACACCGCCCGCACCAGTCGTTGCGGCTCCGGCTGCGCCCAAAACAGATGGTCTTAAATGGAACGGAAATATCAGAGTGCGTTACGATCATAAAACAGATCATAACAATGCCAAAGGTGACACGACGGGTACAGGTGTCAAAGACTCATCCTATTATTATGAATTGACAGGGACTACACCGATTGGCGGCGGTTGGAATGGACTGGTTCGTTTCTTAGGCGCACGCGATCGTGACGGACAGGATCGCGGTGGTCAGGAAAATACAAACGGGCAGTTTGATATGTCACGACTCTACATCTATGGTCCAGTTGGTAACGGTACATTAAAAGTTGGGCGTGATAAAGCCGGAGCCATCAATGGGATGGTCATGAATGAATATTATACAGGTGCCGTTTATAGCTTTGGTAATAAGGCCAAAGTCAATGTAACGTATGGTAAACCGGATTATAACTCGACAACACGTAATACAACTGGCGAAACGGTAAGCAAAGATGATCGCGGGATTAATGAAAGCTATATAAATCCAAAAAATGTTGGCATCAATTACGTTCAATTGGATGTAACCTATCCACTGGATGAAAAAACAAATCTTTATGCGGGTCTATGGCATACAATGGCCGATAACAAAAACTATAAAGATCCAAAAGGGAATGCAGTTGCCAGTTATGAAGATACGAATATTTGGGAACTTGCCTTTGATCATGATATTGCGAAAAATCTGAATTTTGGAGCAGATTATGCAAAGTCAGATCGAGATGATCAAAATACAGCCTATAATTTCTCTTTGGCATATCGTACAGCAGATAAAAAAATAGCGCATTCCTGGTCGACGGAAATCGATTATGTCCATTTGGAAGATCAAGCGTATATCAAATCAACCTTTGATATTAAGGATAACAAAGTTGGACGTCAAGGCTGGCAGTTTATCTATAAATATGTTCCAACCAAAAATATCCTTTGGACAACTCGCTGGCTGCAGAGTAAGGATTTGACGGGAACCGATAAAACGAGCGAAAAATGGTTGCGTTCGCAAGTTGAATTTTTCTTCTAAGCAATTGCTTGAGGCAAGTTGAAAAGATCGTGAAGGAGCGAATTAGGAATGAAAAAATATGTCAGACAAATCGTATTGATTATGGTATTAGGGCTATTAATGAGTTCCGTGACATTTGCTGCAAGCCTTGCAGTACCACAAAATTTAAAGGTTCCGGCCTTAGCTGTTGATGAGCAGAGCATTATTTTGGTTTGGGAAAAAACGGAAGACCAAACTGCTATTGTGGATTATCACATATATATGAATAATAAGCTGCTAGGTAATGTCCAATCGGATAAGAGCTCGGCAGCGAAGCCAAGTATAGATAAATTTTATACGGAAAATGCAAAAGCGCAGGCAATACTGAAACATTCCTATATTGTGACAGGGCTGAAACCTGCTACGGAATATAAATTTACGGTGCGTGCTGTCGATGCAAAAGGGACTGAATCAGCCGACAGTAATATAGTGAAACAAAAAACGACAGCTGTTCCGACCATATTTAATATTGAGTCGTATGGGGCTGTTGGTGATGGTACAACGCTGAATACCAAGGCTATTCAAAAAACAATTGATGCTTGTACACCCGGGGCGAAAGTGCTGGTTCCGGCTGGGGTGTTTAAAACGGGCGGGATTTGGCTTAAAAGTAATATGACATTGGAAGTGACCAAAGGGGCAACGTTACTTGGCTCTGAAAATGCGCAAGACTATACGTATCATTATAAACTTTACCCATATTCTAGCGACGAACGATTTTTCGCTTTAATCAATGCCGGACCAACGAGCAAAGAACCCGTTGTTGAAAAAATTCGTATTGTTGGTGAAGGAACAATCGATGGAAATGGCTGGAAAAAGAATGCAGATCAAACAGCTTATTTATATGCAAAAAATAAAACAGATAAGGCTGGTGTAATGGATCCGAATCATGTGCTGAATATCGGAATTTTGGCCAAAGCACAGGTAGAAGCTTTAATGAAAGATGGACAAACGTTTAAATCTTCGTATCCAAGACGGTCAAGTTTGATTCTATTACGTGGTGTAAAACAGGTTTATTATGGCGGCATTCACGTGATCAATCCGGCAAATCATACCTTAGTGAATGTTAAGTGTGATGATGTAACCATTAACGATGTTACGTTCCGTACGTTTGACTGCAATAATGGTGATGGAATTGAGTTTACGCATGGCAATGGCTTGACTGTAATCAATAATTATTTTGATACAGGCGATGACTGTGTTAACTTTGCCGCAGGGCTTGGCAGCTTAGGGCAAAAAGATCCTTCAACGAAAAACATCTGGATCTTCAATAATTATTTCAACCATGGACATGGCGCAGTTGTAACTGGCAGTCATACGGCAGCCTGGATTGAAAATATTTTGGCGGAAGATAATGTAATTGAAAATACAGACATTGGTTTTCGAGCTAAGACAGCACCTCAAATTGGCGGTGGTGCCAGAAATATCATTTTCCGTGATAATGCCATGAAAAATATCAGATTGCAGGCCTTTATCTTTACGTCTGGATATTCTGATCCGAATGCGGTTGTAGAATATCCAAAGGCGAAGACACCAGGTCAATTCAAAAACATCAGAATTGAAAATTGTACGATTGATGGAGCTGGCGGAGCCGCCATTGAAGTGCAGGGACTGGAAAATGCATTCCATGAAAATTTGATTTTCTCAAATTTACTCTTTAAAAACACCAAACCGATGCAGTTGAATTATTTAAAAAATGCAAGTTTTGAAAATATTGTTTTCGAAGAAACGAAACCAATCAAAAATGATAAAAAGAAGAAAATAGAAGCTGAAAAATAAGTATGGAATTCTATTTTGAAAGAAAGGAGGTGGTTTATAGATGGAGACAATTAAACAATGGAAAAACATCTGTAAAGCCAAAACAATCGTTGCTGTTTTAAATAAAAAACATTTTCAAGCTTCGTATGTATTAAATCTTGCCGAAGCAAAAGAAAAATTAGTATCGATGATTGATGATGGAGCTAGTGTGGCTCTTGGTGGTTCAACTACTTTAAGTGATATGGGGATTGTAGACGTTTTAAGAAATGGGAATTATGCTTTTTTTGATCGGTATCAAAATCTTCCTTTTGATCCTGATATTGTAGAAATTCATCGTAAATCACTTACTGCTGATTTTTTGTTGACTGGAACGAATGCAATTACGAAACAGGGTGAGCTTGTCAATACGGATTGCACGGGCAATCGTGTTGCGCCGATGATTTTTGGTCCGAAAAATGTCATTATTGTTGCCGGGGTTAATAAAATTGTTGAGAATTTGGAAGATGCTTTTAAACGGATCAGAGAGATTGCACCGATGAATTCGAAGCGGATTAAACATGAAACACCTTGTGTGGAGACTGGGTATTGTGTAGATTGTGATTGCAAGAAAAGGATATGTAACTTTACAACGATTATCCATAATGGAATTAAGTTTGAAGGACGTATCAAAATTATTATCATAGCGGATGAAGCAGGCTATTAAATTAGATTATTTATGAAAAGGTTATGAGGTGGCAAAATGAAAAATTATGCAAAGTGGATGGCAGATTCAATTATAGCAAGAAATACAAATTTAACAGATCATTGGGGCTATGAATATGGGTTGACACTCGATGGCATTGCCAAAGTATGGCAGCAATGTGGTGAGGAAAAGTATTTAAATTTCATTATAAAAACAATGGATCATTTTATTCAGGATGATGGTACAATCACTGGCTATCGCTTAGACGAATATAATATTGATCATTTAAATAACGGCAAAATCTTAATAACTTTGTATCAAGAAACCGGTGAAAAAAAATATAAAGCAGCCTTGCAAAATCTTAGAAAACAAATTGATAGACATCCACGGACGAGTGAAGGTGTTTTCTGGCATAAAGAAATGTATCCACATCAGATTTGGTTAGATGGACTTTACATGGGAGCTGCTTTTTATGCGGCTTATAGTAAAGCCTTTGATGATCGTGCGGCTTTTGATGACATTGCCAAACAGTTTATCATTGCTGAAAAAAATCTGAAGGATGCAAAAACAGGACTTTTATATCATGCTTGGGATGAAATGAAACAGCAAGAATGGGCTGATAAAAACACGGGGTTGTCACCACATTTTTGGGGCAGAGCAATGGGCTGGTATGTTATGGCTCTTGCTGATACGCTGGAACTTTTCCCTGAAGATAATGAACATCGCAGTCAGTTAATTCAAATCTTTAATGATTGTATTCAGGCACTTTTGAAAGTGCAAGATAAAAAATCTCACGTGTGGTACCAGATTCTTGATGAAGGCGACCGTCCGGGAAATTATCTTGAATCATCCGGCTCTTCGATGATGGTGTATGCACTGCTTAAAGGTGTGAGACTCGGTTATTTACCAATTGGTTTAAAAGAAACAGCAGAGGCTTCCTATGACGGGTTAGTCAAGGAATTCATTTTAGAAACGAAAGCAGGGCTGATTAATTTGAATAAAGTTTGCTCGGTAGCTGGGTTAGGCGGCAAAGAAAAACGGGATGGAACCTTCGCCTATTATATGAGTGAACCCATTGTCAGCAATGAACCGAAAGGTTTAGGACCATTTGTTTTGGCCGCGGCAGAACGAGAAATACTCTAACGGCAAAAATGCAATCGTAGAATGTAGAGAACGCATTAAAAAAATTACATTCAGTCTATCAGTCTGCCAGGAATTGGGTATAGGGCATCGTTTGCTTCTTAGGTAACGCCACTCAACCCTATACCCAATTTCTGACGATTGCCATATACAATATTTAATACAACTTATATATTATAAAATTTTAGGGGAGAGAAAAATATGAAAACGAGAAAAGTCACATGGTGGAACGTAGTCGGTTATGCTTGTTTGAACTTTCTTGGCGGTGGTACGCAGGCATTGTCATCGGCATTCTTAATGTTGTTTTATACAGCCGCTTGTGGTATCAGCCCGATACAGGCAGGTCTGATCTTTACAATTGCCCGCCTTCTTGATGCAGTGGGAAATCCAGTCATGGGTTATATCAGTGATAACTTTGGCCGGACACGGCTTGGCAAAAAATTCGGCAGACGGCATTTCTTTATTATGCTGGGGATTCCTGGTGTTCTCATCACGTATCCGCTACTCTGGCTTTCGGGTCAGACGTTCACATTCTATTTAATTGCCAATATACTCTATGAAATGGTCTTTACAATGGTAATCGTTCCGGGACCAACACTTCCTGCTGAAATGACACAAATCGCTTCTGAAAAAACGAAGCTTGTGTCGGCAAAACAGTACTGCGGTACATTTGCCAGCACGATAGCACTTCTTTTCCCCGCAGCTTTTTTTCAGTATTTTGGTGAAGGCTCGGTGGATGCTTATTTCTATACTGGCTTGTCCTATGCATTCATTACAGCTCTTTCACTCGTTGCTGTGTACTTTCTTACATTTGAAAGAGCTCCTGAAGATATCGTTTATGCTGAAAAGATGGGGAGTATCCATCATGTTCTTATTAAGATGATCAATGATATCTTTGCTAGTATGAAAATCAGGGCATTTCGTATCCATTCAGGTATGATGCTTTTAATTGGTATTTATAAAAATCTTGCAGCCGGTGTATTTACGTACTATGTAATTTATGCACTGATGCTGTCAAAGAGTGCAACGTCCGTTATTACAAGTTTTGCAACGCTGATTTCCTTTATCGCCCTAGCCGTATTTATTGCACTATGCTATAAATATGGTGGCCCTGCTGCATTTAAGGTTGTTGGTGTTATTGTAACGGTGTCTTTGGTTGGCTACTTTATTCTCTTCCAGGGGAAGATCGGTATGGAAGAAAACATGGTTATCGTATGGCTTACTATTTTGGCAATTGTCAACAATGTTGGTAAAGCTGGCGCAGATTATATTCCTGTCTTTCAGCTTCCGTTCATGGCAGATATTGACGAAGCTGTAACAATGGAAAGACGCGAAGGCATCTTCACGGGAGTAAATGGTCTTCTATCTAAAGTAGCATCTGCAGCAGAAGGCTTTTTGCTTGGTGTTGGTCTTGCTTACTTTGGTTTTGAAAAAGGTGCTGGTGCTCAAACGGCAAGTGCGATTGACGGTATCCTTGTTATGACGATTGTGGTTCCAATTGTTCTCTGCGTGGTGATCTGGTTTATTTCTCGTAATCTCAAACTCACAAAAGAAACGCATAAGCTTCTTGTTGATGAAGTTCATAGAATTAAAGACGGTGGCAGCATGGCTGATGTAACACCAGAAACAAAAGCAGCCGTTGAGGATTTGACTGGCTGGAAATATGAAAATTGTTTTGGTCACAATGATCTGCTTTATCATGAAAAGAAAAAAGAAATTATCGCTTAAAACAGAGCAAGCAATCGCTAAAACCCAACAGGCGTAGTTTGAATTGTTATCCTTTATTGTGTAGTATTTGTCTGTACATTTCATACAAAATATGGTACATTAATAGGCAGATAGAGCAGTAACGGAAATATTTCGAATCAACATATTGTTCATCTTTTCAATAGAGCAATATGTGAAACCGTTTTTACGCCCATAAAATCCGCTGCAGTTTTTTGCAGCGGATTTTTGATGGTCTGATGGATATAGCTAAGTTATGGATTCGATTTTGTCGAATTTTTTAAAAAGTCAAAATAGTGCGTGTACTTTATAGTATCGTGCGAAGGAGCGGCAATCACTATGTTTAATAAAGTTTTCTGGAGTTTATTATTTGCAGGTGTATTGTTTGGTATCATGGCAACGGCGTTTCATTTCGCAAGAGATGATACAGTGATGAAACAGCCGTTTAAAGCAGTAGAAAAAGTGAATGTTGTTTTTTGGGATGAAAATGCTGGTCCGGATCGAACCCCTTATTACAAAAAATTAATTCAAGAGTTTGAAGAACAAAATCCGACAATCCATATTGAGTATGTTGGCTTGCCGAAACAGACTGCTAAACAAAAAATCGATAGCGCAATTGCATCGAATGATCTTCCGGATGTATGCGGTGTCCAAACGAGCTGGCTGGCGGACTTTACGTCACAAAAAGTTTTACTGGACTTGGACCCTTTATTTGCACAATGGGATGAAAAAGACAGACTATCACCGGCGATTATTGAATCGAATCGTGAGATGGTACTGGATAAAAAATTATATCAGCTGCCAAATACGATGAGCATGGAGATCTTATGGTATCGCCCGGATTGGTTTGCGAAAAAGCAAGTCAAAGTTCCCGATACTTGGGATGAGTTTTTCTCTGCAGTAGAAAAATTGACGGATAAAGACCAGCAGCGTTATGGCTTTTCGATTCGTGGCGGTAACGGCGCATCAATACAATTATTGCGGATGATGTTTGCTTATTCCGGCTTTACGGATTTTTTTGATGAAAACGGGAAGTGCCGCATCAATGATCCAAAACATGTTGAGTTTGTAAAAAAATATTTAGCACTTTATCAAAAATTTACACCAATCAGCGATGTGACAAATGGTTATCGCGAAATGATCGCTGCCTTTGATACTGGAAGTGTGGCTATGGTGCAGCATAATATTGGATCATATTCACAACATCAAAAATTTTTAAAACCGGAGGAATATGCACCGCTGCCTCTGCCGAAAGCCACGAATGGTGATTTTATTCAAGAGGGCGGCAATATTGACGGGTATTCTATTTTTAATACAAGCAAACATCCAAAAGAAGCCTGGCTGTTCATAAGCTTTTTGTGTTCGCAAAAAAGTCAAAGCTATTGGAATAAAAGTATTGGGCAAATTCCAACGCATATGGATTCATTACAAGAACCATGGGCGCAGGAATTACCGCATATGCAGTTAGCTTTGCGGATGTTTTCAAACCCAAATTTAAAATTTTATCAACCGCCAATGTATTTACCGGATTATCGATCTATGCTGGATCAGACTGGGGATCAGGGGATTCAAGCAGTTATGATTGGCAAAAAATCAGTAGAAGAGTTTCTGAATGAATGGGCCTTGACCTTTGAACGATCAAAACAAAGATATGATCTGTATGTACGGAGTAAAAAGTAAAACCTGGTCTGTAATTCGATCAGGTTTTTATTTTAAATTTTCTCGTTTTTGATAAAATTTATATAATTTTAGTTGACAAACATATTCAAAACGTACTATCATATATAACAATATCTATAGAAGTTTGCTTTTAGCAGTAAAAGAAATTTCTTGTTGCAACTACAGAATTTTGAAAGAAAAGAAGGGGTTAATTTGGCATTTTATTTTAGTGAAGCATCTCATACGTTTGGTGAATATTTACTGGTTCCGGGTTATTCTTCGGCAGACTGCGTTCCAGCGAATGTTTCATTGGCAACACCGTTGGTAAAATTCAAAAAAGGTGAAAAACCTAAAATCACAATGAATATTCCAATGACCTCTGCTATTATGCAGGCAGTTTCCGACGATAAGATGGCGATTGCATTGGCCAAAGAGGGCGGTGTTTCCTTTATTTATGGTTCACAGTCCATTGCAGAGGAAGCGGCGATGGTTGCTCGTGTTAAAACTTATAAATCTGGTTTTGTAAACAGTGATTCGAATATTAAGCCAACGACGACACTGGCTGAAATTTTGGCACTGAAAGATTCTACTGGTCATTCCACCATGGCAGTTACTGAGGATGGTACGCCGACCGGAAAACTTCTTGGTATCGTAACCAGCCGTGATTATCGTGTTACACGAATGACAGAAGATACAAAGGCAGAAGTCTTTATGACACCTTTTTCAAAATTGGTTCATGCGGATGCACACACGACTTTGCCAGAAGCCAATGATTTGATTTGGAAACATAAACTTAATATGCTTCCTTTAATTGATAAAAATCAGCGTTTGCGCTATATGGTTTTTAGAAAAGATTATACAGATAATAAAGAAAATGAATTAGAAATTATTGATGATAAAAAACGCTATATTGTTGGAGCCGGAATCAATACGCGTGACTATGCAGAACGCGTTCCAGCGCTTTTAAGAGCAGGAGCGGATGTACTATGTATTGATTCATCGGAAGGCTTCTCAGAATGGCAGAGAACTACGCTGCAATACATTCATGAAACATTTGGCGAAGATGTTAAAGTGGGTGCTGGCAATGTTGTCGATCGGGCTGGTTTTAGATTTTTGGCAGAAGCCGGAGCTGATTTTATCAAGGTTGGTATTGGCGGCGGGTCTATTTGTATTACGCGTGAAACCAAAGGCATTGGCCGTGGACAGGCTACGGCATTGATTGATGTTATAAAGGCCCGTGATGAATATTATGAAGAAACCGGAGTTTATATCCCTGTTTGTTCGGATGGTGGGATCGTTCATGATTTTCATATGACCTTAGCACTTGCTATGGGAGCTGATTTCATGATGCTTGGTCGCTATTTTTCGCGTTTCGATGAAAGTCCTACCGATAAAGTACGAATCAATGGAACGTATCTCAAAGAGTATTGGGGTGAAGGTTCCAATCGAGCTAGAAATTGGCAGCGTTATGATTTAGGGGGAGATAAGAAACTTTCTTTCGAAGAGGGTGTTGATTCTTATGTACCTTATGCCGGATCGCTGAAAGATAATATTAATATTACACTCAGCAAACTTCGTTCGACGATGTGCAATTGCGGCGCACTCACGCTGCCAAACTTTAGACGGGATGCGAAACTTACGTTGGTGTCATCAACTAGTATTGTTGAGGGCGGTTCGCATGACGTTATTTTAAAAGATAAATTTTCATCAAGAGATTAACCCTTTAGAGGTGCGGATTCCGCACCTCTTTAATTTTGTCCATAATCGTTATGGTCGAAACAAAATGTCTTTTGATTGTGTTTGCTAAATAGATAAATTATAATGAGTTTAACTTAATTAAGGATTCGCAGCAAGCAAAATCGAATTGCTTGATCGGGCTTCTAAGTGATCATAGGAGGCTGAAACATAAATATGAAAATAAGTTCAAGAGCAAAAGCAATTTTAGCTAAAGTCTGTCAGGAAACATCCTATATAACGATTGCCGCGATTGCGAAAGAACTGGATGTAAGTGCCAAGACAATTGTACGTGAACTGCCTGAAGTCGAAACGGTACTAAAACGGTATGGTCTTGAACTCGATAAAAAAACAGGTGCGGGTATCGGTGTTCATGGGAATATGACTGCTTGTACACAAGTGCTGCAGCTTTTGGATGAATCCAGGGATGAACATACTTATTCACCGCTTGAAAGACAAACTGTTATTATTAGTAAATTATTACAAAATCAAGCACCTGTTAAATTATTTGAGTTTGCTTCTATTTTAAAAGTAACCGAAGGAACCATTAGCAATGATCTTGATAAATTAGAACCTTGGTTTATCGAACATGCCTTGGTACTGGTTCGTAAGCCGGGGCTGGGTGTTTACGTTGAAGGTGAAGAAAATGATATTCGGAAGGCCATTGTCCATTATATTTATGAGAATATCAAAGAAGATCAGCTTTTAGATCTTGTCCATGATAATCTAGTTGAAAATCCAGCAGTTAAAACGGCTTCCTTAAAAGAAACGCAGAATTATCTACTGGATCTTGTCGATGTTAATGTCATACACAAGCTTGAAAAAGCGGTTCGCGATGTTGAAACGCAAATGAAGTATCAATTGTCGGATAATGCTTTTGTTGGCTTGATTGTCCATTTGGCTTTAGCTGTACAACGACTTAGAAAAAGTGAAAAAATAGAAATAAATAAAGACTTCCTCAATGAATTACAAGAAAAAAAAGAATTTTCTGTCGCAAGAAAAATCAGTGAAAAAATTGCTGACTTGTTTGCTATTGCTGTACCCGATACGGAAATTGGCTATATTACGATGCATTTATTAGGGGCTCGGAACCGGTACAGCAGTCACGGTGCATCCATGAATGTTGTGGATAATTTTCACTTGGTGAAGTTGGCAAAATCCATGATGCGGATCGCCCAGCAGGAAACAGGGAAAGCCTTGCTTCAAAATGAAAAGCTTTTAGTTGGTCTTGTGAATCATTTAGGACCTTCGATCAGTCGGCTGAAAATGAAAATGGATATTCGCAATCCCCTGCTGGAAGATATGCAGAAACATTATCCAGAACTTTTAGAAATCAGCCGTAAATGTGTGAAAGATTTAGAGCATGAACTGGATCTGGTTTTGCCTGAATCTGAGCTTGCTTATATTGCTATGCATTTGGGGGCAGCAATTGAAGATAGTGATCAACTTTCTAAGATTGAACACCGAATCCTTATTGCTTGCCCCACGGGAATGGGAACATCGCGCATGTTAGCGAGTCGGATTCAAAAAGAATACGCTAATCTTAAAGTCGTTGATGTGATTTCAGCACTTCATGTGAACAATCTATACATCAATCAAGTACAAGCGGAATTTGTTGTTTCAACGGTTCCTATACCAAATTGTATGCTGCCAGTTGTTGTTGTTAATTCACTACTCAATGAAGTGGACAAAGAAAAAATCAATAAGCAGATTGTCGTTTTAGGGGAAACTATTTTAAAACAGGCAGCAAAGATGCCGGCTCCATATGATTTTAAAACCCATTTAATGCAACTTAATGAATACAGTCGGGCGATTGTTGATCTTTTGGATTCTTTCTTTTTTGCTGAGGACAAAGAAGCATCGACGATTATGGAACTTTGTGAAAATATTGGCAAGCTGGTTGACCGTGATGCGGCAAAACAAAAAGATATAATGGCTGCTTTGTTGAATCGTGAAGAATATGGTGGCACGGTAATTCGCGGCAATAAGATGATTTTATTGCATTGTCGCAGTGCAGCTATTTCGCATTTAACATTTGGTATTATTCATTTAAATCAATATGAAGTCCAAACTGAATTCGAAACGAAAATAGAACAAATTAAAACAGCGATTGTCATGCTGGCACCTCAAAATGCGCATAAATACAGTCTGGAAACGATTGGTTATATATCAACGATTTTACTCGAACGCTGGGGTCTGATTGAGTTATTGCATGAAGGCGATCAAAAACTTATTTATCTTGAGTTAGTAAAAATATTTAAAGAATTTTATCAAAAAAAATATAAAATATTATTGGAGGGTTAGACATGAACGAAAATACTTCGAATGGAAACATCCAGGTCAAAATCCAAAAATTCGGTCGTTTCTTAAGCGGCATGGTTATGCCGAATATCGGAGCTTTCATTGCTTGGGGGCTTATTACGGCATTATTCATCCCGACTGGCTGGCTGCCAAATGAAGGTCTG
The DNA here is from genome assembly GCF_900109225.1 of Propionispira arboris. Taxonomy (GTDB): domain Bacteria; phylum Bacillota; class Negativicutes; order Selenomonadales; family Selenomonadaceae; genus Propionispira; species Propionispira arboris. The sequence continues at coordinate 19,875 of NZ_FNZK01000014.1, forward strand.
GCTAAATTAGTTGGTCCGATGATTACATTTTTATTGCCACTTTTGATTGGTTATACTGGTGGTAAAGCAGTTGCTGGGACACGCGGCGGGGTACTTGGTGCAATTGCAACAAGCGGTGTCATCATTGGGGCAGATATCCCAATGTTTATTGGTGCGATGATTATGGGGCCGCTGGCTGGCTGGGTCATTAAGAAATTTGATCAGATTGTTGAAGGATCTGTTCCAGTTGGTTTTGAAATGCTAGTCAATAATTTTTCGGCTGGTATTATCGGTGGTATTTTAGCGATTATTGCCTATACTGGCGTTGGTCCGGTTGTGCTGGCCTTAAACAGCGTTATACGATCTGGTGTTGATATCATCGTCACAGCTGGTATGCTGCCAATCGCTTCTTTGTTTATTGAACCAGGTAAGATTTTATTTTTGAATAATGCGATGAATCATGGTATCTTGAGTCCAATTGGAATTCAGCAGGCACAGGAAACAGGTAAATCTATTTTCTTCTTGCTTGAACCAAACCCGGGTCCGGGTCTTGGTCTGTTACTTGCTTATTGGGTATTTGCGAAAGGGATGGCAAAAGATTCAGCTCCTGGTGCTATTATCATTCATTTCCTCGGTGGTATCCATGAAATTTACTTCCCGTATGTATTGATGAATCCAATTCTGTTGCTTGCAGTTATCGCTGGTGGCATGAGTGGTGTCTTCACATTTGTTCTTCTTGGCGGCGGTCTTGTTGCAACTCCGGCTCCAGGCAGTATTTTTGCAATCTTGGCACTTACGCCAAAAGGTGTTTATTTTGCCAATATTGCTGGTGTAGTCGTTTCTACGGTTGTATCTTTCCTTGTAGCATCTGTTTTTGTAAAACGCTCGGCGAATCAAATGGATGATAGTGAACTTGAAGCTGCAAAAGGTGCTGTAAGTGAATTAAAAGGTAATAAAAATACTTCAGGTACAGTTGTGGCTGGCAGTGCTTTGAAAAAAATCATTTATGCTTGTGATGCCGGGATGGGATCAAGTGCAATGGGGGCCAGTGCTTTAAAAAACAAACTAAAGAAAGCTGGCTATACACATGTTTCGATTACAAATTGTGCGATTGAAGATATTCCAGCTGATGCACAAATTGTCGTTACGCATGAAAAACTGTCGGCGCGAGTGCAGGCGAAAGTACCGCAGGCAGAACATATATTTGTAAAAGATTTCATTCAAAATCAAGTCTATGATATTATTTCTGCAAGACTGGCCGGTCTTGAAAAAATAGCAGCAGACGTAAATAATACGTCTGATACAGTGATTCAAGATCAAAATTTATTGACGAAAAATAATATCAAAGTTGGACTTACGAGTGTTACAAAGGCAGAAGCAATCCGCATGGCGGGGCGTATGCTTGTTGATAGCGGCTATGCAGAAGAACCTTATGTGGAAGCTATGATTGAACGTGAACAAGACATCAGCACCTATATTGGTCGTGGTATTGCTATCCCGCATGGTGTATCATCGGCAAAAAATGCGATTAAAAAATCGGGCTTGGTTGTGCTTCAGTTCCCTGACGGCATTGACTTTGGTGAAGAAACTGCCTATTTGATTGTTGGGATTGCTGGTAAAGATAATGAACATTTGGCGATTTTGGCAAATATTGCTACAGCGCTTGATGAATATGAGTCTAAAGTAAAAGAACTCTATACAACGAAAGATAAAGATCTGATTTACAAGTTATTTACCAATACGAATGCATAAATAGGAATAAAAATCGCCGGAGCTTGTAAAATGGTACTATATTTTGCAAGCTCTGGTGCTATGATACAATAAGCATATTATTGTTAAAAAATTAGGGGGCATATATTTATGAAAGCAGTACATTTTGGTGCAGGTAATATCGGGAGAGGCTTTATTGGCGAATTGCTCCATGATTCTGGATTTGAGATTACGTTTGTTGAAGTTGGTCAGGAAATTGTTGATCGTATAAACGCTACGCATACGTATGATCTTTATATTATTAATCGAAATTACGAAAAGAAAACGATCGATAAGGTAAAGGCTTATTCACCGATTACACAGGAAAAAGAAATTATTGCGGCAATTGTGGAAGCGGATATTATTACCACTTCAGTTTGGGCAGACAATCTGCCTAAAATTGCCAATACAATGGCGCGTGGACTAAAGGCGCGTTTAGCTGCCGGTAAAAGCAGAGTGAATATCATGGCGTGCGAAAATGCATTTTTTGCTACGAATATCTTGAAAAAAGCTTTATTAAATTGTACAGAAGGCATGACAGAAGATGAAATGACGAAAATTGGCGGTTTTGCCAACGTTTCGGTGGACCGAATTGCACTGCATTCAATTAAAGATGGTGTAAGCGTGCCGGAAATTGACGAAGCGTTTGAACTTGTCATTGAAAAAAATAAGTTGGTTGATCCGTCAGCAGAGCCAATCAAAGGGGCAGATTATGCAGATAATCTTGATATGTATTTAGAAAGAAAATTGTATATGGTAAACAGCGGTCATGCGGCGTCTGCTTATCTTGGTCAGCTTTATGGCTGTGCAACTGTGCAAGAAGCTTTGGCAAATCCGGTGATTTTAGAAGAAGCTGTCGGTACGATGAAAGAAGCAGCTAAGGTTCTTGTGAAAAAATTTGGTTTTAAAGAAGCAGATTTACAATATTTTATTGATAAAAACATTAAGCGTTTTACATTCCCTGCGCTTAAAGATGAAGTGCTTCGTGTGGGCCGTGCACCTATTCGTAAACTTGCGGAACAGGATCGCCTTGTAGGTCCGGCTAAACAAGCCGAAGCCTATGGCTATGAATATAAGCATCTTGCGAAAGCCATTGCTGCCGCATTTTTATTCGTCAATCTGGATGATGATCAGGCCATTGAAGTTCAGGACTTTGTTAAACAAAATGGCATTGAGAAAGCAATTACCCATTATACCAATATTCAGGCGGATACTGAATTATTTAAAGTAATTTTGTCAAATTACAATAATTTACTTCATGTAAAAAAATAAGAACCTTTATAAAGTGCAAAAGAGCAGCCTTGAAATCTGTTGGGATTTTCAAGCTGCTCTTTTTATTTTGTATAAAAATTTTATTAGACCATATATTATAGTTTGAGTATCAAAGTCTGAATCTTACTCGAATTCACGCGAGTACATATAACAACGATTGCGGCCGTGATTCTTAGCCTCATATAAAGCAACATCAGCAGCATGATAAAGTTCTTCAAAGGTTTGTCCATCTTTCTTATAAATAGCGATACCAATGCTGCAAGAAAATTTTTGATTAAAGGCTTCAATAAATTTTCGTCGAAACAGCTTACCTAAGTGCTGTGATCTTTCCAGGGGCATCTCATCGGATGGGATATCGCGCATGAAGACTACGAATTCATCCCCGCCAAAGCGTCCAATGATATCGTCATACCGAAATGTCATACTCAGTTTTTTTGCGAGGCTGACTAATACGGAATCACCAAACTGATGTCCCAAGACATCGTTGACTTGTTTGAAATAATCAATATCAATAATAATAAAAGCATGTTGCTGCTGGCTGTCTTTTTTTAAGGTAGACATAATCAAATATTCGGCCGCCTGACGATTGTACAGTCCAGTAAGCCCATCCCGTTCTGACTTATAGGTTAAGGCATCAATCTGCAGTTTTTGTTTATGAATATTGTGTAAAAGCCCTGTATAACAAAATGGCTTTTGCATGTCATTATAAATCCAGGTTCCTCTTAATTCAAACCAGCGATATATCGTTTTTGGGGGGCCTTTCAGGCGTAGTGTCAAATTGTCAGGGGAAAGTTTATCCATCAAGACTTTATCGATTTTTTCGAGATCAGCCGGGTGGATTGAACTTTTTTTGTAAAGTGAGGTAGAATATGAGTTTATTTGCACTTTTTTATTTTTTTTCCCTTCAGGGGTATCGATATTATAATTTAACGTTAATACATCATGAGGAATATTATATTCAAAAATGATATCTTCGGTGCATTCCAAAATAATGCGATAACGTGCTTGAACAAGTTTTAAAAGACTCTGTGCTTTGATAAATGCCAACTTATCTTTTTTAGATTGTTGAGTTGTCGCGAGAGAAAAATGAATCACATCAATCAAATAGCTGTTGTCATGCAATCGCAAGGTTGCGGTTATATTCCATTTTTGATAGGGGCAGCAGCCTGTATCTGGTTCATTTTGATTCACTAAAATAATCGAAACTATAAGGTCAACGGATTGGTTGGGGGTTAGCTTGGCATGAAATGTATGGATTCGATAAGAAGGTGCTATTGTATTTTGTTCGGCTTCATTTTCCAAGTAGACTATAAAATCAGCTTTTGTAATAAAATGGGTTGGTAAATCGGGTTTATATATATAGGCATTTGTAGCGAGTAGTTGAAGAATTTTAGTTGTATTTCGATTAACATAACATGAATCAAGGAAATCCGTCAGTACTTTTTTTGCGGCCTTCAAATTTTTATCCATTTATGTAATCCCCCAATTTTTAGCTGTCGTGTGATCAGTAACTGGTTCTATCTACATTTTATTAAGCTGGAACAGCAATGTCAAATAATAAAAATTTTTTATTTGTAAATTTTTATTCTTCAAATTTGAATTTTAATACTATTGCTGTATTTTGCCTTAGCGGATTACCTGATTTCCAGGTAAATGTATTGAAACATTAACAAGGATAGCAAAAAGGAATGAAATAGATTACTTTTTTGTATTTCCTTTTTTTGTGAATTAGGTATAAAATAAAAATAAAACAATTTTCAGATTATTTGTAAATGAAAATAAAATGCGGAGAGGGGAATATTAGATGTTTGATTTAAGAGATATACTTTCAGTAGGACAAAATGCGATGATTCGCCAAGTGGTGCAAAAATCAGATACGGCTAGTAACTATACAAAAGAATTAAATGAATTATTAGCAACGCCGGCTTGTGTGGGAATGGCAATTAAAGCTTCTGTAGAAACCATCGATCAATATTTGCCAGAGGGGTTTATCAGTATAGGATATTCAACTGAATTTACGCATACAGCAACAACGAGTTTAGGCATGACAATCACCATCAAAGTAACAATTATTGAAATCGAAGATCATGAAGTGGTTTTGCAAATAAAAGCATGGGATGAACAAGGTGAGGTAGGTCATGGGATTCATAAGCGGATTGTTGTGAATCAGGAAGCGTTGCTAAAAAAAGCTCGGCAGCGGACAAGATTTTTAACGAATCGTAAATTAGTATAAGGGGGTTAAAATAATGAATTTACCAGATACGCTGCAAGGCGCTATTGCATTAAGTGTAATTGATTTTTTCCTGAGTTTCATTTTTATTGCCGCTATAGGCGGGGTATTAGCCCTGTTTCCCTGGTTAAATCATTTGGGTGAAATTAAAGAGGATAAATATTGATTATCCAAGGATATCAGAAAACTAGTTTGGAGGAATAAACATGTATGAGCAGTTAATGGGATTGTTGTCTGATTTAGTTCAGCAGACTGGTTTAATGCAAATTTGGTGGGGCAATATCGTAATGATTATCGTGGGCGGTATTTTACTATTTTTAGGAATTGTAAAAAAATATGAACCATTTCTATTGGTAGGGATAGGTTTGGCTTGTATTGTTGCAAATGTTCCGGGATCGGATTTAGTAAAACCGGGCGGATTATTTTATTACGCATATCAAGGTGTAGAACTTCTTATACTTCCTCCTTTGATTTTTTTAGGAATTGGAGCTATGACAGATTTTGGTCCGATGATTGCAAATCCAAGCTTGGTTATCTTAGGTGCAGCGGCACATTTAGGGATTTTTGTAGCACTGATTGGTGCGAAATTACTAGGATTTACGTTAGCGGAAGCCGGAGCCATTGGAATTATCGGCGGTGCAGACGGTCCTATGGCCATTTATGTCACGATGAAATTAGCACCGCATTTATTGCCGCAGATTTCGGTGGCAGCGTATTCTTATATGGCACTTATGCCATTGATACAGCCGCCAATTATGCGCTTTCTTACAACGAAAGAAGAGCGGAATATTATCATGGAACAACCAAGATATGTTTCCAGACTGGAAAAGATTGTTTTTCCTATTGTAATCGCTATTATTGTTAACTTGTTTTTACCACCGGTGGCACCGCTTATTACTATGCTGATGCTGGGCAATTTATTGAAAGAATGTTTGGTTGTGGATCGTTTGGCAGAAACCGCTGCCAATACATTGCTCAATATCGTTACCTTGATTTTGACGGTAGCAATTGGTTCTACGATGCAGGCCGATACCTTTTTGAACTTCAAGACATTGGTCATTATTTTACTCGGACTGCTTGCTTTTGCTTTTGGTACAGCATCGGGGGTTATCGGCGCAAGGATTATGAATAAAATCAGTGGTGGTAAAATTAATCCGCTGATTGGTTCAGCTGGTATTGCTTCAGTGCCGATTGCGGCACGTGTTTCTCATATGGTTGGTTTGCAAGAAAATCGAGCGAATTTCTTGATTATGCATGCCATGGGACCAAATTTAGCGGGCGTGTTTGGGACAGCGATTTCTGGCGGTATTATGCTGGCACTTTTGGGGGTACTGGATTAAACGGCTGCCTCAAAATACAAAAAAATACAATATTCATGTGATAAAGTATTGTAAATTTATGCAATCAGTGATATATTGAAAAATAAAATAAGTAGTAAATGAATCAGGTAAGCAAAGAAGCTTATTTAAGTTGTACGTATGATTTTCATATGGCTTAAATAAGTTTCTTTTTCATTATGATAGATGCTTACAGGCTTTATATCATAAAAATAAATCGAGCAGGGTAATTAGAGGAGGAAAATAATATGTGTACGATTCATAAAATTGAAATCATTACTCGTCCAGAAAAACTGGAAGATTTGAAAGAAGCTTTAAATAAGATTGAAGTTACAGGGATGACGGTGAGCAATGTCTATGGTTGCGGATTATCCAAAGGTCATAAAGAGGTATATCGTGGAACCGCTGTAGAGGTTACGCTGCATCCGAAGGTGAAAGTTGAGATTGTCGTGTGTGAAGTTCCGCCAGCTAGTGTTATTGAAGTAGTAAAACAGGTTTGCTGCACGGGTCATATTGGTGATGGAAAGATTTTTGTTTATAAAGTAGAAAATGCGGTGAAGATTCGTACAGGCGAAGAAGGCCGTGATGCAATTGTCGATAATCATATTTAAATTTAACAGGTCATATTTATAAAATAGACACAGAGGTTGTAATAATTATATTGTTATGGTCTCTGTGTTCTTTTTTGTTATAAAAACTGATTATTCAAACATTTTAGCTCATATTATATTAAATATGGTAAGATATATATGCATTAAAGAAATTACATCTAGTCTATCAGTCTGCCAGAAGTGGGATATAGGAATGACGATTGCCATATAGAATAGTTACGAAACTTAATATAGCTGCACTCTTTTGATAAATAAAAGATAAATGTGTTGCAATAGCAACATATTTATCCAACAGAATCCATTACAATCATAGTATGACTTGGATACGCAATAGGTATTCCCACTGATTTGCCTACGCAGATCCGTGTAAAATAAAAAATATATTTGGAGGTATGACAAATGGAAAATGCTATGTTTTGTTATCAATGTCAAGAAACGGCAGGGTGCTCAGGCTGTACTAAAATTGGTGTATGCGGGAAAAAAGCGGAAGTTTCTAATATTCAGGATTTGCTGCGTTATGTAACGATTGGGCTTTCGGAGGTGACAATGGCTTTAAGGCAGGAAGGTAAAGTAGTGGATGCTGCTGTAAATCATGTTGTGTCTTCAAATTTGTTTACAACCATTACGAATGCAAATTTTGATGATGCTGTGATTTCTGCATGCGTAAAAGAAACGATGGCTCTCAATAAAAATTTGGCAGCTCAGTTGAGTGAAATACACAATTTGTCAGATGCGGCTACTTGGCAGAGCAACAGTCATGAGGAAATGGCTGAAAAAGCAAAAACAGTTGGTGTTTTAGCCACAACGAATGAAGATATTCGCAGTCTGCGTGAGTTAATTGTTTATGGCTTAAAAGGAATTGCGGCTTATCTGAAACATGCGAATGTCCTTGGTTTTGAAAAGGAAGAAATTGATATATTTTTACAAGAAGCACTTACTAAAATTCATGATGATCGTTTATCGGTAGATGAACTCATTGCCTTGACGATGGAAACGGGTAAATTTGGCGTTGCGGGTATGGCAGTGTTAAATGAAGCAAATACGACTACTTATGGCGATCCGGAAATTACGAAAGTTGATATTGGTGTTGGTGATAAGCCAGGCATTTTAATATCAGGGCATGATTTAAAAGATCTTGAAATGTTATTGCAACAGACCGAAAATCAAGGTGTGGATGTTTATACACATTCTGAAATGCTGCCGGCACATTATTATCCAGCTTTTAAAAAGTATAAACATTTTGTCGGGAATTATGGTAATGCATGGTGGAAACAAAAAGAAGAATTTGAAAGTTTTAACGGACCGATTCTCATGACAACGAACTGCATTGTTCCACCTAAAGACAGTTATAAAGATCGTATTTATACAACAGGAGCCGCTGGATTTCCTGGCTGCACACATATTGCTGGTGGGATTGGTGAGGCAAAAGATTTTTCGGCGATCATAAAGCAGGCGAAAGGCTGCGCAGCACCAAAACAAATCGAAACTGGTTCGATTGTTGGTGGATTTGCGTACAATCAAGTCATTGCTTTGGCTGATAAAGTAGTTGCAGCTGTAAAGTCCGGTGCAATCAAAAAATTTGTAGTAATGGCTGGTTGCGATGGTCGGATGAAATCAAGAGATTATTACGCTGAATTTGCTAAAGCTTTGCCACAGGATACAGTTATCCTGACGGCCGGGTGTGCAAAATACAGATATAATAAATTGGAGTTAGGTGATATTGGCGGAATACCCCGTGTGTTAGATGCTGGACAATGTAATGATTCATATTCTTTGGCATTGATTGCGCTGAAATTGAAAGAAGTTTTTGGTCTTGATGATATAAATGATTTGCCAATCATTTATAATATTGCTTGGTATGAACAAAAGGCAGTTATTGTACTATTGGCACTCTTATCCTTAGGGGTAAAAAATATTCATCTTGGGCCAACACTTCCGGCATTCTTATCGCCGACTGTTGTGGATGTTTTGGTTAAAAATTTTGGCATTGCTGGTATTGGTACAGTAGAAGAAGATATAAAACTGTTTTTTGCTGAACAATCTGCTTAATTGAAAAACGAGCCCTCATTTTTAATGGGGGCTCGTTTTTTTATTTAAGCAGTGCTTGCTGCCAGACAGGCAGGAGCTTTTCTAAAGTCCAGCGTGCATTTGCGGGGCTGGTAGATGGTAACGTCATGGTTTTGATATGCAAATCATCCAATAAGGTTTTGTAGTGTTTTTTAAAGAGTCGGCAGGCTGCTGCACCATTAAAACACACCTTGTGAATTTGTGGATATTCTTTGAAAAAAGTGGGAAAATCATTGGGTATTTCTTCTTTTATCGCTGTATCAAGGCTGCCATCACGTTGGCAAAGATCCAGTGAATCCCAAAGGGCAATATGATTCCTTAGCAGCATGGCTAAAGAATCTTTGTAGCTAACCTGCGGCTCTTGTGCAAGGATCACTGATAGAAGCGGCCAAAAACGATTTTGCTTATGGGCATAATATTGTTGCATAGCAAGTGATCGAACCCCAGGCATAGAGCCGAGAATTAAAATTGTTGAATCATGATTGACAGAGGGCGGAAAACCACTGCAATTCATCATCTTATATAACCTCACGATATAATGGATTTTATGCTAACTATAGCAAAATTTTGGCTTAAGGTAAATATGCTATTGGAAATTTACCGGAAAAAAGTTAATGAATCAATTTTTCAGCGGATTTTCAAGATCCGTATATATACTATGCATATACTTTTGTTTACCTTCGCGGCATGTTACAGCTAAATTGAAAAAGTATAGTATCTAAAGTGAAATATGCGGTATAATTTATGAAGTAGAAGTTTATCAAGCGAAGGAGTTTGGTGTAGATGCGTGTTTTATTGGCAGAGGATGATAAAAGATTAGGTAATTTGATCAAATATATGCTGGAACAAAATAAAATTACTGTAGAGTGGGTTGTCAGCGGTGATATGGCTTATGAATATGCAGTTTATGATGAATATGACATTTTAATTTTAGACTGGATGATGCCGACTGAAAGTGGTATCAGTGTTTGTCGGCGTCTGCGTGTGGCTGGTTACGAAAAAGCAATTTTAATTTTAACAGCGCGAGATGCGGTAGAAGATCGGGTAGCTGGTCTGGATGCGGGTGCAGATGATTATTTGGTGAAACCGTTTGAATTTGAGGAATTACTGGCGAGACTGCGAGCTCTTGGGCGTCGTACCAATCAGAAAATTCAGCAGGAAATTTTGCGAATTGGTCAATTTACGTTGAATAGAACAGCTAAGGTGCTTAGTAAAAATGAACAAGAAATCCAACTATCACCGCGAGAATTTCAGATTTTTGATTTGTTGGCTCAAAATCTGGGACTGGTTGTGCCGCGAGATGTTATTTTGGATCGGATTTGGGGATTGGAATCCGAGGTCAGCTCCAATAATATTGATTCATATGTTAAGCTTTTACGTAAAAAACTGGATCTGGGTGAAGATAAAACGATGATTCATACGATTCGTGGTGTGGGGTATAAACTGGAAGTTTAGGGGGATATGTCTTTGAATATGTTTGGTCAAACCAGACGAAGATTGACTATGTTTTATTCACTTATGATGTTTTTCTTTCTACTTCTCTTAGTGTTTGGAATGCATGAGAGTATGGAATGGTCTATTACTTCCGAACAGGAACGTGAGGTTTTAGATACGACGGAAGATGTTTTAAATGAAGAAATTATTTTGTTGCAGCGTCATGGCTCTTTAGAAGATGATAGTGAAGACTACAAAGCCAGTAATGGGAATCTCTATTTTTATGCTTTTGATAATCATGGGAAACTGATCAATTATTCCCGTGCAGTACCGGTTCTTGAACCGCTTATTTTGGAAGCGATTCAAAAGTGGAATGTTCCTGATAATCAGATCATGGAATTTACTAATACGCATAATTTTAAATATGAATATAAAGTGTTGATGGCGGCCAAACCGATTGTTATTGATGGTGAAAACAGAGGCATGGTTTATGTAGGAAAAGATGTTGCATCTGTATACAATGGATTACGTAAAGCAACTTTGATTTTGGGATTGCTCTCGCTTTTAGCATTTATTGTGGCAAATTTTGCCGGACACATTATGGCGGGGAAAGCTATTATACCTTTAAAGGAGGCCTATGAACGGCAACGGCAGTTTGCGGCAGATGCCTCACATGAATTAAGGACACCACTTAGTGTGGTGATGGCATCCGTAGATGTTCTAGGAAATGATGCATCAATTGCTTCTCCTTTTTTACAACAGGTGATTGTAGATATGCGTGATGAAGTTAAAAAGATGACAAAATTAGTAAGTGATTTGCTTTTGGTTGCTCGTAGTGAAAATCAAACCTTTAAGCTGGTGACTGAAAAATTTGATTTGATAGAAGCCATACATGAAATCGTTCGTAAAATGCAGCCACTCGCAGACGAAAAACATATTAACTTGTTTTTTGTAAAACAGGAATCTGTTATCATTCGTGCCGATATACAGCGAATTAAGCAGCTTTTGATTATCTTGATTGATAACGCACTGAAATATACTCCCGGTAATGGTGTTGTTACCGTAAAAGTTGATGGGGAATTTGAAAAAAATAAAATTCGTATTATGGTTCGAGATACAGGGATTGGTATTTCTTTGACGGATCAACATAAAGTTTTCGATCGATTTTATCGTGTCGATCGAGCCCGGTCAAGGGATTCAGGCGGGAATGGACTAGGGTTAGCCATTGCCCGTGATATTGTAAATCTGCATGATGGAGAACTTTATATTGAAAGTAAAATTGGTGAAGGGGCTGCTTTTATCGTTGAATTGAAAAAATAAAAACAACAGAACTAGACAAACGGGAAATAGATCTTATAGGACAGACACTGAAACGTGTCGCCTATAGGGTCTATTTTATTTTGTGTATCAGATAAAGAGAAAAGTGCCAACAATTTGCTGATATATATTTTTTTATATCCGATACAAAACAACATTTGTTTCATTCTGAAATACTATATTTTCTATAACGGTGAACTAATAGGAAAAATAATCAAAATATTGTATAGTTATACTATGTACTATTTTAATAATAAAAATTTGTGAGGATTGATTGAATTATGATTTTATCAAAAAAAGGATTAGGAATTAAGCCATCACCGACTTTAGAAATTGATACATTGGCGAAAAAAATGAAAAAGCAAGGTATTGATGTAGTAAGTTTTGGTGCAGGGGAACCCGATTTTGATACACCAGATTATATAAAAAAAGCAGCTATTGAAGCCATTCAAAGTGGATTTACCAAATATACTCCGGCCTCAGGCACTTTGGAATTAAAACAGGTGATTTGTAACAAACTCAAGAAAGATAACGATTTGGAGTATGTACCAGCCAATATAGTGGTAAGTAATGGTGCAAAACATTCGTTGCTTAATGCATTCCAAGCGATCTGTAACCCTGGTGATGAAATCATTTTATTTTCGCCTTATTGGGTCAGTTATCCGGAAATTATAAAATTAGCCGGAGCTATTCCTGTAATTGTCAATATGGATGCAAAAAATAATTTTAAAATGCATGTAAAACAGATTCAAGCACAGATTACAGACAAAACAAAAGCCATATTGATCAACAGCCCAAATAATCCCAGCGGTCAGGTTTATGAAAGAGCTGATTTGGAAAAAATTGCGACATTGGCGATTGAACATGATTTATTTATTATATCCGATGAAATCTATGAAAAATTCCTCTATGAAGATTATACACATGTTAGCATTGCTTCACTTAATGAAAAAATTAAAAATAATACCATTTTAGTGAATGGGGTATCAAAAACATATGCTATGACAGGTTGGCGTATCGGTTATACTGCATCAAATACTGCGGTAGCAAAAATTATGTCGAATATTCAAAGTCATGAAACAGCAAATCCCAATTCAATTGCTCAAAAAGCCGCGGAAGCTGCTATTAGTGGCGATCAATCGCTAATTCATGAAATGATTACACAGTTTGTCAGCAGACGAAACTATATTGTTGAGAGAATCCAATCAATCCAGTATTTATCTTGTATTGTTCCAAATGGAGCTTTTTACCTTATGGTGAATATTTCACAACTTATAGGCAAGAGTATAGATGGTATTACGATTCTTAATGCAGATGTATTTGCAAAAGCAATGCTTGAAAAAGTAAATGTTGCAGTGGTTCCTTGTACTGGATTTGGTGTGACGGGGTATATTCGACTTTCTTACGCTATTAAATTAGAAAATATTAAAATCGGGCTGGACCGAATCGAAGCTTTTTTGCAGAAAGTAGATGACAATGAAATAGTGTAGAATATATTTACGAAACACAGAAGTCCCTGGTTCAAAGAACCGGGGACTTCTGTGTTTCGTAATTGAAAATTATACTTTGAATTTCGATACTTCGGATTGTAAATCACTAGCGAGGGTGGCGAGGTTTTGGCTGGCGGAAGCAATTTCCTGCATCGAGGCAGATTGTTCTTCTGTTGCAGCGGAAACAGATTGTGCATCATCTGAATTTTTCGTGCTGATTTGATCGATATCTTGAATGGATGAGAGCATGGTTGCATTGCCTGCAGCCATGGTTTCAATAGCCTTTGAAACATCAATAATTTCATGTGACAGCGTTTCAATGGCAATAACAATACTTTTAAAGACTTCATCCGCAGATTTTACAGTATCAATACCAAGCTGCACATTTTTTGAGCCATCACGACTGGCTTCAACTGCTTGACTCATGCCAAATTGGTTTTTCTTAACAAGTTCAGCAATTTGTTTAGAAGACCGTTCCGATTCTTCTGCTAATTTTCGTACTTCTTCAGCGACAACCGCAAATCCATGTCCGGCATCACCAGCTCGAGCTGCCTCAATCGCTGCATTGAGAGCGAGTAAGTTGGTTTGACCGGCTATATTGGAAATGAGTTCAACGATGTTGCCAATTTCATCTGAACCTTTGGCAAGATCCTCGATGGCGGTTTCAATTGTTTTTGTGCCAAGGGTAATTTGCTGCATTTGCTCAACGACTTTTGCAATTGAATTTCGTCCCGTTTCAGCCTGCAAAGTTGTTGTTTTAGCATTATCTGCTATTTTTTGCGTTTTTTGCGTTAAGGCATCGGTATTTGTTGAAATGTTTTCTGATATACCTCGAATTTTTTTTGAAGAGGACGACTGTGTTTCCACGCCGGCTGCGATGTCAGTGATAGAGATAGCAACTTGATTTGCAGCTTCTGAAGATTGGTGGGCACTGGCGGTTAATTCTTGACTCGAAGCTGCGACTTGTTCTGTTTGTGATTGTACTTTTTTCAGTAGTGCTCGTAGTGTTTGGCGCATTGTATTAAACCCTTGTGCGAGCTGGCCGATTTCATCATGGCTGTTGATCGTTAAATCATTTTGCCTGAGATCACCGGAATTTAAAATATTACATTCATCGCGAATGGCCTCAATTGGTGCAGCGATGCATTTGGCAAAATAAAATATGACAAAGACAGCCAACACAATAGCTAGCAAAGAGACAATGGTCATAATTTTGAAGAGGTGATCAGCAGCGCCCTCTACTTCAGAACGCGGTGCTGCTGAAATAACGGCCCAAGTACGACCATCTAGTTCGATAGGAGTAATGACAGCTATATTTTCAATACCATTTGTATTTTGGTAATCAATGGATGTTTGCTGATTTGTCTCCATAGCTTTTTTGAAACCGGCACACAGGCGATCATCCAGTTGACCACCGCCTTCAATATCTTTTTTTGTTAGATCCAGTTTGCCAACATATTCTGGCCGTTGGCTGTAGCCGATGACAATGCCGGAACTATCCGCTAAATAAGCATAACCAGTATCAAAAAAGGAAACCTTTTCCACCAGTTTGGAAAGACTGTCAAGATTTAGCGAGGCCATGACGAAACCAACCAGAGTTCCATTTTCAAAAACAGGGCGAGTCATCATCGTCATGAGCTTTCCTGTCGATTCGCCTAAAAATGGTGCCGCAATATAAGGTTTTTGTGTTTGTTTTGGTATTTTGATATAATCACGGTCACCACGATTCAAATGTTTGCCATCATCACGAATGGCCTGACCATTAATATCTGTATAAAAATATTGAGCCACATTACTTGTGGTGGCTTTTGGTGTTGTTAATAGAACTTGACGAGTGGCATCATCCCCGTGAATGAGGTACTGATTTTTGGCGAGATCATCCAGGCGAATTATTGGTTCAGACATCTCGTTTTTGATATCGGCAGCAATTTGATCACCGAGGCTGCGGGCGATTTTATCAGCATCATTTAAAAGAGCAGTATGCGCTAGATAATAACTAATAGATGATAAAATGATGAAACTCAGAATAAATAATGGTAACAAAATAATAAGAAATTTTGTTCGTACATTTTTCATTTGCAAAAAGTTCACTCCTCATAAATTTAATTTTAGGTGATGTTACAAAATCAGGAAATAAAGCTTACTTAATTATATCGTATAGTAACGTGAAATGTTAAGCGCTTTCATTCTTTTATCATCATTAGTCAAAAGGTCAAAAAAAGTTTGACTTTTTGACCTTTTGCTGTATAATGAGAATCAAAGAGGATACTAGACATCCAGGTAATTTTATGAGAGCAAAAAGAAATAGATCGCAGGGGGGAATTATGATGGGGGAAGAAAAATATACACAAAAGGTTATGGCGGCAATGCAAACAGCTCAGCAAGCCGCAGCTCTGCATTATCATCAAGAAATAACGACAGCACATTTTTTATTAGCGCTTGCGAAAGAGCCGGAAGGGTTATTGAATACGATTTTTCAGGAATGCAATACGGATTTGGTTATGATGAAAACTCGCTTGGAGCAAGCTTTAAAGAAAATTCCAAGTGTCAAAGGACAAGATCGGCTTAGCATGAATACAGCTATGGTTCGGGTTTTGGGAAAAGCTGAAAAACTTGCCGAAGAAATGAAAGATGATTACGTTAGTACGGAACATATCTTATTGGCGATTGTTGATGATGGTGATAGTCAGGTTGTCGATATTTGTCGTGAATTTGGTTTGAGCCGGAGTAAAATCAAGGCGATTATTAAAACAAATCGAAAACAAAATGTTACCAGTGATAATCCTGAAGAAGGCTATAAATCCTTAGAAAAATATGGACGTGATCTTACGGAAGCGGCACGTCAGGGGAAATTAGATCCCGTCATCGGTCGTGATGAAGAAATTCGGCGGACCATTGAAATATTGTCACGGCGGACTAAAAACAATCCAGTGTTAATTGGTGAACCAGGTGTTGGTAAAACTGCAATTGTTGAGGGGCTGGCACGAAGGATTATTGCTGGCGATGTACCGGAGTCTCTTAAAAATAAAAAATTATATTCTTTGGATTTAGGGTCGATGGTTGCAGGATCAAAATTCAGAGGTGAATTTGAAGAACGTTTAAAAGCCGTACTTAATGAAATTGCAAAATCAGAAGGGCAGATTCTGCTCTTTATTGATGAACTTCATACCGTTGTAGGTGCTGGAGCGGCAGAGGGCGCAATGGATGCAGGCAATATATTGAAACCGATGCTGGCTCGTGGTGATCTAAGGTGTATTGGTGCGACAACACTTAATGAATATCGAAAATATATTGAAAAAGATGCTGCTTTAGAACGTCGTTTTCAACCGGTTATGGTGAAACAGCCAACGGTGGAAGATACGATTTCTATTTTACGTGGGTTAAAAGAACGGTATGAAGTGCATCACGGGGTAAGAATTCGTGATAATGCACTTGTTTCAGCCGCTGTTTTGTCTGACCGTTATATTTCTGATCGTTTTTTACCAGATAAGGCTATTGATTTAGTGGATGAGGCGGCTGCAAAACTTAGAACAGAAATTGAATCCATGCCAGGCCCGCTTGATGAAGTAAGCCGGAAAATCATGCAATTGGAAATTGAAGAACAGGCTTTAAAGAAAGAAACGGATACGGCTTCGAAAGAAAAGCTGGAAAAGATTGTTTCAGAAAAAAATAGTTTACAGATTCAGGCAGATACGTTAAAGGCACAGTGGGAAACGGAAAAACAGGCGATTTTACGCGTGCGCGGGGTAAAAAAAGAAATTGAAAGTATCAATAAAGAAATGGAAACGGCCGAACGATCCTATGATCTTAATAAATTATCGGAATTGAAATATGGGACATTGCCAAAATTGCAAAAACAGCTTCAAGAAGAAGAAACAGTTTTGGCAGAAAAAGACAATGGGTCACGCCTCTTGAAGGAAGAAGTCGGCGAGGAAGATATTGCTAAGGTAGTAAGTCGTTGGACCGGGATTCCTGTAACGAAGATGCTAACTGGTGAACGCGAAAAATTAATTCATCTAGAAGATATTTTACATGAACGTGTTATTGGACAGGATGAAGCTGTGCGTGTGGTCAGCGAAGCCATTATTCGTGCCAGAGCTGGTATCAAAGATCCGAATCGGCCGATTGGTTCCTTTATTTTTTTAGGACCGACGGGGGTTGGTAAGACAGAACTTGCTAAAACTCTGGCGGAAGCTTTGTTTGATGATGAACGTAATATCATTCGTCTTGATATGAGTGAATATATGGAAAAACATTCGGTTGCCAGATTGATTGGTGCGCCTCCGGGCTATGTTGGCTATGATGAAGGCGGACAACTTACAGAAGCGGTGAGACGACGTCCATATAGCGTTATTTTACTCGATGAAGTCGAAAAAGCCCATCAGGATGTCTTTAATGTCTTGCTGCAAATTTTGGATGATGGTCGTTTGACGGATGGCAAGGGACGAGTTGTCAATTTCAAAAATACTGTAATCATAATGACATCAAATCTTGGTTCTCACGAAATTTTGAATCAGGAAAACTTTGCCGAAGCAGAAAAAGCGGTTCGTGATATCGTAAAAGATTACTTCCGTCCCGAATTTTTAAATCGTGTGGATGATATCATTGTTTTTAAAGGCTTGGCAAGAAATCAGGTAAAATCCATTGCTGCAATTTTACTGGGAAGTCTTGATAAACGGTTGGAACGTCAAGTAAGCATTAATATCAAGTGGAATGATGATGTATTGGCATTTTTAGTAGAACGCGGCTTTGATGCGAACTATGGTGCCAGACCATTACGCAGATTATTGTCACAGACGGTTGAAACGGCTTTAAGTAAAGAAATCATAAAAGGTGAAATCAAAGAAGGCGATACTGTCCAAATTGCTGTTTGTGATGGGACGTTGACCTTTACCACAATTTAAGAAAATACTTTATAAAAAGATAGAAGCCCTCAGCTTTTGTGCCGAGGGCTTCTATCTTTTTTATAGAGAGGAGTTAAGCAAATAAGCCTACTGCGTAGCCAGCAATACCAATTACAAACAAACCTAAGATAATGACAAGTGGATTCATTCCTCTTTTGAGGAGATACATGCAGATGAATGTCATCAAAAGAGGAACGATACTAGGCATCAAACTATCAAGTACTGTTTGAATAGTAGTTATAACTTGTTTACCATCGCTGGCAGTATAGGTAGATAGAACGAATGGCATATTTACGGTGGTCCATTTAGCAACAAGCGCACCCATAACAAGTAGACCCAAAACAGAAGAACCTTCCGTTAAATATCTAAGTTTATTACCACCCATATCTGTAACGAGCTGTGTGCCTTTGGAATAACCATACATAACGCCATACCAATTTGTGGCTAAACGGATTACGTTAAAAGCGATAAAGAAAACGAGTGGCCCGAGCAGACTCCCTGTAAGTGCAATACCAGCTCCGAGCGCTGCGAGTACGGGACGAAGTGTACCCCAAAAAATAGGATCACCAACACCAGCAAGCGGTCCGATTAAACCGATTTTAACCCCGCTAATAGCGCCTTCGCTAATGTCGGCACCATTTGCTTTTTGCTCTTCCATCGCAGCGATAATTCCCATAATGGGGGTGGCGAGAAATGGCTGGGTATTGAAAAATTCAAGATGACGTTTTAAGGCAGATTTTAATTCTTCGCCTTGATATAGTTTTTTTAAGGCAGGAATCATCGAAACACAAAATCCGATGGCCTGCATTCTTTCAAAGTTGAAAGACCCTAAGAGAAAGTTAGAACGAATAAATATAGAAACTAAATCACTTTTAGTTAATTTTTTTTCAGCCATGATAGATCCTCCTTAAATAATTACATTAAATCTGAGTCGTCGATATTGTCGATCGAATTTCCTGATCCACCAGCGGCACTGGCATTTAGTTCACGTGCCAGTGATTTTACATGGAAATAAGCACATATTAAACCAACAGCGCCAAAGCCGATTAAATTGATATTTGTAAAAACGGCTAATAAGAAACCTAAAAAGAAAAATGGCATCAACGATTTAGCATTCATCATATTGATAACCATTGCATATCCGACTACAACGATAAAACCACCAGATACTTGCAATCCACGCGTGATTACTTCAGGAATCGATGCCAAAAGTGCATTGACTGTATCCGTTCCTGCTACCATACCAACGAGTGCAGCCGGTACAGCAACGCGGATACCTTGCAGTAATAGTCCAAGAAAATGGCACATTTCGATACCGCGGGTACTGCCTTCAGCTGCGTATTTATCAGCAAGATGTTGGAAAAACACCGTAATGGTTCGAACAAAAATGGTTAATACCTGACCTGCTGCTGCGAGTGGGATGGCAACAGCAATACCGGCACCAATTGATTGATGACCAATAATGACAAGAATTGCTGATATGACACTAGCTAATGCTGCATCAGGAGCCATTGCGGCACCGACATTCATCCAGCCAAGAGCTAACATTTCCAGAGTACCACCTAAAATAATACCAGTTGTTATATCACCTAAAACTAATCCGACTAATGTGCAAGATATGAGTGGACGATGGAATTGAGCTTCATCTAAAACACTTCCCATGCCGGAAATTCCTGCAACGATGACTAATAAAATCAATTGTATAGTTGTCATAGATTATGATCTCCTTTATATTAAAAATTTAAAATGTAATTAAATAAGACCTTTTCCTTTTAGGGCGGCCATTACATCGCCTTTTGATTCGTTGGCAAGTTTGCGCAGATCGAGTTCAATGCCAAGCTCATGTAATTTTACCAGAGCTTTTACATCTTCTGGACCAACGGCAACGGCACTGGAGATTAGAGTGGTACCTTCTTTAAAACACATGCCGCCTAAATTAATCGATTTGAAAGGGATACCGCCTTCTAAAGCCCTTAATGCATCTGTTGGATTCGTGAAGAGAAAAAGCGTTTTAAAACTGTCATATTTAGGGTTATTATAGGCTTCGACAGCTTTGTCGACAGGAACGACATAGGCTTTGACACCTGGCGGTGCTACTTGTAATAAGAGTTGTTTGCGCATAGTATCCTTGGCGACTTCGTCACTGCAACACATGATCCTGTTGCAGCCGGATACTTTTGTCCAAACTGTGGCGACTTGACCGTGGATCAGGCGATCATCGATTCTTGCAAAACTGATTTCCATATTAAATCGACTCCTTTAGATTAACGTTGAAGCTTGTCAAAAATTTTTATCGGCATAATTTTGAACGAGTTTGATTGATAATGACGAATTGCCTTGCCGATGAAATAAAAAAACAAAACTTATACATACAATAAAATGCAAGTGCTGTGCCAAGACAGTGTATTGAGTATACGATAAATATACACATAATATTCAATATCCTTTCGCTTACAGTAGTGAAGTTAAAGAAAACGTCATAAAAAATAAAAATAAAAAAATACACTGATGTCTTTTAATAATACAGTAGAGACGGATTATAGGCTTAGTTATAGTAATATAATACATATTTATCGAAAATAATACACTTTTAAAGAAAGAAAGGCTGTTTAGTGATTTTTGTTGAAATTATCAGAAAAAATACCAATGAATAAAAATTCATTAAAAATAAGAAAATTGATGAAATAATCAAACAATCATTAATGTAAGAGGTTTACTCTGTTTTGTGCTTAGGATGATTGACTTTATAAAATTTAAAAAAGAATAAGTATGTGCGATTTCTTTGCATTTAAGAAATTATTTACTGTATTAAAATCGGTCAAAATCAATTAAAGTTAGTCAATTTTACAATATTTACAAAATAAATAAAAACTAAGTTACTTAAATATTTTAAGAAAATAGGTTAAATTCTTTTCAAACTAGATAGGTGTCATTAATATATTTGATATTAAGCTATGTAAAAAGATATTGTTAAGCTGAAAAAAAACATGGTACAATACAATAAATAACAGCATGTATAGGTTATTCATATGATAAAATGAATTGATGATACGATTTGAAATTAGGAGGACAAACAATGACGAGTCAAAGTTTAAACAATAAAATTATTATTAGTGAAGTTATGATGCCAAGCCAGGCAAATGTGGCGGGCAATGTTCATGGTGGAGAAATCATGAAAATGATGGATTCGTCGGCTTATGCTGCGGCAAGAAGATATTCAAGATCGAATGTAGTGACGGCACGGGTCGACGAACTTGAATTTCATTTGCCAATTTTGATTGGCGATCTTGTTGTATGTACGGCGCAGATTGTTTTTGTTGGACATAGTTCGATGGAAGTAGCTGTTAATGTAGAGGTAGAAGATCTTGAACATGAAGGTAAACCACAACGTGCTTTATCGGCATATTTTACAATGGTTGCGCTTGATCGCAATGCAAAACCCAGATCAGTGCCGCCTTTGGTCTTAGATACGGAAGAAACCAAAAATGCATTTGAAGAAGGTAAACGCCGTTATGAAGAACATAAGGCGAAAAAAAAGCAGCAGATGTTAGATGCAAAAGCAGCTAGAGCGGCGCGCGAAGCAAAAAGTAAATAAGTTTCTATAATAAGTTGTGTCCAGGCTGTTTAAAATATTTAATGCAACTTATATAAAAATAAGCAGATTTATATATTTTTGTATATGAATCTGCTTATTTTTAATTAATGTGTTTACAGTATTGATTAAAAACAAAAAATACTTGTCAATATTGTTACGGTGTGTTATTCTGTAGAAGATATATGACACATACGTTGCAGAGGAATAGTAAAATTCATGGAAAGCTGCAGAGACCTGTTGTTTGGTGTAAAACAGGGCGGAAATGAATTCGAACTCACCTTGAAGTAGCTCGCTGAAATGAAAAAAGTAAGTTGAGACGGGGCCTGTCCGTTACAATAGGAGGATATAAGGCTTGTAAGAGTCCGTATCTGTTAGAGTGCATACTTGATTTGAGTATGAATTAGAGTGGTAACACGTAAGCATAGTCTTTCGTCTCTTAATAGAGATGAGGGGCTTTTTTGTTGTCTAAAACACGATGGGAAGGGAATTTTAATATGAAAAATTATAGCAAATACCAAAAAGGTTATTTTATGCCACCGAAGGTAGATATGAGTTGGGCACAAAAAGAGTATGTAGAAAAAGCACCAATTTGGTGCAGTGTTGATTTGCGAGATGGCAATCAGGCGTTAATCATTCCAATGAGTCTGGATGAAAAAGTTGAATTCTTTAAAATGTTGGTTAAAATCGGTTTTAAAGAAATTGAAGTTGGTTTTCCAGCTGCCTCAGAAACGGAATATGATTTTTTGCGTAAATTGGTGGAAGAGGATTTGATTCCAGAGGATGTAACGATTCAGGTGTTAACGCAGGCCAGAGAACATATTATCAACAAAACCTTTGAGGCTTTAGCTGGTGTAAAAAAAGCGATTGTTCATGTTTATAATTCGACATCTGTCGCGCAGCGTGAACAGGTATTTAAAAAATCAAAAACTGAAATCAAACAAATTGCTGTGGAAGGTGCTAAACTTTTAAAAACGCTTACTGAAAAAGCAGGGGCTGATTATCAGTTTGAATATTCACCAGAGAGCTTTACGGGAACTGAAATTGAATTTGCCTTAGAAGTCTGCAATGCGGTGATTGATGTATGGCAGCCAACACCGGATAAAAAAGTGATTATGAATCTGCCGGTTACTGTTGCAATGTCGATGCCGCATGTATATGCGGCACAAATCGCGTATATGTCACAGAATATGAAGTGCAGAGACAGCGTGGTGATTTCGCTGCATCCGCATAATGATCGCGGCTGTGGTGTAGCGGATTCAGAAATGGGATTATTGGCGGGGGCAGATCGGATTGAAGGGACTTTATTTGGCAACGGTGAACGAACCGGCAATGCGGACATCATCACCATTGCGATGAATATGTTTGCGCTGGGCGTAGATCCGAAACTTGATTTTTCCAATATGCCAGAGCTGATTGAACTATATGAACGGGTGACTAGAATGCAGGTTTATGCCCGCCAGCCTTATTCAGGTGAACTTGTATTTGCTGCGTTTTCGGGATCGCATCAGGATGCGATCGCGAAAGGGATGAATTGGCGTAAAACAGAAGATAGCAAGCATTGGACAGTACCTTATCTTTTGATTGATCCCAATGATGTTGGTCGTGAATATGATGGTGATGTGATCCGTATCAACAGCCAATCCGGCAAAGGGGGCGTTGGCTATCTGATGGAACAAAAATATGGTCTTGATATGCCAAAGAAAATGCGGGAGAACTTCAGTTATCGTGTGAAAAGTGTATCGGATCATAAACACCAAGAATTGCTGCCAGATGATTTGTACAGTATTTTCCGTGATGAATATGTAAATGTTGAGACTAAGATAAAACTGATTGACTTTATTTTAAAAAAAGAACCGGATGGTTCACGAAAAGGAGCCGTTCATCTTGAAGTAGATCGTAAAGAGGTAGTTTGTGAAGCGGTCGGTAATGGACGTCTTGATGCAGTAAGCAACGCCGTACAGGGCTATCTTGGCATACAATATTCGCATTTGACCTATAGTGAACATGCTCTTGAGATCGGTTCAACATCAAGAGCCATGGCTTATATCAGCATAACAGGAGACGATGGAAAAGTGATATGGGGTGCTGGTATGGATACCGATATTATTACGGCATCGGTAAAGGCTTTATTTAGTGCAATTAATCGGATGATTGCCGTTAAGTAAAAGAAGGCACATGGCTGAATTGAAAAATCAGCCATGTGCCTTCTTTACAGCTTTACAATTTTTTCTGAAAAATAGTGTTGACAGATTAGAGAATGTACGTTATTATAGTATTAATTTCAAATTGAGTGTAAAACATTGAACAGGAAATAGTAAATATACATACTTTTGTCCAGCGAGTCGGCGGCCGGGAAACCGGAGGTGTAATGGTCGATCTGAAGCGTATATTGAATGGTCCTGTGAGTGTCCACCGAAAACTAGTGGTAGTGAGTAGGCTGGAACGGTTGCCACCGTTATTGGGCTAGGGTATCGGACTTTTGGTCTCGTACTTGAACAGAGAGAATGCTGTTTTTACGTAGGGTGGCAGACGAAACCATTTCGTCCCTTAGAGGGGTGGAGTGGATTTTTTTATTTCCTGGCAATAAAACAGTATTTTGAATCAGGGTGGTACAGCGAAAACCATTTCGCCCCTTACATATGAATACGTATGTGAGGGTGCGGAATGGTTTATTTTTTTACTGATAAATATTGTAAATTTAAATAGAAGGTGGAGTGGTCTTTTATGTTGAAACCGTATTTGAATCAGGTGATTGCGGGGAAAGATTTGTCTAAAGAACAAGCTGCAGCAGCGATGGAAGTTATCATGAGTGGCGAGGCTGGTGATGCGCAGATTGGATCTTTTTTGACAGCACTAAAGATGAAGGGCGAGGCGATTGATGAGATCGCTGGTTTTGCCAAAACGCTTATTGTACATGCAGATCAAGTGCAGCATACAAAACCAGTAATTTGTAATTGCGGGACTGGCGGCGATACAAAAAATACCTTTAATGTATCTACTGCCGTAGCATTTGTTCTTGCCGGGGCAGGTGTTACTGTAGCCAAACATGGTAATCGAAGTGTATCAAGTTCTTGCGGTAGTGCGGATGTACTTGCAGCTTTGGGGGTAAGCATCGATCAGCCAGCTCAAAAAGTCAGTGATGAAATAGAGCAGATCGGCATTGGTTTTTTATTTGCGCCGGCACTGAATAAGGCCATGGCATATGTTGCGAAAGCTCGTAAAGAACTGGGGTTTCGGACTGTATTTAATTTATTGGGACCTATTATAAATCCGGCTCATTTAGATTATCAGCTTGTGGGTGTTTATGATGCCGCCTTAACTGAAAAGATTGCTGAAGTGTTAAAGCATGTTGGTGTGAAACAGGCGATGGTAATTCATAGTGGTGAAGGTATGGATGAAATATCGACACACGAAAAAACGAAAGTTAGTGAATTAAAAAATGGCAAGGTGACGACGTATTATATCGATCCGCAGGTGTATGGTTTTAGCAGCGGCACGATTTATGAATATCAGGGCGGTTTGCCAAAGGAAAATGCTGCTATTTTATTATCTATATTACAAGGCGAGCAGGGAGCAAAACGTGATATCGTTTTAATCAATGCTGCCGCAGGTCTTTATATAGCCAATCAGGCTGTTTCACTTGCAGCTGGGTTAGAACTGGCAAAAACAACGATTGATTCGGGGGCTGCTTTGGCAAAGCTTACTGAATTGATTGAAATAAGTAATGAAGGAGTTCGTGCAATCGGATGATCGTTAAGATATGCGGCATACAGAATTTGGCTATGGCGCTTACTGTAGAGAAATGTGGAGCGGAAATGATGGGGTTCGTTTTTGCCCCCAGCCGCCGTTCTATTGATCCGGCAGCTGCGGCAAAGATAAGCCAGCGAGTTCAGTCCATAAAGAAAGTTGGTGTATTTGTCAATGAAGAAATTGCAGTGGTCAATGCAATCGCTGCGCGCTGCGATTTGGACTATGTTCAGCTCCATGGCAGTGAGTCACCGGATTATTGTAGATTTATCAATCGACCAGTCATTAAAGCATTTCCATTTTCAGATACATTTTCAGCGGATCTGGTGAATGTCTATCCAGTTGAACTCATTTTAATTGATAGCTGGGAAAAAGGGCTGTCTGGCGGTACTGGAAAAAAATTTGACTGGGAAAAGGCCAGAAGCTTATTAAATAAAATCGAAAAACCTTTTTTATTAGCGGGTGGACTGACTTGTGAAAATATACAAGAAGCGGTAGATAAATTAAACCCCTATGGTTTGGATGTATCGGGTGGTGTTGAGGAAAACGGTATAAAATCAATTTTAAAAATTGAAGCCTTTGTGAAAGAGGCAAAAAAAGTGGAACGGAGGATGGTTTGATGGCTGATATATTAGATGAAATTGTTGCCAAGAAAAAAGAAATTGTCGAGGCAGAGAAACAGAATGTATCACTGCATGAACTGAAACAGCAGATTACACCAGGTCATTTTCTTTTATCACGGGCGATGCGTCAAAAGGACTGGAGCTTAATTGCTGAATGTAAATTGCAATCACCGGCAAAAGGCAGGCTGTGCAGCGATTATTCGGTCGTGGATTTGGCTAAAATTTATGCTGAAAATGGTGCGACGGTCCTTTCGGTGCATACAGATCCTCATTTTTTAGGAAAGAATGAAGATATTGCCAAAGTAAAAGCAGTCGTTACTCTGCCTGTATTGCGGAAAGACTTCATCATTGATGAGTATCAGATTTATCAGGCTCGTCAACTTGGTGCGGATGGCGTGTTGCTGATTGCCAGAATTTTGACGCCAGCGCAGCTTAAGGAATATGTTTATACGGCCTGGAGTCTGGGGCTCGATGCATTAGTTGAAGTACATGATGAAGCAGATATCAAAGCTGCCCAAGCTACGCCGGCTGAACTTATTGGTATTAATAATCGAAACTTGAAGAATTTTACAACGGATATTCAAAATACAATTGATTTAATGCAGTATTGTGATCCAGCAAGGGTTTTAATTAGTGAAAGCGGTATTCATGGAGCAGAGGACATGAATCGGTTAAAAGCGGTTGGTATAAGAGGCGTTCTCGTTGGCGAGAGCCTGGTTAGAGCGGAAAGTATTGCAGAGAAAACTCAAGAATTAGCTTGCCGAGATGTTTTGACTTCAAAGGAAAAAAGAGAAACAGCATGATAAATAATAGGGGGAATATATTATGACAGTAGAAAAAGTTGGCCGTTTTGGCGCTTATGGCGGACAGTATGTACCGGAGACCGTGATGCCAGTTCTTATGGAATTGCAGGCAGCCTATGATAAATATAAAACAGATCCCGAGTTTCAAGCCGAGTTTCATCGTTATCTTAAAGACTATGCCGGTCGTCCAACGATGCTCTATTATGCGGATCGTTTGACAAAACATTATGGTAAGGCAAAAATTTATTTAAAACGGGAGGATTTACTGCATACAGGGGCTCATAAGATAAACAATGCATTAGGACAGGCTTTACTGGCTATGCGTATGGGGAAAAAACGTATTGTTGCTGAAACAGGAGCTGGGCAGCATGGTGTAGCTTGTGCTACGGTAGCTGCTTTGTTTGGACTCGAATGTCATGTATTTATGGGTGAACTGGATATGGAACGGCAAAAGCTTAACGTGTTTCGGATGCGCCTTTTAGGGAGTAAAGTAATTCCAGTCACAAGCGGAACCGGTACGCTCAAAGATGCAACCAGTGAAGCAATTCGATATTGGGCAGCCAATATTACGGATACGCATTACATCATTGGTTCTGTTGTTGGTCCACATCCTTATCCAACGGTGGTACGTGATTTTCAATCCGTGATTGGTAAAGAAATTAAAGAACAGATCAAAGAAACGGTTGATGGAAAAGTAGATTATTTGTTGGCTTGTGTTGGCGGCGGCAGCAATGCTATGGGGACTTTTTATGATTTTAAAGATGAAAAAGCTACTGTAAAAATCGGTGTGGAAGCGGCTGGCCGAAGTGATGTCGATGGTGAGCATGCCAAATCGTTGACGTTGGGACGACCGGGTGTCCTCCATGGGGCTTACAGTTATTTGCTACAAGATGATGATGGGCAGGTTATTGAAGCATATTCGATTTCAGCGGGTTTGGATTATCCTGGAGTTGGACCGGAACATTCCTATTTTAAAGATGCAGGTATCGTTCAATATGTATCGGTAAGTGATGTACAGGCACTGAATGCTTTTAAACTGCTAGCTAAAACAGAAGGTATTATTCCGGCAATTGAAAGTTCACATGCGTTGGCTTATCTGGAAACTTTGATGCCAATAACGACAGCGGATCAAACGGTAGTTATCTGTTTATCAGGTCGTGGCGATAAAGATGTTCAGATGGTAGCAAATGTATTAGGGGAGGAAATTTAAATGACACGTTTAGATGATACATTACAAACCTTGAAAGCAAAAGGGAAAAAAGGGTTGTTTATCTATATTACGGCCGGAGCACCTGATTTTGCCACAACGATCGCAGCAGTCAAAGCAGCAGAGCAAGCAGGAGCTGATGTAATTGAACTGGGGATCGCTTTTTCAGATCCAATCGCAGATGGGCCAGTTATTCAAAAAGCAGCAACAATAGCCATTCAGAATGGTGCAACGACAAAAAAAGTATTGGATATGGTAAAAACAATTCGTAGTTTTACGCAGATTCCGTTGATCGGTATGGGCTATATCAATACGATGCTTAATTTTGGTGTTGAAAAATTTATTCAGGAATTTAAAGCTGCAGGACTCGATGGTATGATCATTCCCGATATGCCACATGAGGAGTCAGCGGATATAGCACAAATCTGTAAAGACAATGCATTTCATTTGATTGAATTTGTAACACCAAATACAATTCAGACCCGGATTCAAGAGATTTGCACCAGTGCGAATGGATTTATCTATTGCGTCTCCGTTAATGGCGTTACGGGAGTTCGAAAAATTGATTATAAGCCAATCAATGATGTCGTGCAGCTAGTAAAGAAGGAAACTATAGTTCCACTTGCAGTTGGCTTTGGTATCGGCACACCAGCCGCAGCTCTGGAAGCGAGTGAATATGCAGATCATGTTATTGTCGGCAGTGCTGTTGTAAAACTGATTTTAGAGAAAAATGTGGCAGGTGCAGGTGAGCTGATCCAAAGTATTCGTCAAGCACTTGATAAAGGGGGCGTCTAAATGCATATATCACCAAGTTTGGAAGAATTTATTGAGTCCACGAAAACTGCAAATGTGATTGCCATCACCGCTGAGATATCAACGGATCTTGATACGCCAGTATCAATTTATTATAAGCTTGTTGGAGATGATCAGGGCTTTATTCTTGAGAGTGTAGCCGCGGCACAGAAATTTGGTCGATTTTCTTTTATTGGTGCTGAGCCATTTGCGCAGGTGAAGACGTATAAGAATCATACGCGGGTGTTAGAAAATAAAAAAGAAATTATTGTGACCGGAAATCCGGTTCAAGCAATGAAGACTTATTTAGAAAAATTTAATACAGCGGCTGATAATATTTTATTGCCGCTTTTAAATGGTGGAGCAATCGGCTATTTGAATTATGAATCCGTTGGAACGTTTGATCGAGTTCGTGGTCTTAATATTGATGAGGCTAAACTTTTGGGGCAGTTTATGATTTGCCGTGTTCTGGTTATTATGGATCACCTTAAAAATACAGCTAAACTGGTTTATTTAGCAGAAGTTAATGAAAATGATGATGCGGCATTTATATATAATGAAGGAATTTGTAAGATGGAATCCGTAAAAAATACATTAAAAGCAGCGGTCAACGATCATTCCGTCAAAAAAAATACTGTAAAAGATCATAAAAAAATTGATTTTTTACAAGATTTTGGCAAGGTAGATCAAGTGTTTTTAGAGAAGATCCGGATTGCTAAAGAACATATTGCCGCCGGTGATATTTTTCAGATCGTGTTATCGGAACAGTTTCGTTGTAATATAACAAAACCAGCCTTTCATTTTTATCGTCGGCTTCGTCAGATCAATCCATCCCCTTATATGTTTTATCTGAATTTTGGTGAGATAAAACTGGTAGGGTCTTCACCGGAAATGCTGGTAAAAATAAGTGGCGATCAAGTTTTTACGTATCCGATTGCTGGTGCTCGTCCGCGTGGTATCGATGCACAAACAGATGCGGCACTGGCTGCAGAACTTCGGTGTGATACCAAAGAGTGTGCCGAACATGCAATGCTGGTGGACTTAGCGCGAAATGATATAGGCAGGATTAGTAAGCCGGGAACGGTGAAAGTTACAAAACTTATGGAAGTTGAAAAATTTTCCCATGTCATGCATATGGTCTCTGAAGTGTGTGGTCAGGTGAAACAGGGTAGTCATTCAATGGATGTACTGGGGGCATGTTTCCCGGCGGGGACATTAAGCGGGGCACCAAAAATCAGAGCGATGGAAATTATTAATGAACTTGAAACAGTCGAAAGAAATGCCTATGGCGGAACTGTCGGCTATATTGATTTTAATGGCAATATGGATATGTGCATTACGATTCGCACCATCCGTATTGAGGGCGATGAAGCTATTGTTCAGGCCGGGGCTGGTATCGTTGCTGACTCCATTGCCGAAAAAGAATATAAGGAAATTTTGCAAAAGGCCAAGGCTATGTTTCAAACCATTGAGGAGGTTGAAGATGATGATTTTATTGATTGACAATTATGATTCTTTTACGTATAACGTTTACCAGATGCTCGCCGAGCTCGGCGCGGATGTTGATGTTGTTCGAAATGATAAAATCAGTATCGCAGAAATCGAGTCAAAGAACTATGAAGCAATTGTTATTTCACCAGGACCGGGGACTCCCGATGAAGCGGGCATTAGCAAAGCGGCAATTCAGTATTTTGCTGGGAAAAAACCGATTTTTGGTATATGCTTGGGTCATCAAGCAATTGGGGAAGTATTTGGGGCGGCGGTTACGCGGGCACCACAGCCAATTCATGGCAAGGTCTCAACTTTGATTCATAGCGGTTTTGACATGTATAAAGATTTACCCCAAAATATGCAAATTGGTCGTTATCATTCGCTAATTGTTGAGCGGGATACGTTACCGGAATGTCTGGAAATTACGTCGGAACTTGCCGATGGGATGATTATGGGTATAAAACATAAAATGTATCCAATTGAAGGAGTGCAATTTCATCCGGAATCCATATTGACACCAGATGGTCGCCAGATACTAAAGAATTTTCTTCAATCGCTTTCATAAAAAAAATCAGGGATGCCGCATGGCTTTCCTGATTTTTTTATGTATTTTACTAAGATAATTTAGGCATTTTTGCAGTAAATATGATACAATAGAAAAAGTGCAGTTTTCTGCGAAATGTGTGACTAAGTAAGTTAAAGATAGAATCATGGCTGAGTTGCTCAGCATGCGTACTTTTAGTTTGGAGGATGTAATGTCAGTAGAAGAATTCAACAATGAAATCCAAAAACGCCGCACGTTTGCGATTATTTCGCATCCGGATGCTGGTAAAACAACCTTAACAGAAAAACTCCTATTATACGGGGGTGCAATCCATCTTGCCGGATCCATAAAATCTCGTAAAACGCAGCGTCATGCTGTATCGGATTGGATGGAAATTGAAAAACAGCGTGGTATCTCTGTTACATCGAGTGTATTGCAGTTTGATTATGATGGCTGCCGTATTAATATTTTAGATACACCGGGGCATCAGGACTTTAGTGAAGATACGTATCGGACTTTGATGGCAGTCGACAGTGCTGTCATGATTATTGACGTAGCAAAAGGGGTCGAAGCCCAGACGAAAAAACTTTTTAAGGTTTGTAAACAACGTAATATTCCTATTTTTACATTTGTTAATAAATTGGATCGTTATGGTAAGGAACCGCTGGAATTGATGGAAGAAATTGAATCGGTATTGGGGATTCGTTCTTATCCGATGAATTGGCCGATTGGGATTGACGGCAAATATAAAGGTGTATATGATCGGCAGAAAAGACAAATCGAACTTTTTGATGAAGATGCAACGCATGGACAAAAAGAGCGTACTTCTGTTACCGGAGACATTACAGATCCGCAAATAGCAGAACTTTTAGGTGTAACGGCGCAGCAGGCTTTGGCAGAAGATATTGAACTTTTGGATACAGCCGGCGAAGCTTTTGATCTTGATAAAATTGCGCACGGTGAGCTTACACCAATGTTTTTTGGTAGTGCTATGACGAATTTTGGGGTACAAAACTTTCTGGAAGAATATTTAAAACTGGCACCGCCACCAGCACCAAGAAATTCATCGGCTGGTTTGATTTTACCGGACAATGAAAATTTCTCGGCATTTGTTTTTAAGATTCAGGCAAATATGAATCCGGCTCATCGGGATCGTTTGGCTTTTATTCGTATTTGTTCCGGTAAATTTGAACGTGGTATGTCGGTTTATCATCATAAAACAAATAAGATGATAAAACTTTCCCAGCCGCAGCAGTTTTTAGCGCAGGAACGTCAGATTATTGACGTGGCCTATCCGGGTGATATTGTAGGACTTTTTGATCCAGGTGTATTTGGTATCGGGGATACCTTATGTGATGCTGGACATAAATTTGATTTTGCTGATTTTCCAGTTTTTCCACCGGAAAAATTTGCCCGTGTCCAAGCGAAAGATACAATGAAACGCAAACAGTTTGTCAAAGGGATTACGCAGCTTACGCAGGAAGGTGCCGTGCAGCTCTTTCAACAAGCTGGTGCAGGCATGGAATCGTATATTGTTGGTACGGTTGGTAATTTGCAATTTGAGGTTTTAGAATATCGTTTAAAAAATGAATATGGTGTGGATATTCTCATGCAGATGCAGCATTATGAAGTCGCTCGCTGGCTGGTTAACAAAGATGGCAGCGAAGTTACACCGGAATCTTTGCGTGGCACGGATCGTGGTATGTTTGTTTATGATATGAAGCAGCGTCCGGTATTATTGGTCAATAATGAATGGGCTTTAGGGTGGATTGTTGATAACAATCCAGATGTAGACCTGTTCCATGTACCACCTGACAAAAAAGAAGCATAAATAAAAACAGAGGGTTTAAAAACCCTCTGCTATTTTTTAAAGTAAATCATTTGCAGCTCGTTGACAATGATCTCTAAATTATTAGGACGAAAATGGATGTTATAGCCGATGAATAATGGGGATGTAGCAAAACGCGGCATGATTTTCACACGAATAAGTCCATCAACAAGATAAAAGAATAAATTGTAACTTTTACAGCGTTTTGTGAAATGGTTCATGAGGTAATCTACGGCAATTTGTATGTAATCAGCAATTTGATCCAATTTGTCATTGGTATCCGGCACGACATTGAATTCGGAAAAACCAATGCGCGGATAGGTTGAAATGTTAAATTCAACACCAGCGTGTTTATCAATGGTAATACCAGAGAATTCACGTGGATCAAACATCAGCTGATCATCCATGGATTTTAATCCCACAATCTGCATATGCGGATGGCGGATTGTGCCACCCGATAAGGGACCGTGATTTTTGAAAAATAATACAGACTTGTATTTATGCGAATCAATCATGTTAAACCAATGTTTTACACCAAAATGGATCAAATCGTGCATGTGTTCTTTGGTATATTCAGGAATATCGGTTTCGCAGGTACTGCTTTCAATCAATACAGTTTGATCAGAGTCTTGTAAAACTTTGTACTTATTTTGGATGAGCAGCATTTCACCAGAACAATCAATGACATCGGTGAGGCTTTCACGATCACAAAACGGGCAGTCTGCGTCGCGGTTGATGATGTTTTCTGGTTTAGTTAGACCAATGTTGACGTTGAATCCTAAAAGATTGTTTTTCACGGAGGTCACCTTCTTGATAAATTAGTACTGGAATACTTGTCAGAGAAATGATATAATTTTTTAGTTGTCAAAGCAATAGAATGTTCAGGCGTTTGATTTATTCCTATAGCTATATTATATATACTTTAAGGGTAAAAAGGAAAGTGAAAGTTTTCTTTAAGGTAGGTGTTATACAATTATTAGTCAGAAAAAGGTAAAAGAGAAAAAAGAAAATAAAGGTGAGTCTTTCCTTAAAGGAACTTTTATTCTCACGATAGCCGGGATTGTTGTTAAAGTAATCGGGTCTTTAAACTGGATTTTTGTGTCCCGTGTACTTGGCGGCGAAGGCATTGGTTTGTATCAGATGGCTTTTCCCATTTATTTATTAGCACTTAGTGTCTCGACAGCCGGTGTACCAGTCGCAATTTCGATTATAACAGCAGAGCGGGTAGCACTCAAAGATATATTAGGAGCTCGACGAATTTTTCGCGTATCGATGGGTCTCATGCTTTTTACAGGTTTATTTTTTAGTGTACTGACCTATTTCGGAGCGCAATGGCTTATCGATTGGCATTTTATTCGTGATTCTCGGGCGTACTACTCCGTAGTAGCTTTGGCTCCGGCGATTTTTTTTGTTACACTTTTAGCAAGTTCACGGGGGTATCTGCAAGGCTGGCAGCGCATGACGCCGACCGCAGTATCGCAGATTGTTGAACAAATTTTTCGTGTTGTCACCATGATTTTATTTGCCAATTTATTTTTGCCTTGGGGGCTTGAATATGCTGCAGCTGGTGCGAGCTTAGGTGCTTGTGCTGGTGCAATAACCGGTGTTATTGTTTTGGTATATTATCACTGGAAACTGGAACGTGATATTATTCGTGATTATGGACAGCATTTAGAACCTGTAAATGTGGATGTTAAAAGAATATCTAGTTTTACAATTATAAAAAGAATTTTTGCATTGGCTCTGCCAGTTTCGGCAGCCAGTGTTATGCTGCCAATTGTATCAAATCTTGATTTGCTGATTGTTCCGGCAAGACTGGAAATTGCAGGATATAATGTAAATGAAGCTACAGAACTTTTTGGCTATTTAACAGGAATGGCAGTACCGCTCGTTAATTTGGCGACAATTCTTACGGCATCCTTAGCGGTCAGTATTGTTCCGGCCATTGCCGAAGCAAAAGCTTTGAAGGATACGGTGCGGTCGTTTAATCAAACTGCCGCAGCTTTACGTATCTCTAATTTTATTTGTTTTCCAGCTTTTATCATTGTCCTTATGCTCGATGTGCCGATTTCCTCAATTATTTATAATGCACCAGGGGCCGGGCCAGCTGTTTGGGTATCTTCATTTAGCATTGTTCTGCTAGGGATACACCAAGTTACAACTGGTGTTTTGCAGGGGCTGGGGCATACTTCGATACCAATGATCAATATGGTTTTAGCGGCTGTTGTAAAAGTAATCTTAAATTGGGTTCTTACGGCACAGCCATCACTTGGTATTATGGGAGCAGCATGGGCAACGGTTGCTGACATTGGTCTGGCGGCAATCCTTAATTTATATTTTCTGTATAAGTATATTGGCTATAAAATGGAACTTAAACAAGTGTTGAAGACCATTGCTTCAGCTGGTGTTATGGCAGGAGCGGTTTATTTTTCATATCATTATATTTTGGTTTATACAGCAGCGAATGCGCTGGCAACATTTAGTGCAGTTTTTATTGGCTGCATTGTATATTTAGTCGTTTTGTTTCTGATGGGTGGTATCAATGAGACGGATATGGAGCGAATACCAGTCATTGGAAATTGCGGTATAAAACTCTTGCGCCGTATTGGTGTTTTTAAAGCATAGTTGTAAAGGTAGGTAGCGA
The DNA here is from genome assembly GCF_900109225.1 of Propionispira arboris. GTDB lineage: Bacteria > Bacillota > Negativicutes > Selenomonadales > Selenomonadaceae > Propionispira > Propionispira arboris. The sequence goes on from NZ_FNZK01000014.1 coordinate 55,539, forward strand.
GATGAAAAAACTGATTTTAGTTTATAATCCAATTTCCGGTGATGCAACATTTAAGTATAAACTAGATGATATGATTGCAAAATTCCTGCAGCGTGATTGTATCGTAATTCCGTATCGAACGCAGAAAGAAAATTTGCAGCCATTTGGTCATTTTATCCGTAATATTGAAGTCGATGGTGTGATTATTGCTGGCGGTGATGGAACTTTGCATGAAATTATCAATATTATGATTCATGAAGGAATTGATTTGCCAATTGGCATTATTGCCAGTGGCACATCAAATGACTTTGCTTCTTTTTTGGGAATTGATGTTGATTTAGATGCCTACATTGATACCATTGCCAGTGGGGAGACAATTCCGATTGATATCGGGAAGATAGGCACTGGTTATTTCATTAATGTAGCGAGTGCCGGAATGCTAACTTGTGTTGCACATGAAGTAGACCGCCGGCTTAAAAATGCCTTAGGGAAAATGGCATATTATTTGCGTGGTCTGGGCGAACTTCCTCACTTTAGAGCTTTTCCCATGACAATTCATGCCGATGAGCATGTTTTTTCCGAAAAAGTATTTTTATTTTTAATTTTGAACAGTGGAACAGTTGGCAGCTTGAAAAATGTTGCTGTGAATGCAAAAGTCAATGACGGGCTGCTCGATCTATTGCTTGTTAAAAAATGTAAAATTCAAGATCTTATGTCATTAACAGCAGAACTTATGGCAGGGAAAAACATAACAACTCGCAAAAATGTAATCTATCTGCAAGCGAAAAATATCACAATTGATTGTGCTGTACAATTAGATAGTGATTTAGATGGCGAGCTTGGACCTAGATTACCGTTAACAATTACCACGCTGCCGGGGAAAATGAAACTATTTTATACAAAACAATAAAAAAGAATCAGAAGAGCATTTTAGTGCTTTCTGATTCTTTTTTTATTTCAAGAGAATGAGATTAAAGATTTCCTAAATAACTCGTTACAAATTGCTGGGCAACTCGGCCGCTGCGGCCAGAATGTGTCATCTCCCAGCGTAAGGCTTGAATTCTTAAATCTTCTTTATCTAAAACTATTTTTTCTTTTTGCAGAAGATGATCAATAATTGCCAGATATTCATCTTGATTTGGTGAAAGAAAATGTATCGTAAGACCAAAACGATCGGAAAGTGAAATTGTTTCGTTCACGCTGTCAGCTCGATATAATTCATCTTGGGTATCATCGCGGTCCTGCCAATTTTCTTTGATGATATGGCGTCGGTTGGACGTTGCATAAATAAGAACGTTGTCAGGTCTGGATTCAACACCACCTTCAATAGCTGATTTTAGATATTTATATTCAATTTCAAATGGTTCAAAAGATAAATCATCTAAAAAAAGAATGAATTTTTTACTGGCAAGCTGACGAAGCTCTTCCATGATTTTTGGCAGTTCAATTAGCTGGCTTTTGCTGATTTGAATAAGCCGGAGACCTTTTTCATAATATGTATTGGCTAGAGCTTTGACAGAGGATGATTTCCCTGTGCCGCGAGCGCCGACGAGCAATACATTGTTTGCCGGTTTGCCCGCAGCAAAAGCTTCTGTATTTTGAATCAATAAATCTTTCTGATGTTGATATCCAACAAGATCCGTTAACTTTATTGCTTCAAAATGCCGTATGCCAATAAGCTTTTTTTCCTTGTCCCAATGAAAAGCACGATAGTTTGCAATATCCCCGTAACCATAGGCTTGATAATAATTTAAAAAAGCATTTGTCAGTGCTGTAGGGTTATCTGTTTGGTTAATTTCTGCATTTAAGCTGTTGAAAGCGGGTAAATCCGTTTTTTTTGTTGGAATATAATTATCAAGCATGTTTGTATGGAATAGAGTGCTTGGTAAAATATGAAATATTTCATAAAAAAGTTCCATGTCATGAAAAAATGCCTGGTGAAGGCTTTCACCAATTTTCCCGTTCGATTTTTCTGTCATCTGAGCTGCTGTGTTTTGTCCCTGAGCGAGCAGATGAATGAAGTAAGAACGGAGTAAATTGCCTGATAAACCAAGAGCTTCCGCCTGGTCGATCAGCGCAGCAGCGAGCTTGTGCTGCTCTGCAGTTTGTTGCGGGTTCGCAATTGCTTCGAGAAAAATTTTTATTGTTTTGTCGTTTAATATATCGCGGCAAATTAGTAATTCTTGTAAATTTGGTGTATGCATAAGAAGTAAATGTCCTCCTGAAAAATATTCTATCTTTAATATTAGCTGAATCAAGACGGAAAGTAAATACAAAATTTGTAATACGGATCTTTAGACTGTAATCGAAAACAACTGATTTTGGCTATAAAAAATGCCGACTCTGGTGAGCCGGCATTTTTTATAGAAGTCTTAGAATTTTAATTTTGTTTTGATGCGTTCAATGGCACGCTTCGTATTTTCTTTATTACCAAAAGAGGTGAGGCGGAAATATCCTTCGCCTGATGGACCAAAACCTGCACCTGGTGTACCAACAATATTGACTTCATGCAGAAGTTTATCAAAGAAATCCCATGAAGGCATATTGTTTGGAGTTTTGAGCCAGATGTAAGGGGCATTAACACCACCAAAAGCTTGAATGCCGGCTGCTTGCAGGCCCTCACGGATGATTTTTGCATTTGCCATATAATAATTGATGGTCTCTTTGATTTGGGCTTGTCCTTCTACTGAATAAACAGCTTCAGCACCACGTTGAATGATATAGGCTGTACCATTAAATTTTGTTGTATGGCGACGGTTCCATAATTTATTAAAATCATGTTTGCTGCCATCTTGAGAACGGCCGGTTACTGTTTTTGGAATGACCGTGTAGCCACAGCGTGTTCCGGTGAATCCCGCTGTTTTAGAGAAGGAACGAAATTCAATTGCAACTTCTTTGGCACCTTCAATTTCATAAATAGAACGAGGCACATCTTCTTCCGTAATATAAGCTGCATATGCTGCATCAAATAATATAATGGATTCATTTTTGCGGGCGTAATTGACCCACTCGGTTAATGCTTCACGTGAAAGAGTTGTGCCAGTTGGATTGTTTGGACAACATAAATAAATCATATCTACTCTGTTTTTTGGCAGTTCTGGGGTGAAGTTGTTTTCAGCCGTACATGGCATATACGTTACTTTTTCAAAGGTGCCATTTTCGGTTAAAATTCCGGTGCGACCAGCCATGATGTTTGTATCGAGGTAAACCGGATATACAGGGTCTGTAATGGCAACGATGTTATTTGTGCCAAAAATTTCTTGAATGTTACCACAATCACTTTTCGAACCATCGCTGACAAAAATTTCATCCTTGCCAATCGTGATACCGCGTTTTGTATAATTTGTTTCAATGATTTTTTCAATTAAAAAATCATATCCTTGTTCTGGGCCATAACCGCGAAATGTTTCCTGCTTTGCTAATTCGTCAACTGCAGTATGCATTGCTTGAATGCAGGCAGCTGGGAGCGGTTGTGTAACATCGCCAATACCAAGGCGGATAATGTCCGCGGTTGGATTTTCGTCTTTAAAGCTTGTTACACGACGAGCAATTTCTGCAAATAGATAACTGCCGGGCAGTTTTAAATAGTTTTCATTAATAAAAGCCATATAGTGTGGTCCTCCTGTTTGATCGATGAAAATTTATATTTTGAATTAAAACTTAAACTAGAATAATTATACAATAAATTTTTAACAACGGATATAGGTGGTTTGAATTTTATTGTTTGAGATTATGTTTAGATGCGAAATTGGGAATTTATATAAATAACGAACTACTATAGATGATACACATATATATAAATAATAGTTATAGTTTATTGGGTTATGAATATGCTGTTTTTTAATTTTTTTTGTGAAAAACGCCGTAATTTCATCAGTTTAGCGCGATTATGCACAAAAACGATAAATTTCGCTTTCAATAATAAAATTTTATAATAACTATTGATTATACTTCGCAAGTATACTATAATAAATGTTGAAGAATTGATTGTACATAATATTTATATTGTTCAGACAATTAAAGCCTATCAGGTAATTGTATTGAAGTATAGATAAAAGGCATTATGTATAGTTTTTCACAAGTACTTATTATTGTACAAAATTTGAAAGGGTGTAGTCTTAATGGAACTTATTTTAGGATTTTTAGTTCTACTTTCGTGTTTGATTATTGGAGTTAGGCATGGTGGGATCGGTCTTGCTGCAATCAGTGGCGTTGGTCTTCTTATTTTTACCTTTGTTTTTGGATACAAACCAGGAAATCCACCAATCGATGTTATGCTGACCATCATGGCAGTTGTAACGTGTGCTGGATTTTTGCAAACATCAGGCGGGTTAACAGTGATGTTAAAATATGCCGAAAAATTATTGCGTAGTAATCCAAAGTATGTTACAATTCTAGCCCCGATTACCACGTGGTTTTTAACAGTTCTCTGTGGTACAGGGCATGTTGTTTATACGATGTTTCCGATTATCTATGATATAGCAATTAAACAAAATATTCGTCCAGAACGTCCGATGGCAGTAGCGTCCATTGCTTCACAGATGGGAATTTGCGCATCACCGGCATCTGTGGCAATTGTTTCTATTGTTGCTTTTATGGCGATGCATGGACATAACTATAGTATTGTTCAGATCCTTTCGATTGCAATTCCGGCAACTTTTTCTGGTGTGGTTTTTGCTGCACTTTGGAGTCTTCGTCGTGGTAAAGATCTTGATAAAGATGAAGATTTTCAAAAACTTATTTCTGACCCGAAACAAAAAGAATATGTGTATGGTGATACAGAAAGCTTAATTGATAAAGAATTACCAACGACATACTATCGGGCGATGTTTATTTTTCTTGCAGGTATCGTAGTCATTGCTATTTTTGGTAGTTTTCCGGATCTTGTACCGCATTTTTCAGCTGCGGCAGGGAAACCGCCTAAAGCTTTATCTATGACTGTTATGATTCAGATGTTGATGCTTACGGTTGCAGCACTGATCCTTTTGACTTGTGATGTAAAAGCAAAAGACGTTGGTAATGGTTCGGTATTTCGTGCCGGCATGGTTGCACTTATTTCTGTTTATGGCGTGGCCTGGATGGCAGATACTTTTTTTGATAATCATATCACATTGTTAAAAGAATTTTTGGGGCAAACGGTAACTGCATATCCATGGGCTTATGCACTTGTCGCATTTTTTACGTCGAAGCTGGTTAATTCGCAGGCTGCGGCTATTGCAATTGTTGTTCCAATGGCTCTAAATGTTGGGGTTGATCCAGTGATTATCCTTTCATTCATTTCAGCTTGTTATGGGTATTTCTTTTTACCGACATATCCATCCGATCTTGCTTGTATTGGTTTCGACCGTTCAGGTACAACTAAAATAGGTAAATATGTTATTAATCACAGCTTTATTATCCCAGGATTCATTGGGGTTATTTCGGGATGCTGCGTTGGGTATGTGCTTGCCCATACAATTCTGTAATTAAACAATTTTGACGCAAGGACCTTTGAGCGTTCCATAGAAAAAACCTGTTACTACAAGTGTTTGCTTGCCGTAACAGGTTTTTTCATATTTTGAACCCTTTATCTAAATAGAGCGGGCATGGTATAATAAAAAATATGTGAAAAATCAAAGCGATGCGTAGGAGGATTTTGTGGTGCAAAAATATATAGGATGGATGATGGCTGCTATTGTATCAATCATGGTTTTGCTGCCAGGAATGGTTTTGGCTAAATCAGAGGCTAAGACAATTTCGTTAGATGATAATCAGTCTAAAAAGCTAGTGCTGCAGCAGAAACCAACAATGGGGAGTGATACCAGTACAGCTGTTGGCACTGCTAAAATTAATCTTGTTTGGCAGCCTACCTTTGAAGCAGTCAATAACTTGGCCTCACTAGATAAAGTGCCCGGCATGAATGTTATAGCACCATCGTGGTTTGCGATTGTTGGTACAAATGGATTTATTAAAAATTGTGCAGATGAAAATTATGTTGCCAATGCCCATGCAAAAGGATATAAAGTTTGGGCGTTAATTACTAATAGTTTTGATCCGGATTTAACGAGTGCCGTTTTACATGATCCGAAAGCACGTCAATATGTAGTAAACCAGTTGCAGTTTTTTATCGAAAAATATAATTTAGATGGTATCAATCTTGATTTCGAAAATATTTATGACGAGGATAAAGATGCGTTGACAATTTTTGTTCGAGAAATTAAAATTGCACTGGAACAAACTGGTACAATTGTGTCAATGGATATTACAGTACCTTCGGAAACCTCGCGCTGGTCAACTTGTTATAATCGGCAGGCATTAGGTGAGACAGTTGATTATGTGATGCTTATGGCGTACGATGAACATTGGCGAACTTCCCCCGTTAGCGGATCCGTGGCTTCGATTGGCTGGGTTGAAACTGGTATAATAAATACATTAAAAAGTGTTCCGGCGCATAAACTGATTTTAGGGATACCTTTTTATATGCGTCAATGGGAAGAAAACAATGGTAAAGTTACGGCAAAAACTCTTACGATGGATGCAGCTGAAAAACTAATTCGTGAGAAACAACTGCAACCGCAATGGATGGCTGATCAGGGACAATATTATTTTGAATATGAAGAAGATGGTAGATTATATCGTGTTTGGCAGGAAGATGCCCGTTCGATTGCGCTCAAAGTGGGGCTTGCCGATAAATATCAGCTGCCTGGTGTGGCAGCCTGGCGAAAAGGGTTTGAAAAGCCGGAAATTTGGGATGTTATTGATAAGTCATTGAATGTGAAACCTATAATGCAGGGAAAAAACGTGCTAACCGATCCCACGGTTGATTCGCTGCATATGAATCGAAATGATAAAAAACAATCGAGTGCTCAGATCAATCAAGGTGTAAAGAAAAAAGTATACACACAATAAAAAAATGACAGCTGTTCAATATATTTTTGTATTGAACAGCTGTCATTTTTATTCTATTTTTGGATATTTCCTTTTTGCAGACTCAAAGTTCCTTTACAAAAATCAATGAAGGATTGAGCAGCTTTAGAAATATAACGATCTTTTTTCCAAGCAAGGCCAACATCAACAAAAATTGGCTCTTCCAGCGGAAGGGCTTTAATGCCAGGTGTATCTTCGGCAATAAAATCCAATAGATAGGCAAGTCCGACATCGCTGGCAACCAGACCTTTAATCGTTTCAATTTGATTTGATTCTAAAACGATATTTGGCGTGATATTAGCACTTTTTAGTTTTTGTAAAACTAAATGACGTAAATAGGATCCTTCTTTTAGCATAATGAGGTCAATATCATTCATATCTGAGATATTGATTGACTCTTTGCTGGCGAGTTCATGATGTTCAGGTACACATGCCAAAATTTGATTCGTAGACATTGGAAGAAGTTGTAAATTTTGCGAAGCACCACTAATGATAACAATTCCAAAATCGAGTTCATCACGTTCTAATTGTTCGCGAATCGCCATGGAGCCTTCTTCATATAAATAAATATCAAGATGTGAATAGCGACGCTGGAAACTCGAAAATATTTTAGGGAAAAGATAAGACCCTATCATGGAAGGAATACCAATTTTAATAGTACCTTTCTGTAATTGCTTATAATCGTTGACCTCAAGCACAGCATCTTGAATATTGCGTAAAGCAAGTTCAATACGATTTAAGAATACAGCACCTTCAGGTGTTAAGGATAGTTGCTTTTGGCTGCGATCGAAAAGTTGAATACCCAATTCAGCTTCAAGTTTTTTTATTGCTACGGTAATATTTGGTTGTGATACACGGAGTCTTTCAGCCGCACGGGTAATGTTTTTTAAACGGCTGGCCATTTGAAAATATTCTAATTGTCGTAATTCCATTTTTTCTCTCCATATTCATAGAATTTAGATGATTTAAATTGTAATGATAAATTGAAGTTATCTAAATATTATTATATCATATTTGGGAAGAATAATAAGACATTATATCTAAAATTTATTATTTTATAAATCATATCTTGTTAAAACACACAAAATCATTCTTTTCGTCAAGGCATTTTTTCTTAAATATTTTATTTGCATAAATGATATTAATATAGTAACATACTATTGATAAAAAATAAATATCGTTGATTTTTTAAAATAAATTTAACTTTTTGGTAAATATTCCGATATAAATAACAGGGATATATTAACAGATTGTCAAAGAGAAAATAAATGAAGATAATAATCACAATATTAGATAGGATTTTTCTGTTTTCTTGTGGAATATTATGTATTAGTTTAGATAAACTGATTTTACTCCCTTCGGGGTTCAGGTAAACATTTATGAGTATTCAATGATGAAATTTAGTGGTACGTGAAAAAGGAGGACTTTCTTTTGGAAAAGTCAACATTATTCGGTCTATTATTAGGGTTTATTTCAGTCTTTGTGGGAATGGTTCTGAAAGGTGCTCCGATTTCTTCACTTAATAACCCGGCAGCGTTTTTGATTATTATCGGAGGAACTTTTTCTTGCCTTTTGACGGGTTTTACTTCGGATCAAATGCGTACATTTCCAAAACTGATTAAGAAAACATTTCAGCCGCCATCGACTCGGCCAAAAGCAGAGTTGTTGAAGCTTTTTGTTGAGTTATCGCAGATTGCACGTCGTGAAGGAATTTTGGCTTTAGAAAGCAGAGTATCTGATATTGAGGATCAGTTTTTTAAATCTGGCTTAAATATGGTCATTGATGGTATGGATCCGGAATTTGTCGGTGATGTTCTTGATGCAGAACTTGAAGTTATGGAACAGCGCCATAATGATGGTATGTCGATTTTTACACAAGCGGGTACATATGCACCAACCCTTGGGGTTTTGGGTGCCGTGGTAGGTCTGATTGCAGCATTAGGAAGTTTGAATGATATTGATAAACTCGGACATTCTATTGCGGCAGCATTTATTGCAACGCTGCTGGGTATTTTTACGGGATATGTACTGTGGCTGCCGATTGCCAATAAGCTAAAAATGCTGTCAAAACTTGAAATAGCTGAAAAACGTATGATTATTGAAGGTGTTTTGTCCTTGCAAGCCGGTGATTCACCAACTGCTATCGAAGCGAAGCTGATGGTGTTTATTCCGCAGTCAGAACGTGACCAAATTAAGGACAGTAAGGCGGGGAACTAAAATATGGCTAGAAAAAAGAAACATAAGGCACACGAAGAACATGCTAGTGAAGCATGGCTGTTGCCTTATTCGGATCTTTTAACTTTGTTGCTGGCACTGTTTATTGTATTGTTTGCAGTATCGCAGACGGATCAGAAGAAAGTAACCGAGATGGCACAGGCCTTTAGTGCAGCGTTTAACACGGGTGGACCATCTATGTTTGACAAGGCTGGGCCGAACATGACACAAAATACAGAAATTCCTGATGATAAAGAAATCAATCAAGCCTATGTCGACGAAAACCAGCAGCTTACAGCAGTAAAAGAGGCTCTTGATAAATATATCAAGGAAAATGGTTTGGATGCAGAGTTAAACACAGTGCTCACGGAAGATGGACTTATGATCAGCATTAAAGAACGCGCTTTATTCCCATCGGGCAGTGCGGATCTTGTGGCTGATTCACAGAAAATTGGTCCGGTAATTGCCGGTCTTTTAGGGTCAATCAAACAGAATGTTGTTATTTCCGGGCATACCGATAACATTCCAATTTCAAATGCGCAATTTCCGTCGAACTGGGATTTAAGCTCACAAAGAGCCAGCAATTTTACGAAATTTATTTTAGAGCAAGGTGATAATTTGAATCCGGCTCGTTTTAGTGCTGTGGGCTATAGTGAATATCGACCGGCTGCCAGCAATGATACGGAAGAAGGCCGTGCGAAAAATCGACGCGTAGAAGTTTTGATATCGCGTGCTAATCATAGTAGTAAAATGCAGACAATGCAGTAACTTTTATAAAATTGATACAAAAGGCAGCTAACTTTTTAATTTTGGTTAAGGAGTTGGCTTTTTTTGTGGTTGGGAGGAAAAATATGATTTTAGGTACAGGAATTGACATAATAGAGATCGAAAGAATAAAAAAAGCAATTAAAAATAAACGTTTTCTTGAAAGAGTTTTTACTACAAATGAAATTAAATACTGTCAAAGCAGAGGGGCACAAGCAGCTGCATCGTATGCTGCTCGTTTTGCCGGGAAGGAAGCTGTTTTAAAAGCTTTTGGTACGGGACTCGTGAAAGGAACTTTACTGGATATAGAAATATTGCCCGATGAAAAAGGCTGCCCCCATGTTTTTTTAAATGGATTTTTTGGTGAGGAAGCAAAACGGTTAGAGGTAAATAAAATTTTTATATCACTAAGCCATGCCCATGCATATGCAACGGCACAGGTAATTTTTTGGAGGGATTCACTATGAAAGTAATAACTGTAGCAAAAATGAGAGAAGTCGACTCTGCCGCAATGGAACAATATGGTATACCAGCAGTAGCGTTGATGGAAAATGCTGGGACTGAGGCAGCAAAATTGGTTGAGAAACTCGTGGGGAATTTAAAAAATAAAAAAATTTGCATCTTTTCTGGCTCAGGAAATAATGGCGGTGATGGGTTTGTGGCTGCCAGGCACCTTAGCAATCGTGGAGCCCGGGTGAAGATTTTTTTATTAGGAAATATAGATCATATAACGGATGAAGCTAAAATTAATTTGGAAATTGTTGAAAATATGAATATTGATATTTTGCAGCTCGTAACGGAACGCGACTGGGATAAGGTGCAAGTTGCATTGGCATTTTCGGATTGTTTGGTTGATGCACTGCTAGGGACGGGCTTTAAAGGAAACTTGACGGAGCCGTTGGAGCAAATAATTCAAATGATTAATAATTCAGGGAAAAAGGTGCTATCAATTGATTTGCCAAGTGGTGTGGAGGCGGATACGGGTAATGTTGCATCGGTTGCTGTTAAAGCAAGTATGACGTTATCACTTGGACTTGCCAAGGTCGGACTGCTATTTTATCCTGGTGCACAAATGACCGGAGAACTTTTTGTTGATGATATTGGAATTCCATCTGTATTGCTCGAAGATTCGAAAATTAACCAAACTCTAATTGATTTAGAAATGGTTCGACGGCTTCTTGTGAAAAGATCGCCAGATGTACATAAGGGGATTTGTGGCAGAGTCTTAGTTATAGCTGGCTCACCAGGTCTTACCGGAGCTGCCGCGTTGGTGACGAAAGCGGCTCTGAGAAGTGGTGCGGGTGTAGTTACTTTGGCTGTGGCCAAAAGTCTGCATGATATTTTTGAAGTGAAATTGACGGAAGTTATGACGGTCTCGCTGCCTGAAATTGATACGGGCATATTAGGACTATCCGCTTTGCCCAAATTACTGGAATTAGCACAGCAGTATGACGTTGTCGAAATCGGTTCAGGGCTGGGGCGCAATCCTGCCACAGTTGAATTGATTCAAGAGTTTGTTCGTCAAACCGATCGTCAATTGATTCTTGACGCCGATGCAATTAATGCGTATCATGGCAAAGCTTTGTCATTGAAAGAAGCACAGATTATGCCGATATTAACGCCGCATTTAGGTGAATTAGCTACTTTGTTGAATTTGTCGATAGAAGAAATAAAAGAAGATCTATTAGAAATTTCTCGCCGGGCAGCGGCTGAATATAATGCAATTTTTGTGGTGAAAAGTGCGAAGACAATTGTTGTATATCCAGATGGTAATATTTATATTACGACGACAGGTAATGCTGGTATGGCAACAGCGGGGAGCGGCGATGTTTTAGCGGGAACCATTAGTGCTCTGTCTGCACAGGGGCTATTGAGTTATACGGCAGCAATTGCTGGTGTATATTTGCATGGCTTTGCAGGTGATTTAGCAGCTCGTGCAGGCATGTCCGGGATTATTGCCAGTGATATTGTAAACGCAATTCCGTCGGCTCGTTTTGGAATTGAAGCAGAGTAAAACGTTAAGAAAAAATTGACATTTGAGTATAAAAATTTTATACTAATAATAGATTTTAATGCTATAACTGCGGGGGTGGAAAGATGGCAGAATTAAGGCGCATTATGATCAGTATTCCCGATAATATGCTTGAACAAATCGATACGATTGCTTCAATTGAAAAACTGAGCCGCAGCCAGTTTGTTCGTGATGCAATGGGCATTTATATCGAAGATCGCAGGCATAGGGCTTTTGTCGAAAGCATGAAAAAAGGTTATCAAGAAATGGCATCAATTAATTTGACGTTGGCGGAAGAGGGTTTATATGCCGATATGGCAGGACAGGAGTAGCCATGATTGTAAAACGAGGGGAGATTTATTACGCTAATTTAAGTCCTGTAATAGGTTCGGAACAGGGTGGACTTAGACCTGTTTTAATTGTACAGAATGATGTTGGTAATAAATACAGCCCTACAGTCATTGTGGCGGCAATTACCGCGCAGATTAGCAAAGGCAAGCTGCCGACGCATGTTGAATTGAATGCCAGGGAGTGTAATCTTGAACGAGATTCCGTGGTTCTTTTAGAACAGCTGCGAACTGTAGATAAAAAGCGGTTAAAAGAAAAGATCACGATACTACAAGATAAATTCATGGTCAAAGTGGATGAAGCCATTGGAATCAGTGTAGGCTTGGTACAATTTTAATTCGTTTGATGTTTAATAGGCAGGTTTTTTTCTGCCTATTTTATTTTTGCAAAAAGTTGGGGATTTTCGAGGTGATGGTTTCGATCATGTTTTTTTTGAAAAATAAAATACAGGTTTGTAGTGTATTCATCATATTAAGTCTTTTTCTTTTTACTGGATGCAGCACAAAGACGCTACAGCAGGGGCAGCTGCAAAATCAAGAGTCGCAGAATGTGACGATTAAAATGCTTGATATTGGACAGGGTGATTCGGTATTAATCAGAACTTCCGAACAGGTGATTATGATTGACACAGGTGATGTCGATGAGCGAGAACGCTTGCTGAGTCTCCTGAAAAAAGAAGGGATAACAACGATTGATAAATTGATTATTACCCATCCTCATAGTGATCATATTGGCGGAGCTTATATTTTATTCAAACAATTTAATGTCAAAGCAGTTTATGATAATGGACAAACAACGAATACGAAAACCTATCAGACTTATTTGAAATGGATAAAAGATAAGAACATTGCCTATAAACAAGTTTTGGCGGGGGATCAATTGGATTTTGGCGGTGGTGTCAGTTTCAGGATTTTTAGTCCGACAGCACAGATGATTAAGGCAGATGGTGATTTAAATGCAGATTCTATTGTCGGTAAACTTATTTATGGTGACTTTTCGATGTTGTTTACTGGCGATAGCGAAGCTGAGACAGAAAAGGGCCTATTGAAAACATATGGCAAAGAGCTAAAAAGTACGATATTGAAAGTACCTCATCATGGCAGTAAAACTTCTTCCAATCGAAACTATCTGCAAGCTGTTGCACCAGAGGCTGGCTTGGTTTCACTTGGTGCAGGCAATGATTATGGTCATCCGCATCAGGTTACGCTGAATAAATATAATGCTTTAAATATCAAATTATACCGTACGGATCAGGATGGATCGATTACGGTTACCTCAGATGGGAAAACCTATAACATTCAAAAGGAGAAATAAATAAAATGCAAGCAGTAATTGATCGTTTTGAAGAAAATAAAGCGGTGCTTCTGTTAGGTGATGAAGAAATAAAAGTAATATTTCCTAAGCAATATTTGCCGGATGGTGTAAAGGAAGGGGATTATTTACAGATAGATCTTGCGTACGATGAAGCTGCAACTGCAGCGGCAAAAAATGAATCCGAACGTTTATTGAGTGACTTGAAACGAATGAATAACCAATAATACAGGAAAAATAACTTGAAATAAGCAATGAAATTAGCGATAATTTTATTGACAGGAGTTGTACTTTATTGAATAAAAAAATACTTTTCGTATTCTGTATTTTATGCATCCTATTGGTTCCGACTACCTATGCGGCAAATAATCGGGCAGCCTATAAAATGAATCAGTTTAGTTATTCGATACTTCAAACCAATAAGCAAAATACCGCATTGCGGATTGAAATTGGTTTAAATAAAGCGAGTAATGATTTTAAAGTCCATATTGATCCGGCAGCACCAAAGAACTTGATAATTGATCTCAATGATATTGGAATTGGGAACATAAAACACAATATTTCTTTAGATGGAACGTTTGCGAAAGACATTAATTTTTCGCAAGTTAATAATAACAGTAAGGCTGTGATTCTTTTACCGCAAGCTGTGGCAATGATGCAATATAAAGTCTATACAATGGCAGCAGATAAGAAAACAAAAAAACCTTTTCGCATTGTGATTGAAATAATGAATAAAGGTTTGGACTTTAACGTAAATGGTGTACAAGGGAAAACGATTATTCTCGATCCGGGACATGGCGGTAGTGATTCTGGGGCGATTGGACCAGATGGAATAATGGAAAAAGATGTGACGTTTGCTGTAGCCAAAAAAGTACAGTCAATGCTAGAATCATCGGGAGCAAAAGTTATTATGACGCGTACGGATGATGTTGATGTATATGGTGTAAATGCTTCAGATCGTCAAGAACTCCAAGCTCGCGTCGATGTGGGGCGGAGAAATCCGACCGCGAATGTATTTTTGAGTATCCATGCCAATTCTTTTACGAATCCGCAGGCCCATGGTACGGCGACCTATTATTATGCAAAATCACCAAGTGATGGACTCTTGGCGCAAGCACTGCAAGATGGCATGGTAGAGTCGGGAGGACTGTATGATCGTGGTATATCTGAAGCAAATTTCTATGTAATCAAGTATTCAGCTATGCCAGCCGCTTTGGTAGAAATGGCATTTGTTTCAAATCCAACGGAGCAAGACTTATTGAATTCAAATTCATTTCAAGATAAAATGGCGAAAGGAATTTGTAAAGGTCTAAGTGCTTTTTTTGGACAAATGAGAAATTAGAGAGGTGGAACGTCGATGTTGAAAAATTCAAAGTATGGGATTGTAATCATGATGTTCATTTTATTGCTTAGTATGGCAGGATGTGATTCAACAGGGACAACAGTTGATAAAAAATCGTCATCGGATACGCAGTCGTCGACCGAGCAGCAGAAAAAATCTGAAACGAAGCCAGATCAAACGAAAGTGACAGAAACGATTAAAGTGTATTTTCCGAATGATGAAGGAACAAAATTGATTGCGGAATCCAAAAAAATAAAAAACAGCGGTGCTGATCAGTATACCGAAACAATCAACGCCTTATTGGAAGGTAGTAAAGACAAAAAAGTTGTATCCATTATTCCAGTGGGAACCAAGCTACGTTCCGTGAAAGTAGATAAGGGGATTGCCTATGTGGATTTCAGCCAGGAGTTTATTAAAAAGTTCAATGGCGGTTCTACGGGGGAATTGATGCTCGTTGGCTCTATTGTTGATACATTGACGGAGTATCCGGAAATTAAAGCCGTGCAAATCTTAGTTGAAGGCAAAAAAGTTGAGACAATTGCTGGACACATGGATACAAGTGAGCCCATTAAACGAATGAAAGATCTTTTGAAAAATTAAAAATTTAGTTGTAAATATTTATTCTTTTTGTTACAATGAGTCTGTTTATTAAATAAATAAAAATTTTATAAATCATTCCACTAGGGGAGCGAAAGCTGAGAGACCGCAAGGTCGACCCTTGGAACCTGTTGGGGTAATACCTGCGTAGGGAAGTGGCTATTGGTTTTCGCGAGAAAAGCCATTCAGCCGTTTTATGCTGGATGGCTTTATTTTAATTTATAGGAGGTTTATGAATTATGGCAACACAAATGCAAATGGCTCGTCAAGGAAAAATTACTGATTTTATGAAACTGGTGGCCAAACAAGAACAGGTGGAGGCTGATCTGATTCGTGATCGTGTCGCCGCGGGAACGATTGCAATCTGTGCAAATATAAATCATTCATCATTGATTCCACGGGGCGTTGGACAAGGTCTTTCCACAAAAGTAAATGCAAATATTGGTACTTCAAGTGCTTATCCTGATTTAGAACCAGAACTTTTAAAATTGGCAGCTGCCATTAATGCTGGTGCGGATGCTGTCATGGATTTAAGTACAGGCGATCATATTGATATTTCACGTCAGAAAATAATAGAACAATCAACTATTATGGTGGGTACGGTGCCAATTTATCAAGCTACTGTCAATGCCATAAAAACTCATGGAGCGGTTGTAGATATGACTTCAGATGATTTGCTGCATGCAATAGAACAACAGGCGAAAGACGGAGCTGATTTTATGACATTGCATTGCGGCGTGACCAGAGAAACGATTATGCGAATGCGTCGTCAAACCCGTGTGATGGACGTGGTGAGTCGCGGTGGATCTTTTATTACAGGCTGGATGCTGCATAATGAAAAAGAAAACCCACTATATGAACATTATGATGATATTTTAGATATTTGTGAAAAATATGATTCTACGATTAGTTTAGGAGATGGTCTTAGACCAGGCTGCCTGGCGGATGCAACGGATCGTGCTCAAATACAAGAACTCATTATTTTAGGTGAATTGGTTGATCGTGCGTGGAAACGAGGTGTTCAAGTTCTTGTAGAAGGACCGGGACATGTACCTTATGATCAAATTGAAGCGAATATGAAACTGCAAAAACAACTTTGCAAAAATGCACCATTTTATGTGCTGGGACCTTTGGTTACAGATATTGCACCGGGCTATGATCATATTACAGCAGCAATTGGCGGCACCTTGGCGGCAGCGAGCGGAGCTGATTTCCTGTGCTATGTAACTTCTGCTGAACATTTGGCTTTGCCAACGATAGAAGATGTTCACGAAGGTGTTATTACTTCGCGGATTGCAGCGCATGCGGCCGATATTGTAAAGGGTATTCCAGGTGCCAAAGAATGGGATTTGAAAATGGCCAAAGCACGCAAGGTGCTGGACTGGGATGCTCAGATGAATCTTGCTATCGATCCTGAAAAAGCTAAAGGTAAACGTGGCGCCAGAAATGAAGAAGGTGCAGAAGGCTGTTCCATGTGTGGAGAGTATTGTTCGGTAAAAATTGTAGGTGAATATCTAAATAAACCCGTTACGTATTGCAATGAGTAAATATGTAGAATCTTTTTTTGATTTTAGGTGTTAAAAAAAGGGTTTTAGGAATAAATCGCGAAATCAGTACCATAGTAAAACTTCAAAAAATAAAAACTCGCTAGGAGGGTTTATTATGGGGAAGATAAATAAAATCTTAGTTCCGGTCGATGGTTCGGTAAATGGTTGTAAAGCAGTAGATCAGGCAATCTTTTTTGCGGATAAATGCAAGGCCGATTTAGATTTCGTTTATGTAGCTAGCAGTATTAATAAGGATATTCCCAGTGATCTTGTTTTTGATCGCATCTGGGAAAAAATACCGCAGGATTTAAAAGCAGAACGTCATGTAGAATCAGGGAACATACCAAAGGCAATTTTGAAAAAAGCAGCAGACTGTAATAGTGATATGATTATTATGGGAAGTCGTGGACTCGGTCTTTTCCGCGGGGCTTTGATTGGCAGTGTAAGTCAAAAAGTGGTGGAAGATTCTACAATTCCAGTTATGGTTATCAAATAGAAAAAATGACGAAAAGACTGTTTCCCAACATGCTGCAGAGCAAAAGGAAAACAGTCTTTTTTATTATAAAAATAAAAGAGGCCCGAAGGCCTCTTTGTCAATCCAATTACTTTGTGAAATAACGTTTTAATAAACCATTGAATCCAGAACCATGGCGTGCTTCATCTTTTGCCATTTCATGAACGGTATCATGGATTGCATCCAAATTAAGTTGTTTGGCAAGTGTTGCCAATTCTTTTTTACCAGCACAGGCACCTTGTTCAGCAGCTACGCGCATTTCAAGATTTTTCTGCGTGCTTGATGTAAGGACTTCACCGAGAATTTCAGCGAATTTTGAAGCATGTTCAGCTTCTTCGAATGCATAACGTTTGAAAGCTTCGGCAATTTCAGGATAGCCTTCGCGATCCGCAACGCGGCTCATAGCGAGGTACATACCAACTTCACTGCATTCTCCAGTGAAGTTTTGACGAAGGCCTTCAACGATGCGAGCATCAACGCCTTCAATAATTCCTACATGATGTTCATCGGCAAACGAAAGATCACCGCTTTGTTCAACGAATTTTGAAGCAGGTGCTTTACAAATAGGACATTCAGCTGGAGCGTGGTCTCCTTCATGTACATAACCACAAACTGTGCAAACAAATTTTTTCATTTAAAATTCCTCCAAATATATATGTATAATTTTTATTGTATTTTCAGTACCGAGCTGCTCAATGTATTTCCTGTTCGGTATTGATTATGTTTTTAGTATAGCGGATGTTACTTTATTTTGAAATGCCCATAAATAAGCAAATTTGTTTATTTTTATATGTTTTTCTACATTTTTCGCCGTAATTCATTATTTAGCATAACTTTTCAATTTTGATTATTAATAAATAATTATTATTAATAAAATTGTGCTATTTTATTTATTCATCCTATATTGCTGCGAATGCTTAGTACTGGTACGCATTGTGAAAGTAAAGGTTAGCGGGTATAATTATAACAGATGATAGAGTAGGAGTGTATGCAGAATGTTTCAATTAAAAACGTCATCACCAGAAGAAACGTATGCATTTGGGCAAAAACTAGCTGATAAAATCAGACAGGGGATGGCCTTTTGTTTAGAGGGTGATTTAGGTGCAGGCAAGACTTTACTGGTACAGGGATTGGCAAATGCTTTGCATGTTATCGATGAGGTCACGAGCCCAACGTTTGCCATTATGAATGTATATGATGGTGATTATACGATATATCATTTTGATTTGTATCGTTTGGAGTTCGAACGCGAGCTGGAAGACATTGGATTTTATGAGTACAGCGAAACCGAAGATGCTGTTATTATTATTGAGTGGCCGGATCGTTTTCCCGATGATTTGCCAAATGATTATATTGGCTTGAAAATAGATCGTGGTAGGCTTGAAAATGAGAGAATAATTACGATTTCACAGCAAGGTAAAAAGAATCAAAAGTTTTATGAGGAGTTGAAAGAGCTTTGCCGATTTTAGCGTTAGATACATCGACATTGGTATCAAGTGTGGCGATTGCTTCACCAGAAAAATTAATTGCGGAGCTGATCCTACAGACGAAATTAACCCATTCTGAAGTCTTGATGCCTCATATTGAACAAATTTTAGCAATGACAAAAATAAAAAAAACAGATCTGACGGGAATTGCTGTCAGCATTGGACCGGGTTCGTTTACCGGGCTGCGGATTGGTTTAGCTGCGGCAAAAGGTATGGCCTATGCACTCAAGCTTCCTATAGTCGGTGTTTCGACTTTGGCGGCATTGGCTTACCATTATCCGATGCCGAATATATATATAGCACCACTATTGGATGCACAAAAAGGAAATGTATATATGGCACTATACCGTTGGGAAAATGGAATATTACAAGAAGTGCAGGCACCGGTAGTCAAATCGTTTGATATGGTTTTACAAGACGGGCAGGTACTTGATTTACCAGTTGTTTTCGTGGGGGATACGGCGCAAAAACAGGCACTGGCTATTGCCGAAGCAGGTGGAAATGTTGTTCCGGCTATGCCGCAATTGGTTATGCCGCGTGCCGCGAATGTAGCCATGCTGGGACTGTCCGAGTTTGCCAAAGGCAAAACGGATCATGTGATGCAGCTAGAACCTGTTTATATTAGACGCTCTGAAGCAGAGGTGCTTTGGGAACGCCGAAATGGGAAAAGTGAAGAGTAATGAATCTTACATTTAAACAAATGACACAGGATGATATTGATCAAGTTGTGCAAGTTGAAGAAAATTCATTCAACAATCCCTGGTCAAAGCAGTCTTTTTGCGAGGAAGCCGCTAATCCGGTTGCATATTATTTATTGCCGCTGATGGCGGGAGAAATTATCGGTTATGTTGGTGTGTGGTTTATTCTGGATGAAGCCCATATTACGAATGTGGCAGTTTTGCCGGAGTATCGCAAACAAGGAATCGGTGAAAAAATGATGCGTGAAATACTTCGTATTGCTAAAAATAATGGTGCTGTGGCGATGACTCTGGAGGTCAGGCCATCGAATGTTTCTGCGTTGGCGCTTTATAATAAACTTGGTTTTGTCAGTGAAGGTATCCGTAAACAGTATTATGAAGATAATGGTGAAGATGCAATTATTATGTGGCTTAGAAATATTGATACATTTGCTTAAGGTACGATTTAATTTACATATAGATGGAGTGGAGGTTTTTTTTTGATGGAAGATAAAGCTTGTTTGACGCTGGCCATCGAATCAAGTTGTGATGAAACGTCAGCAGCTGTGCTCTCGGGTGGACGAATTATTTTATCCAATGTCATTTCAACACAAATTCCGGTGCACCAAAAATTTGGTGGTGTTGTCCCGGAAATTGCATCGCGTAAACATATTGCTAATATTATGCCTGTGATTGATGAAGCACTTAGACAGGCACAGGTCAGCTTAACCGATATAAATCAAATTGGTGTAACATACGGACCAGGTTTGGTAGGAGCGCTGCTGGTCGGCGTGTCAGCGGCTAAGGCATTAGCCTTTTCACTGGATATCCCGCTTATTGGGGTCAATCATTTGGAAGGTCATATTTTTGCCAATTTTTTAGCTCATCCTGAACTAAAACCGCCTTTTGTGGCTTTAGTTGTTTCTGGCGGGCATACATCACTGGTACATGTTAAAGACTACAATACGTTTTATTTAATCGGGCAAACACGCGATGATGCTGCCGGGGAAGCTTTTGATAAAGTTGCTCGTGTTATGGGGCTGCCCTATCCAGGTGGTCCGCAAATTGATAAATTAGCCAAACTAGGCAACGCAGATGCGATTGCATTTCCTCAGGCACTCAGTGGAAAAGGCAATTTTGAATTTAGTTTCAGTGGACTTAAATCGGCTGTGCTCAATTATTTACATAATGCTGAGCAAAAAGGTGAAATTGTTAATAAAGCAGATGTTGCGGCGTCTTTTCAGAAAGCCGTTATTGCTGTTTTAATCGATAAAGCATTGCAGGCTGTCGAAAAAGCAGGGCTGACAAAGCTGGTGTTAGCAGGCGGTGTTGCCGCAAATAGTGCACTGGAAAAACAGTTAAAAGCTTCAACGGAGGCTGCTGGGGTTGAATTTTACTATCCAAATATGATATTATGTACAGATAACGCAGCCATGATTGGCTGTCGGGCTTATTATCAAAGCCTGATGGGAGATTTTGCTAATTTGTATTTAAATGCAATTCCAAATTTAAAATTAACCGATAAGGAATAAGAAAAAACATTCAATGGAGAATGCACTTTCTAAAGAAAAAGTGCGTTCTTTTTTTGTATACAATATTATTCATGATCCAGGAGCTGTATTTAAAGGAATTATGGACATTTCAAGGGAAATCAAATATGGTTAGAAGGAAATGGAGGCGGCTTAAGCATGAGCTCATTAGCAGACAATTGCCGAAAATTTACGAAATTATCGGCAATGCAGATAGAAATTTTAAAACGAATCAGTATGAGTTTTCCATTGATTGCCGATTTGGCTCATGCGCACTTAACGGTTTATGTGCAATCAAAAGAGGAAGATCGGCTGATTATAGCCGCTCAGGTCAAGCCCCATACTACGTTTAGCCCGATTGATATTGGACAAGCTGGTGAAAGTATCCGTGTTCAGGAAGAACCCATCATTTGGCGAACAATGACGACGGGAAAACCAATTCAGGGTAAACGGGAATGGGTTTGGGGTCTGATGATTGATATGTATACCTTTGCGATTCATGACGGTGCAAAAGTCATTGCTGTCATGAGTTTTGAGACCAATTCGGAAGAACTAAAAATAGATGGTTATGCACAGCTTTTAGAAACGGCTTGTGTTATTTTGGTCAATGCCCGTAAACCGATTGATGCGGATCTGTATAGACCTCTTTCTGCGAGTGATGGTATCATCATTACAGATCAAAACAATCGAATCATTTTTGTTAATACAGCTGTAGTTCGTATTTATAAAGTATTAGGTGTAGGCAATCTGATTGGGTATCATATGTTTGACCGTCAGTTGACAATGCATATTACCAAAGAGACGATTGTGAGCCAGCGGCCTTATGAAAAAGAATTAGAAGCTGGGGACTTGGTTTTGGTCCAGCGGAATATCCCCATTATGGAAGCGGGGAAATTATTACGGCGTGTGGTGATTATTTCTGATATCACCGAACTTCGGATGAAAGATAAAGAAATTCTTATAAAATCAGCAGTTATACAGGAGATACACCATCGTGTGAAAAATAATCTGCAAACGATTGCGAGCCTGCTCAGGCTGCAGTCGCGACGCAGTAAATCAGAAGAGGTAAAAGCAGCTCTTCGGGAAAGCGTAAACCGTATTTTAAGCATCTCGGTCGTGCATGAGTTTTTGTCGCAGCAAGATGCAGAAATTATTGATGTGGTGGAAGTAACAAAAAACATTTTAAGTCTGGTGGCACAAAATATGTTAGACCCTGACTTTGAATTGGAAACAAGATTTTCGGGTGGTACAATTATTTTGCCATCCGAACAGGCCAGTAACTTGGCGCTGATTATAAATGAATTGGTTTTAAACTCGATTGAACATGCTTTTGAAAATTAAACAACCGGTATTATCGGGCTGGATATTACAAAAAGCAAAATGGAATATGTGATTGATCTTTATGATAATGGTGCCGGGCTGCCGGATGATTTTGAACCACGCAATTCAAAATCCCTGGGGCTGCAAATTGTGCGTACCTTGATTGAAGACGATATGTCTGGCACATTCGAATTATATAATGATCATGGAACACATGCAAAAATCACAGTCCCTAGTAGTCTTGGAGGAGGTAAATAACTGATGGAATCTTTAAAACTTGTAATTGCCGATAATGAATCGATTATTCGTATGGACTTAAAAGAAATTTTGGAAGAGGCCGGACATGAAGTTGTTGGTGAAGCGGTTGATGGTTATAAAGCGATTGAATTGACGAAAAAATACCGTCCTGACCTTGTTATTATGGACATCAAGATGCCAGAATTGGATGGGATTGCCGCTGCAAAAGTTATTGCTGATCAGAAATTAGCACCAGTTCTTTTACTTACGGCATTTAGTCAAAAAGAAATTGTCGATCGAGCCAAAGATTCCGGTGTGTTAGCCTACCTTGTGAAACCAGTCAAAGAAAGCAATCTTTTTCCGGCTATGGAAATTGCTTTATCCAGATTTAGAGAAATCAAACAGCTTGAGCAAGAGTTGGACGATGTAAAAAATTCATTGGAAATGCGTAAAATTCTCGATCGGGCGAAAGGAATTTTAATGAATGCCTATGGCTTGAGTGAGGCTGAAGCATACCGCAGAATACAACAATATAGTATGGCAAAACGCAAGACAATTAAAGAAGTTGCTGAATCAATTATTCGGTCTGCTTTGAAAAAAAAATCATAAAGTAAAAAAGCCCCTATAAAATGTTATTGTTTTACATTTTATAGGGGCTTTTTGCGAATATTTGCATCATTTTTAAAAAAAGCCCTTGATTTTTTGGCCAAAATTATATATCATAAGAATTGTAATTAGCACTCGCTTCGAACGAGTGCTAACAAAATAAAATTATTTACATAAATAAAGGAGGAAAATAAAAATGATTAAGCCATTAGGCGACAGAGTTGTCATTGAAGTTTCAGAAGGCGATGTAAAAACTGCAAGTGGTATCGTATTACCAGATACAGCGAAAGAAAAACCGCAAAAAGGTAAAGTTGTAGCAGTTGGCACAGGTAAAATTCTCGAAAATGGTCAGAGAGCAGCTATTGATGTAAAAGCGGGCGACAGCATCATTTTCTCCAAATATGCCGGAACTGAAATTAAAGAAGACGGTAAAGATTATCTGATTGTCAGTGAAAGAGATATTTTAGCAGTTGTTGAATAATTGCTAAATAGTCTATCTTTAACATATTAAAAATTAGGAGGGTTCTTATACAATGGCTAAACAAATTTTGTTTGACGAAGAAGCGCGTCGTGCTTTAGGAAGAGGCGTTGATGCATTAGCAAACGCTGTAAAAGTAACATTAGGACCAAAAGGCAGAAATGTTGTTCTGGATAAAAAATTCGGGGCACCTGTAATTACGAATGATGGTGTTACGATCGCTCGTGATATTGAATTGGAAGATCCGTTTGAAAATATGGGCGCACAGCTCGTTAAAGAAGTTGCGACCAAAACAAATGATATTGCTGGTGATGGTACAACTACGGCAACATTACTTGCACAGGCTATGATTCATGAAGGCATGCGTAATGTAGCAGCTGGCGCAAATCCAATGATCATTAAAAAAGGTATTGAAAAAGCGGTAAAAGCACTTGTTAGCGAAATTAAAAACAATTCCATTAAAGTTGAAGGCAAAGCCGCAATTGCACAAGTTGCAGCAATTTCTTCCAGTGATGAAGAAATTGGTGATTTGATTGCTGAAGCTATGGAAAAAGTTGGTAAAGACGGTGTTATCACGGTTGAAGAATCCAAGACGATGGACACCAACCTTTCTGTAGTAGAAGGTATGCAGTTTGATCGTGGCTATATTTCTCCATACATGGTTACAGATACGGATAAAATGGAAGCGGTTCTTGATGATCCTTATATCTTGATTACCGATCGTAAAATATCCGCTATATCAGATATTTTACCTATTCTTGAAAAAGTGGTTAAACAGGGTAAAGAACTTGTTATCATCGCTGAAGATCTTGATGGTGAAGCTTTGGCAACTCTTGTTGTAAACAAACTTCGCGGCACATTTAAAGCTGTTGCAATCAAAGCTCCTGGCTTTGGTGATCGTCGCAAAGCGATGCTCGAAGATATTGCTATCTTAACTGGTGGTAATGTAATCACAGAAGAACTCGGTCGTAAGCTTGAAAGTGTTGAAATTGAAGATCTTGGTCGTGCTCGTCAGGTTCGTTCTTCAAAAGAAGAAACTACAATTGTAGATGGTTTGGGTGAAAAAGCTGCGATTCACGGTCGTGTTGAACAGATTAAAAATCATATTAAAGAAACAACTTCTGATTTTGATAAAGAAAAATTGCAAGAACGTTTGGCAAAACTTGCTGGCGGTGTAGCTGTCATTGAAATCGGCGCAGCAACGGAAGTTGAATTGAAAGATAAAAAACTTCGTATCGAAGATGCATTGAATGCAACTCGTGCTGCTGTTGAAGAAGGCATTGTTGCTGGTGGTGGTACGACATTTATCGATATTCTGCCTATACTTGATACACTTGAAGCAGATGGTGATGTTAAAACGGGTATCAATCTTGTAAAACGCGCGATTGAAGAACCAGTTCGTCAAATCGCAAACAATGCAGGTCTTGAAGGTTCTGTTGTTGTTGAAAACGTAAAACGTGCTGGTAAAGGTCAAGGCTTTAATGCTTTGACTGGTGAATATATTGATATGGTTGCGGCTGGTATCGTTGATCCGGCAAAAGTAACTCGTTCAGCACTCCAAAATGCTGCAAGTATCGCAGCAATGGTTCTTACAACAGAAACTCTTGTTGCTGATAAACCTGAAAAAGGTGATTCAGCAGCAGCTGCCGCTGGCATGGGCGGCGGTATGGGCGGCGGCATGGGAATGCCGGGCATGATGTAATCTGTAAAGATTATGTGTAGAAAATATAATTTTATAAAATCAGCACTGCACATGTTGATTTTATAAAAGGAATGGTGCCTGACCGTTTTCTTTGTAGTGAATTTATATTTTAGCTGGGAATCGCTGCACACGGTTTCAAGTTGAAATATGATCATATAGAACTCAGGAGGCATAAAAAGTAAAATAAACCAAGACCTTTTTTGATGTCACGATCATTTTGGTCTTGGTTTATTTTTTATTAAATCGATAATTTTTTTATAGATTAGTTGACAAGTCCTGCTACATTGGATTATTATGTAAATTATATGGAATGAAATATTTTGTACGGAACGGACTCTGCACACACAAGATCTTCGTAATTTTTTTAGGCAGCTGTAAAAAATTGATGAACTCATACAAAAATGAGAGTTATGGATTGAGGCTGCCTTCTCATCGCGATTGAAGTCATAGCAGCACCAGAATTTTAAGAGGCAAAACACAATCAATATATATTCATGTATTGATTGTTGAAAAATTTTTATACAATTATTGCTGCACACTTTAATTGTATAAGATTACCTTTAAAATTTATATTTAATCAGGTGCCACGACTTGATTAGCAGTCAGATTTTATAGGTATTATATTCTTGCAGATTTTATATCTGCAAGAACAGATGAACCTGAGATTTAGCCATCTACTGCTGTACACTTTGGTTAGCTAAAACGCAGGTTTGTCAAAAAAAACCAGGGAGGCATCCTACCCTAACTGGAACAAAGACTTCGAAGATGATCTTGATCATTTTTGGAGTCTTTGTTTTATATAAAAAAAATCCGCTGCTGGTTTGAGATTTGGCAGCGGATTTTGTGTGGGAGCATCATAGCTAGTGAATATGTTTTCTCAAATGAATAGAATTTAATAGATCAACAACTGCAATAAATAAAAAGAATAGACAAATAACTTTCGTGGTAAAAGTGAGAATATGCAATGCTGTTTCAAAATAAATACTCCACACTCCTATGATTGGTGAAATGAAAAGAAAAATCATTAAAGCACCAAAAGACATTAAAAATAAATAAGCAGCGGGGCAATTTTTTAGCATGATATCATCTCCTTTTATACTTCTATTATATTCTGAATTTTCTGTTTTGTGAAGCAGAAAAAGTGAAAAAGGGACATAAAATGAAGAAAATATGAATAACTTTGCTTATTAAGTCCGGTGTAGCAGGGATTTTTTTGAATATATAGAATTTTAAAGATATGTGTTAAACTATGAAACAGTTGAAAAGAACATACTTTTTTTACATAACCCATATATTCGGATCTTTCCAGAATGTTAGAAACTCATTTTGTGTTTTACTTATAAGGCATTGCTTTATAAAAATTATAGAAGGAGAGATGTAAAATGGATTGGTTTAATAATTTAAAGGTCAAGCAGAAACTTAGTGTGTTAATCATTGTTTTTAGTTGTGCTGTTGTTTTGGTGGGGTCTATAGGTTATATCAATTTGAAACAAAGTAGTGAATACACGGATAAGATGTACGAAAACAATTTAACTGAAATGCAATTATCATATGAAAGTCGGATTTATATACGAAGAATTCGAACCGATATATTAGATCTCATGATTACGACAGATGCAAATGAAAATAAAAAATTATCAGGTCAAATAGCGGATTCGAGAAAATTACTCGGCGAAACTTTAGCAAAATATGATACCTTACCATTATCACAAGAACAAAAAGGTAATGTTAAGGAATTACAAAATAATATAGCGAAATATCGTGATGGCAATAATATGGTTGTTGATTTAGCTTTACAAAATAAACATACTGAAGCCTATACGTTATATAAGACAACGGTAGAGCCTTTGGCTGATATAACATCTAAGACCTTGCAAACGATTACGGATGTATCAAAGAAAAATGCCGATCAGATGAATCAGGCATCAAAAGACAATTTTGCCAAAGCAAGTATGATGTTTGTACTTATTACCATTTTTGCTGTTATCATTGGAGCCGGTCTCGGCATTTTGATTGTGAAGCAAATTGTAAAACGTTTGGGCGAATCGGTAAGCTTTTTAGGGGGAATTGCCTCAGGTGATTTTTCGCAAAATGTTGCAGACAGTAATATGCAAGATAAAAGTGAATTTGGTGTCTTGTCGAAAGCAGTTGACTTAATGAATCGAAATATTCGAACCTTAATCAAACAACTGCTTAACACATCCGAACAATTGGCGGCGGCCTCACAAGAATTAACTGCAAGCGCTGAGCAGTCAGCTCAGGCATCGGCTCAGGTTGCAGAATCAATCACAGAAGTAGCAAAAGGGGCCGAAAAACAATTGGAAATTGCCATTACCACCAATCGTATTGTGGAAGAGATGGCAAAGGGAATTCATCAAGTGACTGAAAATACAATTGAAGTGGCTAAATCTACAGAAAAAACTTCTGTTGCAGCTGTGGCTGGCGGGAAAGCTGTACAAAAAACCGTTGGACAGATGGGGGTTATTGAGCAAAAAACCAATAATACCGCGGATGTCATTGGGGAGCTGGAAGGTAAATCTAAACAAATCGGACAGATTGTATCTTTGATTTCAAATATTGCCGAACAAACAAACCTGCTGGCATTAAATGCGGCCATTGAAGCAGCCCGGGCCGGGCAGGCTGGACGCGGCTTTGCTGTGGTTGCCGATGAAGTGCGGAAATTGGCAGAACAGTCTGCTCATGCAACAAAGGATATAACGAGCTTGATTGCGGAAGTTCAGTTTAAGACGCAATCTGCCGTTACTTTTATGAATGAAAGCAAACGTGAAGTGAAAATCGGCTCGGAACTGGTTGATTTAGCGGGGCAAAATTTTAATGAAATTTTAGAAATGATTAAAGGAATATCAGATGAAGTCAATGAAATATCAGCAGCAACTGAACAGCTTACCAGCGGTACCGAAGATGTTGTAACAGCGGCTGGTGGAATTAGTGCACAAACGAAAAAAACGGCTGAAGAAACAGAAACGATTTCTGCGGCAACGGAAGAACAATCGGCATCTATGGAAGAAATTGCGTCAGCAAGTACACATTTGTCAACGATGGCCGCAGAACTACAAGAGGCTATTCAAAAGTTTAAAGTTTGATTTTAACAAAAAGGGAATGCATGGGCTTTTAGCCTGGCATTCCCTTTTTGTGATACATATGGTCGTTGCTATTTTACTTTGCTGGCAAACAGATAAATTAAAATTGTTGCGGCAATGCCGAAGACACCATAAATTGGACCTTTTTCAATAAATGCATAAATCGTCGCCGCTAAACAAAAAATCACAGCAAAAAATGTTTGTTTGGCACTTTCTTTACGAAAGGCAAACGTTTTATAGTCTACACCGGTGGCGGCTTTAAAACAGTCTGGGCAGATGATGCTTTGTTCATTTTTCGCCTCTTTATGCACAAGGGCTTCTTTTTCCGTAATGACTTTGCCGCATTTTTGGCATGTTAACATGGGCTCAACTCCTGCAATATAAATTCATTGTATTTTAGACTAAAATTCATTTTATCATATTTAGAAATTTCGTGCGATACTTTGGATGAGTGGGTAATCATAAGAGTCTCCCTTCATTGCTTTATAGGCAGCAACCAGAGAGGTAATGAAAAATACAGCACCGACTATACATAAAAAAGGAATTAACAAGATACCAATGAGCAGATGTACTAAAAACATAACGATTGTTGAACATAAAACAAACATGGTTTGTGCAATCAAGGCTTGTTTCGCATGTTCATGGACAAAAGAATCGCTTTTTTTGAGCAGTACAATGATTAATGGTACAATAATCAGTCCGATTCCGAGCAAATAAGCCAGATGCGATAGAACTGCTAAAAATTTTTGTTCACCGGAAATCATAAAAAAACCTCCTTAAAATCCGTTTTCATTATAGTATAACATTAAATTGATAGAAGAAAATAGAGTATCCTCGTTGAAAAAGGATACTCTAGTCTATTTTTATGAGATTTTTATTTTAGATGAGGCCGATGATCCTCTGGACGATCAAGGATACGACAGCGACGGCAATCCAACAGCACAGCCCTAAAGTAATTGGTTTGAGACCGTTTTGAATTAATGATTTTAGATTTGTATTTAAACCGATTGCACTCATTGCTAGAATAATGGAAAATTTACCCATATTGCCTAATGCAGATGTGATTGCATTAGGCAATATGCCACTTGTATTAACAATGGAAGCAACAACAAACCAGAGGATAAACCAAGGAAATATTTTTGCAAGGTTAAATGTACCGGTTTTCTTTTGGTCTTGTGCTGTAAGAAAAGCAAACAGCAGGCATACTGGTACAATCATCAAAGCGCGCGTCAATTTTACGATCGTGGCATAATTTCCAGCGGCCGTGCTATAAGAGTAACCAGCTGCCACAACGGAAGAAGTATCATTAATCGCAGTACCGGCCCACATACCAAAACCAGTATTGCTTAAATTTAAAAAGTGACCAATAGCAGGAAAAATAAAAACAGCTATAACATTGAATAGAAAGATTGTGGAGATAGAAAAAGCGACATCCTGATCTTTGGCACCGATGACCGGTGCAACTGCAGCAATGGCAGAACCGCCACAAATCGCTGTACCTGCTCCAATAAGGATCGTTGTATCTTTATCAAGCTTTAGCACTTTACCAATGCCATAGGCGACACCAAAGGCCGTAATTAGTGTAAAGATCATTACATAAAGTGATTGTGAGCCGACTGCCATGACATGAAATAAATTCATTTCGAAGCCGAGTAGAATAATGGAGTACTGTAATATTTTTTTGCCGGTGAATTTGATGCCTGTTTCAAAAGATGATGGACGTTTAAATGTTGCTGCGGCAATGCCGAGTAAAATGCCGAATACAGGACCGCCAATAATCGGAAATTGATTACCCAAAAAATAAGCAGGGATTGCAAATAAAAAACAAAATAAAATACCTTTGATGTGTTGTTGATTCATTAAAAAATTCACTCCTTTTCTTGTTGTAAGCTTAGCACTTGCACATTGATATGTAAAATAGTATAATTTTATAAAAACGATAGGTAAAAATAGATGAAAGGAGTAAAGCGAATGACTTTACGGCATTTAAACATTTTCCTGTGTGTTTGTGATGAAAATAATATGACACGTGCTGCGGCACAGCTTCATATGACGCAGCCTTCGGTCAGCCAGGCAATTCAAGAATTAGAAGAGCATTATGAGGTGCTGCTATTTGAAAGATTGGGGCGTAGATTGTTCATCACGGAGGCTGGACAACGCTTGCTGAGTTATGCGCAACGGACGATGAGCCTGCATCAACAGACGGAATTGGCGATGCGTGAATTTGGTCAGGTATATCATCTGCGAATTGGTGCCAGTGTAACAATCGGGGAGTGTGTCTTGATTGATTTGATACAATATATGTATGAGATGAATCCCAATCAGGATATTGTTTCTGAAATTCATAATACGGCAGAGTTGGAGAAAATGCTGTTGCAAGATGAATTGGATTTGGCACTGGTGGAAGGTGTTATTCAGTCTGAATCTTTGATCGCGCAGCCTTTTTTAGCGGATGAATTAATTTTTATCGCATCACCACAAAGTGCTTTTTTAGAAAAAAAAGAAATTTCCTTGATGATGCTTAAAAAAATGAAATTTTTTGTGCGTGAAGATGGCAGTGGTACGCGTGATTTATTTACGAAACTGATGCAGCAGCATGCGGTGGATTTTGAAATCAGTGGTGTTTACAATAATGCAGAAACTATAAAAAAAGCAGTCATTGCGGGTCTTGGCGTCAGCGTTATTTCAAGGCGTGCCGTAAAAAATGAATTGGCTAGAGGTGAGCTATGCAGTTTTACTGTAGAAGATTTATCGTTTAAGCGTGACTTTCATATTGTGTATCATAAAGATAAATATATATCGAAAGAATTGCAGGCCACGATTGAACTTTGTCGCAACATAGAGGGTATCCTATAAATATTGCAGGAGTTTGTGTGAAAAATCACGAATTATTATTACTTTATGGTATAGCGAGAGGAAAGAACTGAGGTGGACTTATTTTAATGAAAGCAAACTTAACAGCGTCGCAAAAAGCGGCCCAAGGCATACGATTATCCTTTGATGATGCAATGGAATTGTATCGTTTGAATGATTTATTATCTTTGGCCGAGTGGGCGCGTGTCGCAAAAGAACGGAAAACCGGCAAGAAAGTTTATTACAATGTGAATCGGCATATCAATTTGACAAACATTTGTACAGCAAATTGTCCGCTTTGTGCATTTTCCTGTAAAGCAGGAGATCCGCAGGGGTTTATTTTATCAAAAGAAGAAATACGCACAATGCTTATTGCAACAGCAAAAAAAACACCTGGACTCACGGAAGTTCATATGGTAAGTGCACTGCATCCAGACGAACCATTTTCTTATTATGTGGATATTGTTAAGACGGTGAAAGATGTTTTGCCAAATGTTCATTTAAAAGCCTTTACTCCAGTGGAAATTGTTCATTTTGCCCAGATTGCAGATTTGTCCATAGAACAAGTACTGATTATATTAAAAGAAGCAGGACTGGATTCTCTGCCAGGCGGTGGTGCAGAAATTTTAGATGATGCGGTACGTAAAATCATATGTCCGAATAAAGCCACGACAGCGCAGTGGATTGAAACAATTAAAACAGCCCATCATCTTGGTATTTTAACGAATGCGACAATGATGTACGGCCACATTGAAACAATAGAACAGCGAATTTCTCATTTATTTACATTACGCGATATACAAGATGAGACAAATGGCTTTCAAGCGTATGTATCGTTTCCCTTTCATCCGGCAAATACAGAGCTTTCTCATTTAAAACGTGTTTCTTCATGGGAAGATCTCAAAATGATTGCGTTGTCACGTTTGATTTTAGATAACATAGATCATATTAAAGCCTTTTGGATGATGCTGACTCAGCCAATTGCACAGCTTGCTCTGGCTTTTGGTGTTGATGACCTGGATGGCACAGTGGAAGAAGAAAAAATAATCCATGCTGCCGGGGCTACAACAAAAGCAGGAATTACAAAATTAGAAATTATAAAAATGGTTGAAGAAACAGGCTATGTGCCAATAGAACGAGATACATTCTATCATCTCGTGAAACAAATATAGACGTAAGGAGGGGTTTTTGTGGAAACTCCTAAATTAGGGCACATTAATTTTTTAAACTGTCTGCCGTTGACATACAGTTTAAAATATGATGGCTTTGACCAGGGCTTAGCTGTTTCATCCGCCGTGCCGTCCGTGCTTAATGAAGATATTGTTCAGAACCGGCTTGACGTAAGTCCGGTATCGTCCATTATTTATGCACGCAATAATGAAAAACTTTTGCTTATGCCAGACGTGAGCATTACAGCTGATGGTGATGTTCAAAGCATAATTTTAGTATCGAAAAAACCAATTGAAAAATTGAGCAATGATAAAATTCTCTTAACGGCAAAATCGGCGACGTCACATTGTCTTTTGAAAATTGTGCTCAGTAAGGCGTATGGCGCCAGACCCAATTACTATATCCGTAATATTGATATGGATACTGTGCTATCGGGTGATATTACAGCAAAACTTTTGATCGGTGATGATGCACTTTATGCGAAATATCATAAACAGGCAGGTTTGTATTATTATGATATTGGGGCACAATGGAAAAAATTAACAGGACTTCGTATGGTATATGCTGTTTGGGTTGTAAATCGAAAATTTGCTGAAAAAAGACCGGATCTTGTGCAGTACACGTATGAAAAAGTGACACAGGGTTTTAAAAATGGGTATGCAAAAAAAAGACAGGCGATTGAGTCGATTCTAGATAGCAAACCATTTTCCTTTACGCAGCTGGATGAATATCTCGATGTGATCAAATGGGATTTAGGGCAGGAACATTTAGAAGCTCTTTTGACTTTTTACACGATGGCGCATGAATTGAATTTGATTGATCATGTACCGGAAATTGAAATAGCGGAGGTTTATCGATGAGTTTGACAGAAAAAGAAGGTCTGGAACTTTTGTGCCATGGTGATCTATTGGCGCTGGGGAAAATGGCAGATATAGAAAGACAGAAAAAACATCCAGGGAAAACGGTAACCTTTATCATCGATCGAAATATCAATTACAGTAATATTTGTGTAAATGAATGTAAATTTTGTGCATTTTTTAAACGCCAAGATGATAAAGATGCCTATGTTCTATCGAAACAGACTATTTTAGATAAAATTCAAGAAACGATAGATGCCGGTGGCACGCAGGTCATGATTCAAGGTGGTCTGCATCCAGAGCTGGATTTAGCTTATTATGTAGATATGCTCTCGACCATCAAAGAAAAATTTGATATTCGCATACATTCCTTTACAGCTACGGAAGTTTTATATATGGCGCAACAGGCAGGCCGTTCCGTACTTGATACATTGAAGGAACTTCAGGCAGCCGGCCTTGATTCTTTGCCGGGCGGCGGAGCGGAAATCCTGGTTGACCGAATCCGTCAGCGTGTTAGTCCAAAAAAAATTATGACAGATGACTGGCTTCATGTTATGGAATGTGCGCATCAAATCGGTATGGAAAGTACGGCTACAATGGTCATTGGCATGGGAGAAACCATGGCAGATCGCATTGAACATATGGAAAAGGTGAGGGCGCTGCAAGAAAAAACAGGTGGATTTCGTGCTTTTATTACGTGGACCTTCCAGCCGGGGAATACGCAGCTTGGCGGTGAGAAAACATCGTCTTGGGACTATTTGAAAACATTGTCAATGACGCGCCTTTATATGGATAATATTTCTCATATTCAAGGCTCATGGGTCACACAGGGGCAAAATATTGGACAGGTTACCCTGGCTTTTGGTGCCAATGATCTTGGCAGTATCATGCTGGAAGAAAACGTTGTACGTGCGGCTGGCACGGCCTATCAAATGTCGATCGATAAGATGGTTAATATGATCCGTGCAGCGGGTTATGAAGCGGCACAGCGTGATACAGAATATAATATAATTAGGAGATTTTAAAAATGAAGACAATTCCTCAAGCCCAATACGCTGTAGTTGGTGGTTCGGGTACATTATCAAGTGATTTTCCGTTAGGCGCAAAGGCAGCGGATGTGAAAATAATAGAAGATAATCTGGTTTTTGAAACACCGTATGGCGAAAGTCCGTTATTTCGTATTTTTCAAGTAGCCGATAAAAAAGTTATTACGTGTAAAATGCATGGCTGGCGTAGTGGTGTCGGTCGCGCTGATGCTTCTCGTCAAGTGTTTTGGGTATTTCGTGAAGCTGGCGTAAAACGTATTATCGCCGAAGGCGGTGTTGGTACGATTAACCATTTGATGGATATTCGTGATTTTATGATTCCTGATGATTATCTTGATATGTCTGTACGTAAGGATGTTGGTCTTGAAGGCCGCTATTTACTGGTTATGCGTGATGCCTTATGTACACAAATGCGTGCTGAGCTTATTGAGCAGACACGCAAACATTTTGATGGCCGCATTTTTACACGCGGTATTTATGCGAATACAGATGGCCGTCATTTTGAAAGTCCGGCTGAAATTGCCATGCTCAAAGGTCATGCTGATATTGTCGGACAAAGTATCTGCCCGGAAGTATATCTTGCTCGTGAAATTGGTGCGTGCTATGCAGGTCTTTACTATACGGTTAATTATGGTGAAGGCATTGTTAAATCTTGGTCACATGATGATCTCGAAGCTATTTTTTATGATGATGCACCGATGATTAGTAAGATCATTCTTGATACGATTCGAAATTTGCCCTTTGATGGAGATACATGCGAGTGTAAAGATTTGCGAAAAGAAACGTTACTCAAAGAAGTTTATAATAAATAAAGAAACGGTTTACAGAACAAATTTTATCTGTAAACCGTTTCTTTTTAATAAAAAATAATTAAGATGGCAATGTCATCTTATTTGAACCGTTCAACATATACTTCCAGATGATTTGCGGCATTGGTAACTTCCGCAAGATTCGCCGTGATTTGTTGTGTCGAGGCAGCTTGTTCTTCACTGATGGCTCCAGTGGATTCAATAGCTTTTGATAATTCAATAACGGCACCATTGATTTCGGCTAAGATTCGCTGGATTTTTTCAGTTGCTTGTTTGGATTGTTCAGCGAGTTTTCGTACTTCTTCAGCAACAACAGCAAAACCGCGTCCTTGTTCACCGGCTCTGGCTGCTTCGATCGCAGCATTCAAACCAAGTAAATTCGTCTGTTGGGCAATATTATTAATGAAGTTGATAACTTGGATTGTTTCACTATTTTTATCTTTTAAGTTTGTTGCTAAAACAATCGCATCCTGACCGCCCTTAGCCAATTCACCAGCACTAATAGCAATTTGTTCTACGGTTTCATAAGCCGTTTTGGTTGAACTGGCCAGCTCGCTTACTGTAGTGATGAGATTTTCATTGCTTTCGGTATCGATCCCCGAACTCAATGTTCCAATGACTTCGTTATTTAATCCGTAAATCGGTGTAAATATCGTTTTGATTGGACGACCATATACTTCTTTAGGTACATTGGCGAACGTATCTTTTTTCGTACGAATACATTCAACGATAGTTGGAATATCACCAATTGGTTTGCCAGCTTGTAAATCCAGTTCAAAATCTTTGGCTCGATAGTAATCTAAATATGCTGTCAAATCGCTGAGCCCAACGGCCATATCTTCACGAGAAATATGATTGAGATAAGGTAAAACGAGTTTAAACGCGCTGAGAATATCCTCGTTTGTCTTTATATTATCAGTTGAAATCATCATAAAGCCTCCTTGTATTATTTTTAGACATTAAGATATAAATTCGATAATTCTGATAAAGTTCCTCTTAATTTTTTTTATAAATCCTGTGTTTTGGCTGGAAAAACGATAGTTGAGTATTTTGTCTTAGGAAAAACGATATAAAGACAAGGGATAAGAACGAAATATCAGGCTGTTTTTAGTGAAAGTGCAGTACCTATCCTGCTTATTGTGTTAAGAATTTTAGAACGAAGTAGAAAAGTATTATATAGTTGTGCTATAATTGAACGATATTAATACATGAGGAGGACTTCTTGAATTGAGCAACAAAGAGATGTTATTAGTGCTGGATTTTGGCGGACAATATAGCCAATTAATTGCCAGACGGGTAAGAGAATGTGGCGTGTATTGTGAAATTGTGCCATACGATTGCAGTATTGAAAGAATTAAATCGGAGAACCCAAAGGGAATTATTTTTTCAGGTGGTCCGAATAGTGTATATGCAGAGGATACTCCTAAAGCAGATCCAAAAATATTTGAACTGGGTATTCCTATTTTGGGGATTTGTTATGGACATCAATTTATGGCCTATACATTAGGTGGTAAAGTTGAACATGCTGCATCTGGTGAATATGGTAAAACAGCACTAACACTTGATTCATCAGCTAACTTATTTAAAGGGATTGATTCAGACAATGAAAGCTGGATGAGCCATATGGATTATGTGTCTGAAGCTCCAGCTGGTTTTAAGGTCGTTTCATCTACCAAAACCACACCTGTTGCGGCTATGATTAATGAAGCAAAAAAATTATATGGAGTACAATTCCATCCAGAAGTAGAACATACACCATTTGGCAGACAAATGATCTCTAATTTTTTAGTTGATATTTGTAAGGTTAGTGGTGACTGGAATATGGCTTCATTTGCTGAAGAAAAAATTGCAGCTATTAAAGAACTGGTAGGCGGAAAAAAAGTTCTTTGTGCATTATCCGGTGGTGTGGATTCCTCCGTTGCTGCGGTTTTGGTACACCGTGCTGTGGGACAACAATTAACTTGTGTTTTTGTTGATCACGGTCTGCTTAGAAAAGATGAAGGCGATCAAGTAGAAACGATTTTCAGAAAACAATTCGATATGAATTTGATTCGTGTCGATGCGAAAGATCGTTTTTTAGGAAAATTAAAAGGTGTTTCTGATCCGGAAACAAAACGTAAAATTATCGGCGAAGAATTTATTCGTGTGTTTGAAGAAGAGGCGAATAAACTCGGACAGATTGATTATCTGGTTCAGGGAACAATCTATCCAGATGTTGTCGAAAGCGGCACAAAAACTTCGGCAACGATCAAAAGTCATCACAATGTAGGCGGCTTGCCGAAAGATATGAAATTTGGTTTGATTGAACCATTGCGGGAACTGTTTAAAGATGAAGTTCGCGCCGTTGGTGAAGAGCTCGGCATTCCACATAAACTTGTATGGCGTCAGCCTTTCCCAGGTCCGGGGCTTGCCATTCGTGTCTTAGGTGAAGTGACCGAAGAAAAATTACTGGTTACGCGTGAAGCGGATGCAATCTTCCGTGATGAAATCGCGAAAGCCGGTCTCGAAGAAAAAATCTGGCAGTATTTTGCCTGCCTGCCTAATATACGCTCCGTAGGTGTAATGGGAGATGGACGTACGTATTGTCATACAATAGCTCTTCGTGCTGTAACCAGTTCCGATGCGATGACTTCTGATTGGGCACATATCCCTTATGAAGTACTCGATAAAGTTTCCCGCCGTATCGTAAACGAAGTAGAAGGCGTAAATCGTATTGTCTACGACGTAACTTCAAAGCCACCAGCGACTATCGAGTGGGAATGACAAAAAAAATAAGAGAAAACCACAAC
This sequence comes from Propionispira arboris, assembly GCF_900109225.1. Taxonomy (GTDB): domain Bacteria; phylum Bacillota; class Negativicutes; order Selenomonadales; family Selenomonadaceae; genus Propionispira; species Propionispira arboris. Next base: position 93,734 of record NZ_FNZK01000014.1, read on the forward strand.
TCCTTTATTTAAAAAGGGTTGTGGTTTTTTGTTTTAGACTTTTTAGATGAAGATAAGGAACACTTGGAAAATATGCTGGCTGTTGTCATGGGGCACTGCCATTTATTCTGAAAAGGGCCAAATGGTTTAGCCTGCCGACATAGACAAAAACGACCTTGCATTAAAGCTTTTCGAAGCTTATGCAGGGTCGTTTTTTTATCCTAAACCCGCGTAAATACAGGAATTTATGCTTGCTAAAGAGAGCGGTCACCATGGAGTGGCAGGTATTTCTGGCAAAGCCAGAGAGAATATATAAAAATGCCCTTTACAGAATAAACGGCAGTGCCCCGCGACATGGTGATATTTTCTTTTATGCTTTTTGGGAAAAAGCATAGTACTATGATTTTCATGAATATTGGCTTGAAACGCCCGTAACATGGGGCGAAAGAGTATATTCATGATGTTCTGTTTCCCAAAAACCGAATCTCCAATTCCCCCAAAACCGCCCATTTTCATTTTTGGGAAGTGCTTTTGGGAAAATGGAGTCAAGCAGCAGAGCGTTCCTCATATGGAGGTTTTGCAAAGGTGAGGAAGAAAAATTTTAAAGGTCGTTGTGAAAAACGTGTCATTGCCAAGTGCAATGAGGTATGCAGGACATACGATGCGATCCAGTACGCTTATGCGGATATTCTGCAAGCAAGTGATGAAGTAAAAGAAATCAGGTGCAATGTCTCGCTTGATGGGCGGGACATTGGCCACTATACATCGGATTTTGTCTGCGTTAAGTCTGACAATGATTTGATGGTGCGTGAATGCGTATTTCGTAAGTTTCTGATGAAGCCGCTTACAGTCAAGTTACTGGATGCTTCAAGAGAATACTGGTTAAAGCATGGGGTAACAGATTAGGGGCTAGTCATTGATGAAGAAACATGATTTGTTGAAGGAGGGTAACAACATTATCAGGGTTTTAGAGATACAGCCTAATAAAATCCTCATGATCGACTGTATCAAAAGAACAATGCCCATATGGGGAGAATCTTCGGTTTTGGATTCCTTTTCTGGCTGTACTGATGAAGTAATGAACCATGCTACAAATTTTACCGTCACTGATATTGAAAATCTGAATGCTGATCAGAGAAAAGCAATGTATGACCGCTATACGTTGATTGCCCCAATGCTTCCTTTTATAGCGGATGAAAGAATGCGTTCTAAACTTATTGGTTCTACAGCTATAGAACACAACATATCCAAACAGACCATCAGAAATTATTTGTGCTTGTATTTGGTCTATATAAATATAACAGCCCTTGTTCCAAGGCAGCGCTTAGATGATGATGGAAAGCTCACACAAGATGAAAAAAACATGCGATGGGCTTTGAATAAATTCTTTTATACCACGAAAAAGCAATCTCTTATGACTGCTTATACCATGATGTTGAAAGAGAAATATTGTGATTGTATGAGCATTTTGGGAGATATATATCCATCTTTTTATCAATTCCGTTACTTTTACCGTAAAACAAAGAAGATACAGAACTTTTATATTTCTCGAGATGGATTAAAGAATTACCAGAGGAATAATAGACCTCTTATTGGCGATGGTCAATCGTTTGCTCCTGCCATTGGCGTTGGTATGCTGGACGCTACTGTATGCGATATTTACCTTATCAATGATGCTGGCAATCTTGTGGGCAGACCCATTTTAACGACCTGTATTGACGCTTACAGCGGTTTATGTTGCGGGTATGTCTTATCATGGGCGGGTGGCGTGTATAGCCTTAGGGGATTGATGTTGAACATTATTGCGGATAAAGTCGCTTGGTGCAAACAGTGTGGTATTTCTATAAATGCAGAGGATTGGTCTTGTAATAAACTTCCTGCTACGTTGGTCACGGATATGGGGAGTGAATACAAATCTGAAAATTTTGAGCAAATTGCAGAGCTGGGCGTTAAAGTAATTAATCTCCCCTCATATAGACCTGAATTGAAAGGCATGGTGGAAAAATTCTTTGATGTGGTTCAGTCAACCTATAAAAAGCACCTGAAAGGCAAGGGGGTGATTGAGCTTGATTATCAGGAAAGGGGAGTACATGATTACAGGAAAGATGCTTGTTTGACCATGGTGGATTTTGAGAAAATTATCCTTCATTGTATTATCTATTATAATGCCCAACGAATAATTGAAAAATTTCCTTATACCGAATCCATGATTGTCGAGAATGTAAAGCCCCATGCAAGCTGTATTTGGAACTGGGGTAGATCTCAAATGGGAGCTAATTTGATTGAAGTAGGTGCTAAAGAGCTTATACTTACGCTATTGCCAAGAGTCATAGGTAAATTTAGCAGGTTTGGTTTGAAAGTGAACAAAATGCGTTATCATTGTGACGGGTATACAGAGCAATATCTCAATGGTGGTGAAGTCATGGTTGCCTATAACCCAGAGGACGTTACTTCTGTATGGCTATTGGAAAATGGAATATATACTAAATTTACCATTATTGAATCCAGATTTGAGGGTAAAGATTTGACTGCTGTACAGAGTTTACAAACAGCCCAGAGAGCCATTGCAAGAGGAGCCAAGCCGGATAATCTACAGGCACAGGTTGGTCTTGCGCGGCACATTGAGACTATCACTGACAACGTTGGAGGCAGTATTGATGTAAGCATTAAAAACATTCGTGACACCCGGAAACGGGAGCAGAGTAAACACCATAGAGACTATATGAAAGGAGCCAAACCATGACAAATTTTTCAGACATCATCAATGTTCTGCCTCGTATGAAGTCGGGAACTGATTTGATAACAGCATTGGAAGTATTGCCTAAATATAATCCGGCAAGCTGTAATGCGGATGCTCCCGTCAGGCTTATGGCGTTATCGGATTTATACAGGGTGTATATTCCATCACAAATGTCGCTGGAAATCTATAGCAAATTGTATTTGGCTCTTTTGCGATCTATGCAGAAGAAGGGAACGAAGTTGGCAATACAGCAGCAGAATCAAAACTATAGAGCTATCATACAGCAGGAATATAGCGGCATCATGGGCGGCTCTGACAGCTTTACGATTATTGGAACATCTGGTATCGGTAAGAGTTCTGCTATCAGCAGATCCATTAACCTGATTACAGAGAATCGAGTAATTGAAGTTGATAATCCCTATACGCATGTCGTTCCGAGTGTGATTGTGCAATGCCCGTTCGATTCCTCAGTAAAGGGGTTGCTATTGGAAGTTCTGCGTAAAGTTGATGAAGTTTTAGACAGCAAATATTATCAGAATGCTCTAAGAGCAAGAGCTACAACCGATATGCTCATTGGTTCTGTAAGTCAGGTTGCTCTTAATCATATTGGTATGTTGGTAGTGGACGAGATTCAGAATGTAGCCAACAGTAAAAACGGCAAAAGCTTGATTGGGGCTTTGACGCAGCTTATCAATAACAGTGGAATTAGTATCTGTATGGTTGGCACTCCTGAAAGTAGTAGGTTCTTTGAATCGGCGATGCAACTTGCACGACGTTCCGTGGGATTGCAGTATACGACTATGAGCAATGACAAATATTTTCAAGATTTCTGCAAGGTCATGTTCAAATATCAGTATGTGAAGCAAAAAACAGAAATTACGGATGGAATCCTTGCATGGCTTTATGAGCATAGCGCCGGAATTACATCGGTTGTGGTAGCTTTGATTCATGATGCACAGGAAATCGCAATTTTGAATGGCAAAGAAATTTTGAATCTGGAGTCTTTGAACGAAGCTTATGAACAGCGGCTATCTCTGCTTCATGGCTATATTCAGCCGTCTATTTCACATGGCAAACAGACCTCTAAAATCAAGAAAAAAACGCCGATCTCTACTGCTATGGTTACTCAGAATAAAATTTCAGATGATCGTATTCGTATTGCTGATTTTGTTGTCCAAGCTAAGAATGAAAGTATAGATATTGTGCAGCTTTTAAAGTCCAATATGCCTGTAGTGGAGGTAGCGGTATGATAGCTTATTTCCCTGCTGCATATCCAGATGAGCTACTTTATAGTCAGCTAGCACGGTACTATACGAAATCAGGATATATGGCTTACAGCTTTGCGGCTGAAGAACTGTTTGTATCAAAGACTGTACGTCCAGATATGGAGTTTATCAATAGTTATACTCCTGCCGCAGTACAGGCTATAACAAGAGATATATCCATGGAAGCAGTCATTGAAAAGCATACTATGTTCCCTTGCTATGGGCGATTTTTGCCGAAAGAACGCAGACAAAAAGCATTTCAATCATTGGTATCTATGTTGGGGAATTACTATAATCTCTTGCCGATACCTCAAAGCAAGAATGGCAAAGTTCATTGTTTACGCTACTGTCCGGCTTGTGCAGCTCATGATAGAGAACAATATGGAGAAGCATATTGGCATCGGATACACCAGATAATAGGAATTCATGTTTGCCCAGTTCATCGGTGTTACTTGATGGATAGCAGTTTGATGATCAGTGGGAAAGCTACGCCATCTTTCAAGACAGCCGAGGAAATGATACCACAATCGGAATACTGCGTATCTACAGATAATGAAATTGAAATCCGCGTAGCTGTTTATATGGCAGAGGTTTTTCAGGCTGATGTTGACATCGATTCATGTGCTACGGTTGGTGATTTTCTTCATTCTAGAATGGCCAATACCCAATATCGGTCTGTACGTGGAGAGCAGCGTAATATTGCACTCTTTCATGCAGATTTTACAGAGTATTATAGGAACTTGTCCCAAAACTGGTTTACGGAATTATGGCAGACACAGAAGGTGCTGACGAATAATAGAGTGAACTTCTATGAAATCTGTCTCATGGCTATGTTTCTTGGTATTACCACTGATGAAATGGTACATATGGAACTGCCAGAAAAAACACAACAACAGCTTTTTGATGAAGCGGTTTACAGACTTCATGAACAGGGTCTGAAGTATACTGCAATTGCAAAAATTCTCAGTGCTCCATATGTAATTGTTAAGACCATCGGTGAACGGAAGTATGGAACTTATCATAAGCCAACTAAAGCGTCACTCAAAAGCGGCGCGAAGCCTCAAAACTGGAATCAGATTGATGAGAATACACTACCACTTGTAAAAGAAGCTATCAGCCAGCTGCAGGGCGATGGAACAACCAGACCTAAAAAGATTACTACTTTTACTGTTGAGAAAATCTTACATCTTTCCAGTAAGAAAATATCTTTGTATCTACCAAAATGCCTTGCTGAGATACAGCGGCATGAGGAATCACAGGAGCAATATTGGGCTAGAGAAGTAGCTTGGGCTGCACGTCATGTAAGAGATAGTGGTGTCACTTTGACATGGCGCAAGGTAAGGGATTTAACGAACATACGCCGTAGAGATTTTGAAGCTTGTCTGCGGTATATCCCTGAACATGCAGATATTGAGCTTGTTGAACAGATACTACCCCTGCTGTAAAATAGTCAATGAGTGTATAAGAATGGTGAATATATTGAAAACATTATAAGTTGTTAAAGCATTTTATCTTTCCTTTTTATGCTTCGTTTGTGGAAAAATAATTTTGATGGTAAAATAAGCCGGTTAGGGTGAATAGCTTTTCAAGTATCTTGACAGCCCAAAGATTCCATAAAGACATGTATTCATTGGCAGTGGCTGTAACATAGATTCTATCTCTCCATTTAATAATAAAAAATCTTATCGGATATATAACTAAACCATAAAAATTGGCTCTGACACTCTTTATGGTACAGAGAAAGCTAAACCTGAAACTTTGTGCGATAACCGCACAGCAATTTTAATTAGCAATTTCTAAAGGAGATTAAAATGTACTTATTAGTTTCAAGTAGTAAAAAGCCACTATACCAGCAACTATACCAGCAGATACGTGATAAAATTCTAAGCGGTGAACTCAGTGAGCAGGCTAAACTGCCTTCATGCCGACACCTTGCGACTGAACTTCATGTTAGCAGAAATACAGTGGATACCGCTTACCAGCAACTTTTATCTGAAGGTTATATTGTTGGCAAAAGCCGTAGCGGATACTACGTAGAAACAATTCCCAATACTAAATATTCTGTTTCTACAGAAGTTGCTCCAGATACTACTGCCGAATTGCAATTGGACAGAATATTATACGATTTTCGGTATGGCAATCTGAGCCAGCAGGCATTTCCATTTGCACAATGGCAACGATTAACTAATTTCTGTTTGAAACAATACAAGGAACAATTTATGAACTACGGCGACTTGAGAGGTGAACCTGGATTACGACGAGAACTGACAAAATATTTGCATGAATATAGAGATGTCCAATGTACACCCGATCAAATATTGATTACTTCAGGAACTATTCAATGCCTTAGGCTTATTTGTCAGCTTATCAAAAATGAAATAGACACCGTAGCCATGGAGGACCCCGGTTTCTCCGATGCTCACTCAGCTTTTACCAACCGCGGTTTTCATGTCCCACTAGTTCCGGTAAATTATCACGGTCTCAATGTTAAAGCCTTACGGAACACCACTGCTAATGCTGTATATGTGACACCCTCACATCAGTTTCCAACGGGACGAACTATGTCGATAGCCCGAAGATTACAGCTTATTGATTGGGCCTATGAACGGAATGCTCTGATTATTGAAGATGACTATAACTGTCATCTTCGCTATGATGTAAAACCAGCACCGGCTTTACAAGGACTAGCACCAGATAAAGTGATTTACATTGGCAGCTTTTCCAAAATCCTTTCTCCCTCATTAAGAATTGCTTATATGGTATTGCCGAAAAACGTAGCATTGTCCTTACAGCAAAAAAACAAAAATTTTTCTTGTTCAGTACCATTCATCATTCAAAAACCGCTAGAGCTCTTCTTACAGGAAAATCTTTTTGAAGGTCATTTGCGAAAAATACTTCGCCAGTTTAAGAAAAAAAGAGATATTTTATTACGTGCACTACAAAAGCACTTCGGCGAAACTATTACAGTGTCTGGAGAAAATGCCGGTATTCATGTTCTACTAGATTTAAACCAACCGATATCTTCAGCAATTTTGATTGACAAGGCACTTAAGGCTGGCATATATCTTTCTAGCAACAATATCTGGGTAGAATCTTCGCCCAGTAAAATGGGGCGTGTTCTCTTGGGTTATGGGGGCATAAAAGATGAGGATATCGATCCGGCCATTCGTTTATTGCGCCAAATTTGGCTTAAGTGAGTTGATTTAGTTTATCTCCCAACGAGAAATCAACTCTTCTGAGATCCTTTTCACCTTACGTTTCTTTACCCCTTAATAGCACGTCCTTTAACGAACAAAAATCTTTGCCAATGATTTACCTAAGACAGCAAAAAAGGAAGTCTTTGCTAAGGAGAAAATTAACAGAGCGAGCCAAATGCAGGAAAAGGAAATAAAATGAACCGACGTAAATGTCTCCTGATAAAGAAAGATACCAAGCAACAATGTTAAAGTGGGTGTTACATATTGGATCACCCCTAAAATGCTAAAAGGCAATTTATTGGCGCCCTGGGCAAACAATAATAAAGGGATTGGCGTTATAATGCCTGTACCAATTAAAAAGAATGATGTTGGCGTAAACGAAAAAGAAAACGAATGCTCACATGTTGTTTCTAAATACAATAAATAGGCACAAGCGATTGGAGTTATCAGCATCGTCTCTAGAGTGATCCCCGTAATTGGGCGCACCATCACCATTTTTTTACATAATCCATATAAAGAAAAACTGCCAGCCAGCGCTAAAGATGCCCAGGGAACAGAACCAAAATTCCAAGTTAAGTAACCGACAGCAGCTCCGGCTAACAAAACAGCAAGATTCTGCCAACCATTCAACCGCTCGTTCAATACCCCTACACCTAATAAAACATTTACAAGCGGGTTGATATAATAGCCAAGGCTTGTTTCAATCATGTGGCCTTCATTGACAGCCCAAATATAAACAAGCCAATTCAAACTAATTAATAGGGCCCCGCAAATCACGACAAATATTTTCTTAGGCGAAGATACAATGGCTTTCACTTCTTCGATAAACTCCCGATGACGACGAAGTAAAAAAATCAAACAAATCATGAAAACTAAAGACCAAAGAATGCGGTACGCTAAAATATCTGGTGCTGAAACGTCCCTTAGCAGTTTCCAATAAACAGGCAAAACGCCCCATATAACATAGGCGCCCACAGCCGCAACTAATCCCGAATTATCTTGTAATTTCATAAAAACCTCCATCCTGCCACTACTGTCAGCGACATAAATAGTAATGAAAAATGGCGTGCGGCTTCACTACTCTTAGGAAGAAGATACACTAAAAAAGTATGATAAGGTAAGTCATATGTTGCACTGGTTTTCTTAAATCAGTATAAAAGCCAATGCAAGAACATCTTTCAAACACAAACAAGTAGTTCTGTAGTAGTCAAGCAAATTTGTAACACTTGGTGATAAACTTTTATGCCGCCATCCGGGCAGCGTAAGGAGTCAAACCACCATTATATGAATGCGGTTGTATTTACCATATATGAACTGGTATATTCCATGATCAAGTGACTCGATATCTTTGAATTTTCGCAGATTGAAATACTCATTTTTCAGCGTATTGTAGAAACGTTCCATTGGTGCATTGTCATAAGGACAGCCTGCATGGCTCATGCTTTGCTGGACATGGTTCTGCTCGCAGAATGGAATTTTTTTGTGTGCGCGTTTCCAACATAGGTAGATGCAAATGCGTTGGCTGCAGCTGCAATGACCAGTACCAATGCGGTTAAGACAATCAATACTCTACGTTTGGTAAACATGAGACCAGCTCCCTTATTAAAATTATTTTATGAGCCTTTATTCGATGATGTATGCACGTACAATTTCTCCATAGTATGCGATAGAGACGTCTCTGTTGGAACCATGGAATGAACCATCAACATCTTGCGGATAGCAGTTAGCTTGATTCTCGGGTGTCATAGCTTTTAAATCTTGCTTTTGCTTATATACCACCTTGCATTCTAGTGTTAGTGGAAGTTCTTTGATACCTGGAACCGTGATTGCGAAGGGAGATTCTAGCGTTAGGCCCAATTCCTTGATTTTATCGGTTTTATAACCACTTTTGGTTCCGCAGAAACCAAGGATTTTCTTGTCATAGTCACCATAGGGGATATTGACTGTGAATTCTCCATTTACATCTAACTGTTGTCTAGTGAACCGTCCCTCACGAACAAAAGTGATGAAGACTGGCTTGCGCCATTCAATCCCGAACATGCCCCAGGATATTGTCATGGAATTCACTCGGTTATTGGCTTTTGTTGTGACTAGGACACCTTCTTGTACAGCCTGCATGATTTCTTTTGTGTAATCGAAGACATTGATTTCTTTTTTCACGGTATTGTTCCTCCTTAAATTAAACTGTCTTTAAACAGTATCGCTAAATCGGGATATTTTCCGGCTTCGATATCTGCCGTTAGTTCTGGATCATATTCTGGATGTAGAACCCATTTGCGAACACGTTGTGCGAAGAACTTGTCTTCGCAGGGGATGGAAGGGCGGATATAGAAAAGAGCTTCTTTCTCAGTATCTTTCAAGCTAAATTTTCGTTTCATCATTTTAGTATAACAGGTCATTCTATAATACCGCACACTAATTATTGCTTTAATTAAGTGTTAAATGTGTGCTGATTCAGCCAATGTTTTCCTCCTCACCTATTGATAGAAGGAAGCTATACTACGAAGTGGTTTACACTATTTTCACTATCAAGTTACGACCTGTACTGAGTAAACAATTCCAGGGAGAACAGGATTTACTGTTCTCCCTGGAATTACAAACTATTTATATAAGCTTGGGTTTCAGGAGCATAGCTAATCTCTATCTAGAATAATGATTCAATCGCCGCTACTGGACATAGTTTGGCACACGGACCTATACCGACACAACGTTCAGGCTGAATCATGAATTGGTTTTCGCCTTCTACAACCGCACCAAATGGACAAACCTTCATACATTTACCACATTTGATACATTTATCAGTAATTGTTCGATGCACAGGTAGTCCAGACAACCGCCTTTGTACGCTTTTCCAAGCCTCACCATATTCCAATATTTCACCAGCTTTAAAAAAAGCATCCCGCCCAGCTGTTTTATAGGCAATATGCATTGCTGCATCGTACCCAGCCGTAACGCCAGCTGCCGTGATAATCCGACCGCTATCAATAAATCGCTCATCTTTTTTCAGCGTTATTGTAGGATCAATAGCCAATAAAGCATCAAAAGCAAGATGATGTGTTGTAGCCGATGACTCTTTAAGTAATCCTGCCTTTGCAAGTAATAAAGCTCCGCTACACACAGAGAAGGTAATCTCTGCATTTTTGCTCTGATTTTGTAGCCAATCAATTACATTTGGATTAGATAAAAGCGCCTCTGTTATTCGACCGCCAGGAACAACTAATATATCAATCGCGGGGCAATCGCTAAAATCATATTCAGCCTTAAACACTAATCCCCCCGCGCTAACATGTATATCTTTTTTAGTCTCGCTGACAGTAAAAACGTCATACATGGCATGTGGTGTCTGATATAGCGTGGTTTGCTTTTCAGGATGTCCGGAATCTACAGCAGTAAATACATCATAAGGTCCAATGAAATCGGTTGGCTCAACACCATCAAACAAAAATATGCCTACTTTCAAGAACAATTTATTGTTATCCATAACTTATAACCCCCAATTTTTATTATCCGTGCACGTGATAGTTATATTAAAGCATGTAAACTATCTTTCGTAAAAGGGCCAGATTTGAAAAAAGGAAAGAGGCCAGTCTTTGAAAGTCAATATCAGTGACTCATTACATCAATATTATGCAAATTCGTAAATAAACTGGCAACTCATAAGATGTCATACTACCTGCTTTAAATTTGTCCGCAATAGCAAAATTAAATCATATTGATATCCCAATACCTAAACCAATAACTTCTATGATCGGCCATCTGTAAATGGGAGCAAGGGGTTAAGAGTTTTACTAGTACTGAAATGCTTTACCGAAGGGGGGGCTTGTTTATTTCTTTATAAAAATAGTTTAATAAGCGAATTTCAGAGATTTAATCGTTTGCCTCAACCTGGTCTATCAAATGAGCTGTATCCGAAATGATATATTATTTATCTGACACCATAAGAATCCCCGTGCCTCAACTGGCATGGGGATTCATTTTATATGAAGGGGGAAGAAAATGGTCCTGTTAGAACGATTGCATGTGTAAACGATATCGCTAATAATCTTTTGTGAGAAGATTTCCTAAAGGTTCCATTTTAAGAGAAATAAATGGAACCTTATTTTAGTTCCGAAAAAGGAGCGTTTTTGGGATCATTAAAAAATCCTGTTTGCGATTTGAATTGAGGATTTTGTCTTTGTTATAATTTTAATAATCTGTATGAAAGGAAGGCAATCTGGTGATTAATATTAACTTTGATAATATCAACGATGATCTTGTGTATGATGCCTTTGGTGTTGAAGGTAACGAATCTGATGCACTTAACGATAGCTACCTAGAATTATTTGAGCTTATCGGTAAAGATGCGATGCTAAAATTGTTCAAGCATTTTCGCGGCGATAAGATAGATTGCCCTATGCGCTTATATAGCCCGGAATTTATTGCAGACCTTGCGAAGCCTGTAGCAGATAGGCGTGAGCGTGCTAAAATTGCAAGGGCTGGGGGATATTCAGCCAAAGTAATAGAGGGCATATTAAATAAGCGTAAGAAAGAAAACGAGGTTGACTAAAAAACACGGTTCTTATTATTGACAGAAGCGGTTTAGTGAGAAGGTTAACGGTGATACCAAATAAATTGGCGTTGTTATTCGCGCAGGCGATAAAATAACAAATATAATATGTGAAAAGGGGCAAAAGAATAATGAAAAAAACAACTATACTTGCAATGGCAGCAGTTACTATGCTAACAACTAGCGTCGGGTTTGCTGCACCGCTGGATGATTATTCAGCAGGAAAAACTCAGGTAGATCTTACTTGGAGACAATCCGATGTCAAAGCAGAAGGTGATTCCACTGCTGGTGATTTTAATAAAAAAGGTAATATGGAATTTGGGATCACTACCGGCTTAGGAAACAACTTTGCATTGCAGTACAACAATTTCAATGGCAAATCCAAAGATACTGATTTCACCAATGGTGGTGGGGAATTCAGTGCGGCAGCAACCCTTAAAATGCAAGAATTCAATGTGCTTTATAAGGTGGATAAAAATCTGTCTGTATACACTGGCATCACTTCAGTAAAAGGTAGCTTTGATTCCACAATTGGTAATTCTGAAAGTGATACCAAAAACAAGTTACAATTCGGCGTTATCGGCAGCACCAAACTTGGTGATAAAACAACCGCATATGCAAAAGTTGGTGTTGCATCAGGAATGACAAATTGGAAAGTCGGTGTATCACAGGAAGTTGCTCCTAACCTTGAATTGAATGTGGATTATGGTAGTCTCAAGGTTAATAAAATGGCATTCAACAATGGCATGGGCGATGTTGATATGACAAGCAAGGGCTTGGGTTTTGGGATTAGCTACAAATTCTAAAATACCAGCTAGTTAGCGTATATCTATACCAATAGAAAAAGTAACCTTGGTCAATTCGTTGGCTAAGGTTACTCTTTTATATAGTATTTAAAATGTCTTCTATCGAGATTTATCGTTCTTATAGTAAATTGAAAAAGTTGAAGATTATCATAAATTATGGAAAGGGTGTTCGTTATGAGTATTCGCTGGGTACCTGAATGCAAGTGGTGTGAAAAAAGAGATATGGTGAAAATATGTTCAACGAGAAATGACAAGAAGCCAAATGAGTTACCAGAGGTTATGAATGGAATTTGTAAAGCTTCCCCGAATGGCAGGCATGTAGCTGTTTGGGTAGAACACTAGGAACAATCAGGCCAAGTGGCAGAACGGCCTTTAACTGCTGGAGACTATTTATGAGGAAAATTGCAGTTGCCATTATGGGGATTGTCATGATGATGGTGGCTTCCGTGGCTTTTGCCTATCCGGGCCATCTTAATGGAGATGCAAATTACATCTTGTGCGATGGACATATGGGGGGAGCGTATTATGTTGACCGTAGTTCTTTGGTTGTGGAAGAATATAAACCGCCGGTTTATATCATTGCTGTTAACGTTGTAAGCGTACCTGATGCCGATCGTGGCAAGACGAAAATATCAAATGTAAAAACATATCATTTTATGTATAGATATGATCAACGAAATATGTATGTTCCCATGGAAGATCCAAACTCCGATTTGGATTGGCGATACCTTAACCCGAGTGGAACCTATGCAGAAACAGGCGTTGCCATGCCAGCAGGTGAAATAGCTTTTTACTTGGCGTATAATATGCGTTTCTATGGTGAAAAAGGCGATTTTAAAGATTCATTTTATGACAGAATCTAAATATAGGGAACAGAGTGACGGTGGTGTTCCATCGTCACTTTATTTATATTATGGGAGATGATTTTATTGCAAGTAAATAGTGATAGCCTTATGAGTTTAAAAGGTGGAAATACATGGAGTTTCAAGGCGAGCGTGAATAACGCCAGAGTAACTGACTATGAATTTTCAGGAATAGACTAATTTGTTAATTTTAGCAAGGGGGGGAAGCGCCCTCCTTTTATTTATTTTACCTTACATCTTTAATACAAATAACGTCGTTTTCAAATGAAGATATTGCAAATATTGAAATGTATAAAGATGGAAGATTGAAATCATAATAAAATAATCGAATAACCTTAAGCTTCGCCTATATATTATGAATTTAGAATATATTAGAGGGGGCGTTTTATTGTTGAAGAAGATAATAGATATGGTGTTGTTAGCAGGTTCTGTTATAATTGCTGTAGCAAAAGCTATTATTGAACAGGAGAAATCGCAAGAGAATAGGGAAAAAAATTCATAATCGTATAAACAGAGGGCTTTCCGTGTGGAAGCCCTCTGTTTATGTTTTCGTGTAAGAAAAATCAAGTTCTTCATATCAATTAAATGATAAAGCGATATAAAAGGAGATGTTTTTAATGTCAGCAAATGTAGAAACTATGTTTTACACGAGGGTAGCCCCTTGGCACGGCCTGGGAGTTCGTGTCGAATCTGCTTTAAACTCAAACGAAGCAATTGAACAATCGGGTCTCAATTGGAATGTCATTCAACGTCCGATCATGACCAGTAACTATACACCTATTCCCGGTTACAAAGCAAATATCCGTGATATTGATGAAAAAGTTCTCGGTGTGGTCACTGACCGCTATAAGGTTGTCCAGAACGCAGAAGCCTTTGCCTTTACAGATTCCTTATTAGGTGAAGGGGTACGTTATGAAACGGCAGGTGCTTTGCAAGGCGGTCGTAAGATTTGGCTGCTTGCCAAACTGCCGGATAAGTACATCATTGAAGGGGAACAAATTGAACCGTATCTTGTATTTAGCAGTTCTCATGACGGCAACGGTGCTATTAAGGTAGCGATGACTCCAGTGCGGGTAGTTTGCCAGAATACACTCAACATAGCCCTGTCCTCGGCTAAACGTATTTGGTCAACGGTTCATGTAGGTGATTTAGCTCACAAGATGGATGATGCGCATAATACGCTTTTATTAGCAGAAAAGTATATGGGAAAACTCGGGGCAGAATTCTCACGACTATCTAAAATTAAACTGACAGATGCTAAGGTGATGGAGTACATTGACATGCTACTGCCAATGAATGATAATCCTACTGACATCCATAAGAAAAATATCAGTAGGATTCGGGAGGATATGAAGTTACGCTATTTCGATGCACCGGATCTCAAGGGCTGTGTTGGCAAGAACGCTTATCGGTTTATCTGTGCAGTATCAGATTTTGCTACGCATAGCCAGCCGCTTCGGGAAACTGCCAGTTACAGGGAAAATGTATTTGCTAAAACGGTAGAAGGCAATCCGTTGATTGATAAAGCCTATGAACTTATCCAAGCAGTTGCATAATCCCATCGATAGACTCAGATTAAGTACAGGGTATGTGGTGAATAATTTACTGCATATCCTTATTTTATTATGTAAAGAGAGGTGTACTAAATGGCAGTTATTTTAGCGTCAACGGAGAATATGCCCTATGACGAGTGGCTTGACTGGCGCAAAAAAGGGATTGGCGGTTCCGATGCTTCTGTGGTTTGCGGAATCAATCGTTATAGATCACCGATAGAACTCTGGATGGACAAAACCAATCAGATCCCTTATCAGGAAGCTGGAGAAGCCGCTTATTGGGGAACGCAGCTTGAAGCCTTAGTTAGGGCTGAATTTAGCAAGAGGACAGGGATTGAAGTTAACCCAGCAAATCAGCTTCTGCAAAGTGAAGAACATCCGTTCATGTTGGCAAATTTGGATGGCGAATGTACCCATCCGACGCATGGGAAATGTGTATTTGAGGCAAAAACAGCTTCCGCTTACAAAGCCGGAGAATGGGACGATGCTATACCGGATGAATACATGTTGCAAGTTCAACACTATATGGCTGTTACTGGATACATGGGAACTTATATTGCTGTTTTAATTGGCGGAAATACCTTTCGATGGAAATTCATTGAGCGTGATGAGGCATTGATTTCGATGTTGATTCAACTAGAATCCGCTTTTTGGAAACAGGTTCAAGAGGTTGTTCCTCCGCCGATGGATGGTTCAGAAGCAGCGGCTAAATTTCTTAGTGAACGTTTCCCTAATAGCGTATCTAAGTTAAAGATTGAATTACCAAATACCGCGATTGAACTCATCCGGCAATATGAAGTCGCCTGCGACAATGTCAATCAATATGCTGAACAGAAGCAAGAAGCGGAGAATATCTTAAAGCAAATGTTAGGCGATAATGAAATTGGTATGGCTGATGATTGGGTTGTCACTTGGAAAAGCGTATCTCAGGAACGCTTGGATGGAAAGACATTGAAAGTTGAACATCCAACTCTTTATAAAAAATATGCAAATAAAACATCGTATCGTCGATTCTCGGTAAAAGCAGCTATGTGAAAGGACGAATTATATGAATACAACAAAACTAAAAGATCGATTAGGTGGGAAATTACAGGCCATGCAAGAACCTAAGGAAGAAAGGAAGATTTTAACTATGCCTAATAAAACAGCAGTAGTTCCGGTCAATTCTGACTATATTGCGTTGACAAATAATGCACTGGATATTATCAGGGAAAATCTGAAGAATCAACCATTGTCATACCAACTCTTTGATATTATTAAATCCCCGTCTGGAGGGGCAACGTCATTTACGGTGCCGGGGCTAGCTGGAGACGAAATATATAAAGAATTGACAGGAATTGTGCTTGATTATGCGACCCCTCGTGCTTATTGGGATACACCTGACCCGGTTGAGGGGACGCCTCCGGTATGCTACAGCCCGGATAGTTTGATATCGCATGAGGGGAAACCTTGCAACCGTTGCCCGTTCAATGATTTTGGCTCAAAAGATGGTGAGTCCAATGCAAAGGCTTGTAAGGAATCCGTGACGATTTTTCTTCTCCGACCAGATAACATTATGCCGATCATTATTCGGGTTCCGGTATCAAGTAAGGTGATATTCCAGCGTTACATGACAAGGTTAATCGGAAAAATGATGCCGCTCTGTGGGGTGGTTACGAAGATAACGTTAGAGAAAACAACCAATAAAACAGGGCAGCCTTATTCGCTGTATAACTTTGAGGCGATCAACATCCTCAGTCCAGAAGAAACTGTGAAAGCTAGAACTTTTGGTCAGCAATTTATGGAGGTAGTTAATACCAATGAATTAAATCAGGAAGCTGGGTAATTGAATGAGCCTAGCCTATTTATATCAAAAAATATGTGTCCGTTTTAACTTGAAAAGTAAAATATTGCAGCAGGGAGATACTACTTCCGGTTGCATACTTCTTAAGACAGGAGAAAACATCATGTTTACCAACAAAAGATATATTACGTGCGGAATTTCAAGTGCAATTCCAGAGGAACTCCAACTTGCGCTATGGAGTATGATTGATAACTTTAGAGCTAGCACAGATATCGAAGTAGACTATTTGCAAATTTTTAGTCTATCCAATCAGAAGGGGAAGCAAAAAATAATACACAGGCAAGAAGAGCCTGTGTATTATAACGAAATAGTAGTTGCGTTCATATGGAATCCTGTAGAAAATGCAAAAATTTTTGTTGTTGATGATGGCGAACATTCGACCATGATGTTAGCCGAAGAGTATTAGAAGAAGCCAGCCTTGTTGTAATTCAGGGATGGTAATTTATTTTGGGAGGAGTGCATGAACACGGAAGAAATGAGATCATTATTAGCGGGGTGTTTGCGTGAAAGTTCTAATGGCTATGTTGTAGATGCTCTGCTTGAGAATTATCCAAATGTTAGCGAATTAATGAACGCTAATGAAAAAGAAATCAGCAGCATTAAAGGGATTGGCGTAGTAAAAGCGAAGCAGCTTAGCGCGATACTGGAATTTGTTCGTAAGGTATATACGCCGGATAAAAATAAGCGCATTTTTATTAAAAGTCCTCAAGACGTATTTAATTTAGTACGAGCTGATATGGAGTTTTTGCAAGTTGAGCATTTTGATGTGATTGGCCTATCAACCAAGAATCACCTCATTTTCAAAGAAAATATTTCGATTGGTTCATTAAATGCCACCATCGTTCATCCACGTGAAGTGTTTAAGGGGTTGATTCGAAGATCATGTGCTGCTTGCATTTTCGTTCACAACCATCCAAGTTCAGATCCGTTGCCAAGTGATGAAGATATTTTGCTTACGAAGAAATTAGTTGAGTGCGGCAAACTTATTGACATTGAAGTTCTTGACCATGTGATTGTAGGTGCTATTGGTGGTGGCTATATTAGCCTCAAGGAGGAGGGCAAGATGTAATTGGCAGATCGAGATACTACTATCAAAAAAATAGATGGGTTAGTCCCTTCTATTTTTTATCCTGGGTTGCCAGTGCCAAATAAAGGTCTCTGTAAAATTTATTCAGTGGTACAACATAATTGGAAATTGTTAAAAGTTTTCTGGCTAACCCCATAGGAAGCTTTTTTCCACGAAATATGATGAATTTCAAAATAACATCCCCCACTAACAAGTATTTCCATTTATACCTCATAATATATTATCGTAGAAGTAAAAGATACGAGAAGATTAAATTAGGAGCAATATTTATTTTGCGGATTATAAAGGGGTGGAATTAGCAGTGATTTTTAATCGTTTTACCAATAGGGCTGTCTTTAGTAATGGCACATGCCAAAAATCCCAAAACAGCTCTATTGGGACACTTTTTCAATGTGCCATTAGACTGTAGTCTAATGGCTTATTTTTAATGGAGGAATTTGTATGAAGATAGGATATATTCGTGTAAGCACAGCAGAACAAAATACGATTCGCCAAGAAATTCTATTAAAAGAGCTTGGCGTTGATGAAATCTTTATTGATAAGGCCAGCGGTAAAAATACCGATAGACCAGAGTTGAAACGTATGCTTACCTATGTCCGTCAGGGTGATACTGTTATTGTCGAATCCATCAGCCGCTTTGCCCGTAATACACGAGATCTGCTTGACCTCATTGCCCAGTTGACTACCAAACAGGTTGAATTTATTTCTAAGAAAGAAGCCATAGATACAACAACACCGACTGGGAGATTTATGCTGACGATATTCGGAGCCGTAGCAGAACTGGAACGTGAATATATTTTACAACGACAGCAGGAAGGAATCGCTATTGCCAAAGATCTAGGAAAATATAAGGGGCGTAAGCCTATTTGTCACCCGGAATTTGATAAGGTTGTGGCTATATGGAAATCCGGCAACATGACGGCGGTTGAAGCTATGCGAAGATTAAACATGAAACCTTCTACGTTCTATCGGAAGGTAAGGAAAATCAAATAGATAAATTATCTGTAAAAAAATTTATATTTTACAAGTGAAATCTACAGTAATCCCAGTGTTAACATAGTGGGAGTCTACATTCCTAAAATAAGCATAAAATCCCTCAGAAAACAAACGTGTAAAATGGAGGGCGGCTCAAAACCGTCCTCTATTTTTTTACAATATTTTTTGTAATTAACTCTTACAAGGAAATAAAAAAATTTCCTGAGGAGTTGAAATTATGTATAAATTTAATAGCGCAAGAGTCTGCTGGGACAGAAAATATCAGGAGGCAAAACCTACAGGAGAGGTAGCCGCAATTATAAGCAAAAGAATTGGCTATTCTACGATGAAATTAACGCTGTCAAATATTGAGAACTTCGTCTATCGTGTTGGTTCTTTAGGGCATACTTTCTGTCCTGCTACTTTTAAAGATGGTAAACGTAGTAAGGAGAATTTTGAACAGCAACAACTAATTGCTTTGGATTTTGATAATAAAGACTCGAATAATTGTATTTCATTCAAGGAAATCAAATCTCGTGCCGAGGATTACGAACTACCAATTCTATTTGCCTATGATACATTATCTAGTAAAAATCACAACAAGTTCCGAGTAGTGTTCTTGAACGATGTTTCTATTACTGACAGAAAAGTTGCAGAAGCTACACAACTGGCTATCGGTACTATGTTTCCTGAAGCTGATACAAGTTGTTACAAGGATGTATCAAAAATGTATTATGGTGGTAAGCAAATACTTTACTATGATAAAAAAACACCTGAGATCAACGTAGAATCAGTTTTTAGAAATTTATGCTATTATTTGAAAGATAAATATAAAGCAAACCACTACAAGGGGAAAATAACTAACTTCTCCAAGACTACAGGTATTGCATTAAACAAGAATGGTTTGTTGGATGTTATGGTAATGGGTAATCCGACAGAATATCCTTGTGCAACTATATTAGATGAAAAAGGGAAAAACTCGCCAAGTTCTATTATATATAGTAAAAACTTATCAAGTATAAAAGCTGTTGGCGAGAATTTCCCAGAAAAATATTATCGTATAAATTTTAGCACCAATGACTCTTCTGTCGGTAAAAATAATAACAGCAGATCTTCAATAAATCATAAATCATATAGATCAGCTGATATAAAGGATATAAATCAGAAGTGTGAGTTGTTTAAAGAGTTTGAATCTGGTAAAAGAAGATTGCATCATAAAGAATTATATGGAATTTTAACAAATCTCCTTCAGGTAGAAACAGGTTCCCAACGGTTTGTTTCTATTCTATCGAAAAACCCCGCTTTTTATTCTGATAATAAGGAAATTTGGGAAGGACGCCATATTCCATATATGAAGCAACATGATTATCGTTCTCAAAATTGCAATGATTTTTGTCCTTATCAGAGCAAATGTAATCATGGCACCAGCATTCTGTCTACAGTTTGTCCTAAACGAGGAATGATAGAGAAAACACCCGGCTATAGCGAGATATTTCACCCTTTAGAAGAAGTCCAAAAAGATACTTATAATGCTATCAGCAAAGCTTATTGTGCTAATAATAAACAATTTCAAATTGTAAAGGCAATGACCGCAGTGGGGAAAACAACTAGCTATCTGAAGTTGATGTCAGAAAATCCAACGGATAGATTTTTAATTGCTGCACCAACGAATCTCCTAAAAGATGAAATCTACAATAAAGCGGTCAGGATGAATATAGCAGTCAGTAAAACTCCGTCTCTGGAACAGATAAAAAATGAAATACCCAGTAAAATATGGAATCGCATCCAACGGATGTATAGTAGTGGACTGCATTGTTCGGTACACCCTTATATCAATGAAATATTAAAAAAGAAAGACATTCCCTGTTTGAGGGAATATCTGAAAGCGCGTGAAGAATTAAAGACGTTTGACGGAAGTATTATCACCACTCATCGTTACTTGCTAAATATGGATGAAAAACGACTTAGAGAATACGATGCCATCATTATTGATGAGGATATTATTTTTAAAAGTGTCATATCCAATCAGGGTGAGATAACAGTTTCAAACTTAAAAGAGCTGTTAGAGAAGACCACGGATAATCGGCTATTCAATAAGATAACTGAGCTATTGAAGCACGCTAAAATACAATCATGTATTGAAGTTGACAGCTTTGAATTAGATGACGTTGATGATGGGGACAATGATAAGTCAATACTTTTTGATATACCATCATTTTGTTTAGCAGAGCGATTTTATTTACGCAAGGCATCAAAGGAAGAAAAACTAAAAGAAGATACTGTCGCATTCCTAAAGCCTGTAACGTTTAAAAATGTAAAATATATTATGGTTTCAGCTACTGTCAATGAAGATATATGTCGTAACTTTTTTGGCAAGGATAATGTAAGCTTTTACGACTGTAAGAGAGCTGAATATAAAGGTGAGTTGTATCAATATCCCCGTAAATCTATGAGTCGAACTTGTGTAGCAAATAATGTCGGTATTATGCAGCGATTAATGAAACGCTTTGCTATTGACGAAGATAAAGTTATAACTTTCATGAAACAAAATATAGGGTATTTACATTTTGGAAACACCGAAGGCAGTAATGCCTTGGAAGGGGAAGATATTCTTGTTGTAGGAACACCATATCATGCAGAATTTTTGTACAAACTAGTAGCTTTCACAATGGGAATTGATTTTGATGAAAAGGAGGAAATGACAGCACAATTTGTAACGCATAACGGCTATCGATTTTGGTTTACGACTTTTAAAGATGAAAATATGAGAGCGATTAATTTTTGGATGATTGAAAGTGAATTGGAACAAGCCGTGGGTCGAGCACGGCTTCTCCGAAATAAATGTAAGGTGAAATTGTTTTCAAATTTTCCTCTGTGCCAAGCCAAAATGATTTGTGACTTTGATTATGAAAAAGATTAATGTGAGTCTACTATAACGGTGCAGTCATTTGATTGTGCCGTTTTTGATTTTATTCTTCAATTAACTAAGTGTTGGTGTGAAATCATGGTTTTACCTTAATGCGACGAATAAATTGACCATTAAAAATCACTGGGAACGCCAGTCGGTGGCATTGTCGCAGCGCGCTTCATTAAAAAGAAAACCATTTATAACAATAGTGTAAAAAATAATTACAATCGGAGGAATTAACATATGTATCTAAATTATGTTATTGAACTTTCTATGGTGTTGGACAATGAAAGATTCCATAAATTATTAACCAGGACTTGTAATCG
This sequence comes from Propionispira arboris, assembly GCF_900109225.1. Taxonomy (GTDB): domain Bacteria; phylum Bacillota; class Negativicutes; order Selenomonadales; family Selenomonadaceae; genus Propionispira; species Propionispira arboris. The sequence goes on from NZ_FNZK01000014.1 coordinate 115,822, forward strand.
ACTAGAATATTTGGATGATAATAAATATGTTGACCGGACGGGGTCATCTAAAGGAATAGTGGTGACTTACCAAGGCAAGCAATATAAAAAGAAAGTTCAAATTACTATAAACCCAAGTGTTATGCGAGATGGTGGCGAGTTTACTTCGAGCAAGTTAATCCATAAGCTGGAGCGCTGTGTTCATGATTATTTCGGGTTAAAGTACAATCTTAATGACTTTAATTTGAAAAGAATGATTCTTATGGCAGACATTGATGTTAGCAGTCAAGAGAAAGTATCCGCATACGTAAAAGTTCTACAAAGAATTGGCAAGGTAAAAGGGTTCTCGCCATCAAATAATGAGTGCCTTAATGAAAGTGCCAGTTTTTGTTTGGATGGAAATAGCAACGGCGTTAATTTTCTAATTTATGATTTAAAAGAGGTACTCGCTAATCGAATTAAAGAAGTTGAAACCAATCGTAAAAAGCTGAAATCCATAATCGAGAATTCCGAAGGTATTTTAAGGGCTGAAGTTCGGTTGACCGAAGCGAAATCAATTCGGGCATACACCGATAAAATTGATACGTCCAAGCAAATAGCGGTGTTAGTAAAAAATAGTCAGGATATATTTTTAGCTACTTTTGTGCGTGTAGTCCCTTTGGGTGATTTTTATAAAAAAGATACGGCTACAAAAATTATTCAAAAGGAAGTACAAGACATGACACTTAGACGGCGAATGCTACGATTGATGGAACTAATACCAGAGAAAAAGTCGTTGTTGCTCGCACAAAAAGCATTGAACTATAGAAAAATTGATGATGTTATGGAAGCCCTCGCGAAGATTAATGTGTCGCCCATCACCATCAGCAAGCGACATGATGTGAAGCATTTGAAATGTCTCTACTCCTATCTTGATGATGAAAATAATGATGATAATTAGAGTGCATAATTTCATATTCTTAATTATATACAAAAATATTTGACTCGGAATAAGAAAGAGCATTTGCCGTTCATTCTTTTGCAGGGCTACCAATAAAAATGCAAATTAGTTTATGATGCATTTGATAAAGTAGAAATAAATTTTAAAAACATCGGCACTTTTCAAATGGATCGAGAAAGTGAATTTTAAAATTACTTACTTAATGGATTTATTAAAAGTATTTTAAATTCAGCGTTCCTTTAGTGATAATGAAAGTACATTCAAACGGAATTTGAGTATGATGAGGAATTAAAGTGACATTGCCAGTATCGCCACAAATAAAGATTCATTAAGTAATAATGGGAGGATGATTATAATGAATATATTTAGATAACAGAATCGGGTAGTAGATGAGCAAAGAGCACTTCATCTGTAAAAAAATTGCAGGAAATTTGAATTATAAGGAGAAAATTGTATATAAAGTATATTAACGGTTTTATAAATTATTATAGTTTCAAATTTTGCATTTAGAAAAGTATCAACGGACTTAGAAAAAATAAAAGTGGATTCTTTAACTAAGGATTTTGATATATGGACAATCATTAAAGGGGCACAGAAATGAGAGAAGTAAAGATGACTGTAGGAAATAATCACATTTTTCAGATACAAGATGAATCCGCTACAGAACTTCTTCCGGTAGATGAAATAGTTGAATCTTGGCGAAATGTATTTTCATTTAATGCTCAAGGCGATGACTCTACCGGCCTTCGTCCTGCACAATTAGGGGCAATATTTTCGATAAAAGCTCATTGGATTGTATCAAATGAGCCTGCCACTATTGTCATGCCTACAGGAACAGGCAAGACAGAGACAATGATTGCTACAATTGTATCGGAAATGATAAATCGCACGCTAATTATTGTGCCAAGCAATTTATTGAGGAAGCAAACAGCTAAAAAGTTTTTGACGTTTGGTATCTTACAAGATATTGGTGCAATTAATCCTAGTGCGCTAAAGCCAACAGTTACTGCTCTGATCAAAACACCAAAGAAAATTTCTGATTTGGAAAATATTATTACTAAATCTAATGTTATTGTAACAACTATGTCATTGTTGAAAAAATTTTCTGATGATTATTTAGCAATATTTGTTGAACATTGTGACACATTAATTGTGGATGAAGCTCATCATATCGCTGCTAATACATGGACAACGGTGAAATATAAATTAAAAAAACTAAAATGTTTACAATTTACAGCAACGCCATTTCGAAATGATGGGAAAAAAATTGATGGGAAAATAATATATAATTTTCCTCTATCTATGGCGCAAGAACAAGGCTATTTTCAACAAATTAATTTTCTCCCGATTCTTGAATTTGATGAAGAAAAAGGAGATCTTTCTATTGCTGAAGCTGCCGTTGCTCAATTGAAAAATGATTTAAAAGCAGGATATAATCATATTATTCTTGTACGTGCAAAAGATAAGCGTTCTGCAGATCGATTGTATCACTCCATATACTATGCACATTTTGCGGAGTATAATCCTGTATTGGTACATAGCGATATTTCTATGGCAGATAGAAATATCGCACTAAAAGCATTGAGAGAAGGAACTTCAAGAATTGTTGTCTGCGTGGATATGTTTGGAGAGGGAATTGACATTCCAAGTTTAAAAATTGCTGCTGTGCATGATAAATATAAATCACTTCCTATTACGCTGCAATTCATTGGACGTTTTGCAAGATCAAATAAAGGTCTTGGTACAGCAACAGTTATTACGAATATAGCTAATGATGATTTAAATGGATCATTACAAGAACTCTATGCTCAAGATTCTGATTGGAACATACTGCTTCATGTGTTGGCAAGTCGAGAAATTAATAAAGAATTGTCTCTCCAAGAACTTGCCCAAGGATTTGATACTGCCTCATTGCATGGCATGACCATACAACAATTACAACCTAAGATTAGCATGATAGCTTATAGTACCGCAGAAAAGAAATGGAATACTGCTGCGATATATAATGTATTTGATCCAGATAAATGTTTTTTCACTTTCAATAATACTAATGGCATTATTGTAATCATAGAAAAATTGGATTCCAATATTGATTGGACTTCGTTTAAAGGGATCAATGATACTAATTGGCATTTGCATTTGATTTATTGGAAACCTGAAATAGAGGCATTTTTTATTAATAGTACGAATAAAAACATTTCTGATAGGATAGCTAATGCACTCTTTAATCAGTCTGAAAGAATAAGTGGTGAAAAAGTATTTCGCTGTTTGTATGGAATTAAACGTTTAATGTTGGGAACTATTGGTTTGAAATCTGCAATTGATGGACCAATTCGTTTTCGAATGTTTGCGGGGATTGATATTGGTAATGGAATTGCAGAATCGCAAAAAGAAACCTCATTCAAATCGAATTTGTTTGGTGCAGGATATAGTGGGAATGGGAAAGTAAGCATTGGATGTTCATATAAAGGACGCATTTGGTCTAAATGGGTAGAAAGTATAGATTATTGGATGGATTGGTGTAATGATATTGCTTCTCGTTTGCAAAATGACGAAATCAATACATCACAAATATTTGAGGGTGCGTTGGTGCCAGAGATTATTTATGAACGGCCTTTATCGGTTCCTTATGGCATAGAATGGCCTATCGATTTGGATTTAATAATTGACAACAGCATCTTTATTTCTCATGGATTTAATAATTATTCAATTTATGAGTTGGATATAAAACTTACTGCTCACAGTGAGACTGGTTCAATACAATTTTCTATAGGTAACAGTATGGTGTCCGAAGAATATGAACTTCATATATCAAATAGAAGATACGAGTTCAAAACTATAAAGACATGCGGCCTGATAATTAAATATCGCAAGCGTGAATATAAACTTGCAGAGTTTTTTAATGAATACCCACCCAGGATTAAGTTTGTTGACCAATCAATGTTAGAGGGGAATCTGCTCGTTAAGGTGAGTTCAATGCCGCCAGCATTTAATATGGAGCGTATCTTAGCATGGGACTGGTCAGGTGTGGATATTCATAAGGAATCTCAGGGAATAGAACGAGATAAACAGAGTATTCAATATCGTGTGATGCAAAATCTTATATCGTCTAATAAATATTGTGTACTTTTTGATGATGATGGTGCTGGTGAGATTGCAGATATTGTAAGTATCATAGAAGAAACCGATAAGATAAAAATCCAATTTTACCACTGTAAATATGCACATGGAGATCATCCAGGCGCTCGAGTTGCTGATCTCTATGAAGTATGTGGACAAGCGGAAAAATCCATTAAGTGGTGCCAAGAATTATCGGCTATTATTGAGCGTCTTATTCGGCGAGAAGCTTTTCGTTCACAGTCGGGTGGAACACGATTTGAAATAGGTAATCTACGAAAACTTCGCGAAATAAAAAATAAAATGCGAATTCTGCATGTTCAAGTTGAGATCTTTATAGTTCAACCAGGTGTTGATTCTCATGCACTTACAGATGATATGCTTCGTATTTTGAGTGGGACAGCCGCATATCTAATGGATACTTATAGTATTAATTTGAAAGTTATTTGTAGCTGACATTATCGTTTGTAGAGAGAGGATGACATAAGTTTAAAGGCGTTCGATAACCCGTTCACGGGTAGCAAGTAACATTCCCCTGCGGCAGTAGGCTGTCATGTGCACCTGCTGGGGAAGTAACCTTTCAAGCGTTATATCAAATACCACCAGCTAAGCTGGTGGATTTTTATTGTTTTACAAGATATGGGGGTATATAATGAAAATTAAAATTATTATGGAAAATATTTAATGGATTTGGATTTGAGGGGGATATGGATGTGTATTTAAAAAAAATTATTATCAAAAACTTCCGTAGATTCGGAGAAGAAGGAGTAGAAGTTGTATTTAATAAGGGTGTAAACGCAATTATTGGTGAAAATAATTGCGGGAAATCCGCACTAATTGATGCAATAAGAATTGCGTTTTCTACAGTTCCTTATAAAAAGGATATTTTTTTTAATAAATCAGATTTTCATATTAATAATAAAGGTGAGGTTGCTCAGAGCGCGCAGCTAGATTTGCATTTAGAAGATGTCCCTCAATATTTAATAGAAATATGGGACCCTGAACATCCGACACAAGGAGAATTTCATATTAAGTTTTATAAAACAAAGACCCCAAATGGAGTTGAGAAAGTTAAAAGTACTGCTTGGGGAGGAAAGTCAGAAGGGAATCCTCTTTCTCCCGACACTTTCGAAGCGATGGAATTTGCTTTTTTAGGTGCTCTTCGAGATGCTGAGAGTGAAATGAAGCCATCACGTTCCAGTAAATTAGCTAATTTACTTAGCTCTGTTACAAATAACGAAGAGTCTAGAAATGATCTAGTACATATTTTGGCAGATGCACAAGGAAATATATTACAAAAACCCCAAATACAAAAGGCAAAAGAAATTATTAACTCCAACTTACTAGCTATTGAACAAGATATATTGCGACAGGAAATTGATATTGGTTTAGTCGAACCAAGATTTGAGTCAATCGCCGCATCTTTAAGAGCATGGCTTAAACCAAGGTGGTTCTATATTAGTAAAGATGATCCGTTGTATACTACTGTCTTAAAAAAGTGCGAAGAGTTATTATGTCTAGAATGTGTACAACAGGATGCAAATGGTCTACATATTGACATCGGTAGATTTTTATCAAAAATTGACAAGAAAGATCAACAATTAAAGAATCAACTAATCCAACTGGTAAACTATTCTTTTGAATTATATCAAAACGGGCTAGGCTATAATAACCTCTTATTTATGTCAACTGTTTTAGGTGATATGGCAATTGAAAAAAGTGGGATATGTTATAATTTATTCTTAATTGAAGAGCCAGAAGCTCATCTTCACCCACAGTTGCAAGAACTCATTCATAATTTTTTTGAAAGTAGACATAAAGCATCTGATACCATTCAGGTAATATATACTTCACATTCCCCAACATTAGTATCCAGAATAGGTGTTGAAAGTATAAATTTATTATATGAAAAAAATCGCAAGATACAGTGTTTGCCACTTGCTAAAACAGCCATGGATGATACTGATAAAATATATCTTAAAAAATATCTAGATGTTACAAAATCACAATTGTTTTTTGCCAAGGGAATATTATTTGTTGAGGGTATATGTGAGGCTCTCCTTTTACCAGAAATGGCGCGGTTACTAGAACGCCCATTAGATAAATATGCGGTTGAAATAGTTAATATAAATGGAGTTGCGTTTAAGCCTTTTGCTAAGCTCCTTACAACAGCAGAATCTTCGTCATGTTTCACAAAGGCAGCTATTATAACTGATGATGATAGGTGTACAGACAAGGATGATAAAGATACATATATATCAAAAGACTTAGATTATGATAGTGATATTACTGATGTTATAGAAAAATTGAAGAAAGGAAAGCCTTCAGATAGATTTAAAAATATAGAGGAATTATGCGAAGGAACTGAGATTGAATTACAAAATGCAACAAAAACCTTAGAGTATGCTATATCTCTTCACGATAATAATATTTTGCTTATCTTGCAGGCAATTGAATCGGCATTTCCACGGGTAGGGAAGGCACTATCAGACAAGGTGAATAGCCTCAGTGATATTACTGAAAAAGCCATTTGCATCTGGCTATTTATACAAGCGCGTAATGATAGCAAAGGAAAAGTAGCTCAGGCTCTATGTGATCTAATTCAGAAACAATGTGATGAGTTAAAGAAAGGAAACACTGTCGATAAACCTTTTGAAGTACCAGAATATATTAAAAAGGCTATTTATTGTGTAACCGAAGCATAGGAGAGATAAGATGCACACTTTAACACCAGAACAAGAAGAGTTTAATGCTGCAGAGGGTAAAGTTGTGCTTTGTGCTTGCCCTGGTAGCGGAAAAACATATGTGGTGGCAAGAAAACTGTTAAGCTATATACAAACATGGCAATGTTCCCATCAAGGGGTCGCCGTATTGTCATTTACAAATGTGGCCAGCCAAGAAATTGAGAAACAAGCAAAGGAGCTTATGGATGATGGTTTTAAAATCGAACATCCTCATTTTGTTGGCACAATTGATAGTTTTATCAACACATTTATTTTATTGCGGTTCGGGTATCTAATGAATAAAGAAGTACCGAAAAGACCAACGATTGTAATAAATAATATTTTTCAATTTCCCTATAAGTATTGGCGAAGTGAATGTCATCGACAAGGTTGTATTGAAGGAATCTGCGAGTTTCGATGGGATATTAATGGGGATTTATATCGTAAAAAGAATCGCGTAACTTGCTCTGCAGGTACTTATGGCACTCCTTGTAAGCAATATAAAAAAATGCTTTTGGACAAAGGGTATGTTTTTCAAAATGAGGCGGCCGCTTTATCTTATCTACTTTTGAAAAAATATCCCGATATTTCCAAGGCTATTGCTGCTCGTTTCCCAATCATTATTATAGATGAGACTCAGGATACATCTATCGAGCAAATGGCCGTCCTTGATCTGCTAACTGAAGCAGGTATGCGTTCTGTATTTTTGGTAGGAGATCCAGATCAGTCAATATATGAATGGAGGAGTGCTACACCTGAGTGCTTTCTTGACAAAATGAGGGCAAAAGAATGGAAAACAATTTATTTGACTACGAATTTTAGGAGCTCACAGACGATCTGTAATGCAACACAGGCTTTTGCTAATTCTCTAGCTAATAAACCTCCTAGTACGGCGGTTGGAGATTGTGCAAAGCACGGTCAAAAACCTGTACTGATTTTATATAATGATCAGGTTGACGAGAGTACTATAATTAAAAAGTTTATTGAGTTATGCCAGGATAATTCTATTACGGAGGCTAATTCTGATATTGCAGTAGTAACCCGTGGTAGAATACATAGCAATACCGATGTACACGGCCTTTGGAAAAGTATCGAGATTGAGCTGTTGGCTCAATCGGCTTATGAATGGTACTATAGATCAAGGAAAAAGGCTTTTGAATTATGTGAAAAAGCTCTCTTTAGTATGGCTATTAAAGAGTTGAGAGATATTGACATAACTATTGCTGCTGACATTGAAAGCATTATGGTGTATGACACTTGGAAATTCTGGATTATTTCTATATTATGCAGGTTTCCTTCTCCCCAAAAAACATTAAATTCATGGATAACAGAGCTTAAAAGTATACTTGTTAACCTTTTGGATCAATTGAAAATTACTTTAAGAGAGGGAATACTTATTGATGAAGTCATAAAGATTAAAACAAGAGACAAAAAAATCCTCGTTTTAAAGATATACCATTAAAAAATTATTTTGAAGCTAAAGCCAAAAGGGATATAATTACTTCTTCAGTACATGGCGTTAAAGGAGAAACCTTTGACAGTACTTTATTACTTGTTCGTAATAAAACGGGTGCAAATACATTAACGCCAAATTTTTTAAACAATGGTGACTTGAATGATGAACTGATGAGAATAGCATATGTAGCTATGACTAGACCAAAAAAATTACTTGTAGTTGCTATGCCAAATATTAAAAAACAAAAATACAAAAGGTTTCCAGCGGATAAATGGGACTATATTTACATTTAATTTGATAGAGTTGAAATTTTGTTAAAGATAGATAATAATCAGTCGCTTTGTGAGTTTTTGTTTAGGAGTTTAATTTATATCAATTGGACGGATTGTTTCTGTATAAATTTTGCGGAAAAATAGTCTGAGTGATGATGAGAAATAATTATAACACTCAAGTTATTGAATTTACTGAGGGCATTTTGCTTGCATAATCCACATTAATGTTGAATAAAGGAGGGGGACAATATCAATTGCAGAGGTGAAAAACGTAGAATACAAATTGTAACTGATTATATAGTTAAGCCAATAGCTTATTTAAGATTATTAACAGGGCAAAAGAAACGAAGTGATGCAGAAGCAAATCTTACTGATAAATACTATATTTTTGAATGCATACTTAGATCAAACCACAATATTACGGAAAAAATCATCTGCGGTAATGGAGCTGGAACGCATTTTTTACAGTTGACAAATCAAGAAAGTCCATCAATATTTGACCCACTAAAAACTTTTGGCACAGAAAATCAAGGGAATAGTGGGAGGGGGGAAGGTGTCAAGCCTGAACAGTGGAATGAAACGGCAAGACAGCTATACAATGCAATTCAGTGGTTAATTATTTGCTGGGATATAATTCCTAGAGCGTGGATGCTTGATATTAGAGATAATATTGTTAAGTTAAAAAAAGAAGAACCATCTTTACGGCAAATTAAATCAATCAATACAATGATATCTAGAGATTTTAAAAAGAGGACGCTTACTGAAATGATTAACGGCCTTCGTGAAAGTAATGATATTAAAAGGTACGATTTTAATTTATTGACATCAAAGCTAGAGAAAGAGGGAAGTAAATCATATTTCTAAGATACATAATCAATAGGTAAAGAATAAGGCTTGAGTAACACCGATTTAAACTAGTAATAGCTCGGAATTAGAGCAAAAGTCGATTAATCTCTATGCGTGATGATAAAAAAGAAGGCATTCCTAACATAAACGCATGTTTTTAGGGGAGGAATATTAGTGATATTCCCCCCAATAGAGTATTCCACTAATAATATGGAAGCTGATTATGCTGTTAGAATTTCAGGCAAAAGTATGGAAACTACTATTCAAGATGAAAGCATTGTTTTAGTTAAATGTACCAATGAACTTTTTAATGGCGATATTGGGATTTTTATGTTGATGGAAACATTATGTGTAAGAGATATAGTAAATCTGATGAAGAGGTGTTTTTAAAACCTAATAATACATCAGATCAAGTTACTTCTATAAGTATTACTGAAAGTACCGAATGTATTATTCAAGGTAAAGTGTTGGAAAAATATAATTCTAGATAGAAAACGATTACAATTTTCTAAACATCTAAACTATAAGGTGAATCCCTGTGCTGTAATGGCATGGGGATTCATTATGCTGTTATCGTAAGAATATAGGGTTTGGATATAACTTATAGTAAAAGTCCTCAAGCTTACTTCTGTTCTTCTGCTTGCTCATTGGCAATGTTATCAAAAAATATATATTATAATATAATTTATATGGTAGAATGATGATGGAAGAACAGAAGTGGAAGAGGATTGCTTACTGTTCCTGATATTTCGACAGCCAGAATTTGGTTTTTACGAACTTAACTGAATGGGAGAGCTACAATGAGTAATTTATCTGACGGTGATATTAAACGATTCCAACAACGGCTTATTACAGGAATCGGTAAAGACTTCAACTCTTTTTCTGTATTTATTGAGGAATTGGAAGATGAAGACGTTGTTGCATTAGATGAGTATGTTCAGTTTATAAGTCATCATAAAAAAAGATCGATAGATATGGATAAGATGAAGGTCTTTTTTTCACTAATGAATCTCTCTGGTGCTGATGTAAAAAGGATATTGTCCTATTTGGAATCAATAGAGTATGGTTGGCATGGTAATGAATATATCTTGAGCAATCCGTGCCTTCGTTCTATCCCAACAGATCACTGTAAAAATAAATCCAGCATAGGTGATGTGGAATCAGCTGAAATTATATTTGATAAATTATTTTCTATATTCTCGAACGATGAATATGGAAAAATAACATTATTTATCTTTAGCTACTGTCTAGCGGCCTTGTTTTGCAAAAGACTAAATCAGGATCGTTTTACTATTCCATATTTTTTACAAATAGCGTGTGACAGAGGTTCTGTACTGTATCAGCTTATAGAGGAGATTGTTGAAATATGTAATGTCAATTCAGGTTTGCTTGGTAGATGTAGCACTATTGACAATCCATATAGATCCTGTGGGTATACAGCCTATACATACTACCCTACACAATCCACGGCAAAAGACATAGATAATTTGATTTGTGATAATAAGGATGTCCCTGTTATTATTGCCGGTTATGAAAATGAGCATTACTACAATGATTTACTTAGAGAGATAGTCAACATACCCAATAAGAAAAAGGCGTTAGGTTTGAGAGAAAAATACAATGTCTTGCCGATTTTCGTTTGCAATATGATTAAATCAAGTTTCAACAATGTCTTTGATATGGATTTAACAGATTTAGATATGAGTAAAGAGTATTTGGATTTATTGAGAAGTAATAAACAAATACTTGCATCATGGGTTCTAGAATTCGTTAAAGATTCTGATCACTATCTATTCCCTCATATGGGCGAATGGGACAGACCCAAAAAACTTCCTTTCTTTAGTGAAATTGGATCTTACATAAATTATGTAGAAAAAAAGTATCCGGATTTAACGCTAGATAATATAAAAAATGTAGGATTTTTAAACTTCTTTTTCAAAGGATATTTGAGAGTCTTTCATCGATTATGTACATTTCCCCTTGATAAAGAGTTTGCTTATTTTACGTTTAAGCACAATGGAGAGCTGGCACCGCGAACCATAGAAAAAAATATAGCTATTCTGACTGATAAATTCGAACGTAGCCTAGTAGAACTTCATCGACGTTATTTACCTGCTCCAACTGGAATAGGTATCAATAATCGAGAGGCAGTACGATTGGCAAAGCTAATTGAAAAGCATTACAGGGGATTGAGAATTTTTATTCGCGTAATACCGATTGTCGTAAAGACAGATCGCTTTATTTTCAATGTGGAGACATTGCAAGAAACGAAGGATAGCGATATCAATAAAGGTAGAGAAACTGTTCAGCATCGTTTAAAGAAATATGACTATTTCAGAGTTGATTTAAGTGATAAAAAATCAATAAAACTAATTGTTGCTGATAAGCCATTGGAAGATAATAATTTGACTGGAATATTGAAACATAAGGACTTCATGGATAGTAAAATGAAATTACCTTATGCTATAGGATTCGATGAATTTGGCACTCCACGCATTGACGATATTGAAGAATACCCACATTTGTTAATTGGTGGAGCTACTCTTTCGGGCAAAAGTACCGCCATAATGTGCCTGCTAATTAGCATAGCCTACAAGCAGCGTACCGGAGATGTTAATGTAGTGATTATGGATTTTTTAGATAAAACGGGATCGGAATATGAAATATTTAATGATCAGCCATTCATGTCTAGCCCGGTGATTACAGATCCATTAGTAGGGCTAAAAGCGATTTGGGAATTATATAAAGAGATGAATAACAGGCCAAAAGATCAGGATGGAAAAAGAGTTCCATACATCGTTTGCATTATAGATGAATTTCCAAAATTGTTTACAAGTGTTGTAAACAAAGCGGAACGCGATCGTCTTAAAACCGTTCTGGAAGAGTTATTAAGTGTAGGACGACATGCTAATATTCATCTGGTTCTGGCAATTCAAAATCCAAAAAACAATAATATGGTTATTGATAAGGCAAACTTTCGAGCAAAAATGGCTTTAAAATGTGGCAATCAGAAAAACTCTGTAGCTATACTAGATAGAGCAGGTGCAGAGAAACTAGTAGGGAAAGGTCAAATGATTTTGGATTCCCCTGGCAAAGAAAATAAACGATTGCAGGGATCGTTTATTACAAAAGCCGGTATGAAGGAACTTCTTAGTGAAATAAAGGAATCTTTTGAACAAAGAAATGAACACCAATTCATCCTTGAAGATATGGAGTTAGTATCAACCTCTATCGAATCAGATGCTGAAACAAGTAGTAGCCCCCCAATAGCCCCCCGAATTTTAGATGATGAGAAATTGCCCGATGCCATTATGTGGTCATTATCTCAGAAGCAGATAGCTAACAGCAGGCTTCAAGACTATCTCAAAATCGGCAACAGCAGGGCGAATAGAATATTAAAACGGATGGAAGAGTTATACTTGATCAAAAGACTGCATGGTAACTTGGGGTGGGAAGTGCAGCCTGAATGTATTGAAAATATGTCTGACGAAGTAATTGAATTTTTAAGAACATATGGTCGTACCGAGGCTGATATAAACAGTGTGCTGCTGAAGCGATCAAGTGATATTGCCAATATTTAGTGCGGAAACAACATGAAAATAGAAAGTGGAATAAAAAATTAAATAGAGGTTTGCCCATTTAGGGCAAACCTCTATATTCTTTTTCTAATTGGGTTGAAAAGATCATTAGAAAGTTCTATCGAAATGATGAAAATAGCGTTTGCATTGACGATATTGAATATTAGAGTAATGGTATAAGAGAATGGTAAAACTGGAGGATATTTCATCCATCAGAATGAAAGGCGGATTTTTGAGAAGAAAATAGATCTACCACTATTTGAAAGAAATAAACAAGTTCCAAGATTTTCCCTTTTATATAGGGAAATGGGAGTGGAAAAAGTACAATACTAGAGGGTGTTGAAGAAAAGCAAATAGATTCTGTGGAAATTATTAATACGCAGAATATAGTAATACCAGTAATTGATAAATTAAAAGAAGCGACCTAGGAGGAATTATAAGCTCGTATGTTCATTTCTTTGCGTCGTAAGCGGTAGCGGCGAGATGGAGGTTATAATGGAAAAGTCTTTACCCGATGAAAAAGAAATAGAGGTTTTGACACTGTTTTATAATAAGTTTTATGATTTATATGAAGAAATTACAAATGATAATTTTTTAAGAGAAGATGCTGTATTTTGCAAGTGAAAATTCCTCACTTTTGCAAAAGTTTTTCCTCACCTATATGGGTGGGGAATTTTATCCATCTTGCCGCATAAGCGAATCGCGCATGCGGTTGCTAGGGCCATCGTAAAGCAAGAGATAACTATGGTGTACCAGCCGATCAATTATGGCTGCGGTCATTTGTTCATCATAAAAAATACTCACCCAGCGGCTGAACTCAAGATTGGTTGTCAAAACAACGTTCCTGCGCTCATAGCTGTCGGAAATAACTTGAAACAGCAATTGTGCAGCTTCTCTGTCCAATGGCACATAACCCCATTCATCACAGATTAACA
>NZ_FNZK01000019.1 GCF_900109225.1 Propionispira arboris
AAAATCGTAATCGATCCATGGGGAACAAAGATGTCTCCATCGGATGATTTGTGTAAACGGTTAATAACACGGCTGGTTAGACGATGATTAAATGCAACCAGTGTGCCTCGATCCGGCTGCACATGGACTGGAATATTCGCACAGGCTGCGACCTGTCCCGCCCAGGGACCCGCTGCATTCACAATAAATTCGCAGGCAATATCATATTGTTGTTTGGTGAAATAGTCACGAACGGTAACCGTAGTTACTTGTCCGTTTACAGAATGAATCTTAACCACTTCGGTATACGTTTTTACTCTGCCGCCATATCTCTTCGCAGAATCAATATTCTGCCAGGCCATGCGAAATCCATCAATGGCTGCATCCGGCACACGGTATACAGCTTGGGCACGATGGGTTAAGTTTGGTTCCAAATGCCAGGCTTCCGCAGTGTCGATTTGGATGGCCGGTAAATTGATCTTTTTGCAGGCTTCAACCCATTCTTTTTCATAGGCCGGATCATCTTCTGGCAAGCGAACAAAATATCCTTCGGTAGCTTCCACACAATGCCTGCCTATTTTACGTAAGATCGTATTTTCTTCAATACATTCGCGTCCAGCATCTGCATCTTTCACAGCATAACGTCCACCGCTATGCAATAGGCCATGATAACGAGAACTCGTTCCATGTACCATGTCACGCATTTCAAGCAGCATGACATCTACGCCACGCATCGCTAAGTCGCGCAATATGCCAACTCCTGTGGCACCACCGCCAATTACAAGTACTGTCGCTTTTTCCATCATCATTACACCTTCTTTATGTAATAAGTTTTGTAAACAATATGCCGCTCTTGTTTACAAAACTTATTTTTTATTTATATCATATTTTTTCAATTCTCTGTAAATATCACGCACCCCTGGTAATACCAGCGTGGCTGTAACACCATATTTCTGCAAATCTGCTTCTGTGGATTCTCCCGACAAAACTAAAATAGAAGCAATCCCCGCATTTTCACCGGTACGAATATCCGTATAAACACGGTCACCGACAATAGCCATTTCAGTTTTGGATACACCAGGGATTTTTCTAAAGGCACTTTCAATAATTTCTTTGTTGGGTTTACCAATGACTTTAGGAACTTTCCCCGTCGATGCTTTAATAAATTCAATCATGGATCCAGTATCGGGAATATAACCACCCGTCACCGGACAATTAATATCAGGATGGGTCGCTATATAAATCGCTCCATCACGAATAAAGTCACATGCTTTAACCAATTTTTGATAAGTCAAAGTTGTATCAAAACCGAGTACCACAAATTCCGGATTTTCGTCTGTCAAAACAAATCCATTTTCCCTAAAATCTTTTTCTAATGCCGATGTACCTAGCAGATAGATACGTGCCTGCGGTTTTAAGGCCGACAGATAACTGATCGTCGCGTCACCCGATGTCAATACATTCTCCCGGTTACAACGTATACCCAGATTTTGCATCTTGTTTACATAATGAGCACCGTCCTGCGATGAATTATTGGTCAAAAACAAAAACTGACGACCACTTGATCGAAGATACGACATAAACTCTTTTGCTCCAGGCAGCAAAGTATCACCAAGATTAATCGTACCATCCATATCCAATAAAAAACAACGTATTTCCCCCAAAGATACCATGGATTTTAAACTCCTTTTCTTTTTTAACATAGCTAAAATTTATTTTGAAAACCCTTCTAAAAAAATTTAGACTAATCCAAAAATTCTGTTGGCAGCTTCAGTGAAAAACTTTCCGCCAAGTTTAATAAATTTTCTTTGGTAATGGTATGTTTCTTGCCCCCCATAGACATTACCCGGCTATAGATCTCCGCCGCTTTTTCTATTGTGTCCATCAGTCCAAAAGCTTCATCCAAATTGTTACCAGCAACAAACAACCCATGATAGGCCCAAACAACCGCATCATATTTTTTCATTAAACTAGCTGTTGCTTCGGCAATATCGGCACTGCCAGCAATCATCCAAGGTAATACACCGATTCCCTGGTGAAATACAATGGAATTTTCTGTAGCCATTTCCCATAATTCCCGCGTAAATACTTTATCTTCCAACGGTAAAACAAATGTTAACGCCATTAAATTGGGTGTGTGTGCATGATATATAACACGATTTTTTCCCTTACTCAATTGTTTTTTTATACTGTGATTCGCTAAATGTGTTGAAAGTTCACTGGTTGGAACGCCTCCGTTTTTCACCCCCCAAACAACCTCATAGTTTAATCCATGATCATCTATTTTTATGATTGCAATATTATCTTGTGGTGCCAAAACAACATTACGCATATACTTTCCGCTGCCGGTCACTAGGAAATATTCGCCAGCCAATTCTGGGACAGCAACCCCAATCCGCGTCCATTGGTGATTTTCCTTTAGATTTTCTTTTACAGAATCAATCTCTTCTATGCTAATACGATAACTTAAATTTCCGCCATTTCTCTCATGCCAGCCTTTTTGAAAACCATCCTCTGTTAACCGAATAAAACCTTTTATAAACTCTGCTTTTAATATATCCAAGAAAAACACATCTCCTTATAAAATACGAATCAACCCTGACCATAATATGCATTTTTGCCATGTTTTCTAAAATAATGTTTCTTCAATAAAACAGGCTGCATCGCTTGAACCTGTGAGTTAATCAATAGCGTATTTTCGGCCATAAAAGCAATTTCTTCTAAGATAATCGCTTTTTTAACAGCTGCCAGCGGGTCCTTTCCCCAAGCAAACGGCCCATGTGAATAAACCAACACACCAGGAACATCTTCCATATGTATCTTTTTTTTCTGAAATGTTTCAATAATGACTTTTCCTGTTTCTTTTTCATATTCACTATTTATTTCATCGTCTGTCATTGCCCGTGTACAAGGTATTTCCCCATAAAAATCATCTGCATGTGTTGTTCCCAATGCAGGTATGCTGCGACAAGCCTGCGCCCAGGATGTTGCATAACGTGAATGCGTATGCACGATCCCGCCTATATCTCGACAAGCTTTGTATAATTCCAAATGTGTTGGTGTATCCGATGAAGGGGCCTTATTTCCTTCTATAATATTGCCTTCCATATCAACAACTACCATATCGTCGACTGTCATGTCTTCATATGGAACTCCCGAAGGTTTAATTACAACTAAATTTTTATCTCGATCAATCCCCGAAACATTACCCCAAGTAAAGGTAACCATTTTATATTGTGGCAGCATTTCATTCGCTTTATATACTATTTCTTTTAATTCTTCTAGCATACTCCAGCCCCCCATAGCTCATTTCTAATGAATGATCATTTTACTGAATCCGGCAGCAAAATAATCATTCATAACATTTTTTAACAAATATGGTGACCGTGCTATAGCATCCACTGTATCACCAGCAATATGCGCAGTCAGTGTAACATTATCCAATTTTAGGAAAGGATCATTTACCGGAATTGGTTCTGTCCAAAAAACATCCAATGCGGCTCCGGCAATTTTTTTATTTTGCAGCACTTCCAGTAAATCCACTTTGTTTACCAGCTTAGCGCGTGCCGTATTAATTAAATAAGCATTTTTCTTCATCAAAAAAAGTAAATCTTTATTTATCATTCCTGTAGTTTCTTCCGTCAGACGTGTATGCAAAGATACAATATCACTGTTCTCAAATATTTCCTGTAAAGATACTTTTTTGACTGTAATATTTTCTCTCATCAATTCTTCTTCACTGACAAATGGATCATATGCTTGTACTTCTATTTTGAGCGCCTGTAAATATTCAACTAGCAATTTACCTATATTGCCTAACCCTACCAAACCTACTGTCAGATTTGATAATGTTGTTTTATAAAACGCGTTGCTAAATTCTTTTTCCCACCCGCCAGTTTTTATAGAATAATGTGATTTCGCAATATTTCGTGTTTCTGCCAGTATCAGACCCAACGTAAATTCTGCTACCGGTACAGCATTTCTGATTACATGTATTACCGGTATATTATGCTTAGCTGCTTCTTGTATATTAATATTTTCCAAGCCACCACGACTAACCCCAATCATTTTTAAATTGGTCCCGGCACGAATCATGGTTTGGGAAACGGGTGCAAGATGCACCAATAGATAGTCAGCATCTGGAAGGAGCTCCAAAATTCCATCAGGAATCGGTACCTTTTCTGAACCACTACGTTCAATTAATAAAATTTTTTTTTGAAATTCGTCTTTACTCAATTCGGAAAACCATTCAAATTTTTCAACTTCAATCTCATCATTTAAATGAAGCATATACGCTGCTTTTTCCATATTTTCACTACTAACCAAAGCATCGCCGACAACAATGATTTTTATCATACTACTGACCTTCCTTGAAAGAAGTTTTCTGGTAAAAATATATTACAGCTCAAAACTATAGTAAGCTGTAATATATTCACCATTTTAGTATTCCTTATTTATATTGTTCAATCTGTTTACATACGCAGTCCGCGGCATTTTCCAACTCGCCCATATCAAACAATAACTGTAGAATTCCATACCGATTACGTAATTCTTTAGCGTAAACAATACTATTTTTGAGCAATTCGGGCGTCACACCAATCTCTTTTGGCAGATATGGTGCCTGAATTTTTTTCATGGCAGCAATGATTTTTTCCGGTGCTGGCAAGGCCTTCGCCAATTTTATAAAATCTTCTCGATGCTGCTGTAATACAGCTAATCGTTTAGCTACTGCGGCATCACTATTTTTGTGTACCTTTTCTTCTAACGACAAAACCCCAGGAGCCGATATTCCATAGGCTTTTTTGATGGATTTTATCCAGATATTCTCATCAAAGGAAGGCTGTGGAAAAGCTTTGTCGCTTGCCAATATTTTTTTTGCATATTGATAAAGTAATAATGCAATAACCGTACCAACACCGACTTTTGTTCCATGCAACGGGTCCTCTTGACCATTTTGTAAAAACATCATCTCCCAATAATGCGCTAAATGATGTTCGCTTCCCGATGCAGGTCTGGAATTGCCTACATAACTCATCCCTACTCCGGCAAGTACCAAACCTTCCATGATTGCTCCCATCGCTTTTGTGTTACGTGATGGGATACCATCAAGCGATGTTTCCAAGGCTTTTAAGGCATCCTGCATAATACCATCAACAAACTCACAATAATATTCTCCCGTAATCAAATGGGACAGTTTCCATTCTGTAAGGCAAATATATTTGCCAAAAACATCGCCGACACCAGCTGTAATCAGACGCATAGGTGCTTTTGACAAAACATCCACATCACCAAGAATCGCTTTAGCATGGCCCATTTTTTCATAAGTTGTTTTTAAATTATGAATCAGCATTGGTGTAACATCCGAAGCATAACCGTCCATAGATGGTGCTGTTCCAACAATAAAATAATCAATTTTCATTTTATGAGAAATGAACCGACAGGAATCATTGATCGTTCCTGAACCGACTGCTATAATCAAATCGGTTTCCGCTGCTATATCAGCAATAAGATTGCCTAACGTAATTTCATCCGGGATGATTTCGTCAGCTTCTAGTCTGATTTTGTCAAAAAAGATTTCACCTTTTTCTAAAACAGCATATACCATCTCTCCAGCTGCTTTTTCTGTGTTTTTATCAACAACGACTGCCACATGTTGATAACCTTTTTCTTTGATGTACTCTAGCAAAGATTCAATGACATTAACACCTATAGCAACATGTTTGATAGCGCAGCTATGTTCTCTGCCGCAGGCACATTCAATTTTTTTATTCAAATAATTATTCCAATCCATTATTAGTTGCCTCCATATATTTTTAAGCGTTCTTCGCCGCCTGTACATCTATATAATCAGTAATTTTTTGCTTGTTCAGTTTATAGAAAGCAAAACCCGCAAAATAAATTACAACTGCCAAACCAATCCAAAGCGGACTTCCTGTAATAAAGGCAAAAAATACTAATGACATCAATGGTTTACCTAAAATATTAAAGCTGGTAATCAGCATAGCAGTTGCCGGAATCGCTACACCAACGGTCGTTGCAATACTAGTAAATAATGGTGCTGTTGCAGTGCAAACCAAAAGCCCCAGACTAAACCAAATCACACCAGAAATAACGATTTTAACAATATTGCCATTATGTACAGCTACCAGCCCCTGTACCATATATGGTATGGCAAGCAAATCCACAACCGGAAGTGTCTGGTTTCCCGGTAAAATAACCGCAATGAATACCATAATTGGAATCAAGATCAAACCACACGTAAGTGTTGCTGGTTCACCATAACCACAGGCATCATTCACAGCAATATACCATTCACGATCTGTTTGTTTCGACATCATTTTACGTGCAGCTTCTGTAATCGCAGCAAAAGCTTGGGAAAATACAGCTGCAACTTTTGGGAAAATAGCCATTACTGCACTCGTTGAAATACCTACTTTAAAAATTTCGCCCCATGCCATAATAGTCGTAATACGATCCATATTCCCAATAATACCAATCAGCATCCCTAAAACGAGACCCAAGGTCATCGGTTCACCTAAGAAGCCAAATTTTTCTTGTACTGTCTGTGGGTTTAATTTGATTTTGTTAAGCCCAAAAAAATTATAAATTGGTTCTATAACAATAGCAAAAATAGAAGGCTCTACATTGTGCATTGCTATAATCGTACAATTCGGATAGTTATAGTATTTTGACCATCTCTTAGCCAGCAATTCAGAAATCAATAAACTATATAAATTCATCAATATCATACAAGTAATCCCTAAAGTAAAGCTGCCTGTAACAGTAGTAACCATAGCTCCCCATACCATATAAGAATAATTGTTCCATAAATCAGATGGTTGAAAAACATCCGTCCATTTAATCAAGAATAAGACGGTCTGAAGTACAATTCCTATTCCCAGATACAACATGCCCGCATCGGTCGAATAGGCGACCAATGATGTAGCTTGCCAGCCCACATCAAATACGGGAAGATTGACGCCGGTATTATTCACCATTCTCTGGATAACCGGACTAATAATAGGTGTAAAGGCATTGATTAATAACATAAATCCAGCCAAACCTACCCCTGCATACATAGCTGCTAAAAAAGATTTTTTAGTTGTAACTTTAAACACTTTAGCAATAATAAAAATAACAATTGGTACTACTACGGCTGCTCCTAATGAATCAATAATCTCTTTTAATATATCCAAAATATAACAGTCCTCTCTTCTAGTTAAATTTTTTAATACAAAAAGTTATTTTCCCAAACCCTCAATGACTTTCGTTACTTCCTCCAAAAATTCATCTTCTCCCATGCCGGTCAAACAAGCAAACGCATTAATTACAGGAATCCCATAATCACCCTGCGGCAGCGGGCTGGTAAAAGTAAGCAGGTCAAACTTGCCGGACTGGGCTAAGTTCATCGCTTCTGTCGGTCTTGCTTCTACTGTTTCAACATGGTATCCCTTATCATTTAGATATTCTTTCAATTTTCCTGCTACCATCGAAGACGTTACCGTTCCTGAACCACATACAGATAAAATATTGACTCTTTTCATGAAAAAATCGCCCCTTTACGTCTAAATTTGAATAAAATCTAATAAATCGTCGACTTCTTGTTTTGTTGTTGCATGTCTAATATTCTTCATTAAGTCTACATTTTGAAATATTTTCATTAAATTTCCCAACAACCCCACTTGTGAAGCCGGATCTTTTACCGCCAGTAAAAAGACCAAACCAATTTTCAGTGTTTTTGTCGGTTCACTCATCGAATGAAATTCGACTGGATTTTTTAGAATTCCGATCGCAAAGTTAGATATATTTACATGTTCTGTGTTTGTGTGCGGAATTGCTACACAAAATTCACCTAAATCCAACCCTGTCGGTAATTTACTTTCTCGTTCTAACACTGCATCAATGTACGTATCTTTGACATAATTTTTGGCGAGCATTCGTGTGCCCAATTCCCGAATGACACTTTTGGGATCTTCTGCTTCAACGTTTAATGCAATCAAATCTAAATCCATTATTTTTCCTCCCCTCTATCAACTCTCTGAGTTAACCTGCCACTTAATATTAAAGCAAGTTTCGTGCCAACAAAAAAAATCCATTATTTTCTCTGAAAAGCCTGCATTCTAAAGACTTTTCTTAACCATTCCACAATTTGCAAACAAAAATACATTTGAAAGTTTTGTCTAAACATTATGTAACAGTCTCAATTTTCTGCTTTATGACCACCTTATTCTAACTGTGCAATTTTATCTAAAATAATATTTTGAAAATCATCTTGATTTGTACAACTTTTAATTTTGACCATAAATTCATGGTCACGTAAAAGTTGCAGCATATTTTTTACAACTTCCTGGTCATTTGATTTAAAAACTGGCATAAAGATAAAATTAACATTTCCGACGCCCCAGTCAATCGGATTTTTCAACTTCACAAAAACAAAACTCGTGCGATTCACAGCAATTGAATTACCATGCGGTACTGCTGTATTTCCCTCACTAAAAGTAGGCAATAAAGCTTCTCGATCGAGTACCGACTGTAAATATTCTTTTTCAACATACCCTTTATTAATCAGCAAAGAACAAATATACTCTAAAATTTCATTTTTAAAATAAATAGCAGGTTCAAATAACATAAAATCACGAGTTATATTGCGTTCATATTTCGTAAGTTCTGATTCATGCCTTGTTTCAAAATAAAGTTCAATGTTTTTCAATAGATTTTTGTCATAATTAATAAAAGTAGTCCCAGCAATTTTAGGATTCATCGTCCCGACAATTAATACATTATGTTCTTTCTGAAAATCGGTGATTTCATTCAGCAAATTTTCATCAAGGGCACTCATAACATAACAAGGGATATGCGTATACTCTTTTTTAATCACCTCACCAATATGCTTGGCATTGCCTTCGCCAGTCAGACACATCGCAATAATCAAATTTGCTTTATGACTATTTTCTTTTTCAGTAAAGTACAAATCACCCAACTTATCTTTTTTTAAGTAAAAATAGATTTCATCTAAAGTATCTTCCCCTAAAGATACCCGCCGCGTAGCTTCAAGCCCCAAAACAAGATCAACACGATTGAGAGTCTTTGTCTTGATATGAGTCTGCTCGTAAACGATATCACCAATATTGCTCAAAGATCCCATATCTACTAAGAACAAAACCCCACGTCCCTGATCGATAACCTTAGCCAGTTCAATCGCTTTATTATAAATATTGATTGGTTTTTCCGTTAATGGCATATCAAGCGCAATAGGGAAATTCGTTCCGAGCAGATCTTTAATAACCTTTACTGTTTCACTGGCAATATAACCATGCGAAATCATAATTAAGCCAATTCTTGTTTTTAAAGTTTCAGAATTAAAAGCAGATTTGATATATAAAGCAATAAACGCAACCTCATCTTCGGGAATATTAATATTTTCTTGCTGTTCAAGGCGCTTGGTAGCTGCTAAAGCAATCGAATATTCAGCCGCAAACTCACGTTTAATCTTATCCAGATGAATATTAATGATTTTCTGATTCAAACGTATTCTCTTTATAGCCTCTTCCAGATGAATTGCCAAATATTTAAATGCACTACGATTGATTTGGAGTCCTGCTTCTTTTTCAATAAGCTCTTGCATCAAAAACTTCACTTCAGACATAACCGTTTCACTGACGAAACTGCATAAATTATTCATTGAAAAAAGGTCTGGCTGTCTAATATCATTTACATTTAAACTTGTAAAGCGATTTATAACAAATGCCCAGAGAATATTTTCTATTTCACCTTCCGATAAATTCAATATTTTGAGTTCATCGTATTTTGCTTCGATACTCTGATACATATCTTGTATATCTGGATCTTGCTCTTCTATAGGAAACGAGGCTGCCAGATTATCAGGCTTAAAAGGAATCAGCATTAAATTATTTAAATATTTTCTAATTTCCGAATGGTTTTCATCCATTAAAGTCTTTTCATCGACGGAATCAATCAGTTTTAAAATTTCATTCACATCGATCGAAACTAGACGATCTGCCTTGTTATGCATAACTTTCAGAAAAGATCTGGCACAGAGCACTTGAATCATGTTCTGTAATTCCCCAATATTGCCATTAAATTTATTAAGTGCCAAAATTTCAACCACATTTTTATCTACAAAAATTTTACAATTAATTCGATTACATTCTTGTTGGAAAATTCGATATATTAAGTCAACTTTTTCTTTTAAAAATCGTTCACGCAAGGAAGGCAGATAAATCACCATTGGTATACGGCGACGAAAGGTAAGCAATAAATTTGTTTCTATGTTTTCAGTTGTAGCACCAACTAACATAATACTTACTTTCCGTTCACCGCTGCTTTCGCCTAACCGCCTAAAACTGCCTCGATCTAAAATAGAAAACAATATTTCCTGTCCTTTTGGCGGTAAACGGTGAATTTCGTCTAAAAACAGCATGCCGCCATCAGCTTGTTCCACCAAACCGGGGCTATCATTTACTGCACCCGTAAAAGCTCCCTTTTTATAACCAAATAAAAGCGACAATAACAATTGCGGATTATCCGCATAATCCGCACAATTAAATACAACAAACTCAGCATTAGCCCGTAAAATACTTTCCTGCTCAGCAAATTGATACATTTTTTTTGAAAATAAACTTTTTCCCACACCGCTTTCGCCAACAATCAAGGTCGGTAAACCTTTGGGCGGATACAATATTGCTGATTTTGCCTGTTCAATTGAATTTTTCAAACTGCCCTTATACCCAATTAAATCTGTAAAAGGATCTTTCATGGCATGATTCTCTACAGCCACATCAAAAGTTGTTTCTTCTTTTGACAAAACCTCTTCTACAACCCGACGTGATATAGTAAACCCCTGTTCTAATAACGCTCTTGTTATATCAGCAATATTGATTGTTTTAGCATTTTTCTCAATGGCTAAAATTGCCGATTTTAAATAAGGATACCTTCGTTGCCGAGAATTAAGAATATTTAATTCTTTTCTGATATTCGTAATATTTTCTCGTGTCGTATTCAAGAATTTAGCAATTTCCATATCTGTTAAAGGATTTTTTTTATTTTCTGTGTTGATGATATTAATGATCTTATTCTGCATCTCCATAAACATATCTCCTCCTCTATATTATAGTAAGCAAGATGTATGCCATACTTTTCTGAGTTTTTTATCAGATCCATATCGCGTTATTACGTTTGCTATTTAACATCTTATACAAAATGTAAATATTAGAGTATATTCGCATTTTGTAATGTATAAAATGTAAGCAGGAATTAAACTAAAGTATACCCCATAGGAAAGATACGGAATCTTCATCCCATGGAGTTATATTTTTAGTATCGTTAGATAATCCGGTTCATACTTTAACGTATGAAGCACGTTCAATCATAATGTTATCTTTTAAAATATAGCACCGTGCCTTTTTTCGACCAATATGATATCCAGCTTGAGCTGTGATGATATTTCGTAAGCACCCCTGCAGGATTATCAGTGTGGATATGGTCGATAAACTCAAATCTGATTTTAATTTAGCTGAGAATTTTTTCTTTTATGTGACATATAACAAACCCTCTTTCTGTAATATTTTAGTATAGCAGATTCATTATACTCTTATTCAGAAAGTGTCTTCTTTTATACTACCATTTGACGACAAAACAGCCGAAAATCAACGATTAAAACCGTTGGTCTTCAGCTGTTTTTCTATAATCTCACATTACAGATTCATCTTTAAAACTAAAAACAAATTTCATTATTTCAAGGTTAGACATAAAAAAAATCCCCTGAGCCCTACTTTCACAACAATCACCTAAAAATGATATTTTAAAGCTCACAATCCTTTGAAGTTTTAGGAATTTTCAATGATTCTTCATTTTGACCAACAAGGAACAATCCAGCGATTGAGTATTAATTACACCTTCATCATCAGTCCCAGAAATGCTTTTGACAAAATAAATAACTTTTACATTTTCATTTTCATCTGTAACCATCATATCTTCTGTTTTTTTTACAGAATTGGTTTGATTCGCAGTATGTATTTTCTGCGCAATATCATTGATCTTTTTGGCGTAAATAACTTGGCCGTTTTCTAGGATCTTAACTTCACTGTCTTTCCCTGTACACACAACAGAAATGGGTATTTCCGGTTTCTCTATTTGACTATTTATTGTGGACAGCTCGAATAAATAGTCAAACCCATTGATACTTGCGACTTTTTCTTGTTCTTGCATGACATGATTAAAATATTTCGCTGCGTTTCCATTAAGGCCATTATTATCAGTTGGTGAAAATCCAAATACTGTTTTAAACTCGCCTATTTTAAAATTTTGCGGAAGAATTTTCACTTCATCCAACTTATGATAGCTGTTAAAGTAATAAAGAATATTCGTAATTTCCTTTTTATCGTCTACTGTAATCTCGGGATTCATTTTACTTATTTTACCATTTTCTATCATATCATATTTACTAATAATTTTTTCAAGTCTCATACTTTGACTCGTTGTAGAAACCGAAAAACAACTCCATGGTCCCATCACCGACAGCAATGATAAAATCGCTAGCGAAATGGGTAAGACAATATTTCTAGGAGTTTTATGGGTAATGAAATATATCATACTACTTACCAGCCAAAGCCCTGTAAGAAAAACAAAGTAGCGATTTTCCGTAATGCCATAGGCATTAACTCGCATACCTAACGACAAAAACATCATTGCCAATAAGGGCAATACCACAATGGGGAATACTTTAATAAATTTATTTGCCCAAGAGCTCGTATGACACATTGGGAAAATAGCAAACATAACGGTAACACCGAGTAAGGAATACCATATCACAAGATTTGTGACGATTCCTGCTGGCCATTCCATTTGAATCAGTATTTTAGCAAAATAAATATACAATGTAGTGGAATATGCCACAATTAAGGGCATTATGATGTAAAGTAATAATACTTTGAGAACTTTAGGATAGGACGAAATGGAAAGTTCCTTATCCTGTTTTGGTATATCCCCCAAGAAAAATACAGGAGCAAAAATTCCAGTTATAAGCAGTCCAATATCAAAATAAGCCTCAAAAGAAACCGTAATTAAAAAGAGTACGTGTATCATCTCGAGTATAGCTGCAAGCCCTGCATACAATATTACGGAATATAAATAGGTAACAAAAAATCTTGTTACTAAATGAACAATATAGAGCTCGTAGTTGTCTTTTTTGTAGAAATAAGGGATGAGAAGAAACATACAATAAAACGAAATCGTAACCGCTGTATATCGAATCCACGCTGTGATTTGCAGATCTGCCAGCAAAAATGCGTAGTAAAGCCATAATCCACCTATTGCGATCCCATAGATCATACATTTTTCACGGTTGGTTAAGGATGGTCTTCTTTCAAAAAAAACTTTGATACTTAACGATACAGGAATCGCTAATCCTAAAATCATACAAAGATGTTGCAGTAAATTTCTGTTTTCTTCTGTTAATGCGCTGAGCATATGCTGTTCCACACCGAGAATAACGGCAATAGCCGTTGATAGCAAGATTGTCACGGGGAATCGTTTACTGCTTGCAATAAATTTTGCTACTAATCCCTGACAAAATGAAATGATTTTTTCTAACATATGTACCTCCTCTAACTATATAGGGGGCTGGAAATGCTTCCTTTTCCGAACAGCAATTTACTATCAATCCAACCATATATCTTAAAATTAAACAAACTAAGCCTAAATATATTTTCCCTATAAATTCGCAAACCCCTCTTTATTGAGTGAAAGCCGACAAAATCCACTTCATTTGGTCTTGAAAAATTTACAGTATCATAAATTCAAGGTATCTCTTATGTTGGAACTACTGCCCCAGCACAAGAGATACCTTTTTGCCTATAAAAATTTTATAATATAATATCGTACAATATATTACACAAATCATAAAATATGGTATAATAGTCCTATTCTTAATTACTTTTTATACACAACAGGGATATTACCTCACCCCAACATACATCATAAATATTATGTATGTTACAAATAAAAAACAGACATTTATTTCTTATTAAATTGGTGGTTTATGTGGAGCATTACATTATTGGGTTTGAACGAGCCTACGCGTAATGAATATTACAGATAGGACCAATAAGCCATGTTTCTCAGCGAAACATGGCTTTATTATTGAAATCTTCTTGTTCAAAAATGGAACATATAATAAAAAATACGTATTATATGTTATAAAATATATAATATTTCGAAATTCGAGGAGGTACTTATTAATATGGATTGGTTTAATAACTTACAAGTTAAACAAAAATTGACGCTTTTAATTGCTGTATTTGTTTTTGCCATTATTGGTGTCTCATTAGCGAACAACCTAGAATTAAAGCAAAGCAGCTCTCGAATGGATCAGCTTTACACAACGAATGTAAAACAAATTCAATTGGCTTATAAGGACAAAGTATTATTACATCAAACCGTAGAAACCATATATGCTTTAATAATTTCAACTGAAGCTAGCGAAAATCAAAGACTCAAAACGGATCTCGCTGAAATAAGAAAAGAATTAGATGAAAATATTGCAACCTACGAAAAGCTGCCATTGACAGCAGCACAAGTTAGCGATATAAATGCCCTAAAAGATTCTGTACAAAAATACCGTGCTGTTAACAATCAAATAATCGACCTAGCAACACAAAATAAAAATCAAGAAGCATATGCTTTATCTAAAAAAGAAGCAGCACCACTATTGAAAAATATTTTAGTTGCTGGAGATAAAATTGCAAATGATTCGGATCAAGGCGCCGCTGAAATGAATGAATTCGGTAAGACCGAAATAGTAAAATCAGTATGGACATCTAGTATAATTACCTTAATTGCCATCTTATTAGGTTTAAGTATAGGTATATTAACGGTTAAGCAAATAGGAAACAGATTAAAAACGACTGTAAATTTCTTGACACATCTTGCTGATGGAAATTTTTCAAATAATATTTCAGAAAAAAGCCTGCTAGATAGAAGCGAATTTGGTATATTATCTCAGTCCGTGGATAAAATGACTCGTAACATAAGAAAATTAATTCAACAAATTTTAGCTGCGGCTGAACAAATGGCTTCTTCTTCGCAACAACTCACAGCAAGTGCAGAACAATCTTCTCAGGCGGCTACACAGGTAGCAGAATCAACGACGCATGTAGCTGATAGTAGTACGAAACAACTCAAACTTATTGAACATACAGCTTCGGTTGTTAGTGAAATGATTCAGGGGATTAATACGGTAACTAAAAATATACAGACAGTCAATGACTCTGGTAAAAGAACTTCTGATACAGCACTTGAAGGAACAAAGGCTATTAAAACAACGATAGAACAAATGGCACGTATTGGTGAAAAAACTGAAAATGCTGCAGAAGTCATTCATGCTTTAAGTCAGTATTCGAAAGAGATTGATAAAATCATAGGTATAATTTCCTCTATCGCCGATCAAACAAACCTTTTAGCTTTAAATGCCGCTATAGAAGCAGCACGAGCTGGCGATGCTGGACGAGGCTTTTCTGTTGTTGCCGAAGAAGTCAGAAAATTAGCAGAACAATCTGCTCAATCTACAAAAGAAATTGTAGATTTAATAAAAAATGTTCAAATAAACACAGAAAAAGCTGTTTCATATATGAATGAAAATAAAAAAGAGGTTCAATCTGGCGAGGATTTTGCTAATAGTGCAGGCGATAAATTTAACAATATCTTTACTATGATTACAGAAATAGGAAATGGCATCGAAGAAATTACAGCTTCAACGACTCAATTGGATGCTGGAACAAAGCGTGTTGTTGAATCATCAAACAATATAGATAAAGAATCCCGTAAAGCCGCTAGTGAAACACAGACAATTTCAGCGGCAACAGAAGAGCAATCTGCTTCAATGGAAGAAATCGCTAGTGCAAGCACACATTTAGCAAAAATGGCGGAAGACTTGCAAACTATTGTACGCAAATTTAAAGTGTAAAATTCGGTTCGCTTCATACCTATGTTGTCCTGTATCAGTATAATAAATTATGACATTTTAAGTGTTTCTTCTTCCGGGATAATAGTATATCATTTAAAGAAAAGACCTCTCATCCAAAAAAGGATCAGAGGTCTTTTCTTGTCTGCAATTAAATAGAATTTTTTTATCCGCCTGCTTCTCGTTATCATGAATCTTTGTAACTTCATATTCTTTTTAAAAAAGGGATGTTCTTACAATAAAGAGAATATATAGTTCTAAAAGGTGGTGATATCATTGCGCATCTTTCATAAATTTGCACTCTTACTTATCATATTAATGCTCAGCAGTACGTTACTTCAATTTATACTTTTCGATAAATTTGTTATGTCAAATCTTGATGATCTAATACTATCTATCAATGAACGGGCTGCAAAAAATTTTGCCGTACAACTTTCTTCCGCCTTGGAAAATATTGAATATACCTTAAAAAAAACTGCAAATACCCCTGCTATTTGGCAAAATCAAAAAGAATTAGATCTTATGAATGAGATAACACCAAATATAACCGTCATGGCAGTTTTAGATTTACAGGGGAATTTCATTAGAATTAGTGGAATACCCGATCTCCCCACCGTCAATCTAGCAAAACGAGATTTTTTTCAGGCAGCCCTTCAAGGTGAAACCTCCATTACCGACGTCTATATCAATACGGCTGGTTATCAAATCATCGCCATCGCAACACCTATTTTGCAAGATGGCATAATTACAGGTGTGCTTATCGGTTCAATTCGTATCCATGAAAATAGTTTCCCCTTGGTTTTTGACAATACGATTTTTGGTCGTGATGGTTATATATCCGTTATTGACAAACAGGGTACTATTCTTTATCATCATCTAGCAGAACGAATCGGACAAAAATCATCTATATTTTCAATAATTTCAGATCAAAATGGTGCGCTAATTCATACCAACCCTTTCGGGCAAGAAAATTACGTAGGTTATAGCAAGGTTCCAACATTAGACTGGCTGGTTACCGTCAATCTTCCTACTTCTGAATTAACTGGATTTCGTCAATTATTATTTTATCAAAATATGATATCAGCTCTTATTATCACAATTGTATTGATCACGATTGCAATCTATACAATTCGTCGGGTCACGGACCCTATTGAGCGTTTAATTTCAGCATTCGCATTAATCCGTCAGGGAAAATACAAAGAAATTAATACAATGGACTATGCCGGAGAATTTCATGAAATGATTCATGCTTACAATTCAACGATATCCATACTGCAAAAACTGCATATTTCACTAAAAGAAAAATCGGAATTAGATAGTTTAACCAAAGCGTATAATCGCCGTGCTTTTGACAGGTTAGCTAAAAAACTGGATCAAGAAATCCAAGCCCATGCAGTAGACCAAATTGTTGTAATGATTTTAGATCTTGATTTTTTCAAAGAACTAAATAACTCGCAGGGGCATGCAAGCGGAGATGATACCTTGCAAAATTTCACTGAACTATGCCAAGCTGTAGCCGGAATTAAGTCCGTCTTTCGTTTTGGTGGTGATGAATTTACGATTATTCTACGAAATATCTCTCTAAAAGAAGCTCAGCATACTGCCGAAGAAATTCGGTCACTGTGCCAAAAAGCACTAGCTCCATGTACAACTAGTATTGGAATTGCAAGCTATCCTGAAAATGCTGCTACAATAAGAGATTTACTACTCGCAGCCGATAAAGCCTTGTACATCAGCAAAAAAAATAGAAACAGCATTACCATGGCTGATACACAAGCTTGATTATTATTCAATCTTTATCTGCGCCATCATTCCATTATCTTCATGTTCTAAAATATGGCAATGATACATAAATATCCCTTTTTCTATAAACATAACCTCAAGTTTCACTCGCTCATCAGGATTAATGGCAACTGTATCTTTCCAGCCTCTTTCATTCGCCGCTGGAGATATTCCATTGCGTGAAATGATTCTAAACTGAGTTCCATGAATATGAAATGGATGAACCATTCCCCCCATCATATCTTTTTGATTATAAATTTCCCATATTTCTCGCTTTCCAACTGTTCCATAGGCATCTATCCGATGTTCATTAAATTTTTCTTGGTTTATCTCAACCATTCCGGCCATTCCAGATAAAACGATTTTTCTATCAATCATTGAGAAATCATTTATTTCTGGCAATTGATTCAATACTATAGGCATTGTGTTTTTCGTATCTTTGCGTTCTCCTATCTGCATCTTCAATACCGCTATATCACCAGTCATCAGACTTAAAACATCACCATTTTTATACATCTTATCTGTGTTTATTATAACTTCTGCACGTTCCCCTGGTGAAAGCGAAAGTGCCTGCATTTCTACAGGACTATTAAGCAATCCACCATCTGTAGCAATTTGTTTAAATGTGCTGTTGTCACTCAGACTAAAGGTATAAATTCTAGCATTCGATCCATTTAGCAAGCGCAATCTTACTTCATTCGTTGTAACATCAATATAAGGATTAATCGTTCCATTGACAAGAAGCGTATTTCCTGCAGTTCCGTCTGCTCTATAGTCTTTCTCATAATCAAATTGGTTTGTATCAGTAAACGTGCGATCTTGAACGACTACCGGTATATCGTCAATTCCATACTTTTCGGGCAAACCAAGCTTCGATTCATTTTCATCT
Organism: Propionispira arboris; assembly: GCF_900109225.1. Classification (GTDB taxonomy): domain Bacteria; phylum Bacillota; class Negativicutes; order Selenomonadales; family Selenomonadaceae; genus Propionispira; species Propionispira arboris. Next base: position 18,630 of record NZ_FNZK01000019.1, read on the forward strand.
TTTACAATCAAGATACCAGCAAGACCTAAATAGACCTGCTCAGCTGTCTTTCCTATTACGTGTGGATGATACCATAATGTAGCAGCCTCTTGGTTTACATGAAATGCAATTGTTGTTTGTTTTCCTGCATCAATCGGACTATGGGGACCACCATCCATATCTGATGGCACGATAAGTCCATGCCAATGAAATGTCGTCTGTTCATTATTTAAATGATTAATCAAGTTTATCTGTATATTCTGACCTTTTTTAACTACAATTGTTGGTCCAAGAAAACTTCCATTATATCCCATCGTTTTTGTCTTTTCACCATCTTTAAATTGTACAGCACCGTTCTCCGCAGTCAAAGAATAAACGATATCTCCACTACTATTCATTTCTCCTTTTATTATAGGTGGTATATTTAAATATCCCTGTTCTCCCGTTTTATTTTCAAGCTTTGCTATACTGTCGTGCATCCCTTCCATCATATGATTCGATGATCCATTCATTCTCATCCGGCCAAAAAAACTCATATAAATGAATAAAGCTCCAATCAATATGCCAATAGTAATCGCAAGAATAATCATAGATCTTTTTTTCATACGTTCTCCCCCTCATATAAAATATAATAATTTGTACATGATCTGTGCATTTTTATTAGCCTAAAACACCAGCTAATTTTCTGTTTCACCATGTTTTTAGTATATAGCTTTTAAGAACGTAAAATAGACGACTAATACCAATCTATCTATCGGCTTACTCGTCTTACAAAAGCAAAATATAACAAAATTTGTTCATACTTAAAGTATTTCAATGTAAGTTTTATTCAAAAAGAATTAACTACTCTGTAAGTATACGTCTTACCTCTTATTATTTCAATAAAAACTTCATCAAAAAGAATGACGGATTATATTTGATGAACTCTTGTTGTTTTGGTTAGCGTGAATGTCAATGGCAAGTATGTGTTTCGTCGACTAATCTACTGCTTAACTTATGATTGCAATTTCACAAAAAATAATATATTATAATTTAATGAATAGAAATAATGATTAAAGCTCTGAAATATTTTTCTTTTAAAAATTTTGTATTATATATTGGCAAACTTGTTGAAAAACAAGGGCGCAAAACTATGGGTCTAAAGAAGTATTCCATGACTGCCAGGTTGCATAAGCGAATCGTGTATAAAATATACCGATATCCTATGTACTGGCAGTATTTTTTTTGTAAGAAGAAAATAAATGTATACGAAAAAAATCGGTGAGCGATGTACGCACATTTAAAGTATAAAAATATTAACTGTAGAAATGGTTGTTAAATATGATTGAATTCTATCTTTCTTTTAATTTTAAAGAAGGCGGCGACAAGCATCCGCCCAAAATTGCTAATACAATACGAAAATGTCTGTTTGACAATCAGATTATAACATCTGGAAGACAGTTTCATCTTTACGTAGATGCAGAAAGACATAATCTTGACAAGAATAAAAATTGTCAAACTAAAGGATGCTTAACTAAATCAGTTCGCATGAACTTCTTATGTAAAGTTGATACAGATCCTGATTTGCCTCCTTATGAATTAACTCTTCTCAATTTATTACTAGAACCTGCTTTTAAAATTTTAAGCAAACAATGTGGACTGGATAATTTTAAAATAAGGAAAATATAATCAAAATTCATCCGATGTAATACACCTATTGAAATATGAGGATGTTCAGGGGGGTATCATTCACTCAGAGATAGTTGATGGTGTTCGACTTATCCGAGCATCTGATTCCCTCAAATATAATTTTTTTCATTTGCTCGCTTCTCCTTATCATGAATCCAACTAAAAAGCTCTTGGCGTTCACAAATAAATACGACACCCAATAATCCCAATGCTGCTATTCCACATAAGGGAAATCCCCATACTCCACCCAGATATTCCATCGCAGTTCCTGCATAAAAATTTCCCACAGGCGTAGATCCCTGATTAAGAAAAGAATATACACTCATGACCCTGCCACGATGTTCATCATCAGAATTTAATTGAAAAATCGAATTTCCCATATTCATAAAAGCTAAATTCAAAAAACCGATACAGGCAACACAAAGAAAGGCTGCATTATAATCTGCAACAAAGACCATAAAAACTTGTAAAAGTGCGGTTGTACATAAACAAAGCAGAAAAAATCTTTTTTCTACCCCTTTTTCGGCACGAAAAGCCATAAAAATTGCACCAATAAATGCACCAATTCCAGCTGCGCTCATCAAACCAGTATAAGCCGCCGCCCCCATACCTAGTACACTTTTGGCAAAAACAGGGATAATAACTGCATTATTCATTGCAAAGGTACAAATAATTGCCATAAATATTATATTGATCATCAACGCTTTACTCTGTTTAATATAGGATAAGCCTTCTTTCACTTCTTTGATAACCTTTTGTTTTTTCCGTATAATCTGCTGCGGTAAAACATTAATATAAAACAAACTTAATAATACTGCAAAAAAGCTAATGGCGTTGATCGAAAAACAATACACTGTTCCAAAGTTCACCATCACAATTCCCGATAAAGCAGGCCCAATAATCTTTGCCAAATTCACAATTGTCGAGTTGAGTGACACGGCATTCATAATATCCCCCCTGCCAACGAGTTCAATAAAAAAAGACTGGCGTGCCGGCATATCAAAGGTTTGTGTTAATCCTAAAAAAATGCTAAGCAACAGAATATGCCAATATTGGAGCATATTAAGATAAGCTAAAAGAGTTAAAGCAATCGCTTGAATCATCAAAGCAGATTGCGTCATCAACAAAATATTTCGTTTTGAAAAGCGATCGACCAGAGCTCCCGCAAATAAAGTAAAAAGAAGGATCGGTGTAAATTGACAAACCCCAACCATTCCTACCATAAAAGGTGAATTCGTCATCGTATAAACAAGCCAGACCTGTGCTGTTCGCTGCATCCAGGTACCAATCAAGGATATACATTGTCCAAACCAAAAATAGCGGAATTCTTTATGCTTCAAAGAAGAAAAAACTCTTTGCAAAATTGGAATTAATTTATTTTTTAGCAAGCAGGATGCTCCTTTCTGGTATCTCTTTTCAGATTACGAATATGTCTGTATTGAAGTGTAACAAAAAATATATGTATTTGCATGAAAAGTCTTTCAGATTCACGTAGGATTACGTTTACGGGATGACGTAAAAATAACCTGAGCCCTATTTTCTATAGAGCTCAGGTCTTTCGTCGCCTCGAGAAAAAGCTGTGTGGAACTGCACTGAAATTCGTCGCGAACCAGTTAAGCGTTCATATTGATTTGCTTATTGCATTTCTCTCTGAGTTTGGTCCACCTGTTGCACAGCACGATTCTTCCCATCTCGCAATCGTTGTCCACCTCCAGGTCCACCCCAGCTTTCCTTGAATGACGTGCCCCAAGACATTATTTTATCCACCGGCGGCACATTAAAATAACTTGCTCCCAGCAATACTAGTATAAATACAAGTGCTAATATGGACTCGATATTCCATATTTTTTCCTGCCTGCCTAATAACAGATATCTCCACAAAACGGAACGATTATACCAAGCATGCAGTAAAACTGCTACTAAGAAACCCAAAGACAAAATCGTATGCAACCTAATATATTCCGTCTTAGAAATTCCTGCCAATGTCCACTGTAACTCACGAGCTACCCTGGTCGGCGGTACTATATACAATACCAAACCAGTCAACACCATAAAAATAAACAAATACAAAGTCAATAGAGAAACAAGCTGTCGTGAAGATATTCCTTTAAACATGTTAGCTACCTCCCCTTCGTATGATTTAAGAACTATTAAAAATCTATTCTATCTTTTCCAAATATTTCACACACCTGTAAATAACAAACCACCAGCATAATTCTGGCAGTTTATATATTTTTATGCACTTGTAACATGAATGCACCTTTGTAGAACAACTACTTCTTTATCATATGCGCTGTTATAATGGTGTAACTATAAGAATTTACTGTAATGATGCAATTATCTATATTCACATACCAATTTTTACCTTTTTTATTTGTAATCGAACTAGCCTTCTGTATCTTTTCTTTGCACCAATTGACGACTTCATCTGTTTCTAACGAAAGATTTCTTTTGATGCGTACAATTCCCAAATCGGTTGTATGCAACTTATTTAAATTTAAAAGCAATTCATTTGCAGTAATAATATTCAACTCCCTGATCGTATTTTTGCAAAGTTCATGGATTTTAAACAGCCTTTTCCCTATTATATACAACTTTTTGCCATTCTTTCATGCCGTAAATGGCATGAAAAAAACCGTCTAAAACGGTAAGCGGGTTCTTTTCAAATCAATAATTTAGAGGAGAACAAACTCAACCACACATCAACTGTTTCTTTGTTTATAGTATAATACAAAAATATAATTCACAGCAATATTTAACTTTTTATCCTGCAATACAAAATAATATTGCTACACGATATAGTGAGAGATGAAAAAATAATTCGGAGAAAAATAAATTATAGTGATGTATTTCATCTTTTTTTCAATAAGATTGCATATAATAAATTTAAAGCGATATGGCCTAGAAGGAATGTGTTTCTAAAATCAAGGAGGTCCTTATCCAGATGAAAGGGTTTAAACAGTTACAAGCTAAGCAAAAACTGACGCTTTTAATTACTGTATTTATTTTTTCTATTATCGGTGTATCGATAACAGGAAATTTGGCTGTAAAGCAAGGTAGTGCTCGAATGGATCAACTTTTCACCATAAATATGAAGCAAATGCAATCCGCTTATAAAAGCAAGGTATTATTACATGAAACTGTAGAAGATGTATATAGTTTAATGCTTACGACCGAAGACAGCGAAAATCAAAAGCTCAAAAACGATCTCATTGTAAAAAGAAAAGAGCTGGATGAAAATTTTTCAGCCTATGAGCAGCTATCATTAACAGCAACACAAATTAACGAAATGAACGCTTTGAAAGATGCTTTGCAGCAACTCCGCACTGCCGACAATCATATAATAGACCTGGCAACACAAAACAAGAAACAAGAATCATATGCGTTATATCAGAAAGAAACAGTACCTTTATTTAAGAACGTTCTGTCCGCTTTGGATAAGATTGCAAACGATTCTAATCAAGCTGCCACGGAAATGAATGAACTTAGCAAGACCGAAATGGTTAAATCTGTATGGACATCTATTATAATCACCTTAATTGCCACTTTATTAGGTGTAAATTGGTATATTAACTCTTAAATCAATAAGGCTAATAATGCCGTGTTTCTTCGCAGAGACACGGGTTTTGTTATTTTCATTAAAAGAAATAAGTAACCACAATTTTCCTCCTATATTTGGTAGATTTAGAAACAATTTTGGTGTATAATCACAGCACAGGTTTCATTTTTCTTATGCTAATCATATCATCAATTTTTATAAGCTCAAAAGAAAGAAGGTATTAAATGAAACGAATATTTCCTTTTGTTATAATATTTATGGTAATTTTAAGCAGTCTTTGTTTTGCCAATCAATATGATGATCATCCCGACAAGTATATAAAAATCGACTCTGGTGCAGACTTTAATACTTATCTGGATAAAACCTCTATCAAATCCGTAAAATATGCCCCACCCTACTACACGATTCAATGTGATAATATCGAATTTGATCAAGCTGACGGTATTACGGCTAAAACCACAGTAATATACTATTATGACTTCAATACAAAAAGCATACAGTTACAAATCCCTCAAAACATTGCCCATACAGAAGATGGCAGCATTTCATACAACTCCATTCGTGATGAACCTCCAGTTCACGTTGATCCTTCTAGTTTGTCATTTAAAGAGTCCATTATGTTATTTAAACAATTGTATGGTGAAAAATATGCAAATACATTTCTTAATGCTCCAAGGAATAAAGCAGAGACCAATTCAAATATAGATAATAAGAACGATCTCCCACTTGGTGAAATAGTATAGGTCCTCTCAAAAAATAATCTAAAACAATGAAACAGCAGCCTTGGCAAATTCTACACAAAACTTATTCCAGGGAGGATAGAGCATTTTGAAACGAAAACATTTTTTATTAAAAAACTTTTTCAAAGCAGAACCATTTTTCATACTGAATAACATTTCTGCTTATGTTGCCTATATTGATGCCATTACTTTGCGCTATAAATTTGTTAATAATGCATTTATTAAAGCTTATAATATCTCAAGAGAACAAATTATAGGTAAACATATGAATGAAATACTTTCAGAAAATAACTATCAAAATGCCATCAAATACATTTCAATCGTAAAAAAAGGAAAAATTGCCACATATGAATATTACTTTAATATGCATATTGGAAAGCGTTGGATTAAGGTAGAATATATACCTGAATTTGACATAAATAAAAAAGTTTGTTCTTTTATTGTTCTTGGATCTGATATTACCGATCGCAAAATAGCCGAAGAAAAATTGCAAAAAAGCGAAGCTCGTTACCGTTTTATGGTTGAGACTGCCAATGAAGGAATTCTAATTACTGGGCACGATTTGAAAATTATATTTGTTAATAATAAATTAGCATCTATGCTTGGCTATGAAATCAAAGAATTGATGGGACAACGTTTTAAAGATTTATTATTTGAAGAACATTTGGAAGATCTGAAAAGAAAAATATTGGAAAGAATACAAGGAAAAGATGCAACCTACGATCAATATTTACGAAAAAAAGATGGTTCTAAACATTGGGTAACTATTTCTGTAAAAGCAATGATGGATAACAAAAACAATTATATGGGCTCCTTTATCATGCTGACCGATATTCATGCGAGAAAAATGCTTGAAGAACAATTAAAAGCCGCCATAAAAAAGCTTGAAGTATTAAGTAATGTTGATGGATTGACCGATCTGGCAAATCGACGATATTTTGATAATATAGTATCTTTAGAATACGATAAATTAGCAAAACATGGAGAGCTATTATCTTTTATTATGATTGATATTGATTTTTTCAAGGGTTTAAATGACTATTATGGGCATTTGGTTGGAGACGATTGCCTGAAACAAGTTGCAAAGGCTTTAGCTGGAAGTGTTTCCGATCCCACCCAGCTCATTGCGCGCTATGGCGGTGAGGAATTTATTTGTATGTTACCAAGAACAAATGAGAAGGACGCCGAAACCCTTGCTGAGAAAATGCGAATTGCAGTTGAAAATCTTCATATCTCTAACAAAGGGTCTAAAATTTCAACATATCTTACTGTCAGTCTAGGCATTGTAACTATGCAGTGTTCCCCTGAACAAGAAGTAATAGAGCTTATTAATCATGCAGATAAGGCACTTTATCGTGCGAAATCTACCGGACGTAATAGAGTTTGCACATAAATTTATATAATCCATACACGTGAATATGAAATCTAATACTTGCCTATTTACTAGCAAAATACACAATTATAAAGCAAAAAAGGGCTGATGCACATAATAAAACATGTGCATCAGCCCTTTTTAAAACTATAAACTTAAAATTAGAAACGTATAGCTTTTTATTTTTTGTTATTACACGTTTTGCATGTGATTATCTTTAAAGTCCGACCCATATTTCAGTCCAAACCCTAATGTACGATCCAATGAAATATGAGCGATCCATATGGTAGCAATCATCATGAAGGTCTGCTGTGCTGTATATAGACCATACACTAGCAAAATCACAGGCAATACATACGTGTGTCCAATATTGTATATATATGCACCTAAAGTTTTATCTACAAAATAGCCAATCATAAAAATATCAGGCGCTAATAATAATACTGCAAATACTATCCAATTAAACTGGCAAAAAGAATACCAATAGATACTACTTATTAAAATAACAGCATTTTCAGCTCTCAGAATAAATTTTATCATCATCACACCATCCCTTGACTTTACTATAAGTACTTTTATTTAGAACGATTATTTAAAATCCACTTGCTTCCATTAAATTTTTCATAAATTCAGGTGCAATTGTAGACAATAACAACATAAGTGTTAAAGCAATTAATACGATTGTGAATATCCATGCAACAATATTATACCATTCCGAATTTTTATACTGGCCCATAATCGTTTGGTTATTAGCAATGAGTACCATAAAAATCAGAATAGGTGGTAATAATACCCCATTAACAACCTGGGATACTAACATGACATCCGTTAAGGATATATTTGGCCACAGTGCGATCCCTGCGCCTAATAAAATAATCACGGTGTATACGCCAAAAAAAACGGATGCTTCTTTTGGTTTTTTACTGACACCACTTTCAAAACCAAATGCTTCACAAACAGCATAGGCACTACTCAATGGCAATATAAATGCTGCAAGCATGGAAGCTCCCAATAACCCAAAAGAAAACAACATACTTGCATATTTTCCAGCCAAAGGTTCCAGTGCCATTGCTGCATCTTTTACCGATTCAATTTCAATATGGTTGATATTGAAAGTAGCCGCTGTAGTTACAATTACAAAAAATGCAATAAGCCAAGTAAAAAATGCCCCCAGCATAACATCCCAAAAAATATATTTATAATCTTTTACAGTTATACCTTTATCAACCACTGCCGCCTGTATATAAAATTGTCCCCACGGAGTGATTGTTGTACCAATAATACCAATAGCCATCATAAGAAACGCTGCATCACTGTGAAATGTAGGTGTAAATGAAGTCATAAGAACTTCTTCCCACGGAGGATTTATAATAACTCCTGATATAATATAACTTAAAAAAGTTGCACACAATACAAAAAACACTTTTTCAATTCGAGAATAATTTCCTTTAAGAACAGCCCACCAAACCGTAAAGGCCATAAGAGGTACTGCAATAATTTTATTGACACCAAACATTTCAAAACTGGCAGCAATACCAGAAAATTCCGATGCAGTCGTCCCCACATTCGCAATCATTAATACAATCATAGCAAAAAAAGTCCATTTTACACCAAAGGATTCACGAATCAAATCGGATAAACCGCGCCCGGTAATCGCGCCGGTTCGTGCTGAAATTTCTTGCGCCATAGCAAGACAAATCGAACTAACTAAAAGTGTAAATAATAAATCATAACCATAAGTTGCCCCTGCCGAAGCATAGGTAGCAATACCACCAGCATCATTATCAGCAAAAGCAGTAACAACACCTGGCCCCATTACTGCAAAAAATAAACTTAAACGCATGCGCATATTTTTCATTTTCTACCTCCCCACTTGCGAAGGGTAAACCAAGAGTGCATATCGATTTTCCCCTGTTCCGGCAACAAGAGATCCAGAACATCATCTACCGTAACAATACCTAAAATAATCCCCTGCTCATCGATGACCGGCACAGCCAGTAGTCCATACTTATTGATAACTTGTGCTATACTTTCATGGTCATCATCCGGCTGTACCGTCTGCAGCTTCGTATGCATTAAATCTCGCAATATTTTATCTGGTGCTGCAATAATCAATTCCCGCAGGGACAATATGCCCTGTAGTGTTCCAACATTATCTACCACATAAAGATAATAGATTGTTTCAGCTTCTGGTGCCAACGCTCTAAGACGGTTAATGACTTCTTCCACGGTAAGCTCTGCAGAAAATGCAATAAATTCCGTTGTCATCAATGCACCAGCAGTACCTTCCTCATACTGCATAAGTTCACGCACGCCCTCAGCATCGTCGACTTCCATCAAATTGAGTAGTTCTTCTGATTTTTCTGCTGTCATTTCTACTAGAATATCGGCGGCTTCATCTGGTGGCATTTCTTCCAACAAATCAGATGCCCGCTGTTGATCCATTTGTTCAATGATTTCAACCTGCGCATCTAAATCCATTTCCCCCAATGTATCAACTGCTTGTTGATCATTTAAAGTCTCAAGAAAACCTGCACGCGTTTTATAATCCATTTCCTCTAGTAAGTCCGCAATATCTGCAGGATGAAGCTGACTGATTTGTTGTTTTTCACGATTCAACTGAAGATAGGAATTCCAATTTTCTAAAGGATTCACATATTGCAAATCCAATAAATTGTTTTTACAACCAGCGACTAAAAACTCTAGGCCAAGACGACGTAAAAGTCCTTTTATTCCAATATCAACAGCAACTAATGTCATGTATTCAATATTTTCCTGCATGACCCATGACAAAATAATATCATTAACACGAACAAGTTTCGATCCTTTTAAATCGATGATTTGCTTATCCAGCAACCACTTGCTAATATAAATATCCGTTTCATGTAATATGATAGTTTTTTCTATCGCAAAGTTTTCTTTTAGTCTTATTTCTCGATACGTACAAGATTCTATCTGATCTATAGCAATTAATTGATGTTCTCTTGATTCATATTTAATTCCGATAATTTGTGGATAAGAATTCTCCCACCGTACAGCCATATCTTTGATTTTGCCTATCTTTCGATTACTTTTATCATAGATGGGCTTTCCTAACAATCGACTAAAGCAAAATTCTCCTAAAACTTGTACCTCTACCATAGTAGAATACCTCCTTTTATCCACTAAAAGCGGATTATGTAAAATGCCCCCCTGCGTAAAAATAGTTTGAGTGACATACTTTTATCATCACTCAAACTATTTAATGATGTCTGTTTGCTTGTAAAAATTCGTTACTAAACCCCAAGCTTCCGACTAGCTGATGCAAATTTATACACTTTTTCTCATATAACAATTATAGTTCATACTTAGCTGATTTTACAACTCCTAATTATTAATGGTTAATCACCAATAAGTTAAAAATATCAAGAAAAAATCGTTAATCGAGATAGTTCTCGATTTTTATGTATAGCTAATATCAGGATTTTTGTTATACATCTTATTCTGCCTCAGCTATTTTTTATTCGGAGACTTTGTTCATTCTTCCGTTTAGCACCTAATTCTTATCGTTGTTTTGTCAACTTGCAGCATAATTTGATTCATTTTTGGCTTCTATCGGAGAAATCGTTTGGGCAGTCTGTTTTTTTACAGTAAGTATGTTTTTATATAAATAACCTTCACGAATGCCCGATTTACTAACCACAATTCTTTCGTTTTTAAAATATTTACTCAGCGTATGTAAAATAATTAGTCCCGGTACGATTGTTTCAATGCGTCCTGGTACTGTTTTTAATAGAACCTTCAATGTTTCACTCGAAAGAAGTTCATTTTCTTCATCATTCTCTAAAAGCTTAATCATTTTTTTCATGTTAGACACTTTAATTTCAGCTGTATTCATCGACAAATTGAATAAAGATATATTGATTCTTCCGGTTGCACGAATCAACCCCCCCATACCACAAATAAAGGTTTGTGGTCTCGGAGCAAAATCAGTAATTTGTGCCAATTCCACTAAAACCGCATTTTTAATCATTTTTTGTTCCTTTTTATTTGGCAGCAAATATTGAACATACTGTTCATAAGCATTAAGTGAACCTATCGACAGATTTACGGAATTAACGATACGTCCATTTTCATACAAAACCAGTTCTGTACTCGCTCCACCGATATCAAGGAGCAAGCCGTTTTGATTCTGCATAGCATATGTTGCTCCGAAAAGATCAAGTGCTGTCTCTTCCGTTCCCGAAAGGACAGTAACGCTTACACCTGTTTTTTGCATAATTTGTGTAATAACCATTGCACTGTTTGAAATATTTCGCAAAGCCGTCGTAGCAAAGGCTGATATATTCGTAACATGAAATGTCTCCAATAAAGTTTTAAATGAAGAAATTGCCTGACAAGTTTTATCAATGCCAGCTTGCAGCATTTTTTCTTTTTTAATATAAGAAGCCAAACTAGAAGAATGCTTTTTATTCAATAAGACTGTTAATTGACTGTCATCTATTTTGTATATTGCCAAACGGATAGAATTTGAGCCAATATTAATAATTCCCTGAACCATATCAAATCACTCCATCAATCTATATTTTCTACAACTAAATTATCATGTAAGATAATGAAGCTTCATGCGTATACACAAAATTCCTATATCTATTATAATATAATTCAAGCAAACTTATGTTAATTTATGGTTAAGTTATCTGCTATTAAAAAATCAGATAACTACCTGTTCTGTAGAGAAAAAGATCCCTCAATTATTAAGCCCTTAAATCAATTTGGCGTCTTGCCTTCCTCTTTTGATTCAGGAACTTAATAATTGAGGGATCTAACCTTTACATTCTTATTCTGCTTTTTGTCTAGTACCTTGATCTGCTGGATCTATTATCTGTTTTAATTTTTCAAGCTCATTTTTTAAATGATTGTATTCTTTCTGTTTTTCGGATATCTTTTTTTCTAAATCATTTTTTACTTTATATTTTGTTTCAGAATCGATTTTCCCCTTAAGCTTTTCTATTTTTAAGTCTATTTTTTCAGTCTTTTTATTTTTATTGTCAATATCTTTTAAGGCTTTTACAATTTCCGCTCTTCTGTTTTTAGCTGCTTTTATTTCCGGTTTATTTTTTTCTATATATTTAAGATATTCCATAATTTTTTTCGTTAACTTTTTTGCTTTTTGAATACTATCTAAAGTTTTATTTGCATCCGTATCTTCTATAATAATTTTCATACTATTTTGGATGTCCATCATTATTGATTTATATTGATGATCAAAATCAATAATTTCAGGTTCTAAATTAGCAGCGTTATTATCTGCTGCTAATTTCATGTTTCTCTTATAAATATTCACAAGTTTTTGAGCATACGCTTTACTAATACCAAAAGTACGTGCCAATGTTTCAAGAGATGCACTTATTTTTTTATTGCCAGCCATTATACTTTCTTTTGATAAATTTTTCAGTCTTTCTTGTTCATGATATATGATTGCTGCTTTATCTTCTGTAGTCATTTCAGACTTTGCAAAATTTGCAATCAATGCAAGTTTTTTTTGATCATCATTCATATCATTCACTTCTACAATAGTAGCAAAAATATCTTTTTTAGGATTCGTTGCATAACGTGTATTTCCGTTGATAATACCATATATCGCGGTTTTTTTAGTGGATTTTCCTCTTTCTGCAACGGTCAATTCTCTAATTAAGATTGGCTGCAAGTGTCCTACCGGCTTAATAGTATGTTTTATATTTTCGATATCAGCCTTATATTCTTCTTTTGATTTTTCTTTTTGATCTTCTCGTATGTTGATTTCCTCGATAACATCTGGATCAATTAAATCCATTCTAATTTTTGTTGCTTTAATGTTTTTCATTTTAAAAATCTCCTTTTATTTTTTATATACTCAATTTATTTTCATTTACAAATATATATTATTTTTCCGTATACTAAGTATACGTTTTTTAATTATTCTTATTATATAACGATTTTAGTTAAACCACAATCATTTTAGAAAATAAAAACTGCCAGCAGCCCATTTCAAAGGGTTACTGGCAGTGTAAAACTTTTTTCTTATAGAATTTTGGGTATTAAAAAGCACAAGGGGAAGAAGTAATACACTTTCCGCATACTTCACTTCCCTTACTATTTGTTTTCGTTAACGTTTCATCAAAATAAGAATCACCAAATTCTGTGTAAACAGCAGCATTTTCTTTTAACAGAGAATAACATTTCGCACGATTATATCGTAATTCAGTAAGTGCACCGGCAGGGCAATTTTTCAGGCAAATTTTACAGCTTCCATTTTTTTTATATAAACATAATTCATTTACCAGGGGGCTGTCTGGCACTATATCCAAGTTAGTTACGATCGTGAAAAAACGACCGCAGCAGCCACATTTGGTAATCAACATATTATTTATACCAAATGTTCCAAGCCCTGCTATATAAGCAAAATGCCGGTGTGACCAATTGCTTATAAGTTTTTCTGTACTAAATGTTGCAGATTCCTTAGAAACAGCGGCATTATAACCTTTTGAATTTAAATATTCTATTATATGTTGGTTTAAATATTTAAACATGGCATTTGTCTCTTCGTAGGCTAAAGCCCACTGAGATGATGCTAATCTATGCTTCGAACTATTTGTTTTAGCAAGTTCTTTCGTAAAGGGGATGTAATAGGCAATGACAATAGAAGCATCTTTTAATACATCTGTTGGCAGTTCGTGATTAGGACCTATTATGTTTTTAAGATTTAGGATAAAAGGATGTTTTGCATCAGCAAATCCAACCAACGGCATCCCCCATTTTGTTGATATTTCTGCTTTCGCTTCATAGTTTTTCACAAAGGAGGAAATTTCTGCTTTAATTTCCCCCTTTAGGATTGTGTGTTTATATTTCTTGTGCTCAAGTTCCAGCAACGCTTTTTTCATGTCTAAACCACCTGCATAGCCGACCAGCTTTCCGCCCGTTCCAATAACCCTATGGCACGGAACCACGATCATCAAAGGATTTTTATGATTTGCCATTCCCACCGCACGACTGGCTTTCGGGTTGCCAACTACCGTCGCAATGTCCTTGTATGTGCGAGTTTCTCCGTATGGAATCTGACGAAGAGCCTCCCACACTTTTTTCTGAAATTCCGTACCGTAAAGCTCATAGGGAAAGTCAAATTTTTGGCGTTGTCCGTGGAGATATTCACTAATCTGTTTAAAAACCAGATTGGTGAGCGTTGAAGGTTCATTGTCCGTGTCAACCTGCTCGACTCGGTCCAATGAAACAACAACCGTATCAGTATAGCCGATTTTTAGAATTCCAAGTTTAAAATTATAAAATGCGTACCGTATCATTTTCGATACTCCTTCCTGTATGCAGCAGGAGAAACTCCTGTTCCGGTTTTAAAAAAGCGATAAAAAGATGACAATCCAGCAAAACCTACAGAATACGCGATGTCGATAATCCTGCCATCGGTATCTGAAAGCAGCCGTTTTGCTTCTGTCAGACGCAACTTACTCACATATTCGGACAATGTAATACCATATTCCTCTTGAAAGATTTCAACCATACGATGTGAGGATACGCCCAACTGCCGCAGTTTCTGATTCAGATCACAGCTTTTGCGAAAAGAATCATCAAGAAGACGTTTTGCCTTTTCCGCGATTTCTTTGATTGGTTGATAGTCCAAAAGGTCGCTTCTACAACGCTTACAGGGACGAAAACCCGCGCGTCTCGCCTCTTCTGCAGCAGCAAAAAAATATACATTTTCTCGTTTCGGTATTTTAGATTTACAGGAAGGACGGCAATAAATTCCTGTGGATTGAACCGCATAGAAGAAAATCCCATCATAGGAGCCATCGTTTTCATATACTGCTTTCCACATTTCTTCCTGTGTCATTTTTTTACCACATCACGTTTCTTTTTCGGTGCATAGTCTCGCATTCCATCAATCGCGCCTCCCGCAATTGCCCAAAGATACAGGCTTGCTACCGTTCCGTAGGGTGAATACCGCCTTGCATATTTCTCAAACTTTTTTCTGTCGATACTTCTATGATGATACAGCATCCGCATGCCTCGATGAATTGCAAGGTCTCCATAGCTCACAATATTAGATCGCTGCATACAGAAGGTCATAATCATTTCCGCAGTCCAAATACCAATCCCCTTTAGGGATGAAAGTTCTTTGACAACCACTGCATCGGGCTGATTGACCAGTGCATCAATATCAAATTCCTTATTTTTTATTTTTTGTGCAAAGTCTTTGATGTATTCGGTTTTTTTGAATGTCATGCCAATTTTTTGAAGTTCGTTTGATTCAATAGAACAGATTGTATCTGGATTTATATTTTCAAGTCTGTCATTCAGCCTTTGCCAAATCGTCGCCTGCGCCTGAGTAGAGATCTGTTGTCCGATAATGTGATGAATTACCGATGAAAATAGATCGCTGTCGACCGTCCGATAAATATGCCCGATCTGATCAATCGCTTCTCCTAGCAGATCGTCACGACTTTTTAAGAATTCCATGGCCTCACTGCCATATTCAAAATGCAAAAAAATCACCCCCACTGCTGCAATTATAGCATAAGTGTCCGGTGATTTTCTTCTCAATTTTGGATATTCAATTCGAAAAAAGTGTACTTTCTTTTCATCGTTTTTTTAGAACTGGCACTTTCTTCAATGATCGAATAATATGATCGATTGCTAACACCGGATGCTTATATATCATGCGAGGTCCCGCATACCGCATCACAGTAGTTATTTTTTCTCGCATCTCTTTTTGATAGCAATGAATTGGACATTTACCACATACCGGTTTATGTTCACCAAAGAAACAATGTTCCAGCCGCTTCTGTACATAGTTTAACA
This sequence comes from Propionispira arboris, assembly GCF_900109225.1. Taxonomy (GTDB): domain Bacteria; phylum Bacillota; class Negativicutes; order Selenomonadales; family Selenomonadaceae; genus Propionispira; species Propionispira arboris. The sequence continues at coordinate 34,780 of NZ_FNZK01000019.1, forward strand.
AATTTTTACATTCGCTGCACAATCCGCTATCTATCTTATGATTCGCCTTGCAATAAATCGCAGTCATTTTTTCAGCAGTCTTTTTTTCACGCAAAATTCTTTTCCCCGTCAAATCGCACACTCCTCTTCAGCTAAACGCTAATAATTTATACTACATTTTGTATTATTTTTTCATTACAGAATGCAAAATCCCTATCCCTTTTTGAATTTCTTCAGGTTCTAAATGTCCATATCCTAACAAGAGTTTATTTAAATGCCGACCTTTTTGAATTCCATGATAGTCGACTGAAGTGATTTTAAGACCATTCCTCTTGCAACGTCCAAAAAAATCCGAATCAAAATTCCCCTTTTGAAATTCTATGGCAAGATGCAGACCCGCAGCATCGCCCCAACTTCTCCAAGTATCAGCAAAATGGAATTTCAAGGCTTCTAATAATACCGTTCTTCGCTCCCCATACAATTTTTTCATAGATCGAATATGTCGATCAAATTTTCTTGTACGAAGAAATTCTGCCAAAGCAGCTTGCTCAAAGGGCGTATTTTGAACATCCGTGTGTAAACGAAGTTCACACCAGTCCGCTTGCAGCTCCTGCGGTAAAATCACATAACCAATCCGAATTGCTGGAAATAATGTTTTACTGAACGTGCCTATATAGATCACCTTATTTGGTGCCATGGCGTAAAGTGGCGCTATCGGATCTCCCAAATAACGAAACTCACTGTCATAATCATCTTCTACCAAATAAGCTTCATTGGCTTTAGCATATCGAACCAACGCCGCTCGGCGAACAGCTGGTAAAATCCCACCTAAAGGGAATTGATGGGACGGCGTCGTGTATACTGCTCGAACCTTGGTTTTATTCAGCAACTCTGTTTGAATTCCGTGCTCATCAACAGGAATAGGCTCGATGCTGCATCCTGTATTTAGAATTGTTTTCAAAACACCCTGATTACATGGATCTTCTATCGCAATTTTATTTCCATGCCCGCCAAGAAGATTGCTAATCAGGTGCAACGCCTGAGTAGCACCTGAACTAATAAAAATATCCTGTTCCTGCACACTTAATCCCTTACTACGAAGCAGCCATGCAGAAATCTCGCTGCGCAGCGTAATCAGCCCCTGGGGATTGCTGTAACCGAAATCGTCCAATTGCAATGTTGCAGTAGTTTTATGCATCATTTGCTGCCAAAGGTATTGAGGAAAACGCTTCAAATCTGGACGTCCGGTTTGAAAATCAACGATATAATGAGGTTTTTTTCTGACTTTAATCTCAATCTTTTTTTCTAAAGCTGTTTCAAGCTGCAGTCCTTCTGCTATACGGGTCGGTGCTCCTTGACGATGCAGAACAAACCCTTCCGCAATGAGCATCTCGTAAGCCTCACATACCGTATTACGCGATACTTTTATTTGTTCAGCTAGTTCTCTCGTAGAAGGCAATGCCACGCCTGCGGTAAGAACTCCTGTAAAAATCTGATCGCGTATTTTTTGATAAATTTGTCGTTTTATCGGAATCGCACTTTTCCGCTGTACTTGAATGCTATACATAAATCCTCCACTGGACTGGTATATTATTGGTTATACTGGAACTTTATCCATACCAGTTAATCAAATATAATTATAGCATATCAGATTGAAATGATCACATTTTTAGGAGGATACACTATGCAGCAAATAAAAGGAATGTTGTTTTTATTAGGGGCATTTACATTGGCTGGTACTTCTGTAGTTGCAGCGCGATATGTTACCGGAAAATTAGGTCCGTATACTATAACGTGTGTCAGTCTGCTTTTTGCCATATTATTTTTATTACCTCTCACCCGATGGAAAACCATAGAGAGTCTTTTCCATTTAACAGGCAAAGATTGGATTTATTTATTCTTTCAGTCCGTATGTGGTGTTTTTTTATATCGTATGTTTTTATTGTTTGGACTACTTCATACAAGTTCTGCAGAAGCTGGTATTTTAACCGGAGCAACTCCCGCGATTACAGTAATTCTTTCAAGAGTTCTCTTAAAAGAAAAAATAACGTCCATTAAACTATTTGGTATTTTTTGTACTGTTGCCGGAATTTTATTAATCCAAAATATCTTTACAGCCACAGATCATTTTTCTATGGCACATCTTGTCGGGAACCTATTCGTCATCTGTTCTGCGACTTGTGAATCTCTATTTAACACTTGCTCTAAGATTGCCATTACCACAAAAAAAGCTGGGTCAAGCACTACACTGTCCCCCATAATTCAGACTATACTGGTTAGTCTCATTGCAATCGTTCTTTGTCTGCTCCCGGCCAGTCTTGAACAGCCACTTGCGCTTCTTGCACAGGCAGACCAGACAGAATGGTTTGCACTTATTTGGTATGGTGTCTTCGTAACTGCACTCGCATATATTTTTTGGTATGCGGGAATTAAGCATTGTACACTTGCGACTGCAGCTGCCTTTTCCGGCATGATTCCTTTTACTGCATTAGTTTTATCCGTTTTAATTTTAAAGGAACAGACCACTATGCAACAATGGATTGGTTGTATACTACTGATAACAAGTATGGTCTTAATTGGTTTCACAAAAGAATCTTCAAATATTAAAATAAGCTCCGAATCAAAAGAGGCAATATAAAAACAACGCAGCGGTTTTCACACTCGCTGCGTTGTTTTTATATTTCGAGACTATCCAGTCTTTTCAATAAGCCTTTATATTGTTCTAACATATCCCCATCTTCCAATCGAATCGATGAATTATAATATACAACCTGTCCGCTGCCTCCGCCTAGGGCATTTCTTTTCTTCAACTGGTGCTGTAGGTTTTTTATTGTACCAATATTCCCGTCAATAATTGCCATTTCCGGTGGCAGTATTTTTCTGAAAGTATCTTTGAAAAATGGAAAATGCGTACAACCTAGAACGATAGCATCATAATCTGAAAGATGATACGGTGCAAAGACTTCTTCCAAATACGGACGAACCATCTTTTCCTCAAAAGAGAATTTTTCTGCCAGCTCTACTAATCCGGGCAAAGGCAGAAGATCTACTATATTTTCACCGTCAAGTTTTGCTATAAGGTTATGCAACTTTTCTTCCCGTAGCGTCAACGCAGTAGCCGTTACAAAAACACGACGCCCTGGTTGCGACTTCTTCTCCAGTGCTGGTTTTACAGCTGGTTCCATTCCAATAATGGGCAAATCTTTATATTTTTCGCGCAAACTCTGAACGGCTACACTCGTTGCCGTATTACATGCAATGACAATCGCTTTAACGCCTTGTTGAACAATAAAGTCCATGGATTCAAAAATATATTTTCTTACATCTTCTTTTGGCTTTGGCCCATAAGGAACGTGCGCCGTATCCGCATAGTAAATATAGTCTTCATCCGGCATTCTTTTCATTAAATCATGCAGAACCGTCATACCGCCCAGTCCTGAATCAAAAACTGCAATTTGCATTGATTCTTCCCCCATACTATTCATCTATAAAAAATTAGAAATTTGTAAAAAAACTTAAAATCACTCGTCTTTTTGCATATTCTATTGTATCGCATTTTCAAATTTCGTCAATGCCATAAGCTGTTTCAATAAAAAATATAATCAACACAGGAATCAGCAAATAGTCTATCTCATTTTTTATACATTGATAAAAAATCTTTTCTATTTAAGATAATTGTAACAACTGAGGCTATACTTCCTAATAGAACTAATCCACCCCAACCATATAGCTCACCTAAAATACTACCAGCTTTGGTTCCTAATGCACCTCCTAAAAAATAAGCTGTCATAAAAGCAGTATTTAATCTACCTCTCGCACTTTCATTTAAAGAAAAAACTCTAAGCTGATTCCCGATAACACTATGTCTGGCAGAAACATCCAATAATATCATAAACGTCAATACAATCATTATACTCCATACAGAAAAATACATTACACAAAAACCCAGCAAAGAAATCACTCCCCCCACTGCAACAACAAAGCCCGGAGTATAAATATCAGCCATGCGCCCAATATAAGGAGCAACAATTATTCCTGCGATTCCACTTAATCCAAGCAATCCCACTTCATAACTTGTAAGAAAAAATGGCGTTGAGCTTGTCAAATATGCCACCGATCCCCATAGTGCACTATACGCACCAAAAATAAGAAAACCACTCAAACAAGAACGTCTCAATTCTTTTTCATGTAGAAATAAAGAACATGTAGATTTTATTAACATTTTATAATTCAATTGATGATTTCCTTTATTCGCAGGAAAATTAAAAGATATAAATAAGATACTACCTATATCTATAAACGAAGCCACAAAAAAGACTGCACGCCACCCCCAAATTTCACCGATATATCCAGAAAGCAACCGTGCTACTAAAATTCCTGTTACTAATCCAGAAAGTAAAATACCAATTGCCTTACCTCGATTTTTCTTGTCCACATAGGATGGTGCAGCTGGAATTATAATTTGTGCACCGATGGATGTTATTCCAATAAAAAAATTTAGTACTTCTAATAATAAAAAAGACTCCGATATTGCTATTATAAAAGATGCAATTAGATTAATAAAAAGCAAGATTTGCAATAATCTTTTTCTATTGACTTTGTCCCCGAGTGGAACTAAAAAGAGCAACCCTACAGCATATGATAATTGAACTATCGTAGGAATATTTCCGATTTGCGCTTGTGTAACGCCAAAAGATTTCGCTAAAATCATTAATATTGGCTGACTATAATAGATATTGGCTACACAAAATGCACATATCATAGACATCAAATAAATAAGACGCATTATTATACCAAACCTTTCAACGATAAATTCATTTTTAATTGCACTATTTTGCTACGCTAATGTGCAATCAAGTTGACTCTGCTATTTTATAATATTAGTATAGAAAGAACAAGATAACTTATAAACCTAGGATTATTTCTCCTAGGTTTAAGCAGGGAGAGTCATATGAAAATCCACGAAGATAGGCGAAGAAAAAATCTCGGCGTATTTCTTAAAACAAGGCGTAAAAACTTAATACCTGAAAGCTATGGATTTCATAGCAAAAGCAGAAGAACCACTGGTCTTCGACGCGAAGAAGTTTCATTATTAATTGATGTTAGCGTAGATTGGTATACCCGCTTAGAACAAGGTCGAGATATCCATGTATCCTCTAGAGTTTTAGATAATATAGCTGATGTTTTTCATTTAGATACGAATGAACGAACCTATTTATTCTTACTGTCACAACAAACAGTTCCAGTGGATACAGTCCCCCAAAAAGATACAATAACCCCATCACTTCAAACTTTTTTAGATAAGCAAGGAACAAGCCCTTCCTATATTACAAACTTAAAATGGGATATTATCGCATGGAATAACGCAGCATGTGTAGTCTTTGGAGATTACAATAAGATGAATCGTTTTTATCGCAACTCTATTTGGCGAGCGTTCCACTCCCAATATATGAAAAATATATTAGACGACTGGGGGGCACACGCAAAAAAAAGAGTTGCACAGTTCAGAGCCAGCTATAGCCGCTTATATAAAGATCCATGGTGGGAATCTATGTTAAATGATCTCATATTGGATAAAGACTTTAAAAGCTGGTGGGACTTATACAATATACAGGAGTCACCAGATGGTGATAAGTTATTGCACCATCCAATTGCGGGAACTTTACATTTGGGATATTTATCTTTCCGATGGTGTGATAATCCTAATTTGCTAATTACAATACATCTGCCTACCGATGAAGAATCCTCTGATAAAATAAAGAATTTAATAAATAATTATGAATTACAACATAAGAAATAATAACCTTATAAGCATTAAAAATGCCGTTACCTTGACACTATGTCATTTGGTAACGGCATTCAAAAATTCACAATAAGAATAAATCTACAAAATTAAATATTATCGCCCAACAACTTGATCAAGCTTTTTCTTTAATTGAGCTGATATTGGAATTAAAGGCAGCCTTGCTTCATCTGAATGAATAAGCCCCGCTCTATATAATACATATTTGATTGGCATTGGATTAGATTCCGTAAACAACAATGAAATTAAATCGACTACATCATGCCACTTCTTCATCGCCGCATGATGATCATTATTTTTCATCGCCGCATACAGCGCAATAAATTTTTCCGTCTCTATATGGGCCGATGCCATGATTCCCCCATTTCCACCAAGTGCTAAGGAATTATAAAAAAAGCAATCTTCTCCGGTAAGTACTGAAAAATTCTCCGGTCTATTTAGCAGTAACTGCATGGATTGTTTTGTATCTCCACAAGAATCCTTTAAGCCTATTATATTTTTTAGTTCTGCCAAACGATAAATTGTCTCATTTTCCATATTGATTCCCGTGCGATACGGAATATTATATAAGACGATATCTAAGTCCGTTGCCTCTGAAATCTTTCGAAAATGTTCATAAATACCTTCTTGAGAAGGACGATTATAAAATGGACACACCGAGAGAATTCCATTCACCTTATACTTTTCGACGATTTTTAGTTGCTTTACCAAACGTCTAGTATCATTTCCGCCGCAACCAACAAAAATCGGTACGCGTCCATTCACATATTCAACAATCTGAGCAATGATTTCTTCATATTCAAGTTCATCAATCGTCGGAATTTCTCCCGTTGTTGCCAATGGCATAAATCCATAAATTCCTTTATCAATATAATGCTCCACCATTTTTTTTAGTGCTGGAAAATCTACATGATCGTTAAGAAACGGAGTAATTATTGGCAGCCAAACACCTTCAATCAAAATCTTCCACCTCCATTAAATTTTATTTTCTCGATAATTTTGCTATAATCAACTATAATATACATTTTTATCGTACGGCATACAAGAACATATGTACAACGAAAAATACGAATGACTATGATCGAAAAATTAGATGGGAGTAGTTTTCTATGGATATTCAGCATTTGACCTCTTTTATTGAGATTGCAAACTCAAAGAGTTTTACTAAAACAGCCGAAAAATTGGGTTATGTACAATCGAGTGTTTCCGCTCACATCAACACCCTCGAAAAAGAATTGGGGGTTAAACTATTTTATCGACAAACGGGCAAAGGCGTACAGCTCACAACCGAAGGTAACCGTGTATTACCGCTTGCCGAACAAATTGTCAGTCTAGCCTCACAATTGATAAAACCAGGCATTTCATCACCAGAAACTTTATCAATTGCCACCATTGAATCTTTGAGTCGAACTCGCCTAAAAGATCTCTTTCATGCTTATCCGGCTACCCATCCCAATATCAATTTAGTTATAAATTACGGCAACTGCACGGATAATCTCAATCAACTGCGCCAGGGAAAAGTAGACATTGCGATTGTTCTCGCACCCAAAATTATTGATCCCGAATTTTCCATACAAGTCTTTTCGCAAGAATCACTGAGTGTCTTGGTTTCCCCAGAGCATCCTCTCGCAAAAAAGGAAGAACTTACACCTGCTGATTTCCATCAACTTGATATAATTCTGACAGAAAAAGGCTGCAGTTATCATGATTTATTTATTCGCTATATCAAAAAAAACCATATCACCCCACGAAAAATTGTAGAGATCAACAGTATTTCCGCAATCCTTGAATTAATCCACACCTGTCAGGGAGTTACCTTTTTACCTGAAATTTCTGTATTAAACCAAATCACAGCAAACAAACTGCACCCCCTAAAATTAATCGGACAAAAAACGGACATGTTCACTCAAATTGCCACCAGAAAAAACAAGACATCCGCTAACGCTATAAAACTATTTTTAAACGACTGTTCTTCGCATTCTACGTTGGAATAAAAGTTTCTGGATTACTTATGCTTAACTATATAATCAATATAATGATCAGCGCTCTGGTTGATTTCTGCATCGCTTGCCTGAAAAGATGAACCAAAAACAGCGAAATATGGTAATGCAATTGCTCCAACATGTATTGTACTAGCTTTAAATGGCGTAATTAATTCATCTATTGTAAATGAAACCGACCCTGTACATGTGTAATTTTCTTTTTTATCCCCTATCGACATTGCTATGCCGATTTTTTTCCCTTTTAGTTTATTACCCTTTGAACCATAAGCCCAGCCATGAGTAAAAACCTCATCGAACCATTTTTTTAGTAAAGGTGGATAGCTATACCAATACAACGGAAACTGGAGAATAATATGATCGTAAGTCTCTAAGAGTTTTTGTTCGCGTTTAACATCAATATCCATGTTTGGATATTCTTTATAAAGCTCGTGAATCACAATTTCACTTGGATGTTGAATGAGCTCCTGTTTCCACCTTTTGTTTACTCTTGAATCTTTAATGCAGGGATGCGCTAAAATTATAAGTGATTTCATGGTAAATCATCTTCCTTTCAAACTGCTTTCATATGATAACTCCATTATCATATACAACCCACTATTAGTAAATACGCACCATAAAGTCAGTAAAAAGCTTACCTATAAGTATGTATTAGACTTGAAAGTAAATATATGTCATACTAGCATTATCATTTAAAATTTATAATTTTCAATGCATAGGAGATGATACTATTAAGCAATATAATTTAGGTATCGAGGCAACACTCGAAATACTCGGTGGAAAATGGAAAGCCCTTATTGTATGTCTACTTATAACGGGGACTAAAAGAACGGGCGAATTGCAACGTCTTATCCCAGCTATCTCACAGAAGGTTCTCATACAGCAACTCCGTGAACTTGAAAGGGATGGCATTGTAGGTCGGCACGCATATAATGAAATGCCACCCAAAGTTGAATATTATATAACTGAATATGGAGTTACCGCGAATAAAATCATCGATGTAATGTGTTCTTGGGGAAGAAAGAATATTAAAATGCGACAAGAAAAGGGGGAAGCCGTAGAATTATTGGAAAATGAACTATAATTATAGCCTTAATTGATTCTTTACCATATTCCTCTAAGGCAAAGCAATAAGAAGAGCCGCTTTTATTAGCAGCTCTTCTTATTGTGTCGGAAAATACCAGCAAAACTATTTTTACCAGTTAATGTTTACAAAACAAAATATGCCAATGCCAGCCTACCGAATGTAATTCATTATCATTGATAAATTCGTTAATATGCTGTACTGAAATGATCTCAAATTTTTTAAATAGTTTTTCTATTAAATTTATATCTGCATAAAAATGTGGAATGCCATTTTCCGGACCATTTTCTACACGAATTTTTGTATTTTCATCCACAACCGGCCAAGATTGATGAAATCCCCATGCATTTTTAGAACCCAGAGTTACATAACATTCTCCGCGAGGTCGCATAACACGAAATATTTCCTCCAATATCTTTTTTACGCCTTCGGTATCTGAATGTGATATAACATTTCTGCATAGGATGCAGTCAAACTGACTATCGTCATAAGGTAATTGAAGCATATCACCAACAGTACAATTGATTGCAAGTTCTTCGGTCTTTGCCCATTCTTTTGTTCTTGTAACAGCATACGCACTTAGATCAAAGGCCCAGGTAGTAAAACCATTTCCAGCAAAAAGTATACTGTGTCTGCCAAGTCCACAACCAAGATCCAAGAACTTATTCTTGTCTTGCTGTTTCCAACGATTAATAAGATAATAGCTTTCGATTGCTGGATTTCTCCAACATTTCGCATTATTCTCATCGACAATTTCCCATTTCCATGATTTTGATTTTATCATAGTCTCTTCCTTCTTCATAAATTAAAAAGCGAATGCTCTCCGTCAGCATTCGCTTTTTTGTGCTATATAAAAACAAGTTATATTTTATAAATTTTATACTATTATATTACCACAAAATTCGCAAAATTTCAAGACTTGTATAGTTTCTAGTATAAGCTTATCCTATACTATACGGAGGCGATGAATATGACGTTTGCTTTAGAAACTATAAAACTGCAACAACTTGCAGCTATACAGGAATTACAGAAATGCAATCAATTCACAGAAAAATTTGGTCTTACTTTGACCGAAGAGCAGATTCAAAGACTAGTGAATGAACGCTTTGAAACTTTGCAGGAAAATGGACGCATTGAATTTGGCGAAGGTGTACTAAAAAAACTCGTTTATGCATTCTGCAGTTCACCTTATCTTTACCAGTTTGATTATGAGGATACGATTGCTGCATTGCAGGAAACTTTTTATTATTTCAAGAATGAATCCGATGACCGTCTTTCCGATGATGAACTTATTACCTTCATGAAGCAGACCTTTGACGGTAAAGCGCAAGGCTCACTGGAATATCTGGCAGAAACCTCGCTTGAGGAACTTTGCCGCAATGCCCGCTATGGTTATAAACTAGACGAAGGAGAGTCTCTATGAATACATCGGCTTTGTTTCCATTCATAGATCCATTAGTAGACGATTTGAGCTTGCAGGATACGGAACGGCTGCAGATAAAGCTTTGGCAGCTCGTTTCCTACCAAAGCAAGCGTTACACTATGGGGGATAGCAGTTCACTTCGTATCGAAACAGCAGAGGAACTTTTCACTTCAATCTGCTTCTTGCTGCAACTTTATCAAAGAGAAAGCCATATTCCATGGCAAAAGCTTTTGGATGCGGATTTCAAAGAACTTTTAAAAGAATCCCGCTCACTTGCAAAAGTCAGGATATCCCAGGCGAAAAGCCTTTATACAAGAACCCAGCAAAGTCTGCCAAAAATCAAAAACGATTTTCTCGAAGATACACTGACCAATATCGGTATCTTTTTTCAAAAATATGATATATATCTCTTTGCCCATCAGATTCCCTGTATAATAGATTATCCTTTAGCCTGTCCTGTTCCTGAAACCCTATATGGTATCGAATACATTTTGCAGTATCTGCAGCAACTACTCATAGAAAATCATTTTCTGCAATGTTTCTCGATCAGAGATTTGAACTGCCTGTTATCCGTCTATATTCCCAACTACGAATCATCACTTATCAATCTCTATGAGCCAGTTGCTATAAATGCCTGGGGACACCAACTGCTCGTACAAACAAACAACACCTTGAATATCAGCCACCAAGAAAAAGGTCTCCTTCAACAGCTTTTCCAACACCTTTCATCACCAGAGCTTCACCACTTAGCCGCCGCTTCTGCCAAAAAGCTTACAATCGAACTTTCATTATCCACTCCTATCGAAACAGACTATTTACAGCATACCATCGACTCTTTGATTCCCCGCCTAAAAGTCGCTTTAAATGCACAAAATCTAAACGGAATTTTTATGTCATGGTAACCCTATCGTCAGGGGGCAGATTATGCTGCAAACTTATATTCTATGTCAGCTTTTGCGTTTACAGCGGTCGTAGCTGCCTCCGCTCCATTGTCCATAAGAGACAAAACTATCATCAGAATAAAGATTGCAAATTTAAACTTGTTTACTTTGAGTTTTGAATTCAGCAAATTTTCCATATAACTTCTCCTTGCTATTGATACTCGACACGAATATCCCCCATGATGTTTCTTCAAATTTTATAATGATAACTCTTTTATATGTTGTTACAATGTAAAATCCAAACGATTCTGCTCTCCTACTAAAAAAAAATGATATAATAAATTTATGCTAATTTCAATGGTTATAAATGTAAAAATAAATTTAGTTCTTTCCACAATTAATTAAAAAGGCAGTTAGCTATGGAAAGAACCAAAAAGTGGTGCCAATCCAACAGACCAAAGAAAGCTATTAGTACACCCTTTTCTACAAGTAGCGCTGGATAAAAAAGAACGATTTAGCACAAACGTATCCCGTTACTTTCTCGTTCAAATACCAAAACTATCGGCTGCATCTTGCATGCATTAACAGTAGCCTCAGCAATAATCATATGACCATCAATTACTTTTTATATGATAGTTTTCAACCGTTTTAAAGTATAATTCTTCTACATAAACAGGGAATCCTTCAATATTCCTATATAAAACAAATCCCTACCTGACAGCCAGATAGAGATTGTTTTATACATCAGTCTGTATATGCAACAGCACTTATTTCAACTAATTGTGACAAAAAAGCAAAATATGGCACGCCTATAAGAGTTCCCGCGGGGCGGTGCTTCCCTAAGTATTCCTTGAACAGCTTAATGGCGGAATCCGAATGATCCCCAGCATCTGCCAGATAAATTTCCACATAAGCGAGGTTGGATTTCGTGATGCCAAACTCCGCTAAAACATGATCAAGATTTTTAAGTGTCTGGCGAGTTTGCGTTTCAATATCACCTTCGCCAATAAATATGCCTTCCGAATCATGAGAAAATTGCCCTGAAATATAAATCGTGCCATTCACGCTGTAGGCTTGGGAAATACCATGATCCCAAAGATTATGATTATAAGTTTTAATATTAGTCATTTTCTCTCTCCTTTACTTTAAAGTAAATTTAGTATAACAAGACAGCAAACAAAAAAATAGTACGCACTTTATTGATAGGTACTATTAGAAAGGATAGTGTAAATTATGGGAATGGCTGCATATAAGGGGCAAGTAAAAAATATCCAAGATACACCTTTTGGATACACCTTGTCAGTGATTGGCGGTAAATGGAAAATGGTTATCATATACCTTTTGGCAGAAAACCAGCCAATTCGCTTTAATGAACTAAAAAGACAAATTGGCTCAATTACCTTTAAGATATTGAGTTCACAACTGAAAGAACTGGAATCAGATGGTTTGATAGAACGAAAAGAGTATCCTCAAATTCCTCCTAAAGTTGAATACCGTTTAACAGCTAAAGCAGAAACGCTCTTGCCTGTTTTAGAAGGATTATGCGAATGGGGAGCAAGAAATCAAAATAAATAAGCTGCCCGTTCAGGCAATTTTTTTAATGACTGCCGCCTTTTCATCTAGCTTAGAAATGTTTTTTGTTTTTTTCTTTACTAAACTTTCGTGCATTTTTCATTCCACCTACCCCTGCGAACATAGTATTAAACTTTTCAATCTCAATCTGTTTTGAATTTAATCTTTCATACTTGGCTTCTTTTTGGAGCTTCAAATAGTTCGCAAACCGATCCGCTGATACCATCCCATCATTTATGGCTTTTCGCACTGCACAAGCAGGCTCACTCGTATGCGTACAATCTTGAAATTTACATTCTCGGGATAGTTCATCAATATCTGCAAAGGCTTTTGACATATCAGCACTTTCAATTCCTAATGCCCGCATTCCCGGTGTGTCAATAACGACACCTAAACCCGGAAGAGCAATAAGTTCCCGTCTGGTAGTCATATGCCGTCCCTTATCATCATGTCTAATTTTTTTAGTTTCCAAAACATTTTTACCAACGAGCCTATTTATCAAAGTAGATTTTCCTACACCTGATGAGCCAATAAATGCAACTGTTTTGCCCTTGCCAAGATACTTTTCAATAGATAGTGCACGGTCGCTTAAACTTGAAGTAACCAACACATCCACTCCACAAGAAACTGTGTTGACTTCAGACAACTTTTCCGTAAGATCCACGCATAAATCCGCTTTGGTGAGCACGATAACCGGAATGGCCTGACTACTCCAAGCAACACTAAGATATCGCTCCAGCCTACGGATATTAAAATCATTATTAAGTGACATGCAGATAAAAATAGTATCAATATTTGAGGCTACGACCTGTTCATCCTCCGATGTTCCCGCAGCTTTTCTGATAAAAGCACTTTTTCTTGGCAAAACATGCCGGATGATTGCATTCCCCCTGATATTTTCATTACGGTCAAGCATAACGAAATCACCTACTGCCGGAAAATCAGACAAAGTCTTAACCTCAAAACGAAACTTCCCAAATATTTCTGCCGACAGCTCGCCCGCCTCCGTTATTACTTTATACATATTTTTGTATTGCGATGCGATTCGGCCTACATAAAGATTCTTGTAAAAATTAGCTTCAACAACAAACCGTTCACTGAATCCCAAATTTTCCATATCTATTTTGCTCATTTTTACCTCCAAAAGTTAAAAAAAATTCAAAAATCACAATATCACTTTTAGTTCTTTGATTTTATATCATTATATTTTGTTTCGCAAAAAATGTATTCCCCTTTTTTCTTTCAGAAAAAAGAAAGAGAACGCTGCAGTCTGCATAGCGTTCTCTTTCTTAATAACAAATTCATATTTTCATTTTAGTTAAAATTCCATAAACCGTTTTATCCGACAAAAAATATGTCTTCGCAATTTCTTTTACCGAAATTCCCGCTGCATATTTCCTAAAAATCTCCTGGTTTCGCGCGAACGTAATCTGCCGACTTTGACCATCCGCATCCCATGGCTGTCGATTATCCTTTTTGCGAGGAATATAGATGTACTCACCATCAACATATTTTTGGATCGCTGCAAGCAAAGACTCCGGCAATACCGCTTTACCATTCTGATAGCTCATTTTGCTTCCTCCTAAAGAAAAATATTTTTTAGGATTTAGCAAAAGCTATTCGAGCTTTAATTTTACTACAAACAGCTTTTGCTATTTGTAGTAAACAATCATCGATTTCATCAACAACTTAATAAGTCATTTCTCCCTTCATCATCAATTAATATTATTTTATATAGATTTTTCTAACATGTCAAACAGCAAACTGCTTATACAACAATAGTTTTCAAATTTTATTTTATGATAATATTCCCTTATTATCGCATTCAAAAAGTCCCCATATAGATTGACACCTGTTTCAGCATTTTCTTACATTAATACTAAAACAGGTGTCAATCATGAAGACTTTGAATTATAGATATTTTTATAAAACAATCAACTAACATCCTTGATCGGAGGAGTAACTTCAACGTGTATCACGGTAGTCGATTCTACATCCGCATAAATTACAATAGTCTCTATGGCTTTTCTTATATGAATCAAGGTTTCCTTTTTTACTTTTATTCTTTCCAAGTTGGTTTGCAAAATAAAAGTGCCGTCCACAGAATAAAAAAAGTGTTCTTTTCCTTTCATTATAATTTTTTTAGGCAAATGAATATATGCCTGCAGATTGACTTTCGATCCACTATTCTTTCGTACCATAACATTAAAATCTTTACAGCATCCCCAGCTGACTGTATCATCAGCACCGTCAAATGCATCAACGACAAACGGCTGAAGCATTTGACTCACTTGATTCTTATGCTGTAACCTAATGTTATTTTCCAAAACCATAAGAAACCGATCATAGTTGGGAAGCTCTGTAAAAATCGATTTTTCAATTTCTACGGTTGCTGAACTAATCCTAAGTAAAAAGTTTCGTTCAGCATAACGACTGTTAGTTGGTGTAATGTAAAGTTCTGTAGTTGTGCCACCCGACCATTTCGTTGTATTTTGATCTCTTTTCTCAAATATTTCTATGTTCATCATCGTTTTACCATCAGGCTCCCGTTTGAACGCCTTTCAATAGCTTCATACTTTCCGTACGAATAAGTTCTGTCGCCTGAGCCTTATATTCCATAAATTTTTGTGTTGTTTTTACATGATAATCTCTTGGTCTTTCTAAAGAAATATTTAATATTTCTTTAATTTTTCCTGGACGCGAGCTCATTAAAGCTACACGATCTGCTAAAAAAATAGCTTCATCAATATCATGTGTAACCATAAGAATCATCTTAGGCGATTTTTGCCATACATCAAGCAGTAATTCCTGCATGACCCCTCGCGTTTGCATATCTAAGGCACCAAATGGTTCATCCAATAATAAAATATCGGGATTATTAGCTAAAGCCCTGGCAATTGCAACCCGTTGCCGCATGCCACCAGATAAAGAATTGGGATGTTGATGTTCAAATCCTCTAAGGCCCACTAAATCAATGTAATGAGCCGCAATTTCTTTTGCATTTTTAGTGTTTATTTTTTGTTGTTTCAACCCAAATTGAATATTTTCTGAAACACTCATCCACGGAAAAAGAGTATATGCTTGAAATACCATTCCTCTATCAGCTCCAGGACCAGTAAGTTCTTTTCCACAATGCATAATTTTCCCCTGCGTTGCTTTTTCAAGACCGCAAATGATCCGCAGTAACGTACTTTTACCACAACCAGAAGTTCCTAATAAAGACACAAATTCTTTTGGTTTTACATGTAAATTTATCTCATCTAAAGCAAAAACATCACCATTTTTACTAGGATAAATTTTGCTTACACCTATAACATCAAGCCCTTGTTCTATCTGTGTGTTCATAAAATTACACCTTCCTTCAATGACTATCTTTATTCCAGTAAAACAATTGGTTATGACCTTCTTTAAACAAAATATCAATAATCATTCCTATAAATCCAATTGTTAAAATCCCCACAAAAATACGAGATGTATCCATCATTCGCTGTGACTGAATAATCATATAGCCGATCCCCGAGGAAGCTCCTACCATTTCAGCAACAATAACATAAGTCCACGCCCATCCAAGCACGGTTCTCAAGGTATCCACAATATCTGGCATTGCTTTTGGTAAAATAACTTTCCAGAGAACATCCCATTTTGAAGTTCCTAACGTATACGAAACCTCAATCATCGACATGGGAACATTGCGGACATTTGTTGCAATCATCAAAATAAGTTGGGGTAAACTGCCCAAAATAATAATAGCTATTTTTTCCGACTCATCAATGCCTATCCATAAAATAAATAAAGGAATAAACGCCGATGCTGGTAAATAACGAATAAATGAAAAAACATATTCCAGCAAAGCCGAAGCTGGTGCATAGGTTCCTATTAAAAGCCCCAGTGGTATAGCAATTACAACAGAAATAAAAAATCCACTCATAACCCGATATACTGTCATTTCAATGCCTTTCAGAAAGTCTCCATCCGACAATAAATCAATTGCAACATGCACGGTATTTTCTATTGTTGGTAAAAACAATGCATCTACGGTCCCAGAAGCTGTCAAAAACATCCATAGTAAAATAATAGAAAGAAAAGCTCCTACAGCAAGTAGTATTGTATAAACTTTTTTTATTCTGCCCTTCGGCGTAAAAGCATCCTTTAATTTAGTAATTATTTTTCTTTCTGTTTTTAAATTACGGTTTGCTGTTTGCTCTTTTGCAATAAACATTGGCTCTACCTGCATATTTACTTTTTCATTCACCATAAGAATTCACCATCCTTTATTACATGTTGAACAATATTAATGCCCGTATGATATACCAAAAAACGATAGTCCGGATATGCTAGTAATAATATGTCGGCTCTTTTTCCCGGTTCAATGCTGCCGACAGAATCTGCCTGATCGATTGCCGCTGCAGCATTCAACGTAATCGCGGTTAAAGCTTCTTCCAATGTCATACACATTGAAATCACTGCCAAGGCTAATATTAATGGTATAGAATACGTATAGCAGCTTCCCGGATTAAAATCACTTGCTAAAGCAACTGCACAGCCAGCATCAATCATTTTTCTTGCCGGAGCAAATGGTTTTCTCATACAAAAAGCTGTTGCCGGTAAAAGAACTGCTATTGTATTACCTGAAGACAAGGCTTGGATATCTGCTTCCGTAACGGCTAATAAATGATCGGCGGAAATGGCTTTTAGTTTATGAGCTAAAGCTGCTCCCCCTATAGAATTAATTTCATCCGCATGCATTTTTAATTTAAAACCCATCTGAGCTGCTCTTGATAAGAAACGTTCGGATTGTTCCAAAGAAAAAACGTCAGGTTCACAGAACACATCACAAAAATCCGCTAAATTTTCTTTTTTAACCTGCGTTAATACATCGCTCACTAAAAAATCTATATATTGATCGCCATTCCCCTTATATTCTGGCGGAACGGCATGCGCTCCTAAAAAAGTTGTTTGTAATGAAATCGGCAAATCCTGATTCAAGCGATGCATAACACGAAGCTGTTTCAGTTCTGTATCTTTATCTAACCCATAACCACTTTTTCCCTCTACCGAAGTAACTCCCAATTTCAGCATATTGTTCAAGACAGCCCGACCACTTTGATATAGACTTTCTTCTGAGCTGTCTCTTGTTGACTGCATAGTGGAACAAATACCACCACCTTGCTTCAAAAGTTCCAAATAAGGAACACCTGCCAAACGATCCATGAATTCGTCCGCGCGACTTCCACCAAAGAGAAAATGTGTATGTGGATCAATAAAGCCGGGAATCGCACATTTCCCCTGAGCATTTACAATTTTAAAATCATCACCATTTTTTTTCGCATAGGTCTCAACCTCAGCATTGTTACCGACTTTTTCAATAATTCCGGCTTCAATATAAATTGCCGCATTTTCCTGAATTTCGATCTGTTGCATTGCATTTCCATGCCGTGCTGATTTTCCTTTTGAAGTAACAAGCTGCGAGATATTTTGAATTAAGAGTTTTTCCATGTTCCTTCCCATCCTCCCAGTCCTTTTTCTAAAATTACTTTGTAAAATATCCTGCAACTGCTTTTTTAATTAGATTATCATCTGCCAAGCACGGTTCTGTAATATGACTTTCATCCGCATATTCTCTATTGTATTTTTTCACGGTTTCGATTGAATGTTCATTTCTTGCCCAGCTGCGGCGTGCTACGCCACCCATAACATCCCAAAGCAGGGCACTTTTTATAATTTGATCAACTCGCGTACTGCCATCCAAAACCAGACCAAATCCGCCATTAATTGATTTGCCGATACCAACACCACCACCATTATGCAACGCCACCAGACTCATTCCACGGGCAGCATTCCCCGCGTAACATTGAACTGCCATATCGGCCATGACATTACTACCATCTTTGATATTTGCCGTTTCTCGAAAAGGCGAATCCGTCCCGCTTACATCATGATGATCACGTCCCATCATAACTGGACCAATTTCGCCAGTCTTGACCATTTCATTAAATTTTAAAGCAATACGAATGCGCCCTTCTGCATCTTGGTATAAGATACGGGCCTGTGTTCCAACAACCATATCATTTTTTTCTGCATCACGAATCCAATTATAGTTATCACGATCCTGATACCGACGATTTGGATCTATACATTCCATTGCAGCATGATCTGTCTTTAATAAATCTTCCCGTTTCCCGCTCAGGCAAATCCAGCGAAACGGGCCATAGCCATAATCAAAAAGTTGTGGTCCCATAATATCTTCCACATAAGATGGTAAAATAAACCCATCCTTTTCATCGATTCCATTTTTTGAAAGTTCTTTAACTCCAGCATCATAAACGGCTTTAAGAAACGAATTCCCATAATCAAAAAAGAATGTCCCCTGTTCTACACAACATTTAATTAATTCATAATGATGCCGTAAACTTTGATCGACCATATGCATAAATTTGATACGGTCTTTTGCCAGCATTTCTGTACGTTCATCAAAGGTTACTCCCTGTGGACAATAGCCGCCATCATAAGCGACATGACAGGATGTCTGATCAGACAGCAGGTCAATCTTAATTTTATGTTCTACCGCGTACTCTAACAAATCAACAATATTACCGCAATAAGCAATCGAGATAGTTGTTTTATCTTTAAGATGTTTCTGTGCCGAAGCAAAGACATCTGCCAAATTTTCATAACATTCGCTAATCCAGCCTTGATCCAAACGTGTTTTAATCCGTAAAAAATCGACCTCAGCCACAATTCCAACCGCATTGGCAATTTCTGCGGCCTTCGGTTGTGCACCGCTCATTCCGCCAAGACCGGAACTTACAAACAAATGCCCCGTCAAATCGCCATCGTTTGGTATTCCCAAATGCATTCTGCCAGCATTCAGCAAAGTGTTGTATGTCCCATGAACAATCCCTTGCGGCCCAATATACATCCAACCACCTGCAGTCATTTGTCCATAATTAGCAACGCCCATTTCTTCAGCAATTTCCCAATCTTTTTGATTATCAAACATTCCAATCATCAAAGCATTTGTAATAATGATACGCGGGGCTTCCGGTTTCGATTTAAACAATCCCAAAGGATGTCCTGATTCCATCACTAATGTCTGAGAATCTGTCATAACTTGCAAATACTTCTTGATTAAACGATACTGAAGCCAATTTTGACATACACTGCCTGTTTCACCATAGGTAACAAGCTCATATGGGTAAAGAGCTACTGCAAAATCAAGATTATTGTCTATCATTACCTGAAATGCTTTGCCTTCAATACAATTCCCTGAATATTCTTCGATTGGTTTTCCATAAATATGTTCTACCGGACGAAATCTATAGGCATAAATACGACCATACTTTATTAGCTCTTCCAAAAATTCAGGAACCAACTGTTTATGCAGCTTTGGATCAATATAACGCAGCGCATTTTTCAAAGCCACCTCAGTCTGTGCTGAAGATAAATGAAAACCTCTCGAAGGCGCCCGTCGTATACCTTCTTTAAATTTAGGCATAGACGGCAATTCTGTTTCCGGACCAATTACAAATTTTTTATTATCAGATGTCATAAAACATTTTCCTCCAAAACTAAAAATAATATTGGATGAGGCAAAAACGGCCTCATCACAATACGAATCCATGATTTATTTTGATCTCGTCAAGAACGAATCATCAATAATAGAAGCCGGATTAACTGCTTGATCAATTAATTTAGTCTGTAACCAAAGGTCTGATGCCATTTTTACAATTTTGTAAAAATCACCAGGTTTTTCTTTTGTTCCGAAATATGCTTTGTTTCCGGCTTCATCATAAAATTGTACATCCTTTAATTCTGCTTTGAGTTTTTCTGGTTTTTCACCAAGACGTTTTGCCATGATCTGCAAAGCATCGTCTTCATTTGATTTTAAATAATCCAAAGCATCATACCAGGCATCTACAATAGCCTGTGCCGATTCTGGATGTTGTGCTATAAAGTCTTTTTTCATTGCAAAGGTATCAACAATCACACCAGGACTTTGCTTACTATCCATCATAGTATAACCAAAGTCCGTAGCAGCTGCCCTTGAAAGCCATGGCTGCCAGGTAATCGCGGCATCTACTTTTCCGGCAACAAAGGCTGCACCAGCATCCCCCGCTGACATTGCCTGCACATCAAAGTCTTTAAGACTCATTCCCTTTGCGCTTAGTAAATATTGAAACCAGAAAAAGTCCGCCCCGCCCGTAGTGTCCAAGGCAATTTTTTTCCCTTTCAGCTCTTCAATTGTCTTAATTTCTTTTTTTGCGACAATTCCATCACCACCCGCCGAAGTATCGAGTGCCAAAATTTGTACTTCATCAATTCCTGCTGCTGCATTTACAACATGTGTATCCGCTGAAGTAGAAACTCCCTGAATACGATTTGCAGCCAAAGCACTCTTACTATCTGCCTTGCTTTCTATCGACTGTATTTTTACATTTGCACCATGCTTTTTAAAAAAACCTTTTTCTTCAGCAATATACAATGGTGCAAATCCAATCCAGGAAGACTGTCCTAAGATAATCTCACCATCATAAGCAGCCCTTGAAGAAGATGCTTTCGCTGTGTCTTTTGCCGTAGAATTGGTACCACAGCCAGCAACTGAAAAAAGAAATACACCGGCCATTGCAACGGATACAATTTTTTTTAAGTATGTTTTCATTTTTTAACTCTCCTTTTATTTTCTATTACAAACAAAGTTACTAGTCATTGCTACTTAAAATTTTTAACCTTTATATTTGAGAATTTAACGAATTTAATTCACCAAATCAGCGGGGCGTTCTCCTTTTAACATTTTTAATGCATTTTCTACAGTTCTCCGTTTAAGTTCTTTATAAGATTCAATTGATATATAGGAAATATGTGGTGTTATAAGTATATTTTTCTGTGCAAAGATATTTTCGTTTCCTTGTGGTGGTTCCTGAACAATCACATCTAAGATTGCACCTGCCATTTTTTTTGAAGAAACCGCCTTGATCAACTCCTGTTCATTTAAAATTTTCCCCCTTGAAGTATTGATGAGATACGCCGTCGGTTTCATTAAATCAAAATGTTTTTTCGTTATAAGATTTTCGGTAGTCTCATCACACTTTATATGAATACTGACAAAATCAGCTGCAGCAAAGCCCTCTTCCAATGTTACTTTACAAGCACCTAAGGATGTTATTTTATCAGTTTTTACATACGGATCATAAATTAGGACTTGCATTCCTAATGCCCTTGCTTTTTTTGCAACGCCTGAACCAATTGTTCCGCAGCCAGCAATAAATAAAGTACTTGAACTAACCCGATGTATTGGTTCACGTACAGCCTGAGCACCCCATTTCCCCTGATGAATCGCCTCCGCATAAGTATCCAGCTGCTTATTACTGCGGTAAATTGCTGCCATTACATAATCTTCAATATCTTCCAAGCAATATCCCCGGACATTCGTTACCCCAATATTTTTTGCTCTAGCAGCTTTGATATCTACACGATCGTACCCACCACCATAAACGGCAATTCCTTTACAATGTTCCAACTGTGCTATCACAGATGCCGGAATTTTTGCATAAATTTGTGCAAAAATAAGATCTGCGTGTCGGCCAAAAGATGTAAGGTCTTTTTCATACGTATAGGTTGAAAAACGAAGCTCACAATTTGGCAGTTCTTTTTGTAAAATTTCTATTTCATCCTTATAATCTGACCATTCCTCATCTATAATCCAAACTAAAAATGACATCTCCCTTTTCCTCCTATAACAAAGTGATTACACCATTTTCTGCATCAAGTTCCACTCTGGTTCCATCGGATACATCTCTATAAAATTCAGTTGCTGCTTTATTGACCATTGGAGCTTCTAAAATAATTGCGCTGGCAGCCAACGTCGTATCGGCATTTTCTACAATCATTCCTGCAGGACTCATGCCTGTCATCTTCATCTGATACATTCCATCTGCTTGTACAACAGAACTTCCCTTTCCATAAGGAAAAACAATGATTTTTCCGGCAATTGATTTGCCATATAAGCAATGTTCTTTTTCAATAACAACTCCTGTTTTTGGATCAACCAGATAAAAGCATAAGCCATCCTGCGAAAACAATATTTCACCTTGTACCTTGCCACCAGAAATTTTATGACATGAATAACTCTGCCCCATCTTAATACATCCCTTTCAATGCAGCTTCCACGCTGTCTTCAAGTGAAGCAATTACAAAGCGCATATCTCTTCTTTTCGTATAGTACGCACATTTTGGTGAATCCGTAATGCCTTTTTTCCCATATAAAAATTTCCAACAAGGTTGATCCATACAAGTATCTTCAACAAGCTCTCCACCCGCTTCACGAATGATATCCATATATCCCATTTTTTCGGATAAATTTCTCGACAAAGCAGAGGACATTATGAAAAGTGGCACCTTTAATTTTTTTCCTTTTAACAAATCAACCACTCTGGCTATTTGATCAATCGTAAAATGTGGACAGCCAAATAAAGCAAAGTCAATCTCACCACCAGCATCTGATATTTCTTGTTGCATTGCTTTTAAATCAGCTTCCGTTATTGTCACCTCACCTTTTGGCTTTTTACCTTGAAATGCAGATTTCATATCTCTCGCTTCCGGTGTGAATCCCAAAATATGATACATTGCTACATTACCACCCGTATTTAGTTGTGCACCTAAATTCATCAGCGCTTCTTTGCTTGGATTTTTCAAGCCCTCAAAAACTGGAATTGAAAAACCGGTTTTCTTAGGAACAAAATAGCCTAGCATTTGATATGAAAAATCATCGGTCATATCTGCTTCTACATGAACCAAAATTTCACCGGCTCTATTTTCATCCAATAAATATCCATAAAGTGGTGTAACACCTGTTATCGCAGAACATAATGCACTTTGTGCGGATTCGCGATTAGAACGAGCCCCGCAAACAGAATTCACAAAAGGTGTAGCACTCGATTCAGAAAATGCAATCACTTCACCAAAACGAGGAACGTTTTTTTCAAGATAAGGCGTACAGTCATATGTCATTATTGCTTCTAAACGATTATATGCAGCATGGGTACGTTTCACGATCGCTTCATCTTCCGCTTCAATTCGCGTTATTTTTTGAAACTGCTTCAAGTGGAAACTCGGATTTACCGTTGGTCGAATGCGGCAGGTCGCTCCACCAGCTACTAATTTTTCAGCAAACCATAAATCAGCCTCCTGATTACTTAAAGCTACATGCGTTCGCGTGACTGGAACCATTTTAGGTGCATCATAGGCTTCTCCCACCGCTACTAAAATTTTCATTGCCAACTTTGTACCTTCACCATAAAATCCATTGAGCATTTTCTGTTCTTCATCTGTTAAAAGCATTTCATATCCCTCTTTTCTCCTTATAAATTTTCTTCTAAATGCTGCATTGTCTGTCCAATTTTTTCTAGAACTCTTTTTTCTGATATGCTTTGCAATTCACCGTTGCGAACTGTCGTCCGCCCATTTACTGCAACATTTTTTATAGCTGTTGGCTGCATCGAATATACCAGGTTAGGCAAAAATTGATTTCCTGCCGCCGTAATTGGCTGCATCGAAAGATTTCGCAAATCAATCCCCGTAAAGTCAGCTTTACAGCCCACCTCCAGCTTCCCAATTTTTAAACCCAATGCTTTTCCTCCGCCTATAGTGCCCATACGAAATGCATCTTTATAATTTACACACAAGGCATCCAACGTATGAACTTTCTGCAAAATAGACACCATGCGCATTTCTTCAAATATACTAATTCTATTATTGCTGCAAGCTCCATCACTCCCCAATCCAATAGAAACACCATACTTTAAAAATGCTGGTATATTCGTTACACCATCTGCCAAAAACATATTACTTGACGGACAATATGCCAGTTGTCCGCCCTTATCACCTAATAGCTTTATTTCCAAGTCATTCAACCATACACCATGAATAATGACCATACTTTCATCTACAACACCAATACTATCAAGATAAGTTAATGGCGTCATTTTATGCTCTTTTATAACTTGCTCCACTTCAAAAGGTTCTTCCGCTACATGAATATGATAGGTTGTCCCATATTTTCGCGCGAGATTGTACCCTGCTTTGATCATTGCGGGAGAAGCTGCATGTAAACTATGTGGCGCTGGCAAAACACGAACCATTCCCCCCGTATATTTTTTCATCAAAGTTTCTGTATTAAAAATCGCTGTTGAAACATCCTCAACATATCCCGCAGGAGCTCCGTCCCAGTCATACATTGTCCGTGCCAGTACAAGCCTGATCCCAGCATCCGTTGCCGCCTGAATTACCGCTTCATCACTTTCAATACCCTCATTATGCAAATAGAAAAAATCGCAAACCGTCGTAACGCCGCTTTTCATCATCTCTGTAAACGCAAATAAAGCTCCAGCATATATATCCACCGTCCGCATTTTAGGTGAAAATTTATATAAAGACTCATCCCTCCATTCTAAAAAAGGACGATCTACCGCAATACCTCTTAGTAAACTCTGAAAACTATGATTATGCGTATTCACTGCTCCTGGAATCAGCACGAGCCCAGGCCATTCTTCAAGCAACGCATTCGGATAAGAAGCTATTAATCGACTGCTTTCATCCACAGAAATAATTTCACCATTTTCTACAGCAATTCCATACCCATATTTTAATTTTTCATCTAATAGACAAGCTTCTGGTTTAAATATTTTTACAGTCATTTATTTTAAGCTCCTATCAAGTATCAAAATTGTATCCAATAAAATCTGTGCCGCTTTTACAATCTCATCATTTCCTGTCATTTCCTTGGGGCAATGGCTGTATCCATCAATACTTTGAACAAAAAGCATACCTGCTTTTGTGACTCTGGCCATGTTAGCCGCATCATGCCCTGCCATACTGACCAATTGCCGTTTTGTTTCTCCTGCAAAAAGAATCGCTTCATTGAGCGAATCTATGACGATCTTGTCCATTTGCATTTCCGGTTGATCCAAATCAAGGTTCCGTACAATCTGCAATTTTCGTTCGACCATAATTTCATCAACTGCTTTTGTCAATATTTGAAGAGCTTTGCCCCTTTTTACCGGATCAGCTGTACGAAGATCCAAGGTCAAAGTAACTTCTCCAGGAATGATATTCGATGAATTCGGTAAAACCTCTACTCTTCCGACAGTAGCTGACACTTCCGTCATATCAGGCTGTTTCATAATATTTTCTACTGCCAGACAAACTTCGGCGGCTGCAGCCAAAGCATCGCGGCGATTTTGTATCTGTGTCGTTCCCGCATGGTTAGCCTCACCAACAATGCGAATGGTTTCACGATAAATTCCCGTAATGCAAGTCACAGAAGCTACAGCTTGGTTTTTATCATAAAGTCTGCGTCCCTGTTCAATATGACATTCAACAAATGCCGCTAAACTATTTTTTTTAATAACCGCATCTCCTACTTTGCTTATATCCCCACCGAGCCGACTAACAGCATGTTCTAATGTTTCGCCTGTATTCTTATCATAAAGTTTTTGTAAATCTCTATAAGTCAATCGTCCGCATAATACCTTGCTTCCTAAAGTAGAAACCGAAAACGAATTTGGCTCCTCCCCGGTAAAAGAAACTATTTCTAGCGGATGTTTCAATTCCAATAAATTTTCCTGGATAATCTGCATAATTTCAGTTGCGATTAATACCCCTAATGCCCCATCAAATCCGCCGCCATTTGGTACCGTATCATGATGTGAGCCAATTACAATTGGCAATCTTTCTGAAACTGTTTTTTGCCTCGCCCAAATATTTGCAATCGGATCTATATAGAGATTTAAATCCAATTCTTTAGTCCAGCAATTCACCAACCATTTTCTCGTTTTTTCATCAGCGGGACTAGCTAATTGCCGATCAATCCCCCCCTTGTATTCATCCCTATTTTCGCAAGTTCTTGTAAGCGTCCAATCAATCGTGGAGCATTTATCTTCATAACTGATGGTTCTGCTTTTTCTATAATATTTTGCATTTGCGCACCTCTATTTCTATTAATTAACTCATTTTTACATTTCTACGAATGATGATATCATTCATAGAAATGTAAAAAAAAGACGTTTTACTTCCTTGTTTTCGGAAATAAAGCGCCTTTGCTTCTTCAACTGTCTTCAATTTCTTTTATTATAATCTTCCCTAAATTAAAAGTCAACTAGAAAATTACAAAGTTACAAATGTTCATTTAAAATAAACTTCATTTTCTCGTTCGATTTGTTCAATCTGTTCCATCCTTTGATCTAGTTCTGGCATTTGCTTGGCTGCATCACGTAATAACAAATTAAAAAAAGCAATTGGTGTACTATAAATATCAAAAATAGACGAAGTTGTTGCTGGTACAAATACCGTAGATTCACAAAAATTCATTGCAGGTGAAAAATGATTATCCGTAACGCCCGCAATATGGAAACCCTTTTCTTTTAATGAACTGCATTTTTGTACAAGTATTTTAGGATAACGAGGAAACATTACCGTAACTATATTTACATCCTCCGGATTACACAATTCAAGAGTGTCCCACATTGGCGAATTAGGAATTAACTGAAAAACATTGGATCGCATTTTATTCAAAATATAACCAACATATGGCAAAATAGTAGCTGACATTCTTGCAGAAAGCAAAATCAACTGTTTATCGGAAATAATCATATTTATAAGATTTTCATAAGCTTTCCCTTGCATAATATTAATCAGTTCATCCATATTCGCCAATTCAATGTCAAGAATATCCCGCAATGGATTGTCTTGCTTTTTATGTTGTTTGCTATACTGCAACCGTTGTGGAGCTGTCAATTTCTCACTTACAATATTCTGCAAAGTTCTCAAAAAATCATTATAGCCCCGATATCCTAAAGCAATAAAAAACCTGGATACACTTCCCTGACTAATCCCCAACTGATCTGCCAATTCATTTGCTGTCATAAAAATTATACGAAGATAATTTTTTTCTATATACACTGCAATCTTTTGATACGTTGGTGACTCTTTTGCTACATGCATCAACATACTATTTAATTCTTCAAAGCTCTGGATAAGTTTCGGATCTTTCATATCAGATAGGTCTCCTATTTTCAATTATATTGTAATGCACGTCATTTTTCTTATTATATAATACATCGTACTAAATTAACACATATTCTATTTATTTTCTTCCGGCACACCAATAGCAACTTATGCTAAAAATAATCACAGCCAATGAATATTCTCTAGATCAAGATAGCAAGAAATAATACTAAACTACGTTTCATCAACCCGTGTAGTAAAGCATCTAAAAAAAATTAACACCCTTGAATTTTTTTCAATAACCAAGCCATATTTTCGCCGATATTTTTCATATTGTTCATACCTTCCTGATCTTGTTCCACTTCGCCAATCTCATTGCCGTAGACCATGTTCCAATAGGTTGAACCAACGAGAAACATTTCTTTACTATGCAAAAAATGATTTAACGTATCAGCCGCACTTATTGCCCCGCCTCGACGAGCAGCGATTACGGTAGCACCAACCTTATGTTTTAATAAACCTTTATTCGCTGCTAACACGATACTAGCTCGATCAATAAGAGCTTTGATCTGTGAAGTCACTCCGGCAGAGTACACGGGAGAACCAAGAATAATCCCATCTGCTTTAATCATTTTCCCCAAACAATCATTAAAATCATCATTTTTGATAACGCATTGCTGATTTTGATTTTTCATACAGGCTTTACAGGCTATGCAGCCTTTAAGGTTTTTCCCAGATAAGGAAATCAATTCTGTTTCAATCCCCTGCTGATTGAGTTCTTTAAATACGGTTTGAATTAATATCGCTGTGTTCCCCTCTTTACGAGGGCTTCCATTTATACCAATAACTTTCATTACTTACATCTCCAATTCTGTCAGTCTCTTTTTATAAACTACTTTACCCGTTATCCACTCTAAAAGTTTGCCTTATTTTGAAACACGTTAACAAATATTATGCTTGTACCAAGCTGTTCCAGCCAGTCGTTTTATATAGAAACTACCACGGAATAACCAATCAACAAACATACCCATCCATACCCCTTCAATGCCAAAGCCTAATTTTATACCCAATAAATACCCGCCAAAGATTCTGAAGATCCACATTCCTAGCAATGAAATAATCATTGTATACGTGGCATCTCCAGCCCCTTTTAATCCAGCCGGCAAAACAAAAGATATTGCCCAAACTACCATAAAAGCAGAATTCATAATCAATAAATCCAAAACCATTTTTGTAATAACCAAGTCTCTGGTATACCAGAGTACAACCCCCGGATAAAATGGAATACATGTCAAGGCAAATATTGTTAAACAAGCTGTGGCGAGCTTTAGTATGTATATTACGTTTTCCTTTGCTTTAGCAATATTTCTTTTCCCGATAGATTGTGCAACCATTGTAGTAGCAACTACACCTAATGCATTACCTGGTATATTCAACATTGCCGAAATATAGATTGCAATATAATTAGCGGCAATTGCTTCGGTGCCCAAACTAACAATATAAATCTGTGTAATAATTTTACCACCGTTAAAAAGCAATGCTTCTATTGCTGCAGGAATACCTACACTAAAAATCTTTTTAATTAAATCCAAATTTGGTCTAAAATAAAATGGATTTCCTATCTTTAAAAAACCAATACCATGTGCATAAAAGGCAATTGCCAGTAATCCACCAATTATGCGTGAAATTCCTATTCCTAATGCCGCCCCCACGATTCCAAGCCCTGTAATTTCAAAAGAATATTCTTGTGTATGAAATTGTACCCCATATATAAAAGTATAACTCAATAGAATATTCAACATATTCATAATAATATTAATGAACATCGGCAATTTCGTATTTCCTACACCACGAAATATCCCGCAAATAATTAATTCGATAGCAATAAATGGATAGGTAAATATTGTTATTTCCCAAAAAGAAATAGCATTTTCCATAACACAAGGCTCTGCCTCATTGTACAAAAAATATAAGATCGTGTGTTCATAATATCCTATTATTATAGTTATAAGTATTGATATAAATGTACCTATATACAATATCTGCTTTCCACTTTCATTCGATAAATTACGTTCTTTTCTTCCATAAAATTGCGCAACAAGGACCGTTCCACCTATTGCGAGTCCTGAAAAAGCATATATTATGACTATATTAAAAGAATCAATCATGCCGATTGCAGAAACAACTTCTTTTCCTAAACTACTAGCTATAATTGAGTTTAAAAACCCCATGATTAATATACAAAATTGCTCCACCATAACCGGAATAGCTAAATTCATAACATCTTTATGAAATAACATTTTATATAATATCCCCTATAATTTTCTAGCCTCAATCTGAGCGTTTTAAGACTAACAAATCCATACGATAAGAGTTTCAACGAATCATTCATCGATATTCTCAGGATTTCCTTACGTACTTATACAGCTCTTTTTGATAAAAGCCTTCTCATATCATATCACCTGTACTACTATTTTTCCATATTTAGGTATTCACAATATTTGCATTTTTAACATCAAACAAGTTGCAATATGATCTTTTACATGATAAAATCCAAAAGAATGTACTTAAAACGATGAATGGAGCTGTAGTCATGAAAAAAATCTTATTATTCCTACTATTATTCTTACTATCAACAACAACGGTATTTGCAGAATCAACACCAACAGTAACTCAGAAAAACTACACTGTTGCAATTATTCCATATCTAAATACTACCGAAGAAACAAAAGATTTCGTAAAAGACGTTGTTCAATCCAAATATGCGGAAGAATTTACAACAAAGAGCTTCAATATTGTCGCTGACGTAGATGTACAAAAAGCCTTACATACCGCTGGTTATGATGCCTCTAATATGGAATTACCAGAAAAAGATGTATTTGCCGCAGTAGCCAAAGAAACAAAAGCTGATTATGTTGTTGCGATGGAAATAACAAATTTAATAAGCACTAGACATATGAGTTTCTT
The DNA here is from genome assembly GCF_900109225.1 of Propionispira arboris. Taxonomy (GTDB): domain Bacteria; phylum Bacillota; class Negativicutes; order Selenomonadales; family Selenomonadaceae; genus Propionispira; species Propionispira arboris. The sequence goes on from NZ_FNZK01000019.1 coordinate 65,489, forward strand.
TTCCACAAAGGTAGAAACAAAAGCTAAACTAAAATACAAGTTTTATAATACAAGCCAAGATAAACTCACTGCCTTCCAAACAACTGGAGATTCAGAAAATGTCGCCACACTCGTTGGAAATGTTGGATATAAAGCACCAATAACCACTGCATTGAATAAAGCTATGGATTCAGGATATGATAAAATCGTTAGTAATTTTTAAAATTGCCTAAATGTATCAACAGTAAAAACAGGAGCCATTCGGTTCCTGTTTTTTTGTCCCGAAAGATGATCACAGGTAAGACATTTTTCAAACCATCAAGTTTCACGAAATAACACACTTTTTTTGAAAACGTGAGTCACTCTGTGACTTACACCAACACCTGCCGTTTTATCGTCTTATAAAATTGGTAAGCACATCTCATGTTCCATTTCCACAAAACCATATTTTTTATACAATGGTTTGCCCATAGTTGTTGCTTCAAGCGAAATAAATGTAATATGTCTCGATTTTGCTTCCTTAACAAGGCAATCTAACATTTTTATTGCAATGCCTTGTTTACGATATTGGGGTACAGTATACATATTCATAATATAAGCTTTTTCACCACTTGGATTTTCATAAGTAGGCATGACTCTATAAAAGCTCACGCCACCGGCTCCTACAAAAAGGGCATTCTTATAAACTAAATATGCAATATGTGTTCCATTTGCTAAGCTGTGTTTATAATACTTATATGATTCTTGTTCTATCATGGACATATCAACATCATCATTCAGTTTGTTAGCTGCACGTAATACTTGAATTCTTGTTTTTATGAGTGTATCAATATCATCTATACTTGCTGTTTGGTATCGCAAATTCAAAAATCCACCCTTTCTCTACTTTAGAAATTAAGAAAATTTACATTTTTTTAATTTACACAAAGATAATCAATAATCTTATAATTATAAAACTTTCGTTCTATAATTTCAACGCAAAACAACATACTGCTATTCAGCTAATGAATTTTGTTTTTGACGAGAATCTTTTTTACATAAAATTTTCTTTGATAAATTTGATGAGAATTCGTTCATCAGTGTAAATCTGCCGACCTTTTTTCATTACAATGCCCGCCTCAAGATACAGCGGCTCTTTTACTGATATCGATATAATATCATCATCTGGCAAAATTGCATGCCGCATCAAAAAAGACGAGGCAATTTTTTGCCTTACAAGATTTCTCACTGTATGCAAATAAGGTGAATAATGTATCACATTCGGTTTAAAACCTTGCTTCGTAAATACCTGATGGACTAAATGCGTGAGATTGAATGTACCATCCAGCAGAACCAAAACTTCATCTTTTATATCCTCTATGGTAATAAACGGTCTCTGAGCAAAATATGAACTCTTGAAGGTACAAAAACAGCATTCTGCCACACCAAGTTTTCGATAAGTAAAGCTTTCGTCACAATCCTCGGTATAATTCATAAGTGCTAAATCCAGTTTCTCATCCTTTAACATACGCAGAGAATTCACTGGCCCAGTTTCAATAATTTCCACTACAATTTCCGGGTATTTTTCTCGAAATTTCCCTAATAATAGTGGTGTAATATGCATACCAATTTGTGGAGGTACTGCCACACGGATATGATTTCGCCTATGCGTCATATCATTGATTTCATGTTCCAAATGATCTATTTCTTCTAATATAGGACGAATCCTCGCCAACAAAATATTTCCATCTCTTGAAATAAGAATCTTTTTACCATTACGTCGAAAGAGATTTAGCCCCGTTTCTGCTTCAAGTGTCTGCATCGCTACGCTAACCGTTGGCTGTGATACATGCAGAGTTTCTGCAGCTTTTGTGATATTTTGCCAACGGCAGACCTCATAAAAGTACCGCATTTGAATAACATTCATAACGTATTTCCGCCTCCATCTACAAAGATTCCAACGGTTTAATTATAGCATATCTATATAGTTTTTAACTATATAGATATGCTATAATTGTATTTCCCTTTTCCATCAATTTTGTTAATAATAAAAGAAAGAATCTTTTTAACTATAAGCAGAAAGAGGGTATCCATCATGACTCATACAGTCAGAATATATAATATAGTACCAAAAATTTTTGACAAACTTGATACGTATCGCAACAAAAAAATGCAGCAAGCCAAAGAATGCTGTCACCAATACGAAAAAGGCCATAAACCCTATCCTGATCTAAAAAACGAGGATATTGTTTCTTTCAACGCAAAATTCTTTGACGATCTCAGTTGAGACTGAAACCTAAAACCTTGTAAAAATTGCACGCTAAAAAAGTGATTCCTACCATATACCGGAATCACTTTTTTTCATATGTTAATAAATTAAATGTTTGAGTGTCTGCAAGATCAAATCTGATTCGTGACAAACGGAATTTCTCCACCTGATCCAACTTTTGGAATAGTAATGTTTGGTTTTTTATAAACGCATACCAATGTATTGTTTTCATAGACAAAATAGCCAACTGGTCCAGACAGACAATCTTTAGGAATTAAGTACTGCTGTCCCCCGCCAATTCCATACGTTATATTTGCCTTACACTGTCCACCAGCAACTTCAATGAAATTGACTGATTCCGGTAACTTGATTTGATAAGCGGCAATAATCTGCCGATCACCCCATTCATTGTTTTTAAATACCTGTAATTTTTCGGCAAGCTCTCTAGCAGAATGTGCAGCCTGAAGCGTTTCTTGATTCGTATAAAAATCACTAGCACCGCCTGCAGTATAAAGAGCATAAACAAAATCCCCCTTCTTCAATTTAACTAATGCATAGTCATCTTGCTTATAGTTTTTGACTTGGTTTGATTTCGCTATATCGACAATGGTAGCAGTCTGATACGTGTATTCACCATTTGGATCTGAGTTATACACTGCATTTGCCGCAGTAATTGTACTACTGGAAAATACAAATAATAATGTTGCGAAAATAATTGATTGCAAACGTTTAGCTTTATCAACACTAATAATTCTAAACCAAGCCAGCCTTGCCCGTTGTGTTATTTTTGTAGTTGTCATTTTCATTCCTCCATTATTATAAATATATATATTTATAGAATACAGTTTACAGGGATCGACCGCAAGCCGCAAATTACTGTTACGACAGTAGCTTCGTCGATTTTTGCTGTTAAATTATACTTTGCCCTTTTCCATTCCTCCATAATATAACATTGTAATTAAAAACATAGTTTGGCACGAATATATTCATAACAGTTGTTTCTATTCATTATGTTAACTTTTTTATAATAAAAAATATAAAAAAAGCACACAAATGTTGAAAAATATTTCCATCAAAATTTGTGTGCTTTTATTATATTTATACTATCAGAAGATACTTTTATTTATTGTATTTTTTTCAGATGCCAAATAAATGCTGCATAATCTCCGTTGATTATTGGTGAAACCATTCCGGCAAATAGTTTGTCTCTTCCACCTGATCCATCAATATTCACATTACCAGAAACTGTATCTGGTACATTAAGTCCTACATACATGAGTTCGTCACCACCATATATGGTATCAGTAAGCCTATCTTGGTATTGTCCGTTTGGATCAAGCCCTACAATACGCAGGCTAGTGAAATTAGGATTAGGCTCAGCACTCTGGCGGAAAAAGCTGACAACTGCTTCGCTTTTATCTTTAGATACAAAGGTCCAAGCGACTTCATTACCTTCAAATGGACTCTTCAAACGATAAAATTCCCCAAATTGAATAACTTTACGAATTTCCTTATAAAATGCAACTTGAGCTTTAATTTGTCTCTTTTCTCCAGCACTAAGTTTCGTTAGATCAAGCTCATAACCATAATTGCCTCCCATAGCAGCAATACCACGTGTCGCAAATGGAGTAACACGCTGTACCTGATGATTGGGAACAGCAGAAACGTGACAGCCCATAGCAATATTAGGATAAACTAAGGACGTGCCATACTGTATTTTAAGCCGTTCCATCGCATCTGTATCATCACTAGTCCAGGTTTGCGGCATGTAAGCAAGAATACCTGGATCAAAACGTCCGCCGCCACCAGAGCAACTTTCAAATAAGATAGCAGGGAAATTTGCCGTAATTGTATCCATAATATAGTAAAGACCGAGCATATATCGATGAGCCGTTTCACGTTGTCTCTGTGGGGGAAGTTTAGTTGAACCGATTTCTGTCATATTACGATTCATATCCCATTTCACATACTCAATATTGGCACTTTTTAGTACATCACTAACAACTTTAATTATATAATCACACACTTCTTTCTGGGTGAGGTCTAAGATAAGCTGACGGCGAGCTTGTGAACGGTTACGTCCATCAATATGCAAACACCAATCTGGATGCATTTTATATAAATTACTAATCGGACAAACCATTTCAGGTTCAAACCAAATACCAAATTTGAGCCCCATGTCATTAATCTCATCAACAAGCTTCTTTAACCCGCCGCTGAGTTTATTTTCATTAACAAACCAATCCCCCAACGAGCAATTATCGCTGTCACGTTCACCAAACCAGCCATCATCTAAGACAAATAATTCAATGCCGAAAGTACTCGCCTGTTTCGCAATGGCTTTTATTTTGGTTTCATTAAAATCAAAATAAGTAGCTTCCCAATTGTTGATTAGAATAGGCCGTTCTTTATCTCGCCAGGTACCACGCATCAAACGTTTGCTATAAAAGTTTTGAAAAACATGGGACATTCCTGTCAAACCTTTGTCCGAATAAACAAGAATCGCTTCTGGAGACTGGAACTCTTCACCTGATTCTAATAACCAAGTAAAATCAAATGGATTCATACCAATCTGCATTCTACTATTACCGTACATGTCAACTTCTGTATTCGCTAAAAAATTGCCACTGTAGACCAGACTCATAGCATAAACATCGCCGCTCTGTTCTGTTGTTTCTGGTCTGATCAATGCCAAAAATGGATTTTGCGCATGGCTGCTAGCACCTCTGCGACTTTCAATGCATTGTCCACCGCTGCGTAAATGCGTACGAATGATATGGCGTTCTCTCGCCCAAGACCCAGAAAGTTGAATCATTTCAAATTTATTTTCCTTAAAATCAACATTTGCACTCAGCACGCGTTGTATTTTGACAGGGCTACTACTTTTATTAACAATTTTGACAGAACGAGCAATCGTTTCATAACCATCAAAAACAGAAAAAGATAGTATTGCTTCTACCGATTTAGCTGCATCGCACAAAATAATTTCTAAAGTCTGTGCTTCACTGTCATTCTCTACATACGTAGCAGGCAGCCCAATAAGTGGCGGCTTACCTAAAATAATTTTATGCGAAATATAACGAAAATCAGTAGCCGACGTACCATCTGCATATTCAAGTTCTACAGCAGGTACACGCATATCGGTAGCCCCATATCCAGGATATTCCTGCGGTAAAGATTCCAAATGAAACCTCTCCCTATTATCTGTATTAGCTAAAAAACTACCCCATTCCTTCAGTCTAACAATATAGTCCAAATTATCAGTCCTAAGCGTATGTCCCCAGTAGAGATGCAAAAGATGCCCACTATCTAAGACTTTCATAATATAACTACTTTTGTTGCTTTTTAAATGAAAGGTTTTACTTTTCTCATCAAAAATAATCAATTCAACTTCTCCTCACAAACCGTATTGAAAACAAATTAGGTATTTACAGTTACGGTAATAATAATTTCCCATTTTAAGACCTTTAAGAAGTTATCTGGCACATGACAAAACCTTCTCTTTTCTTGTGAATGATACTCTATCTAGTATATAATATATGCTAGATGTATTTCTATGCTGATTGTTTCAAGAAATTGTCGTTATGTTGTATATCCTGTTTAAAATCTATATTATAAGTATGAAAGGATTTTTCATATGCGAGGTGAATTTCAAGAGTTTACTGCACAATCAAATCTAAGCCGTTCACTAACATTATATTATGGAGGATGGGAGCACTGCTCCGCTTCACATGCTTTTGGACCAGCTATTCGCCAACATTATCTTCTACATTACATCGTATCGGGAAAAGGGTCTTATTATGTGCACAACAAATGCTATCAACTAAAACAAAATGACGCCTTTTTGATTTGTCCCGGTGAATCCACATTTTATAAGGCCGATGACTCTGATCCCTGGAAATACTGCTGGATTAGTTTTGACGGCTATGAAGCTGCCGATATTTTAAAACGCTGCAGTTTATCAAAAAGTGCATTAATCTTTCATGATAAAAGCAATGGCAAACTGCAAAACAGCTTACTTGACTTAATTTACCATTATGAAAACTTCAATAACAATGAATATTCCACACTGAGTCAACTATATCAATGTTTTTCCTATATGCTTGAACAAGTCTCCCATATCAATGAAAAGTCTGCCTATGTTGAAGCTGCCATTGATTATATCTATCACAATTATAGTTACAATATAAAAATCACCGATATTGCAAAACATGTCAATCTTGACCGTACCTATCTATATCGTTTATTTAAAGATAGTTATACTATATCACCTCAACAATATCTTTTACAATTCCGTTTACAAGTTGCTGTGAATATGTTAGAAACTACGGATATAAACATTACTGAAATTTCTTATTCCTGCGGTTTTAAAGATACGCCGACATTTTGTAAGCATTTCAAGAAATTTTACTGTGATACACCTTTACGTTACCGTAAAGAAAAGCACATTGCACTCGAAATAGAAAAAAATCTTAATCAGTAGATATTTAAATGATGTTTTTCACCCCTATTAAGCAGAACAATGCCTCATTCTTACAATATCCAAAGAATATTTCTTATGGATATTGTAAGAATGAGGCATTATTTTCTTTTTGAAGACGATTTATAATAGCTTCTAAACATTTTACAATTTAATTGTAAAATCTAAATCAGTTTATTTCCGCCATAGATCACAGGCAATTTCATTTAAGGACTGTTTCACTTCATCCGTCAATGGTGTTAATGGTTCCTTGCAGTTTTCCTGCATCGGTTTATTTAATTCCTTCATCGCCCATTTCATAACCGGATTAAATGGTGTATATATTTCATAAAATTTCATGCGTTTATCAATTTCTCGCTGCATGGTTTTAATTTTCGGAAGATCTTCCTGGCGCAAAGCTTCAACAACATTATGACAAAGTTCTGGATAGACATTGGATAAGGCTCCAATACAACCATTCCCGCCAGAAATAACCGATGGAATACAATTGTTATCATAGCCCGTAAACACTTGAAAATTAGGATATTTACTCTTGACTTCCTGGATATATTTCTGTGTATGACGCAGTACAGGATGTGTATCTTTCACACCTACAAAATTTTTATGTTTAAGCAGCAGGCGTAAAATCGTATCAACCGATACATCATAGCCAGTACGATCCGCATAATTATATAAGAAAACATCCCCATGAATTTGGCCTATAACTTCATCATAATAATGAAATACGTCTTCTTGGTTGCAGGCACTATAATATGGACCAACAATAATAACGGCATCTGCTCCGACCTCAATCGCAATATTAGACAAGGAAATCGTTTCCGATTTAGCCATCCGACCTGTACCAGCTAATACAAAACCTTTATGATTGATATGCTTCGCCGCATCGACAATCATCGCCTTGATTTCCTCATAAGTAAAAGCATAAAATTCACCGGCACTCCCGCCAACCAATACCCCATCAATACCAGCCCCAAGAATTTGATCATATAAATCATGCATTTCTTTATAATTTACAGTTCCATCTTCATTGATCGATGTTAAAATCGGACAAATATATTTACAATTCATTTTAGTATCCCCTTCATAAACACATGATATAAATCTACTTATCTATTCTTGCTTTGTTAAGATCATATACGAGCTTCATATCAGCCCACCACTCATTTTTAAGCGCGCCGTCAATGCGCATTTGGCATGGGTCAGTTTCCTTCCACCATCTCTGTGTTTCAGAATCCTTTGCCATCTTTGCCATATCGTATTCGAAATCATCCCCGCAGTACTCCATAATAGAAAAGAGTAAATCCTCACGATTAAAAATCTGATATTTTGTAATACCACATTCTTTTATCTTTTTATTTACACTAGCAAATGGATTCGCATGCAGTTTTTTATAGTACTCTGCTTTTTCGGGACGAAGTCTGATTACACTGGCAAATATTTGCGGTTTGTTTATTTGATAAAGCTTTTTGGTGTTTTTACTAAAGAAGTCGGCATCATCACCAAAATATTCTCTAAGTGTACGTAAATGTTCATCAAAGGACGAGTACAATTCAACAACGGGAAAGTTTGAAGCATACAACAGTTTAGAAGCATCAAATTCACCCGTCAAAAAATCCAATAGATTTTTCACAAAAACTTTATCCTTGGTAACAAAGCCAGAAACCTTACAATACACATTTGGCAGCTTCGCCAGCTTTATCATAACTCGCTTATAATCCGACGTCATTTGTTTGACATTACCGCAATGATTGATAACAATTTTTGCCTTGGGAACCTGCACTGCTGCCTGATATAGATCTTCCAGTTCCTCCACTCGATTGCAACTCTCAAAGATCATATTTCGATCCACCAAAACTTCAAGCCCATCAAGAAAACTTTGTTCTAAGCATCGCCCCCGCGGTGACGTGTCAATATGGAGCGGTTCGCGAACACCAACGATTCCCATAGGAAGCCGCATATGAGCACATAAATGCGGCGCACGCATAATTCTGGCTAAAATCTTAGAACTCTTTAGATTAAAAATGTATTCATCTTCCTTTATAGCAAGATCACAGTCAACCTCGACAAAAACGCCGCCTTTAAAATCAACTTCATGTGTAGCATAAGCTTTGCATAAATCATCAACACTGAAGCTTTTTTTTATACCAGCACATGAATCCAGCCATGGCAGGTGCAATACGTTCAAATCCCAAATATGAAAGTGACTATCAACAACTTCTAGCATCCTATTATCTCCTTATATTATTTCTATTTCGAAAAGTCTTGGCTTTTTATATAGCTTCGCAGCCTTTAAATCCATACCACGCAACAAATAAAAAGCAAGGTAAAAGAAGCAGATATCCAGCAGCTGTGCCAAAATTATCGGCAACATGCCCCATGAAAAATGGCATAATTGCTCCACCAACGATACTCATAATAATTATACTTGAAGCCGTTTTGACAAGATTATCAGGAATCCTCACAACACTTAAAGCAAAAATCGTTGGGAAACTAATTGACATAAAAAAGAAGGATGCGATCAACAAGAATATACTTAAACTGCCCGTGGCAAAATTCAAACAAACCATAAGAATCGCATTAAGCAGTGAATACACCCCTAGAATTTTACCAGGGCTGAATTTTTTCATTAAAGGAGTCGTTATAATTCTTCCGATCATGAATGCTATTAATGCAATACCAAAGAAGTAAGATGCTTTGCTATCGGAAAGTCCATTCCAGTGTTCAACACTGTAATTAATAAAAAATGCACCGGCGCCGACCTGAGCAGCAATATATAAAAACTGTGCCAATGCACCAAGTCTAAAATGCTTATAGCTAAACAATTGATGATAGGATCCTGTGCCTTCTGAAGAATTTTCGCCACCTGAAATTTCAGCACCTTCCGGCATTTTAGTAACAAGAAATAAAAAGAGCATACATAAAACAATTGCTGCAATACCAACATAAACCAACTGAACATTATGCATATTCTGCGCTATATCATTACTTTGGGCGATTGAGAAAAATAATGTGCCCCCAATGATTGGCCCGATAAACTGGCCAACACCATTAAAGCTTTGGGCAATATTAATACGCCATGCGGCCCCTTCATCCCGACCAAGTTTGGTGATATATGGATTCGCATTTGTTTCCAAACTGCCAAGACCGCAGGCAATAACAAAAAATGCACATAAAAAGATAGGAAAACTGTGGGCATTACTTGCCGGAACTATAAGCAAAGCACCTAATGCATAAAGGAAAAGCCCCATGATAATTCCGCCTTTAAACCCAAATCGCTTTGCTACCATTGATGCCGGTGTGGCAATGACAAAATACCCACCAAAATAAGCTGCCTGCAACAGACCCGATGTTGCTTTTGTAATACCCAACTGATTTTGAAAGTTTTTATTCATAACATCAATCAAACCATAACTTAGACCCCATAGAAAAAACAGTACCGTAACCAAACAAGCTGCTATCTTAATATTTTTGTTGCTGCTATTATCACTCATTATTTCCCCTCCTCCCTTAACTTAAGGATCTATCAATATGAACGTAACCACCATCTACAAATACCCACTGAGCCGTGGTATGTGATGAAAGAGGTGACAGCAGAAAAACTGCCATATCCGCAATTTCTTCAATCGATGTAAAACGATGTTCAAAGGGAATTTTGTCCGCAATAATCTTTTTTCTTGCATTAGGATCATCAAATGATTGAATCCATTTTGTATAGAGTGGAGTCCAACATTCACTGACTACAATCGCATTGCTTCGTACATGATCTTTTGCCAAAGCAGCGGCCCACTCCCGTGTCAGTCCCAAAATCGCCCCTTTTGCTGCCGCATAGGCGCTGGTTTTCCCCTGTCCCGTAAGAGCTGTCTTGGAAGAAATATTTAAAATAGCTCCCCGGCTGTCTTTAAGATGCCGCACAGCCGAATGAACAAGTGCATAATAATGTGTCAAATTTCCATGAAGGCTCTTTTCGAACTCCTGCCAAGAAGTTGTTTCTAAATCTTTATTGTCGTTCGCCCCAGCATTATTGACGATACCATAAATCGACCCCCAGCGCTTTACCACTGCCTCGACGATCGGTTGAATTTTATCCGTTTCATTCAAATCAACTTGAATAAATTCATAATGTTTTGTCAGGGCTTCCAGCTTTTCTTTGAATTCCGGTAAGATTTCCGACCGTGAAAGAACAATAGGAATCGCTCCTTCTCTGGCCAGAGCAAGTGTAATACCGCTCCCTATACCTTTTCCACCACCTGTTACAAAAATGACCTTTTCTTGTAATTGTAAATCCATATCATTTAACCTCCATCTAAAATATATTAAACCGTTGTAGCGAGTCGCCAAATAGAAAAATCATTTTGTCGGTTGATCTCTGCTTTGGTAAGGGTGCCATTGCTTACCGCCACAATAAAATCTAAAATCTCTTCACCCACTTCTTGCAGGTTCTTTGTCCCTTCTATTACAGTCCCTGCATTCAAATCTATGGAATCATTCATCGTCTGAAATACCGCTGAATTTGATGCTAATTTTATTGTCGGTGTAATGGCACTTCCCGTTGGGGTTCCAAGTCCTGTGGTGAACACGCAAATATTACAACCACCAGCCACCATACCACTTAGCTGCTCTATGTCATTACCCGGTGTATTCATAAAAGTAAGACCTTTATCGGTTATCTGTTTGGCGTATCCTTTCACTGCCACAACAGGTTGATTACCAGCTTTATAGATACAACCCAATGATTTTTCCTCTATGCTGCTCAGACCGCCTTCAATATTTCCCGGGCTGGGATTGGCACCACGCATATCGGCATGCGATTTTATTATGCTGTCTTCAAAACCCTTAATCGTTTGCAGAATCGCATCTTTTACTGTGCTATTTACCGCTCTGCTCGCGAGAATGTGTTCCGCACCGATTAGTTCTGTTGTTTCAGCCAAAATTACACTGCCGCCGTGCTGAATCACCATATCGGAAGCTTTACCAAGACTTGGGTTTGCACTAAGACCTGAAAAACTATCACTGCCGCCGCACTCCGTACCCAAGACTACATCTGACAAATCCCCTTCGCTTTTTTCCATTTTCATTGCTTCGGCCAGCATTTTTTTGACAATTTGTATTCCTTTTTCAATGCTTTTTCCAACCCCGCCCACTTCCTGAATCGTAAAGTACTCTACATTTTTATAAGGTGCTCTTTCTTTGATTTTCTCTGCAACAGTCTTTGCCGGAACCCCCTCGCAACCAAGCCCGACCACTAAAACACTATATACATTCGGGTTAGCTCCCGTTCCTACCAGGACACCTTGTGTTTGTCTTGCATCATAATTCAATTCACTGCATCCATGCTGGTGCGTAACATAAACCACGTTCGTTTCGTCATTTTTGATTCCATCACTATAGGTTATAGTATTGGCTATACTTTCAACCACTTTATTGGCACAATGTACACTAGGAATCACTAGAATTTGATTTCTAAAGCCAAAACTTCCATCACTTCGTCTATATCCCCTAAGCTTGTATATTTTATCATTTTGTGCAATCGCGGATTGTCCATACACCTTCTGTTTAATATCTCTTACACTACTGTCCGTATCACCTCTACCGCGTTCACTTTCAATATTATGTATATGTACCCATTCCCCAGCTTTTATATCGCAGCTTGCAATGCCGATGTGCGCAGCATATTTTATAATGGGCTCACCTTTTTTTATCGCCAGCGTTGCAAACTTATGGCCTTTACGAATATCTTGAAGAACAGTTACGCCAAGAGCAACATCATTTTTTTTGAGAATTTCTAATGCGGTTGCCACATTATCCATTTCACTCACGTGAATTGCATTCATTTGACTATCTCCTCTCTTTTGTTCGTATATACTTACTTAGTTTGTATATACTTACTTTTACCATTATAGTAGCAAATCAAATATGAGTTGTCAAGAATTTAATGAAAATTCAATTAATACTTTACGTAAAAAATATCGCACAACAGTTGGCTGTATAAATACAGTCCGCTGTTGTGCGATATTTTTATCTAAACACTTTAAAATATTTCGTTTTAATTTAATCAGAAAACATATTTGCTTTCATCGGCAGTAACAAAAGTTCTTTTTCAATCAGTTCAGCATGAAGTTTTAAAACAGACAAAATTTGCTGGATTTTTTCCGGCGTAGAACGAAATATAGGAAGACTAACACTAATAGATGCCAGAACCTGATCTGCTATTTTGATTGGAACCGCCAGACACTCTATATCAATATTCGTTTCACCTCTTTCGTGAGCATATCCAGCATTTCTTACTGCCGCAAGCTGCAAAAACAGTGTTTCTAAATCTGATGTAGTTCTTACCGTATATTTTATAAATTCACTTGGATAAAGTTCCATAATCTTCTCATTGCTTAATCCGCTGAGAAGACATTTTCCGAGAGCGGTTGCATAAGCAGCAATCGTCTTGCCAGCAGACGACTCGATCCGTATGGCCTGATTCGGTTCCGTCTTTTCTACATAAAGTACGTCTCCTCCGTCTAATATGCCAAGCTGGCATATTTCATCACAAGCCACCATAATATCTCTCATATGCGGCTTAAGAATATTTAAATAATTCAACGAATGTACATAAGCATAACCTAGTTTAAAACAATTTTTGCCAATTGCAATTCGTGAACCAAAATTTTGGAGAAATCCTTCGTGTAAAAGCGTCATAACTATGGGATGCAATGTACCTTTGGCAATGTCGGTACGCCTTGAAATTTCAGCAAATGTAATTCCATCGACACTGTTATATACAGCGTCAAAAATCTGCAGGACTCTAAGAGTTGGATTGTGTAATGTAATTTTATTCATACTCATATTATAGCGAATTAATTATTTATTGTAAAGTTTGCAACAGCAACAACGCTTCAACCAGGACACTTTATACAGCAACTTCAGCAAAATTAATACTTTAACTTTACACAAGAATAATTTTCTTCACCTATGCAAGTGCCGGATAGGTAAACAACAAAAAATGGGTTAAATTTAAACAAAAATGTGCCAATATACTAGCCTCAATGCGATTGGTTTTCTGATAAATCCATCCATATCCCAAGCCTGCAAAAGTACCCCATATACTATAGCTAATTCCCCCTGCATAGTGAGCAAAGCCAAAAAGCAGCGACGCAATGATAACAGCCATGACATGTCCCCACCGAAAATCCTTAAAAACAGCAACAAGGTTTTTCTGAATAAACCCACGGAAAAATCCCTCTTCAGCCGTACATACAAGCAATAAATTTGTTATCAGCCAAATAGGTAAACTCTCTGGCAGCTTCGGATCAAAACGAATCTTATCGGCAATAAGGGCAAAAAATACAAGAAGTATAATAAGCAATCCTATTTTAGGAAGAGTTTGTTTTAACATAGCAAGCCATTCTTTTTTATGAAACAGTAACCGTTGCGTTAAGCCCAAAATAAGTAACCCAACTACCGTTTTATCAAAATTAATATAGAGTGTAAAAGGAACAGCTTCTTTACTAATATATATATCAGATAAAACTTTCAAATTACAAAAATAAGGGATTTTATGTGCACCGAGACCGTAAGCCAGAAAACAGACTATAAGTCCAGCAAAAGCACGTTTTGAACACCTATATTGGCTTTCTGTATATTGCACAGCATAAGTGAATAAAATAATGACAAAAATAGCATACACTTCAATTTGACCACTCATCAAACCAAAAATACATGCCATGCCAAAAACAATACTCCATGCTGGAATTCTAAGTTTGCACGGAAACCATAATAATAAAACTGCTATATAGAGAAGACTATAGCACACAATAGTTGTCCACGATATCATATCTGTCAACATCATAAATTTAGTTCCATTTCCTTTATCCCTTTTTAACTCTTCATATTTAACAAATGCATTGCAGCCGCATTCTGTTTTATTCGTATTTAATAAATAACAACATTTAATTTAACAAAAAAAGAATGATTGAACTAATATTATACCTCAGTTCAATCATCCTGTAAAAGTCTCCCCAGATTAAGCATTTCCAAGTTTTAATGAATAAAAGCTTCCAAACACTATATAATCTTTTTGTATCGATTTGTTTTTTTCATAATTAAAAACTTTACATAATCCCTCATATTTTTTCGAGTTTTAGGATTATTTTTATACAAAAAATAGGTACCATACTAATTTCTTAGTGCGACAACCCAAATCAGATTGCATGCAACCGAGTCAGTAATTTTTTTACGACCTGCGGGTCTGTTAGGCCTGTTTTTTTATCTACCATTGCCGTATAAATATGCGGAATAACTATTTCTGCCCCATTTTCTAAACAGGTTTTTACAACCGATTCTACTGAATCCAACGTAATTCCACCAGTTGGTTCAAAGATTTTAATACCCGCTGCCACTGACGCTTTTACCATAGCTGCCACTTCATCTAAATGTTTGTCTCCCCCTATCGGATAAAATTTAACCGACTTTATATGACTTTCCTGAAATAAAGCCGCAACAGCTTCGCAGGATATAAATTCCTTGAAGTTTTTACTGATCGGACCTGTCAGCATAGATACTTTCCCGGGTATTCCACCAGGCTGCACCAAAGCATTCACAAGTGTAGCTTCACTATGCACTGCTTTTAATGCAGATATAGTATAGCCGGCTGCTGGGAATACTTGATTTACATGTGCCGGTTTTGTTTTGGTTGCGACTGCGACTACTTTTTCCCATTGCGTCGGGTCGCCTGCACCCAGTCCAACTGAAACAGGAATTTTTAGATTTTGTAATTTATTTACTTCATTCACTGCTATATCTATACTAGAAAAATTTTTTACCAGTACACCAATATATATATTCCCTTCTGCAGCTTCTACAAGTTCTTTTGCATTCTCAATATTGGCTGCCAGTACATTTATTTTTATTATCCTATTCATCTTTTAATGTCTCCTCACATCATTTTTCAGCAATTATTTTTTTAATTTTTTCAACAATTATTTTTTCCTGTCCCTCAAAAAGAGGTCTGGGATCAATATAAATCTTTCCTTGAGTAAGAAAATAATCTCTAGTATAAATTACAGGATCACCTATTTTTAAATTTTGAGCAATTTGCGTCGCATTCAGTCCTAAAAGATTTTCGTTGATAGTCAATTCGGCACGATAAATTTCCCTGCCAGCTTCATCTTGGACAATACGTCCTTCCAACCCCGAAATCCCCTTTAAATCATCTAGCAGTAATTGCATTCTTTCTCTTTGTTCAGCTCCATTTTCCATCTGTTTTCCATAGCGTTCCAATGCCGTCAGTAATCCTATAATACCTTCCTTACCAATTTTCATAGGTCGCCCAATACCACCATACTGCATGCGACAGGCTTTACACAAATCAGCTCTACCGCAGATCAAACCAGAAGTAGGTCCTTCAAGAGCCTTACCGCCGCTATAAATAACTAAATCTGCACCAAGCTTTCTATACTTGTTCATATCCTCTTCCGCTGCAGCATCAATCAACAACGGCAAATGGTGTTTGTGGGCAATATCAATCATTACTTTAATCGACTGCATCCCCTTTTGTACAGCGTGATGTGATTTAATATAGAACAAGGCTGCTGTTTTTTCTGTAATGGCTTCTTCAATATGTGCTGCTTCGACCAGATTGGCACAGCCAACTTCGATTGGTTTTCCTCCGCCGATCCGTATCATCTGTGTGACAGAAGCACCAAAGTTCACCGCATGACCTTTTTGCAATATAATTTCATTTCTCATGCCTTCACTATTAGGTAAGGCTTCGATTTTGGTCAAATTGCATCCGGCAATAACAGCTGCCGTGCTGATAGCAATTCCCGCTGAAGCACCACAGGTTGGACAGCCGTCTTCTGCTCCCGTTGCCTTCGCTATATATTTTCCCGCCACTACCAGCAAATCAGCAATTTCTACATAGTCCCTGGCTGCTTTCCCCATCGCCTCAGCGACTTCATAATCCACCGCACTCGCACCAAGCACAGTCATCTTACCGCATCCGTTGATCACCTGTTTTAATCCAAATTTTTGAAAAATATTCATCATTTACAAATACCGCTACCTTTCATTTTCTTTTAAACAAAACGATTGTTATATAAATCAAAACTCAAAGAATCCCTAACAACGATGCAATTATTGAAAATATAACTACTGTAAGTAAAATTCTGCTATAATAAGGGCCTTTTTCTGTAAGATACCAATATATTCCATAAACGGCACATAACGGTAATAATCCAGGAACAATCATATTTAAAATATCCTGAAAAACAATCGTTGTTCCCTCAGCCATGGTTAATACAAACGGAGTTGTAATTTTTACATAGCTTGCGGATAGAGCTCCCATCATAATTAACCCAATAACATTCGCAGTAAAAATAATTGACTTCATTTTTCCGCCTTTTAGCATACTTAATATAGATTTTTTTCCTAAATTATAACCATTATGGATAAGCACATAACTAATCGTGATTGTAACTGCCGGATATACAATAAGTGGTAATATCCCGCCTAAAAAAGATCCCTGCTTTGCAAATGGTAAAAATATAGCAATTACAATCGGCATAAGCGCTGCCCAGATAATAGCGTCTCCCATTCCAGCGATAGGGCCCATCAATCCGGTTTTTATGCCGGTAATAGCGCTGTCAGAAGGTTTTTTTGCATATTCTTCTTCCATGGCAATTGTAATCCCTTGAATCACCGACCCCAATGTTGCTTCTGTATTAAAAAAAATCAAATGCCGCTTGAGGGCCTCACTCAAATCTTTTTTTGTTGTATAAAGCTTTTTTAAAATAGGAATCATGGATGCACAAAACGCTAAGCTTTGTAAACGTTCATAAGAATTTGATAGTTCTGCCCCCATATAATAAATCAACATTGACTTTGTAATATCATGTTTCGTAATAACTTCTTGATCATTTATTTTTTCAGACATTAGATTCACTATCCTTTCCAAACATAAACACTCTCAATAGTAACGCTAGACAAGTACCAAATATTGCAGCTGCCATAACATCTATTTTTAAATAAATAACGGCAAAATACCCTACAACAAAAAATGGAATCAATTCTTTTTTCCCAATTACTTTTATGGTAATTGCAAAGCCAAGTGCTGGTAAAATTCCGCCCATTATTTCAAAGGAATGTAAGACCCACTGTGGTAATAACATTAATAAATTTTGAATAACACTTTCACCTAAATAATTAATTGCGAAAACAATTGGAAAGCGAATTAAAAATCCCAGGAGTGCCGGATATAAAAAAGCTGCTTTCATAATTCCTGCTGTATTTGCATCTTCAGCATAACGATCTGCCATATGCACAAAAACAGCATTAATAGTTCTTCTTAATTGATCTACAAAAACACCAAGAACACCAAATGGTATTGCTAAAGCAATAGCAACTTCTGGTGACATATTTGCCAAAACACCTAAAGGAATCGCAATACATCCGGCCAAAGCCGGATCACTTGGGACATTTCCTCCCGGAGTTGAGGTTACTCCTAAATAAACCAATTGAAGACCAGCACCGATCTGCATTGATAAAACCATGTTCCCTGTTATAATGCCCACAAATACCCCTATAACCACCGGCTGCAACAGCATACTTGAAAAAGTATATCCAAACCTTAAGCGAGAAAACCAATAATACACACCCATTGAAATTGAAATAAGTAAAATGCTCATGATTTTATCCCCTTTTCATTATCATTGTCTATATTTTTTTAAAATATTTTCTACACTCTGAGGCAAATCTTCAGGAATCGTTTGAAAAATTACTTTTACACCTACTTGTATAAAATATTTTAATACCTCTACATCCTTATCATCTAATGTTATATTTTGAAAAACTACTTTTCGGTTTGGTGCCCCACCAAGCCCACCAATTTGGATTGTTTCTGTTTTTATACCAGCTTCATATACTGATTTCATATTTGCCAATCCCGAAGTCAATAGCAATACTCTTTTACTCCCAAAACTATCTTTTTTGTATTCTGTTATCCCCTCTTGTTCCGTATAACAAACAACGTCCAGCCCCACCGGCGCTGACATCAGGCAAACTTCTTTTAAAAACTCATCACTGGCAAATTCATTATCTATAACAACAATTTTTTCTGCCCTTGATTGATTTACCCACTTTGTCATGACTTGTCCATGAATCAATCTACTGTCTACTCTGCATAATACAATTTCCGCCATTTTTAATCCTCATTTTTCTTTTTATTTATATTTGCAATTACTTCTCTAACTACATCTTTACAAGAATGATTTCCTATTTTTAGTAACGCTTCAATCGAATACGTACCATTATTCATGATTTCTGAGCAAGCTTCTAATAAAAGTGGAGCATTTAGCCCTGAGATTACTTGAACTCCCAACTCTTGTCCTAATTTAGCAGCTACATTCGTTGTTGTTCCACCAAATAAATCCGTTATGATCAATGTGTTTTGCGGAAATATTTTTAATTTTTCTTTTACAAGATTAAAATATTCAGAAAAAGTATACTGTGGTAATAATGGTATTTCTTCTACACAATCAATATTTCCAATGATCATTTTTAAACTTTCTACTAGTTCTTTTCCCCATCCGCCATGAGTAAGTAGTAAGATTTTTGCTTTTTCCATTTTTTACCTCCATTTTGTAGTATAATTCTTTATTGACAACAAAATTGTAGCATGCTACAATTTTGTTGTCAATAAAGAATTGCAAATATTGCAAATATATTATTTTTTTAAACTTCACCGTTTTAAAATCACCTATACACCTGGAAAATTAAATAATGCTTGATATAAAAATAGCATGATTCTTCCGTTTTTAGTATACTTAAATGATAAAAAAACACACAACGAATACTCATACCATAAAAATCATAGAGCATCGTAGCTGTCAGAATAAACTCATTTTCGCATCAATTTTTAGATTTTTTTTAAACAAGTACTTTCTTTTACTGCGCAAAATCATAGAAATAATCCCGAATGTAAATAGTCTGAGATAATTGGACAATGCATTTATTTTGTACTATGCTATGACTATAATATATATAAGGAGCGTAAGATGAACAACGATAAACAGACTTTTTCCATCTTATCACGAATTAATGAAATGAGTTCCCAATTCACAAAAACAGATTGGAAAATATACAAATTTATAAAAAATAATTTGAAAAAATTTAGTTCTTTAACTGCCTCTGTGATTGCAAAAGAAATAGATATATCCGATGCTAGTATTATTCGTTTTTCACAAAAAGTAGGGTTTAGCGGATTTTATGAACTTCGTTATATGATTCAAAAAGAATTAGAACCAAATATCTCAGAGCATCCCAATATTTTATCATCATCGCTTTTTAACGATAACAAAACACTATTAGAAAGACTATATGCACAAATAAACCCTATTGACATCGTCTGCTTGAAAAACAACATGTTAGAATCCCAACATCTTTTTATTTTAGGTATCCAATCCCATCAACATCTTGTATCTATTATTGCTCAAAAATTTTTATCAATTGGTATATTATTGCAAACCATTACAACTTTTGAAGCTCTAGAAATACATACCAATTTAAGTACACAAAAGGATCTTTGTATAGTCATTGACGCTTCAAATCAGTCAACAAAAATAAATAAAAAGCTCAAACAATTAAAAAGCAACCATGTTTATATGGTTGCTATAACTGATGCACCTTACGAGAATAAACCATTTTCTTGGGATCAAGAATTTGTTCTTCCTAAAAAAACAGATTTAAAGTCTAACTATAGTATTTCAAATGAAATTACAATTTTAACCTTATTTGATATTCTCTTTGACAATTTTTTAGACAATAAAAAATTCATTAAAATGTTAGACAGAAACCTGTTGAGTTCTTTTTAAAACGATTATAAGTATACTGTTTTAGCAGGTGTATTGATTAACCAATAATATCCAGACAAACTAGACAAAACAACTCCACGGCGAGCCTTATATAGATTGCCTATTACTTTGGCAAAAACATGATATAAATTAGTAACTAGCTGAATACTCTTACCTTCATAATCCGTAAATTCAACGACTCTATATCTATGAATAGAACGTTTTTGTTTTGTTCCAACTTGACACGCATAATCGCTTTCGAGGATGGTTTGTACAAAAATTTCAAATACCAGTTAACCTAATTCTATCTGAGTAACGGACTCGTGGAAACTTTTTATAACAAGAAATAGATGAACAAATTTTTCATAACATTGATGATAGAAAGATCTTCTAAGTTGAAAAAGAATGTAGTAAACTGAAAATCGAGCATGAGTGATAACCTCTTTCGGTTAATGTGGGGTATCTTTAATTATAAATGAGTTATTCACTTTATGCTCTCTTTTTATGCAAAAAAATATGTTGGAATAAGCAATTTGTTTTTTGCTTATTCCAACATTTAGTATATAACCATTTTTCATCAAGCTACGCTAGAAGGACTATCTTCGCAATATCTCCTATATTGCACTTCAATAAAAAGCCTCTATTTTTGAAACAACTTTCTTATTTCTGGCAAAACACTTCAATTCCCTTAAGTGCAAATGCTTTCAAATCTTCTATCAAGTCTTCTTCACTATAACGGACAGGCAGTAATTTTATAACTTCTGTATTGTTTCTACGTACCAAAAAAGTCAATGCAAAAGGTGCCATTGTACTCAAAATACAACTGTAAAGCTTCGGATTATTTTTAGATAAGCCTGTGTATTCACTGAAAATTTTCACCACAACATTGAATTTTGGAATCGCATTTTCCGATAAGATTTTCGCAATAAATGGAGAAGGATTCATCAATTCTCTGGCCCAAACCTTGATTTGCCAACATTCTTTTTTCCATACATTCAAAATGAATGTATCTAAAAACTGCACCAGCTTTTCTTTTGCCGATATGTTTTTTTCTTCTATTTCCTGCAAATCCTTAATATTCAACAGGTATCGGTGAACCTCTTCCAAAACAGCCACATAGAGGCCCTCATGACTTCCAAAATGATAGTTAATGGCTGCACTATTTGCTTTAGCCCTTTCACAAATATTTTTACTTGTTGTCTTTTCATAGCCTTGTTCTGCGATCAACTTTCCTGCTACATCGATGAGGAGTGCCTTTGTTGCATTCCCATCCCCTCGCAGCATATTATTTTTTACATGTTTAATTTTCTTCATGAAATCCACCTTTTCTTGCATTATTCACACTAATTTATTACGGAACAACCATCCTGCCAAAGGCAAGGTCAGTACAGCGACTACAAGCATCGGCAAGAAATTGAACGCAATTTCCACGGTTGTACAGCCTTCCAAATAAATCCGGCGAATCGACTCAAGCGCAAAACGCAGCGGATCGGCATAGGTCAGTATTTGTAGAATATACGGCATATTGTGCACCGGAGTTGCCAGCCCAGATAATAATACCATAGGCAGCAATAAAACAAAACTATAAACCATGACCTGCTGCATACTAGATGATATTGCCGAAATAGAAAGACCTATACCTGTACAACTCAGGGTAAATATAATCAATGTTAAATAAAGAGGAAATATTGACCCTGCCATCGGTATTTTAAACCAAAACCGGCAAATCAGCAAGACGATTGTTGCTTGTGTCAATCCCACGATAAGAGGTGGCACTGCTTTTCCAATGAGAATTTCTGCCGGAGAAAGTGGCGTAACAAGCAATTGATCAAATGTTCCTTGTTCTCTTTCTCGGGCAACAGACAAGCCTGATAAAAGCAAAACCTGAATCAGACTCAAGAGTCCCATTAAGCCCGGCAAAAAATTCCAACGCGTAATGAGATTTGGATTATACCAAGTAACGGTTTCCAGTCGTATCGCATCGAGATTTCCACCCCAGCTTCGATTAAAATCATCCACAATACGATTTAAATATCCGCTGGCAACCGATGCCGTCATTGTATTGCGGCCATCTGTAATAACCTGAATATTTCCCCTTTCGCCTTCTTCTAAATGACTTGCAAAATCAGGTTCAATATGGATCACCATCAAAGCCTTTCCCGAGTCAATGACATTTGCAATCTCATTAGCATTTAGCAATGTTTCAACCCGGTAAAAAACCTTCGTCCCATCCAATTTTGCTAAAAAATCCACGGACGCCCGACTATGACTTTGATCTACGCAGGCATAAGGCACTTGCTCTAAATTGTACGTAGCTGCATACCCAAACAAAATACTCTGAACAATTACAGGTACAATTAAAATGGCCCGTGTCGATGGGTCTTTTAATGTCGATAACATTTCTTTTTGACACATCCATTTGATTCTCCATAAAAATGCATATATATACTCCATATCAGCCAACCTTCTTTTTCGTTACTTTTAATGCGATTCCCAAAAAAAAGATAGCATACAATGTCAGTACCCCACAATTTTTTATAATCATTGTCCAGTTATTTCCTGCTAAAAACAGCGATTTCAATAAGTCCAAATAATACGTTGAGGGCAAAACTCCCCCAATACGGGCAATCCATTCCGGCACACAACGCAAATCATATAAAAATCCTGTGAGCATCAATGCGGGCAAAAAGCTTACGATAAGGGATACCTGACACGCCAAAAACTGGCTTTTTGTTATCGCAGAAATAACGAGACCCAAGCCTAGTGCTGTAAATAAATACAATACAGAGGCAAAAATAATAATCCATATGGAGCCATGTATCGGAACTTCATACAAAAATTTTGCTGTGAACAAACAAAGACCAAAGCCCAGCATAGCAATACAAAAATAGGGTATTATCTTTGCAAGCAAAAGCTCCAGTAACTTTACAGGCGTTACAAATAGCGATTCCAGTGTTCCCCGTTCCCATTCACGTGCCATAACAAGAGCCGTAAGAAATACACCCACAATTGTCATAATGAGCATCATAAGCCCGGGAACAAAATACCATGTACTGGTATTTGCATCATTAAACCACATACGATTTTCAATAACAACTCGCCCTTTTTGCGGAAAAACAGATTTCGACAAAGCTATGTTTTTTTGCCGTACACTACCTTCTATATAGCTTTGCACAGCCATCGCCGTTGTAGAGTCTACACCATACAAAATCAATTGCAGGGAACTTTGCCTTTTCTGCAGTTTCTCTGAGAAATCAGGTGGAACCTGTAAAATAGCATCAACCTCTCTTTTTTTCAACAACTGTTTTGCTTCATTCATTGAATACACATACCATGGCGAAAAATACTCTGAACCATTAAGAAAATCCAATGCGTGCTGCGCTGTTGGGGAAGTATCCTCCATCACTACAGCCATCGGCACCTTCTTCACATCCAAAGAGATACCATAGCCAATGAGTAAAATCAATACGACAGGCAAAATTGCTCCAATTAAAATGCTGCTGCTGTCTCGACAAATTTGCAAAAATTCTTTATAGATCAAGGCCTTTAATCGACGGCAAAATCCATCAGCAACTTTATCTATCATACTTTTCACCTAGCCTTTTTCGTTCACGTGCATTTTCAATAATTTTTATAAAGACTTCATTCATACCGGCTTCTTTTGTGCCAACCTTTTCTCTGATTTCCTGCGGAGCTCCAATAGCTAAAAGCTTCCCCTGATCCTGTATCATAATTCGATCACAGTACTCAGCTTCTTCCATAAAATGTGTCGTAATAATAATTGTTGTTCCTTTTGCGGCAAGAACTGTAATCTGTCGCCAAAAATCTCGTCTGGCAAGTGGATCGATTCCACTTGTAGGCTCATCAAGAAATAAAATTTTGGGTTCATGCAAAAGTGCTACCGCCATGGAAAGCCTTTGCTTAAAGCCGCCAGGAAGCTCACCTGCAGCCTTATCTTCCTGCCCGTTGAGCTGGAATTCTTCTAAAACTTCTTCCATCCTTCGTTTCAGTCTTTTCGAAGCCATTCCATATGCTCCGCCATAAAACAACAAATTTTCCCGCACACTCAGGTTCCCATATAAGGAAAATTTTTGTGCAACATAACCAATATTTGCTCTTGCTTGTGTTCTTGCCGTACGCAAATCCACTCCTGCAACACGCAGAAATCCACTGGTTATTGGCAGCAAACCGCAAAGCATACGAAAAGTAGTTGTCTTTCCTGCTCCATTTGGACCCAAGAGGCCAAACACCTCTCCCGCATGTACTTGAAAAGAAGTATTAGCAACCGCTGTAAAATCACCAAATTTACGAACTAAATCACGAACTTCAATATCCACCTTTTCTGACAGACTATATTCTCCTGAAAAAAATATTTTATTTTTTTTCGATAAAGAATTTTTTTCATGCTTTCTTTTATCCTGATGAAGTAAGATCATAAACCCATCTTCCAGTCGTTCCTCCACTGGTTCTGCGTTCAATTCAGGCCTCGGTTTTTCTTTCTCGTTCTGCTGGATAAACCGCACAGCTCCACCTTCTGGAACGGCATCCACCACATGTTCTTTATCATCAAGCAGCATCGTCTGTAATATGCGGGTTGGCATATTAGCTTTTGGCCAGGCTTTATAACAGCGGCCTTTGGCAATAGAGCACAAATCCGCTGGAGTTCCTCGTTTCAATAAACGGCCAGCATTCATAACCAGAACTTCCTGGCAAAGAGCAGCCTCTTCCATATAAGCTGTACTAACAAAAACACTCAGTGCCTCTTCTTTTACTAATTGCTGCAGAATTTCCCAAAGCTCTCGCCGCGAAAGAGGATCGACACCAACAGTTGGTTCATCCAATAATAAAAGCTCCGGTGATCGCACGAGTGTGCAAGCCAGCCCTAGTTTTTGCTTCATCCCACCTGACAGCTTTCCTGCCTGACGTTCCGTAAAATTTTTCAACCCTGTCATTTCCAAAAGATGTGAAAATCTCTCTTCTCTTACATTTTTGTCAATGCCATGCAAGTCTGCATAAAGGTTCATATTTTCCTGGATAGTCAAATCTTCATAAAGACCAAATCTTTGCGGCATATAGCTGATACGATTCTGTATGTTTTGCTCATTTCCTTGTGTTTTCATTCCAAGCACCAACAGCTGTCCTGCCGATGGTTCCATCAGCCCTGCAATCAATCGCATAAGTGTAGTTTTGCCAGCACCATCCGGCCCAATCAAAGCCGTAAGTGTTCCCTTCAGGACAGAAAAATCCACCTCATGTAAAGCTGTTATTTTTCGTGTAGATCGATGTATTGGAAACTCTTTTGTCAGGTGCTCCGCAAGTATAATCTTTGCATCCGTCATAAAACCCCATCCTCATTTTTTTAAAGTTTTACTTTTACTGTTGCAGGCATCCCCATGCGCAATAAATTTTCCGTATCTTCCACATAAACCCGAATCTCATACAAAAGAGATGTTCTAAGTTCATCGGTTTGCACTGTTTTAGGCGTAAATTCTGCTGTTGATGAAATATAGCCTATTTGTCCGTCAATTGCTTTGTCATGATAAGTATCGATAAAAACTTCTGCTTTCTGTCCTTCATATATTTTCCCCAAGTCTGTTTCTTTTATATATGCTCTGACCCATTTTTTATTATTTAGCACTAATTTAAAAACAGGCTGTTGTGGTGAACCCATATCACCAACTTCTAAAAGACGCGAACGCACCACGCCATCCGATGGAGCCCGCAATTCAGTTTGCGCCAGAATATAGGACTGACGGGAAAGCTCCTCTTTCAATGCTTTTAATTGTGCTTCTGCCTCTGCAATATCTTCATCTCTCGCACCAGCCAAAGCAAGATTATATGCCTCACCAGCTTCCTTTTTTTTAGCAACTGCTACATTTGCCTTGGCTTGTACATCTTCCAGGTCCTGCTGGCTCACCGAACGTCCAGATGAACTTTCAAATGCATTTTGCTTGCGCGAAAGCTCTTGTGCAGCATACGCCTGATCCGCCTTTGCCGCCTCTAATTTCGCCGCATATTGGGCAATTTCTTCCGGTCGTGTTCCATTTTTCAAACGTAATACAACATTTTCTTGGGCTTCAATCTGTGAAGTCACCTGCTGTATTTTTAATGATACTTCCTCTGGGTCAAGCTTTGCTAATAGCTGACCTTTTTTTACAGAATCCCCCTCTTCGACAAAAATATCGGTAATCCGATCACTTCCCCTGAAGGCAAGCGCCACTTCACGAACATCTACATTTCCAGATAAGCATAATTCACTGGCCGCTTTTGCTGCTTGGTTTTTTTCTTTTTGATAATAAAAAAAAGTGCCTATACTTACAAGCAAAACAAGAAAAACGATAAAAACAGTTTTCTTTTTTCTTTGAACCAAATTAATAAAATTTATATTTTCTTTCATTTTACTGTTTCCTCACTTTTTCTGCATTTTTAATATTACTATTGTTAATCTCATCGTTTTCCAAAGGCGACCAACCGCCTCCCATAGCTTTAAAAAGCTGCACCAGATCCGTGAGTTCCTGCCCTTTACTCACTACATAATCATTCTGCAGTTTAAGTAAATTACGCTGTGCATCTAAAACATCATGGTAATCAGTTAAACCATTTTCGTAGCTGTTTTGCGCAAGTTCCAATGCATCTTTGGCAGATTTTGTGCCTTTTTGCAACGCCTCTTTTCTTTCTCTTTCCTGTGAAAGCCCGGTCAATGAATTTCGCACTTCCGCAACAGCTTGTAACACTGTATTTTCATAATCTGCAAAATACTCTTTTTCCTTCTCTGTCTGTACATCAATATTTCTATGAATAGCACCCGCATGAAATATTGGCAAACTAATTTGAGGGCCAATACTAAAGCCTTTACTTCCTATAGAAATCAAAGATCCGCTATTTTCCGACTCCCAGCCCAATGACCCAAACAGGGAAAATTTCGGTTTTAAATCTCCCTTTGCCGCTTTCGTTTTAGCAAGCTGCGCTGCTAGTTTTCTTTCCGCAGCATGTATATCAGGCCTTTGCCTAAGCGAATCGGCGGGTATAGCCGCATAAAGCTGCGGGTTGATATCTGGTAGTCCTGAATTTTTCTGCAACGTTGCCTGCAAGCTTCCTGGCAACGAACCAGTTAAAATAGCTAATCGGTTCATCGTTTCCGAAATACTCGTTTTCAACTCGGGAATTTCTGCCTGCATCTGCTGTAAGGTATAGCTTGCCTGCGTCGATGGCAAGTCACTTATCAAACCTGCATCGCGTTTTGCTTGCAGCAATTCTATGGATTTTTCCTGAGATTTAACCTGTTCTTTTACAATCTCCAATCGTTCCTGCAGCGCTCTAAGCGAAATATAATTCATAGCAACCTCAGAAGAAAGCGTGACCCAATTAGCATAAAGCGATGCATGTTCTGCCTGCAAGCTTGCTGATGCAGCACGGACATTCTCTCTTTGCCGGCCAAAAACATCAATTTCCCAAGAGGCATCCATTCCCAGCTTATAATCTGTGTGAAACCCTCGCAACCCTGTATATGGTGAATTTTCTGAAGTATCTGTTCTCGTCCAGCTTCCATTCGCATCCAACCAGGGCAACAGCGTCGCTTTACTGATTCCCAAAGCGGCTCGGGCCTCATTGACACGTGCGCGGGCCGATAGCAGATCTTTGTTTTGTTGCAATGACAAGGTAATCAGCCGCGTTAATGTATCATCCTGCATGACGCTCCACCAATTCGCCAAAATTTCTGGTGACAAAGCAGCTTTTTCATCTTGCTCAAAATAAGGTTCTGGATATTTCAACGCTAAATCTGTCCAAGATTCCTTGGTCAAACCTTCATATTTTGCGTCAGCAGTACTTTCTGCGGCATAGCCTATACTATTAAAAAGTACAGAAACCAATATTACCAAAGCAGCTCCAACCAATTGTTCAGGTAGTTTTCTCATCTTTATATTCACGCCTTTCTCTTCGTTCAAGGCACAAAACGCAATGAAAAACTTGTGCCTAAACGCATTGTTTTTTTATAATATAATGACTTATTTGCTTTGCCTGCTTCCTTGTTTAAGGCGTTAAATATTATTTTCAACCTTCACCTTCTGTAAAATATATTTCTTTCTTGCATTATATCAAATTCAAATTTTAATTTCAAGTTAATATTTGAAATTTCATTTAACACGATATAATGTGATTCTTTTTGTCAACCTATAGACTCAAATCTGTTAAAGTATATACAAATAAATGCATTATCAGCTGACCTTGGCTGATAACCTTTCATACGAATAACCTCTATTTTTAGACGTAAAAAAGGCTCCGCACCAGCCACGCGAAGCCTAGGATTTTACTGGCAGAGAGAGTGGGATTCGAACCCATGGTACCTTGCGTTACGCTTGAATACCTGTCATCTTCCCTTTATTATTTCTTTATAGTCGCTGGTTTATAGTCCGTATACTTTTTGCATTTCTTTTCTATAATACCAATATTGTCAAAATATTTTTTCATAGTATCTTGTATTTCAAAAAAGTGATCCTTGGCACCATTGCCATTTAGCATGGATTTTCTATGCCCGTCCTGTTCAATAACAAATTTCCATTTTCCGTTCTCGTCTTTTTCTAAATCGCCACCACAATGACAGATAGGACACTCAATGATAAACCCTGCTTCATTCCAAAGCGGCTCCCCCAATGATAAAACATTGGAATGACAGTTCGGACACCAGCCCAATTTTTCATCGCCAAGAAAAGTCACATTTTCATAATTTTTAATACCTATTACTAAGTTCTCGCCCACGTGGGCAGCTCTATTAAGTAGATCCTCATCAAGCAAAACCTGCCCTGGTCTTGGCGCACGGTTTACCATTACTTGATCCACTACTTTAATATCTTGTGATAGTAAGGTTATATTCACACTTTCTAAAGTCAGCGACATCCAGCTATGAGTTGACCCCCCATTGCCTATAATCGCACCAACACGATGACGGAAAAATGCCTGATTGCCTACTTGCTTATGAAAGTTTGGTTCATAAGCCAAAAAACGATCCGTAAAGACACGATAAATCCCAGCCGACATAAAAGAATATGCCGGAACGGTCACCAAAATTCCGTCCGCTGCCAGCCATTCCTTCATAATCAAGTCCATATCGTCTTTATTTTTATACACACATTCCGGTGCTTCGCCCTTTTGCGTAAACTTTACGGTGCAAGATTCACAGCCTGAACAGGGTTTTATCGTGTAATCATGCAGATTAATCATTTTTACCTCTGCTCCGAGTTCCTCGGCTCTCATCAGCGCGGCTTTTGTTAAAATTTCACCATTACCATTTTTTCTGCCTGCAATAACTGCCAATATTTTCATATTTGCCTCCATAAATTTCATATTAAAGTTCTACTGCTGTATCAAGAAAATTATCCCCAATTATTTTTTTCTTCCACATATACTTGTGGTAAAATTTTAGCTAAATTGCTAAATTCTTTAATATTATGACTAAACAATGCACGTACTACTTCTTCTGGCACAGATTTCCCCTCAGGTATTACCTTTACGATTTCTCCGTTATTAAAAGCATATCCAATCCAAAATCTTGATTCAAACATTGTCCCGCCGTCTACTGCATAAAACTTATGTGTCATAAATGCGGGACATGCACCCACGCCTATTGCACATACCAGCGAATTACAGTATTTCGTTCTAATTAAACTTATATCATAACCAAAGTCTTTCGGATTTTTAAAACACAATGTCAACTTATCCGGTCCCATTCCAATATCTTCTAGTATTTCATGGTTAACGCCCCATGTTTTTTGATAATTCGGTACTCCAGGATCTAACACATACTCTGGCTTATCCGCCCGAGCATAATAATGATCCTCAGAATCCCATATTTTATATCTTAAATCACTGGACACACTATGCCATCCAAACCACCAATCAAGCATTTCTACTGTTACGTTTTTCATAAATGTCTTATTAGCTACAAATCCCGTTCCAAGTCTTGTAACGCAGAATCCAATTTCTAATTCTGTAGCCTGTCCCACCAGAAATTTATTTTTCTCTTCAATGGAAAGAGCTTTCGCACTATCCGCTGCTTTCCCCATAGCTATTTTCTGTTTTTCAACAGGAATTTGGGCTAATTCCTGATAATAGTATTTAACATAAGGAAGCTTCTTTTCTATATCCGTTAATTCAACCATTTTTTCCCTCCGTTTTGTTTCTAACCCTACATAATATTCATTGCTGCAAGATAAGCTGTTTTTAATGCAGCATCTACTTTACCCGGATGAATACAATCACCAATTTCGAATACTGGAATGTTACCCGCAGCAGACTTTAATTCATCTGTTTTATTTGATTTCATACCCAGCGCATAGAATATACGATCCGCCGCTAATGTCTTCTCATTTCCCAATTCATCTGCACACCGTACGCTATTTGATGTAATTTCCATACAATGATGACCAGTTAAGGTTGAAATTTCGTATTTGTCCATTTCATGCACTAACGCTTCACGATACA
The DNA here is from genome assembly GCF_900109225.1 of Propionispira arboris. GTDB lineage: Bacteria > Bacillota > Negativicutes > Selenomonadales > Selenomonadaceae > Propionispira > Propionispira arboris. Next base: position 96,510 of record NZ_FNZK01000019.1, read on the forward strand.
TTCCAAAAGAGTCTTTTGCAACTTTTTCTAACATTTCAATTATAGTTACTTTATGCCCGCTTTTCGCTAAATGAAGTCCCGCTTCACAGCCAACAAGTCCACCTCCAATCATAATAATTTGTTTCTCTTTTATTTCTTTTTGATTAAATATCTCCAGTGCCTGTGCCGCCGTATTCAATCCCTTTATTGGTGGCATTGATTGTGTGGCTCCAATGGCTAAAATCAATGCCTCTGGACGCTGTTGCTTAATCAACTCTCCATTGGCCTTTTTTCCATAAATTACTTCAATGTTTCTTTTTTGTACTTCTGCTGCCAAAAGGTTTTTAAATGCTCTTAAATCCTCTTTATCCACATCAATATCTGTAAAATTCAAGACCCCGCCTAACGCAGTATGTTCATCTACTAATGTTACTTTATGCCCGCGATTACAAGCAGTGATTGCGGCCTGCATTCCAGCTGGGCCACCTCCAATAATCAGAACCTTTCGACTTTTTTCCGGCTTCCCAATTTCACTAAACATGACCTCAGTATCCGTTTCAGGATTAATTGCACAAACTCCTACTTTCTTAGACAGCGTCACTCCGTCATAAGGAATATCTGTATAACCTTCTTCTGGTGAACCTGGAAAACAGTTGAAACAGCGAACACAGCGTCTGATTTCATGTTCTCTGCCCGATGCTGCTTTATTAACAAATTCAGGATCTGCAATCATCTGACGCCCTAAAATTACATAATCTGCTTTCCCTTCAGCGATAATTTTTTCTGCCATTTCTGGTGAATTAATTCCACCGACCACGCCCACTGGCAGGCTTGTATATTGCTTAATAATTGCCGAATCAGCTGCATTACAGCCGTGTTCAACAAACATAGAACTAAATTGGTGTGTTACAATTGGATCCGTATACAATCCCGTTGAAATGTGTACAGAATCAACAATCCCCTCCATCATATGACAAAATTTTCCTGTTTCTTCTACCGTACCTCCTCCAGAAACACCTTCTGCTGCACTTAGTCTGACATCAATAATAAAACCTTTTCCTGTTATTTCTCGTATTTTCTTCAAGATTGCAAGCGGAAATTTCGCTCTATTCGCTAAGGTACCACCATACATATCTATTCTAGTGTTTAATCTTGGTGATAAAAATTGTGTAAACAGAAATCCATGCCCGCCATGAATCAAAATTCCATCAAATCCCGCTTTTTGCATAAATTTGGCGGCTATAGCAAATTCATTGGCTACTCTATCCATATCGTCTTGTGTCATTGCTTCAACTCTAATTCCTTTGCTAGTGGTAAACGCAACTGGACCAATAGGATTTTTTTGACCTTTAAACGGAATTTTTTCAGATCCTGCATGAGATAATTCACAGATTGCTACAGCACCATATTTGTGAATACGATTAGCATATTCTGCAAAAGCGTCAAAACTTTTTCCTTCACAAACTGTAAAATCAACATTGGGAAATGGGAGTCTGTCCGCATCTGTAAAATTAATATCTGTTTCACCAACGATAACAGCAGCTGCTCCGCCCTTTGCACGCGACTCAACTTTTCTGTAAGATTTTTCAGCTACTTGCGGATCAAGTGCAGATAAACTAAATGTCATGGGTGCACTAACAATACGATTTTTATAAATCACTTTATTTACCTGAAATGGTTTAAATAAATTTTGAAAATTACTGCTCGACATATTACTTACACTCCTTTTATCTGTTATTATTGATTATACTTATTATATTTCTGTATTTTTGATACGTCTAATATTAAATTAAGCCTCAGTAATAACTATTACTTATTTATTAGTCTTGAATGTCAAACTCAAATCCTATATAATAAATTAAAAATATAAATGCGAGGGAGGATACATACAACATGCATATTAGACAGTTAGAATATTTTATTGCAGTAGCAGAAACACTTAATTTCACAAAAGCATCACAACGTTTTTTCATTTCACAAACAGCCGTAACGCAACAAATTAAAGCATTGGAAAAAGAAATGAATGTGATGCTTTTTCTTAGAAATAAACGACATGTAGAATTAACTCCCGCCGGGAAAGCATTTTTAACGGATGCCAAGGAAGTCGTGAGACACATTACTATTGCCATAGCAAAATCCACCTCCGTTTCTACTGGATTCATTGGTACACTTAAAATTGGAATTGTCAAAGATTATATGGATGTAGATCTTGTTGACTATATAAAACTATTTTACAAAGAATATCCTAACATCGCATTTACATTTGTTCGAAACAATGTTGGCTATTTATATGATAGTCTTTTAAAGGGCAACTTGGATATTGTATTCAATGTTAAATTTAATTTAGAGAAATATTCACAAATTCAATACAGAACATTAAAAAAAGCTCCTTTACTTGTGATTCTACCACCGTCACATCCTCTTGCACATAAAATCAGTCTCACCAGAAGTGACTTAAAAGAAGAAGCATTTATATTGATAGGTACGGAAGAAAACAATTTTGGAGAAAAAGATAGTATCTTAAAGGGATTCCTTGAATCTGGTTATCTCCCCAACAACAGACAGTATGTAGAAGATGTTGAAACTATCCTAATTATGGTAGCATCTAATATGGGAATTGCCTTAGTACCTTCATATGCCCTTCCCTTGCAGAACTTTGCGGGAAGAATTATCTCGGTTCCTATATTGGGAGATGAAGAAAGAGTGGAAATAGTTTCTGCCTGGGACAAAAGCAACAACAATCCCTCACTCACTAAATTCCTGGCAAACTTATAAAATCTAAAAATGCATCTTCAAAATTATTATTGTTTCGTAAACGTCAAAAATGCCGTTACCTTGACAACATGTCAGTTGGTAACGGCATTTTTGACGCTTACTGTTTTCTTATATCAAGCATGACATAACAACCCATGAAGCTTTTAAGTATAAGTCAAAAATAGGTATTTTAATTATTGGTCTTCAGCAATCAATTTTGCTGCTACCGCACCCATTTCAGCCTCATTGTGTCCAACACCAGGCACCGTAATTAGCTGCCAATGAAACGGCACACCCATTTGTGCTGCTTTTTTCTGTGCTAGTGCAAAAAATTCATTTCCACGTTCAAAGCGGTTTGCCCCCTGTGCATCTGCCAGCGGAGTATGCCGAAGGTTAGCATTTGACTTCGTATCAGCCTCACCTAATAAAATTGTAACGGGCTTAGCAAAAGCTGCCTTCAAATCAGCTACATTCAGTGGCAGCCCTTTAACTCCATAAGGGAACGCGACCTGGGAATCTGGCATTGTATACCAGCCAGAATTAGCAGCGATGATTTTTTTTGCTTTTGTTTCTTTATTAAGAAGCACATATCTATGAACCATTTGCGATCCAGCCGAATGGGAATATAGTGCAAAATTTTCACCAGCAGCTCCTGACCGTATCTTTGCCTGGTCAAAAATTCGGTCAATCACTGGAAAAATCCAATTTTCTTTCGGCTGCAAATTGCCTGTTTCGTCATCCGTATCTGAAACATTTCCTGTATTATAGTAACGCACACCCGGATACTTAGATTCAGAGAACTCCGGGCATACTACCAATAGATTATATTGGTCAGCATACTGAATCCAATCATCACGATAATCTTGTGCATTACGCTTAAACCCATGCATTACAACAACAATCGGTCGATCTGCTGTCCAATTGGCTGGGCGATAATAAAAAGCCCTCAGATCATCATTCGTTGCACCTGTAGGTTCCGACATTGAAAATGCCCCTGATCCAATGCTTATTGTTTCAACTTTTTCAAAACCAGCAGCACCACAGCCAGCACTTTGCAACAAAAAAAACAGACAAATAAGCAACACACTTGAGTTTAAAAATTTATGTTTCAACTGAAATTCCTCCATATATGATTTTTTCTAAAAAGTAGAATATATACCTATTATTCCAATCAAATTTGATAAATTTCTCTATATTGACAGCGCAAATTCATTCCTTTTTATATTCTGTTCTCTCTCAAAATAATTCCTCTTATATATATGACATTCGGACGGTTACCATCCTAAAATATGTCTCTGCCAGAATCTTGGTTCGTTCCTTACACTAAACTTTGTGTTTACGTATTATATAATCGTCAAATTAAATTATTTTTAATACTAGCCATAAACTCCTCCACAGTTCTTGCACTATTAATATCATTTAATACATTCACATTATTAAGCAAGAAATATAATGTTTTAAATTCTTCTTTTTGGTATTGATTTAAGGCAAGCATAAAAACACTATCTATCTTATATCCCGGGTTCCATTCAATGGAGTCTTTTAAGGTCATCACTGCAATAACAGGTTTAATTATAAATTCAGGATTGCCATGCGGTATTCCAACATTTTGAAAAACACTTTGTGCCAGTTTTTCTCTTTCATAAATCGATAAAATATATTGTTCACGGATATATCCTTTTGCGGCTAAGGCTTGTCCTAAAAAATTTAAAACGTCTTTTTTATTATTAAACTTCTGTTGCAGAAAAATTAAATCAGATGAAAAGAGCCGCACTAATGTCATTTGTTGTATTTTATTCTGTTTATTGTAAACCAAAGAAAAATCAATCAATTTTTTCAATTTTTCTATACCATCATGACGTATCATTTCCGTAGAAGATATAAATGGAATTCCTGAAATAACCGGTCCCATTGTCCCAACAATAGCAATAATTCGATAAATCTCTTGTAATTTTCTCAAACGAACTTGAATATCCTCTTCGACTAATACTCCTAATGCAATAATATCTATACCATCCAATTTTTCTGGGATTGCTTTGCGAATATTATCCTCGATCCATTTTGCAGTTCCAATTCCAGTAAGACACATTGTTACAATCGCAGAAGGAGCATCTATTTTCCTATCAGTACCACAAATTTCTTCATCAACTTTAGAGAAGTCATATTTCAATGAATTTACAATTTCGTCAATATCCATATTAGGAAGAAGTGCTTTACGAATAGCTTCCATCACCATTGGCGTATGTACTTTTATTACTGTACGCACCAAAATTCCAGTTTGATCGGTAATTAATTTACCAAATCCAACCAAAGATCCCATATCGGCAAGCAATAAAACACCTTTACCTCGATCAATTTGTTTTACTATGTCGATCGTCCGTTGTAAAGCCATTTCACAACTTTCTTCCAAAGGCATCTCCATAGCTCGCGCATATTCTACATTCAATAAACGATTGGCAACCTGAACCATTCCCTCTGCCACATGTCCATGTGACAGCACAAGCACACCCACATGAGCTTCTTCAAGCGAATCTTTTTTCGAATATGCTTTTAAATACATTGCAATAAATATTGTTTCATCCTCAGGTAAAGAGATTTTTAAATTATAATTTGCTATTTTTACCATTTCTTGTGCAAGTGCATATTCCATAGGGTTTTCATCACATAATGTAGTTAACTGATAATTTACAATGTTAGAAGCTGGCATTCTTTGACGTTCAAAAAGCGTACCTAAATGCGTTGCCAAACAATATAAAAGACTATCATCGATATCTGGCATTTTACGTTTTGCAAAATTAATCATTTTTTCAACTACACAAATAATTTCTACTGATACAATTTTTTCTAAATCTTGTCGTGCTAAGTTGTTTTTTCGTTGTTGTGTTTGTTTGATAAATTGCCGCATTTTCACTTCTAACTCTTCACTTATAATACGGTTAATAACCGCATTTTCTATGCCCTGATTTTCCATGTTAATATAACTATTTTCAATTTCTTGATAAATGTCAGTTGGATATAAATAGGTAGTCTGAATTAAATCTAATTTAGATTGATCATTTGGAGCAAATTCCAAATCTCCTTGCAACATTAAAATTTTTTCTATTGAAGTTCTTTTTTCGCCAAGACTAAGTAACCCGCGAACAACCTGCTGACGCAAATCACTGATTTCTATTTTTAAAGCAGGTTCTTTTTTTGTCATATGCCGCAAGAAGGACCGTGCACAGGCGACTTGAATATCAGAATACAGCTGACCAATATTCCCCGGACAAGTATATATTAACAGAGCAACAACAACATTATAAGACACTTGCACTTTCAAATGCAATCGATTAGCCTCTTCTCGCATAAATGCACCAATGATTTGCAAACGTTCTTCCATTGGACGCTGTTCTAAAGATGGCAGCTCAATGAGCATAGGAATTCGACGTCGAAACTGTAAGAGTAAAAAAGATTCCACATTTTCTGTTGTTGCGGCAATTAACATTAACGAGATATTTCTAAAGTTATCATTTTCACCTAATCTTCTGAATTTTCCTTTATCAATTAAATAATACAGCATTTCCTGTCCTTCTGGTGATAAACGATGAATTTCATCCAAAAAAAGTATTCCATTATTCGCTTTTTCAACTAAACCAGCCCGATCGGTATCCGCACCAGTAAATGCCCCTTTTACATAGCCAAACAACTGTGACATTAAAAGTTGTGGCGTTTCAGCATAATCAGCACAATTAAATACAACAAACGGAAAGATTCTTTCATCGTGTCCAGATTCAAGCGCAAATTTATACATGCAATGTGCTAATTCGCTTTTTCCTACACCCGTAGCTCCAACAATTAATGTATGCAAACCTTTAGGAGGATACAAAATGGAAGCCTTAGCCAGTTCCACCTGAGACCTTAAACTTCCATCACTGCCAATAATAGCTTCGAATGCATTTTGTTTAGGAATAACTTCCGATTCTAAAACAACAGGCTCTTTCCCGTGCTTTTTGATAATTTGATTTTTAAATTGCTTAAATATTTCACCCACTGCATGCCGAGAAATATTATATCCTTCGTCATTTATTTTTTTTGTCAATGCTCGTTCTGATAACTCGGGGGTCTCTTGTAAAATTTTTTCTATTGTCATGAATAATTCATCGCGCATTCTTTTACGAGAATTTTCAATACCAAGCGAATTGCGAATTTTTATAACATCTATACGTGTAACATGTAAAATGTTTGCAAGTGCTTCATCCGTAAAAGGATTTTTTTTATCTTCATTTGCAATTATTTTTATTAACTCTTCCATTAATTTCACCGTCCAATGAATCTTAATATAGCCAAAAGATAACAGCTGTAATATAACATTTCCAATCTACTATGTATAGTCCATCTTCTCATAAAATAAACCAAGACCGCCTGCAAAAACAGGCGGCTCTGTTATATTAAAACAATGCAGATTTCTTATTTTTATAAATCTAATATGATGGAAACATCACCAAAAGGCTGCTCCTAAATTGGAAAAGCTCATAAATTTTATATTCTCAACTATATGCACCCGTACATTCTTGCAGAAGCAACTCAACACTTTTATATGCTGGTGCATCTTCATAAAGAATTTCATATAATCCTTTCAGTAAAGGTAGGCGTTCTATTTGTAATTTACCTTGCTTCGCTAATTCTTTTGCAACTAAATACCCAAAGTTGATTGCTGGATAGCCTTCAACTGTGATACCTTCATCTTTCATTTTTGCAATTGCCTGACTGGCACTCAACCCGCTGCCAATGGCTTCCCCCAGCATACGATTCCGTCCAGCTTCACCAGTCAACTCTAAATCTCCCGCGCCCGGCAGACCATAAACAGGAGCCAGAGTTCCACCTAATGCTGTCGCCAATATTGCCATTTCAGATAATGCAAAAGTAAAAAGTGCACCTTTTGTATTTTTATGAAGATATCCTTTTTCTCTCTTAAAAAAGCCTTCTGCCATTCCCAACCCAACGCAATAAGCATTTTTCATGGCCGCACAAAGTTCTGTACTAATCACATCAGTTGTCACATCAACTCTATATACATTCGTCATCGCTGCTTTTTGCATACTTTTTGCCGCTTCAATATTGGTACTTGCATAGGTGACAGACGTTGGTACTTCCCATAATACTTCAATTGCTTTGCACGGACCTGCAACAAACACAAAAGGAATTTTATCCTTAAGAACCTCGGGTACACGTTCCTTTAAGATTTCCGGTAAAAGCACAATATTGCCATTATGATCAGAATTAAAACCCTTTGTTACACTACCGACAATCATACCTGGCTGCAGATATAAAACAACCTGTTCAAAAACATCACCTAACGCATCGGACGTGATCGCCATAATTACAATATCAGCACCATCAATAGCCTCTTTCATTTGAGTACTATAAAAAGTTTTTACATCTTTCAGTAAAGGAAATTTATGTTTAGGATGATTTTCCCCTGCTTTTAAAGCATCAATAATTTCATCGTCCAAAGGAGAACCCCATAGTCTAACTTCATTTCCATTTCTCGTTAGTGGCATAACTAATGCACTGCCCATTGCACCTGCACCAATAATAGTGATCTTTGCCATAATCTATACACTCCTTAAATTTTATTTATAGATATTTACGGCGAAATAAAAAACGATACTGTTCTATTGAATTCATTTGCATTATACCATAAATAAAAACGAATTCAATAGCAAAAGATAGTAAAGGATAATTTTTTGTTATCTTTTACTATACAAAAATGGTACTTTTTGTTGTTATTCTTCTTTTTTTGGTTAACTTTGTCTGTCATCTCTATATCTAAAAATACTTTTTTTTTCAAAAATAGTTGAATTTATTGATTCCAATACTTATGAAAACATATCATCCCAGCATTTGGCATGTAACTTGCTTATATATAATTGAGCGAGATATAAATTATACTGTTTTGAATTCAATAGCAATTCTAAAAATTACTTTAGAATAAAAAAGGAGGTAATAATCCAATATAAACCATAATAAAGATCCGATCTAAGGAGTGTAATAATCTAAATTAAACCACAATGAAAAATATAATCTCATTAATTCTAAATATGTAGGTGAAAAACAATGGAAAAAATCTTTAAATTTGACGAAACCGTCATACGCGTAGGAATTGAATCAGTTGATTGTTATGATGCCTTAGATCAGTTGGCAAATACGCTTTGTAATGCAGGATATGTAAAAAGAAGTTATGTAGAAGCCATTATCGCCAGAGAAAAAATTTTCCCAACAGGTCTTCCCACCGGTAAATATGGTGTAGCAATTCCCCATGCCGATATATGTCACGTAAACTCGTCCATGATTGCAATTGGTATTCTAAAAGACCCTGTAGAGTTTAAAAATATGGGGAATATTGAAGATACTGTATCTACAAAAATTATTTTTATGCTAGCAATGAATAACAGTGAAAATCAAGTAAAGCTCTTATCTGCATTTATGGGTAATTTACAAGATCAAGAATTACTTAAAAATTTAGCTGAAGCCAAAAATGTTCATTCCGTTATAAAATTAATCGATGGTAAAATTAAATTTTAATATGTAACACAATCGAGAGGATGTAAAATTATGGTATATAAAGTATTAACAGTATGCGGAACCGGAATTGCAACATCCACCGTGGCCGCTGAAAAATGTAAACAATTATTATTAGAAAGAGGTCTATCTATAAATGCTATAGAGTGTAAAGTGTCCGAAATCGAAGGGAAAATTTCGGTTTTTCAGCCTCATGTTATAGTTCCTACAACAATAGTATCTGATAATAAACTTTGTGGAATAAAAAAATTTCCTGGTCTTCCTTTCATAACAGGCATTGGCATGGACAAAGCCGCTGATGAAATAGCTGAATATTTAAAATCTATTAAAGAATAAATATATACAATAAAGTACTGAATATAACAAAATAAAAAAGCGAGGTTTAAATTTATGGAAATTATACAATTTATATTAGATTTAGGTCCCACCGTAATGATGCCAATTATTATTTTGATTCTTGGGGTTATATTAGGACAAAGTTTTCCAAAAGCTTTACGTTCCGGTTTGACTGTCGGCATGGGATTTGCCGGTATATTTCTTGTTATTGGCTTATTAACAACAAACCTTTCACCAGCTGCAAAAGCAATGGTTACAAATTTTGGACTGCATTTGGATGTAATGGACGTTGGCTGGCCAATCCATGCAGCAATCAGCTTCGGTACACCGATTGTCCCTGCAGTATTCCTTTTAGGATTGGTAATTAACATTATTATGCTGTCCACTAATTTAACAAAAACAATGGATATAGATTTATGGAACTATTGGCATTTCATTTTTGGCGGTGCACTTGTTATGTATTTGACGCAAAGCGCAGTGCTTGGAATTATTGCTTCTGGTATTACCATTATTTGTGTTCTTAAACTAGCTGACTGGACGCAACCCTATGTGGAAAAAGTTTTTGGAATGCCCGGTATCTCACTTCCCCATACAGAAACCGTAGGCTGGGCACCGCTTTGTATCTTCTTAAATAAAATTCTTGATAATATTCCTATAATTAATAAAATTGATATCAATCCTGAAAAAATCCAAAAAAGATTTGGCGTAATTGGTGAACCAATGTTTATCGGTGTTGTATTGGGGGCTGCCATTGGCGCACTTGCCGGCTATAAGCTCAATGCCATTATTCAATTGGGTGTAAATATGGGAGCGGTTATGTTCTTAATGCCAAGAATGTCTCGTATTTTAATGGAAGGATTAATGCCCCTTTCCGAAAGTGGTCGTGATTTTTTAAATAAAAAATTTCCTGGTAAAGAAGTATATATTGGTTTGGATGCCGCTGTCGTAATTGGTCATCCGTCCGTTTTGGCCGTTTGCCTGCTTATGATTCCGATTACCCTATTCCTTGCGGCAGTATTGCCTGGAAACAGAGTTCTTCCATTTACCGATTTAGCAGGGCTTCCTTTTTGCCTACTCTGGGCAGTTGGTGCTAGTAAAGGGAATGTGTTTAGAGGGTTAATTATCAGTTGTATCTTAATGGTAGGTATCTTATATATCGCAACAGATATTGCGAATGTAAGTACCACTATGGCAAAAGCAGTCCACTTTCCTTTCCCTGAAGGAACACTATCCATCTCATCACTTGATGGTGGTTCTCACATCGTTCCTTATATTATCTACAAGATTGTTGAACTTTTCTATTAAGAATCATAATTTTCAACAGTGCTAAATCAATAAATTTTTCTGTCTTTTCTGATTATTATCATCAAAAAGACAAGCAAGTGAGGGAAAAATGATTTATGAAATGATGCGTTCAATGGCAGGTACCTATTTATGCAGTATCACAGATCTTTATATTGAACATCAAGACCTTCTTAACACGCTTATAGTCTGTGGTGCTCTTGTATGGCTGATATATCGCAACAAATATCATAAAAATAACAAACCAATAAAAGCAGTAAAAATAATGGGCATGACGATTTATGAAATAAAAGATTCTTAATAGAATAAACTAAAAGGGGGCTGTTGCACTAAACGCATAATCCTAATAAATATACAAACCCTATCTTTTTGACATGCAAAAGTTTGCGCTTCAGAGAATGGTTTTGCATATTTATTTGCGAAGAATGTCTAATGCGATAGCTCCTTTTTAATTCGCTACAGAAAAATTCATAATATTACCAAAATGAGGTGTAAAAATATGCTGTTACAAAAAGAAAGAGAATCTGTTGTAGTATATTGTCAAAAATTAGTAACAAATGGCTTAACCAAAGGAACAGGCGGAAACATTAGTATTGTAAATCGTGAAAAAAATTTAATAGCAATTAGTCCCAGTGGTTTAGATTATTTTAAAACAAAACCAGAAGATGTAGTTGTTATAGATTTCGATGGAAATGTAGTAGATGGGGATCGTAAACCGTCCAGTGAAATAGATATGCACAGAATTTTTTTCATAAATCGTCTCACCGTAAATGCCGTGGTTCACGCCCATTCCTTATATGGTGCTATTTTAGCTTGTTTGAATTGGAATCTTGAACCGGTACATTATTTGATTGGCTATGCAGGAGAAAATGTCCGATGTACACCGTATTGTACTTTTGGTACATGGGAACTGGCAAAAAGTGCCTACGAAGGTATGAAAGATCGTAATGCTGTCATTTTAGGAAACCATGGTCTCTTAGCAGTTGGTGCAGATATTGCTAAAGCCTTTGATACACTTGAAGAAGTAGAATTTTGTGCCGAAATTTATTATAAAACAAAAATTGCTGGCAACCCCATTATTTTATCAAAAAAAGAAATGGATCTTGTATTAGATAAATTCCAAACTTATGGACAAAAGAAAGGTTGATTTTTGATGAAAATTGCTAATTTTTATGGACCGGAAGACGTTCGTATTGAAGAAGCTCCTATCCCCACCCCCAACGCTGGGGAAATTATTATTCAAAATAAGGTAGCTTTGACTTGTGGTACCGATGTAAAAATGTATATGCGAGGATATCCTCTACTGACGCCTCCACATGGTTTTGGACATGAAGCTGCTGGAATTATATCTGCTATCGGTGCAGGCATAACAAAATTCAAGGTGGGCGATCGTGTTGTGGCACATGATTCAGCACCGTGTGGCACTTGTTATTACTGCAAACAGGGTCAGCACTCTATGTGTGAAAATCTTATTTTAAATTTTGGAGCCTTTTCTCAATACCAAAAAATACCGGCACCTTTAGTTGCACAAAATGTTTTTCATATCCCTCCCCATATGAACTTACGTGATGCAGCATTAACTGAACCTTTTGCTTGCGCAGTATATGGTATAGCCGAAATTGGTATAGAACCCGGAGATACTGTTGTTGTGAATGGTGCCGGACCAATCGGTCTCATGTTTACTCGACTGGCTTACTTTAAAGGTGCTAAAGTCATTGCAACAGATCTGTCTGATAATCGCTTAAAAACAGCTAAACAATTAGGTGCGGCTATTACAATTAATGTTAGTAAATGTGAAGATATTGTACAAACCGTTAAAGAATACACGGATGAAGGTCGTGGGGCAGATGTAGCCATTGAAGCTGTCGGCATGCCTGCAACATGGGAAACAACCATCCCAATGTCAAGAAAGGGTGGTCGGGTTTTGCTTTTTGGCGGAACGAAGGGCGGCAGCACCATTCAGTTAGATGCAACGATGCTCCATTATTCACAAATTACAATAAAAGGTGTATTTCACACTACGCCTAAATATGTTGCCAAAGCTTTTGATCTGATTAAAAACGGCGTAATAAGTGCTGATGTATTTATTGGCAATGAATATCCCTTGGATAAAGTTGTGGATGCCTTATTGTCACATAAAAGCGGCAATGTTATTAAAAACTGTATTGTTTTTGATTGATAAAAAGTCAACATCTATGATTCCTACTTTTAATAAATAATATAAAAATAGCAGGTATACTTTCTGAAGCACCTGCTATTTTTATATTATTTAAATGAATCTACTTAATTGTAAAATTTTTCTTAATAACTATAAATATAGTATAGTTTGGATATAGCTCTTATGCACTTCAATCTGTATTATGGTAAGATTTCGCCAATATACTAATTGGATGCATTGTCTTAACCTCTGCCCCATGCTCAATCTGTGCCCGGCATGTACCACAATCTGTAAGAACTGTATCTACACCACTCGCTTTTACTGTATCAAAGAGAGTATTTCCTATTTTCATGGAAAGATTATAGTTTTCCGCTTTATAACCGTAGTTACCTGAAATTCCACAGCAGCCAGCATCGGCGTCGGTTACTTTAACACCTGGTACGAGTTTGAGTAGTTCCATGGCCGGAAGTCCAATTCCCTGTACGCGCAAGTGGCAGGGTGCATGATACATAAATTCATGACTCACTTCACCAAAGTTTTCATTTAATTGATCATTTTGGTAGAGTGCTTCTAAAAATTCACAGGCATCAAAAATATGTTTTGCATTTTCTTCCATGTCCGG
>NZ_FNZK01000013.1 GCF_900109225.1 Propionispira arboris
AGTTTGATTTGTTAATCTGTGATGAATGGGGTTATGTGCCATTGGACAGAGAAGCTGCACAATTGCTGTTTCAAGTTATTTCCGACAGCTATGAGCGCAGGAACGTTGTTTTGACAACCAATCTTGAGTTCAGCCGCTGGGTGAGTATTTTTTATGATGAACAAATGACCGCAGCCATAATTGATCGGCTGGTACACCATAGTTATCTCTTGCTTTACGATGGCCCTAGCAACCGCATGCGCGATTCGCTTATGCGGCAAGATGGATAAAATTCCCCACCCATATAGGTGAGGAAAAACTTTTGCAAAAGTGAGGAATTTTCACTTGCAAAATACAGGGGATAACATTGCATTACAAATGAGACTATCTGTTCTCACTAATTATTCTAGATTATTTTTTTTGGAAGCAACGACTCTTCCCGACTACGAAAATATGCCGTTCTTACGTGATGAAAATATACCAAAAACACGATATGGCTTTCAGATAGCAGACTTGGTATCATTTAACCTTTCCTTTTTTAAAAGGGCGCTTTTTGATGATTTCAAAAAGTATCTGATCGAACATGAAGCTGAAACCATATCCACCTCAGATTCAATTAAATCAGGAATAAGTGACTCCTCAAAAGAAAAAAGCCTTGCTCCGATCCTAGATTATATTGATTTTCTTATAACTCATATAGATTCCATATCCGATGAAAAGCTATTGGCCACCAAAACACTACTAAAATAATTTTCACCACTTTCACCAAAAGTTACAAAGGGATAAATGTCTTAACCTATCTATCCTTTTATTTTCTGGTGAAAGTGGTGAAACTACACTTCTATGCTATTTTTTTATGTTTTCGCTGACATTCTATACAAAGAGCTCTCCCAAATTGTTTTTCCGAATAAAGTCTAATTCGTTCGTTAATTTCAGCGTTGCAGTCATAACAATGATATGCCCCTTTTGAAACACGATTTATAGCCTTTATATTCTCATCCGTTTTCTGATCAGCTTCTGGATCATCACCAGTACTAATAGCCAAGCTCAAAAGATAAGCATATTTTATTGCCGCGGTCTGCGCTTTCATAACCGCTTTATCCCCAGAATCTTGACCACTACCAATTCCCGTAATCGTAACCGTTTCTCCAGAGTCTTTATCGATGAGCAATACATTCATTTTCACCGTAGCCAATCGCTCTATATTGTCTTTTGAATTTGTTACATCCACTATATTTAGTAGTTCTGGTACTGCAATTGAACAAATCCCGTTTTTCACCAAGGATGCATTGACCTTTTCCAAAACATCGGCACTTGTCGCATATTTATAGTGGTGAAAATTGTTTTCTCCCTTTTTTAATACATGGCTGCATTCATTCATAATATTGAGCATTTTTTTTGCCAAGTTTTTCATAAGAAACCCTCCTAACTTACTTGTTTTTCTTTTGCCAACCTTACACGTTGCCCATATGGACAATTTTCCCCAGCATCGCAATAATCTAAACACTTTCGATCATGCCAGCGTTCCTTCGACGAACAAATTGGTGGCAACTTCTTCATTTGCATCGCAGATTGAAGAAGTGCCGCCTTTTTCGTAAAATATCGTTCCATCCAGTGATTGCCAATCTTTTTTATAGGGATAATATAGACCGATTGATCGATACCACGCTCTGCGGCAATCCGCAAATTGTTATCTCTACACATAGCCTGAATAAACATCCTCTGTACTTCGAATCCTTCTTTTTCTAATAGCATCCGATAATAGTTGAGCTGAATCCCCCAATCAAGCACGTGCTTTACGCCATCATAACGAAGTTCATTGTGGTATTTCATCTGCCCTTTTTTCAGACCTGTTTTATAGATTCCACCAGTTGCTACACGTACCTTATAAATACCTAATGCTTTCATAAGTTTAAACGAACTGGTTACTTTCAAATCTCCCAATACGCCTTCTTCTTCATCGAGGATTTTCCCATAAAGATCAAACTTCCCACTGGTGATTTTGTCTTTCAATCGAATTTCACTTAAGATATCACCTTGGGTAAAGCCTTCATGAATCGTATGAACTGCTTGTCCATGTAGGGCATAAAGAACGCTTTGCGGAACTACCGCATATTCTGTGGTCTTTTTCAGATAGGTTTCCCGAACCCCTGAAATAAGTTCGGTAACGGTTGGTTCTTTGATTCCTCGATCTACCGAAATCGCGATTGCCCGGAGTGTTGGTAAAAACAGGCACCGCTCTTTTTGCGGGCAGAATTTAAGGCAATCTTCAATCGGGATTCGCGTCCCATTTGGACAAATAAATTTCGTTGCTGGCATTGTTTTTCGCTCCTTTTAAGCCACAGGGAATTCTTCCTTGTGGTATATTTTTTTGTTATTTTCTTTTTCAATTTCTGTATAAACCTCCAAGTCCCCTAAAACATCGGTATTTTTGATTTCTTTTATGGGTATACGCATGGCCATATTTTGTAAACTTTCCGCAAAAGTCTTTGCCTGCATCGGATTTAATGAAAAGTACATACTTTCTTCTGTCTCTCTTTGCTTTGTCCTAAATTCAATGCCAATATGACCTCGGCAAATCCGCAAATCACAGGTTAAATCCTGATACGTTGCGCAAAATAGATAAGATGACATAATGTTAGCCCCCCTTATTTTCTCCATAGATATTCATACGTTTCTCGCATACTGGCGCCACCACTGCGACCGATAATAACATGATCCAATAGCGGAATATCCAAAATTTTACCGGCTTTTATTAAACGCTCGGTCACAGCAAGATCTTCTTTACTTTCAGAGCTGACACCCGAGGGATGATTGTGAATCGCAATGATTCCAGCGGCCATCGCTTGAATGGCTGGGTAATAGGTTTCCCTTGGCGCGACCAAGGATGCCGTAAGCGTTCCAATGGTAATCTGTTGGCTTTTGATAATTCTATTTTTTGCATTTAAAAGCAGTATCCAAAATTCTTCTTGTTGCTTATCTTCTAAGAACCTAAAATATTCGATTACATCTGCCGGACCTTGAATCCCCTTAATTTCCTGCTTTCGCCCTTCTTGGACTCGACTCATGACTTCACGGATATAGGTTATCTTTTTTATTTTTGCACTGCCAATACCATAAACAGCTTCTAATTCTGTTTTTGGTACATGGATCATGATCTGATAGATGCTACGGTATTCACGAATGAGATGTGCCGCACTTTCTTTCGGTAAAAATTCACTGAGCAATTCTTCTTCAGATAAACGTTTTAAACGATCGTCTAGCTCCATAATCACAACTCCTTGAAATAAAAATAGCAGGAACCATGTCTATTTCAACACAATTCCTGCTTCTAATTCTTTTATGCCCGAAGACTTCTCCGAATGGGTGTAACATTTTTGATGCTACTTTCTGTTTCATGCATCGGCAGTAATTTTCTCGGGACTGCCATCGCTAAAATTTCACCGCCGATTCTTTCAAGTTCTGTAGCTCGTTCATAGCTTTCAGTGATTTGGCTTGCCGCTGTGACGGCGTTAACAAGCCCATACTGACTGTTATCTCTGCCCATAAAGAGCTGGCGAAGCACATCGCCACGTTCATTTTGATTGAGCATGAATTTATCTGCTAAAAGCTCTACAGACTGTACGGGATCGTGTTCCATTGGAATATTCATTGCCGCCCGCATCTTATCTACCGTTAGCAAAAATTTCGCTTCATCGACCGCACAACGCACGGTATCTTGTACCTTCATGAAAAAGGCTTTATCGTCTTGGGCTAAGGTTTCATCGGAATAGATTTCATAAGCAGATTCTTCGCTTTCCACCTGCCGCCCCACATGATACCGCTTTTGGGCATAGTCTTTGACAATCAGACCATTTTTACAGACGAGACGATAAATCAGCGGCTCTACTTTCAGACTTCCCAAGCCCACTTCGCTATTAGAAATAACAAAGCCAGCCTGAACAACATCGCCCACACTGACTTCGGCTTTCAACCTCTTATTGATAACTTTTAAATACAAATGACTTTCGGTGACTTCACAGCTTTCAATCTCGGCTCCTTTCATATCTTTGATAACAGGCAATACGGCGCTACAAAGCTCCAAGTGATCGAGCCTCCGATACCGGTCTGACAAAAATGCCCGAACTTTGCCATCCATCACTCGAAGCATGCGTTTTTCCGGTATTCGGGTAAACCACGTATTGACGTTTTCATCGAGCAAGGGTGCTTCTTCCTGCCGCATCTTTTGGTAATAGCGAAACGGAATTTGCAGCCTTGATGCCATCTGTTGATGTGCCAGTTCGCTTACCGCAAAGGATTGGGGTTCATCTTCCAAATATAGGGATAAGCTGGTTCCTTCTTGATTCGTTGTCATTTCAAGGTTTCTAGTATCTGCGATAAAGTCCTTTCGTGCCATACGTTGCCGTTCTAATTCGCTTCCTACATCTGCTAAGCTTCTGCCTTGTTTCATTTTCCATTACTCCTTTTATTTTCTATTTTTTCACACGAAAAAGCACAGGCAAGATGCCTGTGCTAAATAGGTTTGTTTATTCTTTTAAAAGTGATAAGACACTGCTGCTACTCTGATTAGCCTGTGCCAGCATAGATTGTGAGGCCTGTAACAGCACATTATGTTTTGTATAAGCCGTCATTTCTTTC
Source organism: Propionispira arboris (assembly GCF_900109225.1). Classification (GTDB taxonomy): domain Bacteria; phylum Bacillota; class Negativicutes; order Selenomonadales; family Selenomonadaceae; genus Propionispira; species Propionispira arboris. Next base: position 4,618 of record NZ_FNZK01000013.1, read on the forward strand.
GCCATATCTGCATCACAAATTACAGAGGATGCCGCTGTTACGTTTTCACTTTCCAGCGTCAAATTTTTACTGGTATATTGAAGTCGGCTTTCGACTGCACCAATACCAGTCTGCTGACTCAGTGCTTTTTGTAACGACCTATCCAGTACATCAATAGCTGCATTGGCCTGTTTTTTTGTAGTTAACTGTAGTTTACCTAAACGGCCTGAAAGCCCTAACCCCATTGAACTCATATCGGATAAACTGATATGTATCGATTGATTGCTTTTGGTTCCTACCTGTAAAGAAATACTATGATCTTCGGAAGAATCTTCTGCCGTGACGGCTTCTTCAAAGCTGTTCAGTACAGAATTTGCATAGTTTCTATCATTCCCTGCTGCGTCGGTAATATGAATGGTATAGCCTGCAATTTGTGTATTGGTGCTTTTATACCTCGCAACCAAAACAACGGCATCCGATCCATTTCCAATCGCAGTTCCATAGCGATCGGTTGCAACCGCAGTCGGCACATAACCATTTACTGTATTCGTAAAATTTACAAGCCCGGAATGAAGCTGTCCATCATCGGATTCTGTAGCAGAAAACCCGCCGCAAGCGGTAAGGAGATAATGTCCTAACCCTTTTAACGTCTCTGAATAGGTCTTGCCTTCTGAAGTATAGGTCACAACTGCATTGTCTGTAGCGGCGATTCCAAGTGAATTTCCATCCTTGTCTTTTAGACTCGTCATTTGGTCATTATATGTGGTCGATGGATTTAATTTGTAATTCAAAAAGATACTGGTTGTAGCAATCCCTTTGCTTCGTTTGGAACCATCGATAAGCGTCATGGAATTAAAGGTTACACCCGAATTATCATCAATCTGGTCAATATATTGATCAAATTCCTGCTGTATCGTCGCACGATCACTTTCGGTATTGGTATCATTTGCCGCATTGAGGGCTTTTTCTTTCATAGTTTTTAAAATATCTACCGTAGAACTAACCGCACCTTCCGCTGTTTTCAATAGGCTGCTTCCATTTTCCGCATTGATATTAGCCTGCCCTAAAGATCGAATCTGAGAACGCATTCTTTCAGATATCGCATACTCTGAAGCACCATCGCCAGCCGAAGAAATCTTCAGTCCAGAAGATATTTTTTTCAAGGACTTACTTACGTTTTTATTATTTGTAGTAAACTGATTCAGCGTATTATACGCTGCTAGATTATGTGTAACCACCATTGCCATAGAACTTCCGCTCCTTGCTGTTTTCTATGCCTTACGACCATCCGTAGCCAAAGGCAATCGGCCAACCATATTTAAATCCCTGTACAACAACTGCCATAGCCCCGCTATCATCATTGATTTCAAAACTGTTCCAATGATTTCCATCATTGCTTTTATAGGCTTCATAAAGATCTTGGCTATCCACTTTCTGATAGTACCAATACGTCTGGTTCCCTGTAACATTCCCATCACTATCCACGCTAACAATGTTTTCCGCAAATGCATGGGCGGTACTGTCATCCTGTTTTGCGACAACGGAGCTTTTATCCAAATAAAAGGCTACACCCATATGCCCATACACAAGAACATAGTTCGTATCTCCATTGAGATATTTACTATACCCAGCTTCTACGGGAACCATGGCAATCACCCATACCATGCAGACTAGCAATGCACCTAATAACATCTTTTTCATTTCTAACACATCCTTTTTTTGCTTTTTATTCTGCTTTATCTTTTACCGCATCTTTTTTTCCTGCAAATTTACCTAAAAGACCGAGAATTACAATCGTACCAAGGATGCCTTGGTAATGAAGCTTCACAAAGTCTATTCCCCAGGACACGGCCCCCAAAAACAGATCAAACAACAAGTACAAAACAACCGCTGTTCCAACGACACAGCCAAGCCACCAGCTAAATAAACCAGACAAGCTTGGGTTTAAGATAACGCTGTTGTTTAAAAGAGCCCAAAATACAATACTGCCCACAATCCCTACGACAATTAAAAATCCTATTCCTAAAAAATCCATGATTCCCTCCAGCAGTTAAAGACCATTCTGCCACTTGACCTAATAAAATAAATCTATATAAAGGTGATTATTTTTTTTCTAAATTTTTAAACTGAAATAATGTCGATACTTCTATATGAAGTGCTTTTGCTATAGCCATGAGCACAGGTAATGAAACTGCTTTTTTGACTAGCCCTCTTTCAATTTGAGAAACATAACATGCACTGATACTGACTCGTTCAGCCAGCTGTAGCTGTGTCAATTGACGATATCGCCTATAGTAATTGATGTTCAAGCCGATTTGCCTAAGTTGTTCTCTATATGTTAAGTCCATTACCTCACCACACTTCCCTCTAAAATTATCCCACATTTCGCCAGTTCCCCGCTTTAGAGAATAGTTATAATATATAAACCCAGAGTTAAAGTTTTATATTTTCACCTTTGTTTTCAATAAAAAAACGGATGAGCATTATGCTCACCCGCAGTAAAATTCCTATGTTCCTTTGTGTATGATCCTTTAAAAAGCTTTGTGATACATTCACAAGACCCAGGATTCAGTTTTATAATATATAATTCAAAAATTCAATTATTTCAAAGCACCTGTTAATTTTTGTAAATATACAAATTTACTTAATCACTAAAAAGCTAACAACACGCAAAAAAGCGAAACATAATAATAAATAAAATTATAGGAGTTGATCCCCATGAATATTGATAAAAAAATCCTTCATGTCTCTGATGCCGCCAGCGTTCTTAGCTGTAGTTCCGAAGTTATTTACAAACTAATCCATGAAAAGAAGTTGCCTGCCTATAAAACGGGTCGAGCTTGGAAAATACCGGAAGAGTCTATCTCTAATTATATTGCCCGAAGAATCAACCATACAGATTAATACTACCCGATTTAGATTTTTTCACATTCGTAAAAAGCATAAATCAATGGCACTAACATGTTATTAATAAATACGAAAAGGGGTGTTTAAATCATGGATAATGACCTGACCACACTAATCACGGTAGACGAGTTTTGCGAATTACTAATGATTGGACACAATGCTGCCTATCAACTATTAAACTCTGGGAAAATTAAATGTTTCCGAATCAATCGGGTATGGAAAATACCACTTGCCAGTGTGAATGCATATATTCAAGAGCAAAGTCATTTTACCTAAAAAATAAGAGCTTGGCAATTTTGCCAAGCTCTGTTTGAATTGAATCAATGTCTATACAACGATCCAAGTTTTTCCTTTAATCATTTAATCAGTTTTAGATATACTAACATTAAGAAGTTTACAAAAAAGATGCAAGATAATAATAGCATATTTAGTAGTAAATATAACTGGTGAAACTATTCCATGGGCAATATCATTTCTGATGTTCCATCCATTTGGATTCACCATAACAGTCTCAATATAGATATGTAGGTCGCGCCCTAATGTTTCTTTCACTTCTTGGCGATTTAAAAATTCACCAAAAACTTGTTCATGCTGCAGATTTCCTTCTTTAATAACCGTCGTAGGAATATCAATTGAAAAAAACATATTCCGCAAGCATCCTTCAAATTGTGGAACAAGAATATGTAGTGCACTAATGTAGTCCCCTGCAAAAAATCTTTCAAAACCGGTTTTAATAAAGTTCTTTCGTTTCGGTTGATAAAAATCCCAACCATGATATTTCTGGACAAATATTTCTGCAGTTAAACCTCTTCCTTTCATAATTTCAAAGATTGGCATTAGGAAAAATATAGACTGCTCTTCTAATCTACCACAATACATGCGTCTAAATTTCATTTCCTTTTGTTCCTCATACTCTGTTGCTTGAGCAATCCTTCTACCTTCAGTAATTACGGATTTGGGTAGCCCTGCGCCCAAACTATCTTCTTTTAAATGTGCTTCGACACTTTGATATAAATCAGGCACGTTAATCATTAAATTTGGATCAAAGGCAAAAACTTGAATCATTTTTTCAACACTGTCTAAATCGCGATAACAAGCAAGAATTTTTTCTATATGCTGCCGATATCCTTCCGGTATGATTATTGGTGTCATAATTGCTTTGAATTCCTTTTCTTGTTCCGCTAAATATGCTTTTCTAAGTTTAACTTTTACTTTATTAACTTTGCTGGTTGCACCTATTTTTAAATAATGGCATAAAGCCATTTGCAAAAAACCCGCTTTGACACCCTCGGTTTTTTCTGGTCTGCCTTGCTGATGTTCTGATTCCAACTCAAACGATAAACCAATTTCTAAGTTCAAATCATTTACCGGTTGCTTCAATTTATTATTCCAAGCAACCAAACAATAACATGCCCAGCGATGAAGGTGATGGTTTTTTTCTTCCAACCAGAATTCACGTGCTTCGTTTAGTTTTTTTAAAACTAATTGTGTTATATCTCCATCAACCAAAGAATTCATTTTACTATTACTTAAAACCTCAAGCAAAATATCAGTAGGCTCTATCACCCAGCGATAGTTATACTTTCGTCCGACTTCAGATAAAAAGTCAATTATCCCCTGAATTGATTTTTTAAGTAAGCCTTTATTGTTATAATTTAAACAAAGCTCGGTAGCTCTCGATAATGAGCTAAGTGTGCAAAGATATTCTGCATTCTCGCCCTCGCTTGCTATTTTTGCAATTTGCGACAACAGCGGAACTAATTTACAAAAAAAATTATATTTATTCTCAATTTCATTTTCACCTTGATAATCAAGTAATATATCACCATATCGGCTCTTCAACTGTGGGTTAATTGTTTTCGCGAATCGTTCTGCATAATAATCCAGCTTTTCTTGTGAGTACGCATCAATATAGGCGGGCATTCGCCGCTTATATGTCTCTCGATTCATAACGAAACTCCGCGGATATAAGTCTAACGCATCCAATTCATTCTGAATTAATCCTATAAGATCTGCATCACCTTCACTAGCTTCATTTTTCAGACTTATTAGCGGCTCGCTTAAAATAGATAATTCACGCACAAAACAATGTTCATCCATATCCTGAATAGCTTTTTTAAAGCGATTTTTAAAATCCATAAAAACAACCTCTCTCTGCTTGCTACTCCTATATCAAGATGCAGCACAAATTAAAAGGAGAAATTCTAGATTATCAACACTTAGTCGGACAAAATTTATAAGATCTCCCTTCTAAATTCCGCCAGTGTCAAATAACTGAGTGAAGCATGGCTGCACTGATTATTAAACCAAGTCACATATTTCTTAACAATTTCAGTCCGCGGCTTTTCGCTGTTGTCCAGTTTCACCCTTTGATTTTTAAACTGATCCGTAAATGTTCTTTTTAATCGTCTTTCATCATGTAAATCGTCCTTTGCTTTTTTATTTATTTTTACATGACCTTATCTTTTTTATCTAGTTTCATGTAGGCAGTCCATACTTAAATATGAGCAGATGAATGAACTATATCAACGAGATAAAAGGCCGTATTTTAATTTACGCTATAAATAAACAGCTTACTAGCCAAATTCAATTTTAATATTATAGAATAATTTACCAGACACCACAAAATATTTATTATTTATAAACAAGAAAAATAGGTTTCTGACCTGCCATGTTATTAAAGAACATACCAGAATGTAGCATTTTATAATTTATATTCCAGTCCTGTATAATACCTAATATTTCATTCCAATTATGCATTGGTGCATCATGCATTAATATTTTAAGATTCTGCTCTGTCAAAACCTTAATTAAGTGGTCATCTTCCACATAAGGTTTTCCGCGCCTAAATTCACAAGAAAGATATTCTGTTTCTTGCTCAGGAAATAATTGAAACCAACAACAAGTAGAACCAAGTCCTATAGATTCAATACTGGTTCCAATAGGAGCGCCAATAATAGTATCAATTCCTTTTTGTGCAAAATATTTTATATGTTCAAATAAAGATGATCGAAAAGTAATTTCTGAATTTAACGAATAAATGGCATCGGTCTTTGGTCTTCGCGCAAAACAAATCATAAAATGAGCTTCATCGAGTTTATTTTCATGTGATATATTTGTATCATCACGATTTTTTTTATAATAAAATGGATAGAACAACGTATATTCTTTCTTTGTTTTTTCATATAAATTATTTATAATCATATATTCTGCTGATCTGTCATTAGAAAAACCTACTTTCACTTCTATCAACTCCATTTTCTTCATCCAAAGATTCAAAAATCTATAATAAAATTTACATCAATTCAACATATAGAAAATATTCGCCTTATTCGCGAATTTTGGGTAATAGACACGGACCAATTTGATAATCACCTCAATCTGGTCCGTGTCTGCAATAATGAATTCAACATTTTAAATTTATAAGTGCTGTTATTATCCAATTAATTAGACCGTAGATCTAACCTCCTTTTAAAGTCCTAAATAATAATAAACGGCTTTTAATTTTTTATAAAAGCTATGATCACACGTTATAAATATATCGCAATATGATCCATATATTGCATGAGAAACATCATGAATACTAGACACTGCTTTACCATAATCTTTTTCCTTGCAATATCCATTAGCATTTAAAAGTTCAAACAATTTCTCAAAAGCTAATTTCATCTCATACCTTGAATATATTCTATCTTTACACAAAAAAGGTCTTAAACGAAAGTCATTTGTGCTGCCACCGCCGCTTTTTATGATCCTTTGCAATGGCTTGCGGTATATCTGCAAGCAGCTTGATATCATTGATATAATATTAATATATAATTGAAAAAATCAATGACCCCTAACCTAATCCCGCTTCAACTTCGCCCAAAATTATTATTAACTCAAATCAATAATACGTTTAAATAATTTTACCCACATATCCTCATACTTTTGGATAATTGCAGGAACCTTCTTACTAAGCAGAACCTTTTTTGTCCCTCTTGCAATTTCTACCTTCCATCCACTACAAAGATCAATTTCATTAATCCGTGCAAATTCCTGTATCTGCGGAACAATTGGTTTTTCTTCATTATACACATCTACAAACGAATCATCTTCAACAGCTAAAAAAAGATGATTTACCCCCTGCTCCAATATTGAATACGGTAACAAATCCTCAATCTCACTGTTTTCTACGTTTGTATAATCTTTTATTTCCAATAAATTTTCTGTCACATTTTGGTAAATATGTTCTGCAAGTTTTTTCTTAAAATCGACCCCGCTTTTATCAGAATCAAGAATAACATATGGTAGTTTACCATGTTTTCCGCCTAGTAAACTTACTATACCCGAAACACCTTTTACGCCACCAGCCGGAAGAAAAACAATATCTTTCTTGGGTGCCAATAACTTTTTATAAATCAAATAATTTTTAATTGCATTTAAATAATATTGATCAGAAACCCCTTCAACAACTACTTCTTGACACCCTTGAAATAAAATATCCGACACACTCAGCCCTAGTGCCGCATGCACTGCATATACTGATTGATTTCCCAAGTCGCCAACACCATCTCTCAAATTGCTCGATGCTACTGTAAATCCATTTTTATCCAAATAAACGACTCTGCAACGATCAATATTGCTAGTATCAACAATAAACGGAGAATGCGTAGTATTGATAATTTGATTTTTCTGCGCCAAATCATCAAAAAAATGGCAAAGATCCTTTTGCGCAAGTGGATGTAATGTCAATCCCGCCTCATCTAGGAGAAGAATTGCGTTCTTATGCTGTTCTTGACTTTCAACTAAAAAAATTAAATAAAAACTCAAAAACCATTGTAACCCTGTGCTTCGCAGCTCGAGGCCAACTTCATCCGTTCTAATTTTATCGGATACCCATATTCTAAAATAGTCACCATCGGCTTCAAAACGAAACCGATATTCCCCTTGTTTCCACCATGCCTTAAATTCTTTTGTAAGCTCACCAGCTGCAGATTGTAAAAGTATGCTACGCTGTTCTTTATCATCTTCAGCTTTTTTAATTTCTTCTTTTGTTGGAACTTGATTACCATTTCTTCCCATCGCCAATATTTTAGGATCTTTTCCCAATTCTAAAATTTCCTGTGGTTCAAGATGTACAAAATCAAACAATACACGTAAAGTACGCACTTGGTCTTCATTAACGTCAACACCAGGCACAGTTTGACCATCTAACCAGTTAATAGCATATGGCAAATAAATTCTCGATGAAAGATTCCCATAGTTCGAATAATACACAAATTTAGGGATTTCATGTACAATAGCCGTCGTTAGTTGCTCAAGAGAATATTCTTCAACTTCAACACCGTCCTGATCTTTATCCGGTTCTACTTTATTGGGATTTGGATTTCCTGCAGGAAACTCAATAGAATAGTGTTGGTCATAAAAACGTGTCAAAACAACCGTAACGCCACATCGACAATCACATTTTAATGTATCAGAAATATATGCCGCACTATCCTCATCAAGTTCAAATTCGGCACTAATAAATGATGTTTCATACGTTAATTTTCTTAACCTACTCAGCTTTGATACAGGCATATCATGCAAAATGTCGATTTCGCCACCTCTTGCAGGATTAAGTTTCCAAAGCGCTAAAAGAAGATTTGATTTTCCAGATTCATTTATGCCTACTAAGGTAGTTACATCCTCACACTTTATCCATCCACTATTTTCAACAGACCGAAAATTTGTAACACAATATTTTAATAGTTTCATCAAGGCTTCCCCCATATAAGAATTTAGCGTTCCAATTCACCCTTTTTCCTATTAGACAGATGTATTTCTCTTTAATTTCTAATACAACCTGCTCAAACAACCTCATCGTTACGACACTATATCATACGCCGCTGTCTTCCCTAAAAGACGCTAAAATAAGTAGATTTACGCCAATATATACTAACACAAAACACTTTACCGCTACTACGGCATTTATCACTATTGTAGTATTTTCTCCATTTCCACCACAATATCAACGACTATTATTTTTTTATAATTTCATTTACAGCCGTTACAAAAGCATTAATATCGGAAAAATAATTTGGATACGCAGCCTTTAATGTACCAAAAGAAGATACGGATACTAAAACTGCGTCAATCTTATTGTTATCTCTACTACTTTCAATTTGATTATATTCTTTTGTTGCATCATCAATCTGGCTTGGTTTATAAAACTTCATTCTAAGATTTCGTTTAGAATAGTTTAAAATCAGTATATAATATCCCCTTCGCTTACTATTTTTTTCTTCTTCATGATCAACCGCTACGCGAATCGCACTAAGCATACCTAAATAGTTGTGCTTAGCATCAAGCATTTTTATCTCTGAAATAATACCTTCTATATCTATAGGCGTTTCTGGTACAATTGGCATATTCTCTTTCATTGCAAACAAAGATGCTATTAATGCAAAAAAACGCAGGGTATTTTTTTTCCCATGGCTAGCTTTCAATGCTTGATTAGTAAACAATCCCATCGTTTCCAGTGCAGTAGCCCATAAATGCTGTAAATATGTTCGTATTTGAATTTCGATAAGCATATTTCTATTATATGTCTCTTTAGTATCACTTTGATATTGATACACCAAATGATAACTTCTATATCCAGAGTACTTTGGCTGTTTAATATAGTCGTATTCTCTCTTTAGAATATGCCGAACACGAGAATGATTGTAATTTTCCGCTACTTCATATACATCATCAATGGTTGGAACAATAACACGGCATCCACCCAAATCTTGCATAGTCCAAAGATTCATAGTTGGTTCCCGTTCCAATTTTTTAACAATTGAAGCAAGACGTTTCAATCTCTGTGCGACAATAAACCCGGGTTTATCATACTTTCTTTTTAAATTGCAATAAATTACTTGAAGAGGAAATGCATGTGAAGCTCGCCAGTTATCAATGGCATTTAAGGCCATTTGACACTCTTCTGACTTTGAAGCGGAATTTTTAATGATCTTTCCCGCTTTAATAATTTGATTTTTTGAGTATTCTGGTGATTTCCATTCCATTTTACTACTCCTTCTCTAAATACAACCACTAATTTTTCCCTATTATATAAATTACCGTTAGTAGTACCTTAATTTTTAAAAATTCGTTTCTTTTTCCGAAAACCCTTTTGCTTTAAGAATTTCTTTATTCTACATTTAGTAAGCGTGTTCTTACTACCCACAAAATGTGCAGTACTGCATCAGTGGCAACAACAATTGTATATCCCAAAAGGGAAAAACCTTTGCGACCAATTTCAGCCAATTCATCCATCGACCAAGGTGCTATTTCAATAAAAGTCGTTCGACCAATAAAATCCGGATTATGACGAACAGCATCATCTGCTCGATGTGGCAAGGAAATAATAATGGCTTTTAGCCCATTAAAAAGCTCTGTTTTTAATATACGAGCAATATACATCTGCAATTCATCATTAATATAATAAAAATCATCCAAGACAAGTACCTTATTATTGTTTATCAAATATTCCATAATGGCACTATTACTACGAGACTCTTTCTCCGCAATATTTTGACCTGTAGCATAATCATATCCAGCCTGCCCGCCTATATCAGCTGAAGCAATAAAGGGAATCATAGCCTTGCTTCCGCCTTTGATACTCACATTTGCTTTATTCCCAACACTTTTTGTTATTTGGTCTTCTATTGGCAAACGGATTTTCTCAACTATTTGATTCCAAAAATCTGCCTGCGTTTGAATTTGTGCTCCACTTAAGTCAATAATGCTGCTTTTCTCAATAACTTTATGGCATAAAATATTCTTCCCCGTTTTGGATGATCCTATTATTGATATTAACCGCCCTGAGCTTCTCAACGCCTTTTTTAACCTAAATTCATACGTATCATCACTTGAAATCAGCCGATCGATATACGTATTCTGAGGAAATGAAGTCGGTCTGAATACATCTTCAATAGCATATTCATGTTTACCCATTTACTCACCTCCGTCAAATGATTACTTCATTTTAACATGGAAATTTTTAGTTGTAAAAACAAAGACCTCACTAGACGAGATAACTGCCTATAGGCAAAGTCACTCCTTGATTTTGTCCCTTATTTGTCCCTTAACATCTGCAAAACCCCAATGGCAGCTACCAATAAATACAAATTTCACATTCAACAAAGTCAGTAAAATCAACAATCTACAAACATTGCAATTATTCACCAATAGCATTAGCCCGCATTCGTAATGAGCAGGTCGTAGGTTCAATTCCTATCATCAACTACAGTGTTATCAATGCCTCCGAGGTTTTCGGAGGCTTTTTTATTATCCATTGGTGCCACAAATTAGTGCCACTTTTATTTGAACTAATTAAATGTATAGAATCTAATTGAGAATAAACAGTACTATATAGAACGCATTAAAGAAACCATATCCCGTCTATAAGTCTGCCAGAAATGGGGTATAGGGAATCGTTTGCTTCCTACGTAACGCCACTCAACCCTATACTGTTTTAGTTAAAAGCCTATGACCTTGCCTTGCTCACAGCGTTTGTCTATGGCAAGCATAAATTGCTCGCTTGTTTTGTCTTTATTCCCGGTATATACTTTCAGTAAATAACTGGTATCGGGGTGCGCGACACCCCATTCCATGTGGTAAATAAAAAATTCTTTTCTATAGCATCAGCACCTTGCCATAAATTGGCTAAGCGTGCTTTTTCGTTTGTCTTTCTTTGTTTATATTTTCCCAGTTCTTCCATAAAGCCATATATCTCTAAAGTAGCAGGATTTATTTTTTCTAAACAGAAATACACTAATAGTTGTTATATTACCTTTTTTCCATTCGATTCGTCTGAGAAAGATCTATTTATGAACCTATAAGGAGTTTGATAAAATGACACAATCTGCTGAACTTACCGGGGGAGCGGGCTTTAGCTTTGAAGCTGCCGTTGCTGCTTTTTACATGGCAGCTTTGCTTGAAGAAGATACTGCCCCGGCATTGCATAATCGAATTGTTAGTCGGGTTGCCCTCCAACAAGCGGCTTTTGGTGAGCCACTAGATGACATAATTGTTGATGCACACTCAAATAGTGGGGAACTAGGGCGATTGAGTCTGCAAGTGAAACGTAGTCTTACCGTCAGCATTGCCGCTTCGAACACTGACTTTAGAGAAATCGTTAAAAATTCCTGGGCAACACTACTAAAAGAAGGATTTCGTGAAAACATCGACCGTTATGGAGCAGCGGTTGGTACTATTTCGGAAGCTTCTTGGCGAGATTTATATAGCGTTTGTGATTTTGCACGGGCTAGTTTAACTTATCAAACTTTTTTCCAGAGATTTAACGAGAATGGAAATGCAGGCTCAAATCATTTGCGTATCGTAGAGGTGTTTCGAACACTTCTTAATGAGTATGCAGGACAATCTGTTACGGATTGCGATCTGTATTGCTTTCTCAAACATTTTGTTTTAATAAAGTTTGACTTTTTGCATGACGAGGCAACTGCTCCCGTCGAAGCCATTAAACAGCTTCGACATACTCTGGCAATTAGTGAGCAAAGCCGGGCCTCTGACCTGTGGGTTCGTCTGGTTATTCTTTCTCGTGAAGGAGCAGGACGCTCAGAGGAATTCAGTCGCCTTAGCCTCTTGGCAAAGCTCGCAGGTGAGTATCGTTTTACAGGTGCTTCCTCAATGAAAGCTGCTCTTGATCTACTTACTCAGTTAACTCATTTATGGCTTGAAGACATCACATCCGAGATTGATGATTTTCATGTAGCGCGACGCAGTTTGTTGGAGGAAATAAACTCCCTACTAGCTTCTCACCGATTTATACAGATAAAAGGACTACCAGGCACAGGCAAGTCAGTTTTATTAAAAGAAATCGTTCAATCCAAATTAGATGATGGGACAGTACTGTTTTTAAAATCGGATCGACTCAATGGAAATAGTTGGGCTACATTCGCAAATAGTATTGGTTTAACAACACAAAACACAGAAATTTTGTTGTCTGAAATCGCAGTAACAGGTACACCTACTCTCTTTATTGATGGTATTGATCGTATACAGCCAACACACCGAAAGATCGTTCTAGATCTAGTTAATACAATTATAAATTCGCCGGTACTGTCTTGTTGGCGTTTTGTGGTAACATCTCGCGATGTAGGTATTGAACCTCTTCGGAATTGGCTTCCAGCTAAACTATTTAGTAACGGAGGGGTTGGTACGGTTACTGTTGAGCCATTAAATGATGATGAAGCGAAAATACTTGCTATTGCCAAGCCTGAACTTAGAGCGTTGCTCTTTGCTGCAGGACGAGTTAAAGAAATTGCCAGGCGACCTTTTTTCGCATACGTACTAGCTCGGGGAATTTCTGCTGCCACCATGCAAACTAGTTTTGTGCCACAATCTGAAGTAAACTTAATTGAGGCGTGGTGGGATGGTGGTGGTTATCACTCTGAATCCCAAGAAATTTTTAAGCGACAACATGCATTGGAGGAATTAGCAAGAGTAAGCGCGCGCAGGTTTGGCTTGAAAATTTTATACTCCGAGTTGAGTATTAGCACGACAGAAATACTGCATAACTTAATTAATGATGGGATAATTCGCGAAATGAAAAAAGGTATTGCCTGTAAGTTTGCACATGACATTTTTTTTGAGTGGTCAGAATTCTATCTTTTAAGGCGTAAGGATGAGAACTGGATTGATGCACTGATAGATGCAGGAGAGCCTCCGATTTTAGGGCGTGTAGTTGAACTATTATCACAGTCATTTTTCCCTTCCGAACAGGAGTGGCTTGCACATCTTATGAGAATCGAAGTATCTGTATTGCGGTCACAATGGCAAAGGGCTTGGTTGTTAGGACCTTTTGGCATGCCGGATTTTAAGGACTCTATAACAACCTTTGAGAAAGCAATTTCTCAAGATAATTATCGACGACTTCGCAGTCTGTTTGTCTGGTTTCAGGCAGAAAAGACCGTTCCTAATAAACTTGTGTTGAATGGTCAGTTAATTTCTACAGAATTACCTTCATCTGAAATAATTCGAATTGCTGATATACTTGGCTGGCCTTCTGATTTTTCGACATGGCGCCGCCTTATAATGTGGACGCTTGAACAAGTAGATTATTTCCCTTGTACGGTAATCCCCGATATTATTTCTGTATTCGAAGTTTGGCAGAATGCCTTCGCAAACTATCAGAATGTTTTATCTGATAGGATTGTAAAAAAATGTTTAGATTGGCTTATTGATATTGAAGACAAGCTTCATCCCGAAGAGCGGAGCTACAATCTCGAAAAGTGGCGTGAATTGGATCACGATAATCTGAAAAATCTTGAAACATCCCTACGAAGGCTGGTTTTACGTTCAACCCGAACAGCATCAGCAATAGTGAAAGCATACCTTGAACGCGCAATATTAAAAGAACGAATTCGTAACGAAATATTTCCTGATGTCATTGATTTTTCAGTTATTCTTGCTGAACAATTACCAAATATACTTGCAGAGCTAACATGTGCGGAGCTTAAGGAAGAGCTACCCGAGGATATTCAGAAGCGATGGAAGACAGAACGGCATAGCATGCCGTTTAGTCAAACGACGTTGTCTTCTCATGATTGGAATCATTTATCTGTTGGTCGAGACCACCAAGTTTTTTCCCCTCCTTCTCCTTTGCGTGAGCCCTTTAATTCACTTTTCAATTCCTCATCACAACAAGCGTTGGAATTAATTCGAGATCTTTTAAACCATGTGATGACTGCATGGTTGCAATTACATAAATTAAGTCACGAAAACCGTGGAACTCCTATTCCCGTGGTAATTGAGTTTTCTTGGGGGCAACAGACCTTTTGGGGAGATTGTCCAGAATATGGATGGTTTAGAGGTTGGTCTGGTCCCGAAGTGGTGCAGTGCGCTCTTATGGCGCTGGAAAACTGGGCCTTTCAAGAAATCGAAGAAGGCCGTGATGTTGATAGCGTATTACACGACGTTATACAGGGGCATCAATCTTGCTCAGTACTTGGAATTGCCATTGCGATCATTTTAGAGACGCAACACGTATCCAAAACAACGTTGGCTATTTTAGCATGCCAAAGATTATGGCATATTGATCTTCGTCGGCAATTAGAAGAACATCCTAACATTCCATCCAATCTTATCGGTTTCACTAAAATAACTGGGCAAGAAAATGCAGATAAATTACATTTCGAGGCAGTTAAAGCAGCAAATGGTCGAAAGTGCCGCAGAATGTCATTGCGCGACTTAACACCATTATTTATATGGAATCAGGATGAAGATATTCGACAAACTACGCGCGAAGCTTTGGTCCGCTTTCCAGTAGATTTACCGTTTGCCTATGAGGAAGAAAAAGCATCCCAATCACGTGTAAAGGAGTTTCTTTCCACTGCCGAAATTTGGGCGGAATGGGGCAAACAAGGAAACTATAAGATGAGACCGAATGCGGGGGACGAAAGCTCGGTCATAGTACAGCTAGAAAACCCGAAGCTTGAAACACCTGAAATGCAGGCTAAGTTGACCCACCAAGCAGAAAACATGCGTGAACTAACGTTGTGGAATTGGGTTCACAAAACTTTTGAAAAAAATTCTCTGTGTTGTGATATGGGATTAGCAGAAGTTTTTCAAATTGCGAAAGAGTTCGATCGTCCTGACCTTTTTAGCAGTCGTACATCAGACAATACTAAAATTTTAGGCAGTGTAGCCGGTGTCGCAGCAGCAATTTTATGCTTTAATCGAGAAGATCCGGAAAACACATTATGGGCTTCTGAAGTTATTGCGCGAGCCTACGATACTCCAGAAATAGAACATACTGTTCATTCATCCAGAGCGATCTTGCCCTGGCACCCATGCATTTTTGTTGCACGTGCATTGACCGCAGAAATTCAGCAATATTCAGATCCGGTTTCTAAGGAAAAGCTGCTGGTACTTGCGGGGCATCCGCTTGAATGCATTTCGCTTGAGGCATTGAAAGGTGCTTTTGATTGCTGGAATGTAGATAATCGATTGGCTTGGGCGGCTCTTGATCTTGGACTGCGGCTCTCCATCGGTTCACGTCGTGGCGTACGTTCGGCTTATGGCTATGATTCAATGGAAGACGAAAAAAGCCGTCAACAATCCGTCAATAAAGCTTTAGAGGGGTATTGGGGGAACCAAACCTATATAGATTTGACTCCTCCCCCGCAACCATGGGTCCAAACGGCGACCAAAAAGAACGTTTTTGGAAAACTGTTCGCTAGTGCTCAAACTTGGCATGAACCAGATCGGTTTTGGCGTTGGGATTATGCTCCTAAAGTATTAAAACTGGTACCTATTGAAAAGATTATGCTTGATCCAGCTCGGCGAGCGCAATTTATGTGCCTTTGCGATAGTTTTCTCTCATGGACATTTGAAAAGATTAATCCTTCTTGGCAGAACGATGCTTCTCAAAAGAAAGATAGGAAAAAGACAGCGCTCTTTGCGTGGAAACGAGAACTTTCTCGATTGCTTGCAAATATTTCTGGTTATTTAGATACGAATGTAGTTCGGACACGATTTCTAAATCCTATTTTAGTACAAGAAGATGAGCTATGTGCCAGCTTTCTTGCCCCGTTTATCACCACATTCACGTGCATATATATACTTGATACGAAAATAGTTGGGACCAATGCTATTCAAATTCTTGATATCTGTGTTGATCGTTTACTTTTAGACCATACATTCAAAAAAAACGGGTATAAAGATGGGGTTCTATATGGATCTGACCTGCCCTACATTGTACGCGACCTGTTTTTTATTTCGGTGGAAAATGCAGATGGTGCTGCGCGATTTGCTAATGGCAGATGGGAAGAAATACATCTTGTTTTACCAATTATAGATAAGTTTGTACGAAATACAGGATGGGCCTCTACTGTTGCCAGCGCATTCTTGACTTTATGTGAACGTTGTGGACCTTGTTATCCGGTGGAACTTTTTGCTGATCAGCTTCTGGCTTTTTTGGACATAAATCATTTACCGGGGTGGCGAGGGACTACACTCCCTGCGCGCATTGCCGGACTTATCCAGATTTATGCCGATAGGCGGTATCCACTTGAGCCACAGCTTGCACAAAAAATGCTACGAATACTTGATATACTTGTTAATCTTGGGGATCGGAGAAGTGCTGCTTTACAGTCAAGTGAAGCATTCAGAGATGTTCGTATTTCACAATAGCTTATTCCTGAATAAATATATCGATTTTACTTCTATCCATATCGTTCGCCGTCTAAATTTTTCCCGCATTCAGAAATTGACCATTAAAAATCTTTTTTCTCCAGTTCTATCTATTTCGTTTTTGCATATCACCCCTATCCGAACTTTCTCTAGTCCTCTTAGCCGATCTTACCCAGCATAAATACTGAATTTCCAGAACAAACCACCTTGCCAGCATAGTCTTAAAGTTCCACTGAAATCGGAATAAGTTACCGAATAAAATCCGACATTAAACATAGATTTTTGAAAAAATGAAAAATTACTTTTCGAAATTAAAATGAACTTCACGCAAATCGTAAAGTTCACCTTGGTCTACTGTTTAATCAATTTTCATTAGAAATTCACTTCGATACGCATTCGTCATCACGCTTGCCGAATATCCTGCATAGCTCCACACCGGACAGCGATTTTATCTGTTGCAAAGAAAACGGCGATACATATTCCCAAAACTACATTACTCATCGATTCAGTAAAGTTCTTGAAGAACTTTTCATCACCAAGATTCACTATTCATGGCCTTCGCCATACCTATGCAACCATAGCGTTAGCAAACAACTTAGCCCTCAAGGTAATCTCCTAATTCCTCAATCATTCAAATATCGCCATAACCGCCAATATCTACTCCCATGTAACCAAGCCATTGGAGCGAAAACACACCAATACAATTGCCGATGCCATTTTTGATTAACAGAAAAGCCGCACGCTCAAAATGTGAGCTGCGGCTCTTTTGTTGCCAGCCATCTGTTTTCAATCACTAAAAAAGACCCCGTGCAAGCCACTGAAGCCTTGAATTATCTGGCAGAGTGTGTGGATTTCAAACCCACGTTGTCTATTAACCACACTTGATTTCGAGTCCAATCCTCTTCAAATTAAACCGCGATATTCTCTTCGCCCATCTACAATAGCATAAACACAAACCGTTTTTTCTGCTTCATTCACCTTGTAAAATATCAAATGCCGTTCTACGATCAATATTCGATATCCCTGTCGCCGCAAAATGCTGTACCTAGGTTGTACACCTTTATAAGGAAAATCTGCTAATTGCATTACTGCCGCCTCAATTTTATCGAGATATGCTAACGCAATATTTACATCTCCAGAATCCACTGCAATATAATGGATGATATCCGACAATTGATCGTCAGCTTTATCTGTACGAATCAAAACATATTTCATTTCTTATATTCCTCGCGAATTGATGCTTTTAGCGTAGTAAAGCTTTCTTTCATCGGTGCCACACGACCTGCTGTCACATCTTCTTCGGCTTCGGCCAAAGTACGTAAAAGTTCAAGTTCTGCCCTCATTTGTTGATATTCATGAAAACTGAGCACAGCCGTATCTTCTCTACCATTCACAGTAATGACAACCGTCTCTCTCGTTTCATGACAAATTTTTGATATATCATTGTAATGATTCCGTAAATCAGCCGATGGTCGAATTGTTGCAATCCCCATATATATCGCCTCCTTAATATAGTCATATTATATCACGATTAAGATATTTGGTACATAAATAATATTTTGTTCTATACAATAAATTTTTTTGGATATCCAAGGTATTTCATTTTGTGGCTACTGTTGGGGTTGCTTCGTCTCCACCATATTTTCAAATTACATACGAAAGTTAAGGCTTAGCGGTTTTCCGCTAAGCCTTTTTAAACGTTCTTTTACGTCTCACAAAAAGATCAAACTTCACTTATTTCCCAATTTATATGAACACAACTTAATTCTTTTTCTACGTATTCAAGTGAAACACCCATATTGTAAAAAGCACCTATCTTATTGAATAAAGCACACGCTATTTTTAGCTGATTTTCATCGTGCGGAGCAAATATATAGTCTTTTAGATCAATAGAAAAATCCAATTTTACCCGCCCGTCGGATTGTTTGTTTTGAACTAAATTGCAATTAATTTTCTCCTGTTTTTCAGGTAAGATGTGCCATAATATTTTAAACATCATTACTAAATAATTGTGGTTTCCTTTTGTTTTTAGTTCCTCTTTTGATATGTTATTGATTACTAAATGATTGTCACAATTTGTAATAATTTCACTAATCAATGCAGAGGAAGTCCGACTATTAATTATAGTCGGCAATTGGTTTAAGTACGTTAAATAAATTACCTCGGCTATATGGATTATCTCATCCTGCCTTATTTGTTGATCCGCTGATTTATCAGCGACTATTGCAATATTTTTTTTCCACAAAGAAAACAACAATACACTGATTTTATACAAATGACGGAGTTCGCTTTTTTCTTGTGCTTTTTTTTCTTCCATCGCCTTGAATATATTTTGATACGCAATATTTTTCGCAGCCAGATTATCAGTCAATGTATCTCTTTCAATTTGAAGATTATAGTAATCGATTGCCTGCTGAATAACAGGAAGTAATTCATCACTAGCAGTCCAAGGCTTGGTAATAAATTTAAAGATTTCTCCTTGATTTATTGTTACAAGCATTTGAGATAATTGCGTAAACCCTGATAAAACGACACGAACCGTTCTTGGGTATTGTTCCTTTACAATCTTTAATAGCGTCAACCCATCCATGACAGGCATACGCATATCCGTTACAATAACAGAAAACTCATTATCTTCCATAATAGTGAGTGCTTCCGCACCACTTCCTGCAAAAAAAGGCATATATTTTTCATCCTGCACAACTCTTCTGATTGCACTTAAAACATTAGACTCATCATCAACAAATAACACTTTATTTGGGTTCATCTCTTGTCACCTCAGTTCTAAAAAATCCCCTTTACTTTCAGGTTATCAGAAATAATGCCTTTGTTTCTAACATCTAGAATTCGACAATTTAACCACGTATCCTTTCTTCTGACGGATTTATTTTCGTACAACATCATTAAGCCCTGGATATTGCAGCAGGAATTAACACACCTATACCGAAAGGATAAACTATATCATCTCGGTAATTTTTTAAAAACCATTTGCAGTAAAATACAAAGGCAAAATGCTTATCATTTTTGATAATGGAGGAATATATCATGCAAATTGAACAACTATTATATGACAGTGCAGGAAATAGGCAAAAAAGTACGGCCAATGCATTAAGAGATAAAGCACAATTTGTTCTAATTTTTGGTGCAAAAAAACTTTTATTAAACAATCACATTTATGACGAATTACGAGATTTATATCCAACAGCCTATTTAATCGGTGGAACTACTGCTGGAGAAATATACAACAATGTAGCGACTGAAAACACGGTATCTGCTACTGCCGTTTATATGGAAAAGACCAAAGTACAATTTTCTTCACTGACTATTGAAAATGATAAATATTTTGAAGCTGCTGCTGCTTTAGTTGCAAAATTCGATATTGATGATTTAAAACATGTTTTTATTATTTCAGAAGGAATAAATATTAATGGCAGTAAACTTGTTGAAGGGTTAATCACCAGCATGCCGGAAAATGTCACTTTATCAGGAGGTCTAGCTGGCGACGGAACTCTTTATAAAGAAACATACATTATTGCAAATGATTATCCAAAACAAAATCGTCTTGTTGCAATCGGATTTTACGGCAAGCACGTGCATTTTGGCTATGCTTCTATCGGAGGATGGTCTCCTTTCGGAATTGAGCGTATCATTACAAAATCCAAAAATAATATTTTATATGAACTGGATGACAAACCCGCACTAACTTTATATAAAGAATATTTAGGAGACTACGCCGCAGAGCTGCCAGCTGCCGGGCTATACTTCCCACTTATGGTTCGGTCAAAGGATCACCGCCGTACTTTTATTCGCACAATTCAGCGAGTTGATGAAAGCCAAAATGCCCTAATATTTTCTGGTGATGTACCCGAAGGGTATTATTCAAAATTAATGAGATCCTCTCCTGACAATCTTATCGATGGAGCACGACAGGCAGCTCAAATAAGCCTTACATCGCTTGGTTTAAATAGTGCTAACCTTGCCATTCTGGTAAGTTGTGTTGGCAGGAAACTAGTTCTGGATCAACTAACAAGTGAAGAAATTGATGCAACTAGAAATGTTTTAAAAATGGATACCATTTTTACAGGCTTCTATTCTTATGGTGAAATTTCGTCACCTGATAAGAATGCAATATGTGAACTACATAACCAAACAATGACGATTACTTTAATTACGGAGGTTTAATATAATGGATAATTTACATCGCCTTTTGAAAAGGCAAATCAAAAACCATTTAGATAATATTGAGTTTACAGCTGAACTCCAATCCTTTATTTCAGCTGTAAATCAAGCCTATATAACGCAAGATAAAGATCGTTCATTATTAGAACGCAGTATAGACATTAGCTCTAAAGAATACAATGAAAGTATGGAAAAAATACGAATGTTGCAAAGTCAGCTTATCCAGCAAGAAAAAATGGCCGGAATCGGGCAACTTTCAGCGGGAATTGCACATGAAATCAATAATCCACTTGGATATACACAAAGCAACCTGGATACTTTACAAAAATATTTATATAAAATCAAAGATTTCCTTGATACGTTGAATCATATTGAGAGCACCCTACAAACAGAACCTACTGATAATGTGCTGAATATCTTAAATACCATCCGAACTTCTCAAAAGAAAAATAAGATCAATATTATCTCGAATGACATCGAAGATATTATCGGTGAATCCATTACAGGACTTAATCGAATAGAAAAAATCGTGAAGAGTCTCCTCGGGTTTGCCAGAAGCAGTACTTCTGAATTTGAAGATTATGATTTAAATAAAGGCATTATTGATACCCTTGCTGTTGCCAATAATGAAATTAAGTACGTTGCGACGGTAGTGGAAAAACCAGGGGATATTCCTCATATCGAAGCTGCTGGTGGATCAATTAATCAAGTACTGCTAAATCTTATCATAAATGCTGTTCATGCCATCAAAGATACTTCAAATAAAGGTATTATCACTTTAAAAACTTTTGAGAAAAATGATTCTGTGTATTGCTCAATCACTG
Organism: Propionispira arboris; assembly: GCF_900109225.1. Lineage (GTDB taxonomy): Bacteria > Bacillota > Negativicutes > Selenomonadales > Selenomonadaceae > Propionispira > Propionispira arboris. Next base: position 26,670 of record NZ_FNZK01000013.1, read on the forward strand.
ACAACGGGATTGGGATATCAAAAGAAAATCTTGATTCTATCTTCACTCCCTTTTTTACGACAAAACCAGTAGGAACAGGTACCGGACTTGGTTTAAGCATTGCTTATGATATTATCGTAAATAAACATGCAGGTGAAATTAAAATTGAAAGCGAAGAAGGGAAAGGAACTACATTTATCCTTCGTTTGCCCATTCATCATAAGAGTGAGGTCCCAATATGAATATACTCGTTGTAGACGACGAAAAGTTTAATTTAATAATGGCACAAGATCTCATCAAAGAAAACATCCTCGATAGCCAAGTCTTTTTATGCAGTACCCCAGAAACGGTACTTAAAAAATTAGAAGAATATAATATCGACATTATTCTACTGGACATTATTATGCCAAATATAACTGGAATTGACATTTTAAAAAACATTCGAACAAAAAAAGAATATGACGATGTCCAAATCATCATGTTTACCGGAATCAAAGATAAAACAAGTTTTAAATTATGTTTTGAAAACGGTGCCAATGATTATATCAATAAACCCATTGACTTCACAGAATTTATAGCAAGAATAAAAGCTTCCGTAAAAGCCAGAAAAAATATTCTTTCCTTAATTGAGATGAACGCTACCATAACAAAACAATACCAAAAACTTCATGTGATAACACAGGAGCTAAAAGAAACTCAGTTTAATTTGGTACAAAAAGAAAAACTTGCCTCTCTTGGTGAAATTGCCGCAGGGATTACCCACGAGATTAATACTCCGATTGGCTTTATATCCAGCAATCTTGCTACACTAAAGCGTTATACTCAAAAAATCAAAAACATGATCTTTATTTACAGAAAATTCGTGCAGGCTTGTGCAAAAGAAAATATAACCCCAGAAAAACTGATGCAAGAAAAAGCTATTATTGACGATATAGAACAACAAGAAAAAATCAATTTCGTCCTTGATGACCTAACTACAATACTTTCCGAATCCAGCGAGGGAGCAAATCACATAACAAAAATCGTACAAAGTATACAAACATTAGCAAAAACCGGTATAGAAAATGAAATGGTATATAATGACCTAAACCAAATCATCGAAGAAGGCTTGTTGATCGTAAAAAACGAAGCACAAAGTGTTGCCGAAATTGACCGACAAATGCAAGATCAACTATATCTATTATGTAATAAAGGTCAAATTGGGCAAGTCATTCTAAACATTTTGCAAAATGCTATCTATGCAATAAAAAATCTGAATTCAAACAGCCTGGGGAAAATCATAATAAAAACCTATAGTTCTGAAGACTATGTGATTTGTCAAATAAGTGATACCGGCTCCGGTATTAAAGATGAGCATCTTAGTCGAATCTTTGATCCCTTTTTTACAACAAAAGATGTTGGGAATGGAGTTGGTCTTGGTCTTAGCGTTGCTTATGATATTGTTAAAAAGCACGGAGGTGAATTTTATGTAACAAGTGAGATTGCTAAAGGAACTTCTTTTACCATAAAATTACCTACGAACGGAAGTGAATCCTCCCATGCAAAGTAATCATACAGATAAAAAAATTTTATTTGTCGATGATGAACTACAAATTCTAAAATCACTGACCCGCCTCTTTATGGATACAGATTACGAACTTTTTACCGCAGACAGCGGCAAAGCAGCTTTAGCTATTCTCGCAAAGGAACAAATCGATTTAGTCATTACAGATATGCGCATGCCCGTAATGGATGGCTTTGAACTTTTACAAAAAATTCAGGAAACGCATCCCCATGTTTTAAGAATTATTTTAAGTGGTTATTCCGAAAAAAACACGATTCTTAATGCACTACAAAAAAACCTTGCAAAACTTTATATTATGAAACCCTGGGATAATAACGCTCTGCTGCAAGTAGTTAATCAAATATTTGAGACGGAAAACATTCTATGTGATGATAACTTAATTAAGTTAATTCATAACACAGATGATTTGCCCACAGTAAAAAACAGCTATCATCAAATCATGAATTTGTTTGACAATAATGCAGATGTAGGAAAAATTGCCAGTGTCATTGAAAAAGACCCTGCCATAGCAACAAAACTTCTCCATATCATTAATTCGGCTTTTTATGAAGTCAAAACCGGTAATATAAAACAGACCATCGCCTTCCTTGGATTATCAACTACAAAAAATATCGTATTAGCGACCTCTATCGTTGATTCATTTAGCAGAAAAGACATGTATGCAGCTTATTTGGAAATAATATGGAATCACGCTTTTATCTGCAGCCAAATTTTAAATATTATTTATAAAAACTTATTGGATAAAAAGCTCTCGGAAATTGAATCTTCGGCAGGGTTACTGCACAATATCGGCATGGCTCTTTTCTTTAAAATTTTCCCAGAAAAATATATTGAAATTTTTCGCAATATTGAAAAAAATGAATGTGATTTATTAAAGATTGAACTTGATTCCATAAATGTTACGCATCAGCAAGCAGGTGGTTACTTATTAAAATGGTGGGAAATTCCCTATCCAATTGTTGAGGTAGCATTGTATCATCATACCCCTTTTGCCACCGGAATTATTAATCATGAATTAATCTATGCCGTAAATATAGCGCAGCATTATGCCAATACCTTCGTTGGAAACCAATTATCAGACACACTTGATCCCAATGTTTTCGATGCCTTAGGTATCCGTCAAAGCCAATTAGAAGAAGCACTCTTATTGGTATCAAACAAATTTTATTAAAATGATTTCAAGCGTGTTCTCCCTAATTTACAATCGAAAACCGGGCATCTAAAGTTCATTTTTCCGTCATTTCGGCTTCATCAACAAAAAACAATTTCATCATAAAGATATACAAAAAGAAGCATCCTTCTAAAATACAAGATGCTTCTTTTGTATATATGCAATTATCTAGAATTTTTTATCATACGTTTCGCTTAGCGTTTAACTCTTTAACGATCGTTTTCGCAAACAAGGTACTAGATTGTAGATTTTGCCCAGTAATTAAATTGCCATCCACAACTACATATTCCTGCCACATATCTTTTCTGCTACAACTTGCTCTTATCTTTTTCAATTGATCTTCCAATAAAAATGGCACTAATTTATCCAATTGTACGATAATTTCTTCTTTATTACTAAAACCTGTAACTTTTTTACCAGCCAAAATGGATGTCCCATCAGCTAAAACTGCCCGAACCAGTGCTGCCGACCATGACATACAGCGACAATAAGTTTATTTTCTCCATAAAATCTTTTAATGTGCTAGCCAAAAGCTCATCGGTTGCCAGATCAAACATTGGACCATGCCCACCTGGAATAACCAAGGCTTGATATTCATCTTTAACAGCATCGGATAATTTTTCCGTAGCTTCAAGAATTCCCGTTAGTGACTGCCAAACAGCGGGAATTTCTTCAACCAGACTATTTGGATTCAATGGGCTTTTTCCACTCAACGGACTGGCAACCGTAATTTCATAACCTGCATTTGTAAATTCAATATATGGTATAGAAAATTCTTCCAGCCATAAACTTGTAGCATTTACCCCATTCATTGAATCAACATTTGTAACTACCATTAACACTTTTTTCTTTATCATATACGACCAGTCGTATTTAATCTCAATAAGAATTTTATAGCCTTGAAACTTTCGTTTACAAAATGCTTATTACTCCTAAGAAATCTAACTTCTTCACCATATAAAATCTGCGTTCAACCATCTATTAATTGTATTAAATAAAATGACAAAAAAAAAGCAATGTGCTATTATAGGATTATATTCCTATTATTAATTCAATTCATTTCGTTAGAATAATTTTAAGTATGCCTTCTATATCTCACGCAAGTGGAAAATATAAATCCAAGAATAAAAGCATATACTATTTTATAGTATCATAGTTCCACTCAGAAAGTGATACGATCTGATAATGTCTTAACTCTCTTGATTTTCATTTGCAGTGATTAGGTCATTTAACCTACAACTATTTGATTTCGTATTTCCAATGTTTTTTACTACAAAAATAAAAACTCACCCTATCCTTTAGGGTGAGAGAAGGAATGTAATTATGAACTTAAACGAACCAAATCAAGCTTTATTAAACAGTCTGGACAATATGACAGTTCAAATAAGCCAATTAGATGAAAACAGGAAACAATTCCTCTTAAAAGAATTGTTTAAGCATGCAAAACTCTCCCCTGAACTCGCTCTGCAACTAAATAATTTACCTATAAAGCAAAAAGAAGCCAGCATTAAGCAAATTATAGATTCCTTTATAAAGTAACAAAAGATTTTGTTTTACTGTATTTTAAAATATAAAGTCACTCTATAGAAATATTTTAATTTTTTCATTCAACTTTTATATTAAGATCTACAATTACTCCCGGCTTCATACCATATCCATGATTCGTATCCATAAGAGTCGTCTGAACATACTCTCGGGGAACAATTATTTTATATTTCTCAACTTTAGTTTGATCTATCGTAGCAATGCAAGAGCCTGTCAGTAAATACTGTTCAAAATCCTGTATATTCGTATACAATTCAACATAGCCCTGAACCATATGACCATCTCCTCTTAATAATTACTAATAATAAAATATTTCGCTATAACTATGTTTTTTCCTCTAAAAACTATAATTCTTTTATTCAGATATGATTTGCGCCTTTTCAAAATCAGTACTAAACTCAGTCTAACAGTTAAATACAAATTTTGGAATAATTGTCCATTGACATTGTACCCTATGCGGACTAAACTAAAAATGGATTTGAACCCACAGAGTCCAACAAAATTTATGAGGAGATGTTTTGATGGAATTGCAAGGTAAAATTAGTGAATCTTTTATGTACACGCGTGTCGGAAAAACTCTCGGTCATTTTGTTATGATTCCTGAAAGTGGTCACTATCAAGGACAAACAGTAGGTGTCAGCATTACAGAACACACGAAAGATCAAAATGATCCTATGGATTTCAAAAAATCTTTAGAGGTTACTGTCCATACACTGACTGTGCCAGAAGAAATAAACCCTGAGCCATCAACCTGGACTGCGGACTGCAAATATTTCGCAACAGCAAAAAACTGTAAGATACTTGTGCATCACTGATACAATTAACCAAAGCCATTGGATGAATCCTTTCCAATGGTTTTTATATTTTCACAATTTTGTCATCAAATTGTCACAAAAATGCTTTATTATAAAACTTGAGATTAGTAATCCACATCTATTAATCTTATGTTTCTGGACTCCAAAGTTTCAATTTTAACTCCTTTTAAATCGCACAGGTTTTCCTGTGCGATTTTTTATTTGCATAAAAAAGAATTATATATACGAAGAGTATACTCTTGCTAACATGTACGAAAAAGACAAAGCTTTAAAATTATTATTATTTATCTGGTCAGAGCAGCGGGATTCGAATCCTCGACAACTGTATCAATAATAAAAAAGTAGTTTTTATTATTAATTTATGTCTTTAGCAGTGACATTATCAATAGTACCGTTTTTCTACATTCGGGTCTCACCAACATTTTACGGATTTCATACACTAATGCAGTTTTGGCAAAAATAAAGGACACTTCTCACATGCAAAGAGAAGTGTCCTTTATTTTTTAGCAACGACATAAAAAATATTCCATAATTCTCCACTTGAAGTAGGCCCCTCTTCATATTTTTCAAAAAACATTTCCGTTTTAAAACCTTTAAACATTTCTTTTATTTCATCTGACTCAAAAAATGAGTGCTGATTACTGACTAGGCCATTCCTTTTACTGAAAAAATTGCCTGCAAATCGTCCCTCAGAATTTATTGCATCTCTAATTTTATTCCACAAAGTGGGGAATTGTTTAGGTGTACAAAATGATAAACTATCGTTTGCAATAACCAAATCTGCTTTTGGTAACTCTACATCTTCAAACTTCTTTTTGATAAGTGTTAAATTATATCGGTTTTCTGGCAAAATACGTTCATATGTATTTTTTAGGGCTTTTTCTTGAAAGTCTATTGACGTAACCGTCCATCCCCTTTCTATAAGTAAAGCTGTATCTGCGCCATTTCCACATCCTAAATCAATTGCATGTCCTGTTTTAAGGTTAACTTTAGATAATGCTAAGTGTAAAATATAGTTTGGATCATTATCTTTTGTTCTTATATAATAATCGTCCCATTTATTCATAAACACCACCTCTATAAAGGGTAATAACAACATTTTAATTTAGCGACCAACAAACTCAATTACAAAACATTCACATTTCACGCATATAAACCAAAATGCATCATGCAGATATAAAACTCCTACTATCTATGCTCACCGAATATGGAGGGTCAACGTCATGCGCAGCACTAGTTCATGATCAGCTAAGAAACTGGTACCCCATCATAAAACTAGCATTGCAGGTATCGTTTATTTTCTGTAAGGTGCAATTAGACAAAAAGTCTTCCAAGCAGTGGCTTGAAAGACTTGAATTTACTGGTCGGAGCGGCGGGATTCGAACCCACGACCTCTACCACCCCAAGGTAGCGCTCTACCAAACTGGGCTACGCCCCGAACGACAAGCAAAATACTTTTTTATTATAGCATTTACCTTGTAATTTAGGAATATACTTTTATAAAATATAAAATGAATGTTTAAAATGTATTGCTATTTATTTCTATTAGTGTATACTAATAGAAATAAATAGTTTAATTAGCATATACTTTAAATAATGGAGGGATCTCATGGAAAAGAAAAATGCTTTGTTACTTTGGTTTGAAACAATTAATCGAAACGATGTGGATGTTGTCGGAGGAAAATCTGCTTCACTCGGTGAAATGACCTCGCAAACAGCTGTACCGGTTCCCTATGGCTTTGCCACCACGGCATATGCTTATCGTTATTTCATGAAAAAAAGTGGCTTAAATAAAAAAATATCCGAGCTTTTAAATCAATTAACGGATGTAGAAAATGGCCCGCAGCTCCGCCAGATCAGCCAAAAAATTCGAACTGCAATTATGGCGGAAGAAATGCCAGCAGATATCGCTGAGGCTATCCGCAATGCTTATCATGACCTAGGCGAAAAAAAAGGTGAGACCACCCCTTTTGTGGCAGTACGTTCTAGTGCAACCGCCGAAGATTTACCTGATGCAAGTTTTGCCGGTCAGCAGGAAACATATTTGAATGTTTGTGGTGCCGAGGATGTTATAACGAAAGTGAAAGAATGTTATGCTTCAACTTTTACGGATCGCGCCGTATATTATCGAACAAAACAAGGTTTTGATCATTTAGACGTGGCCTTGAGTGCTGTCATTCAAATGATGGTTTTTTCAAAAGCGGCTGGTGTTATGTTTACGGTAAATGTAGCCACTGGCGATGATACTCATATATTAATTGAAGCTGCCTGGGGACTTGGCGAATATGTTGTTCAAGGTATGGTTACCCCCGATAGTTATCTGATTGATAAAAAAACATTACGAATTGACAAACATACGATTAACGAGAAAAAAATTCAATTCGTCCGCATGCCGGATGGCGGCTGCGAAGAAAAACTTGTTCCTACTGATTTAATTGATGCTGCTGTTCTTACGCCCAAGCAGGTATGTGAGTTAGCTGAATATGCATTGTCGATTGAAAAGCACTATGGCTGTTATATGGATATTGAATGGGGAATAGATGAACGAACAAATCAATTGTGGATTTTGCAGGCCAGACCTGAAACTGTTTGGTCATGGCGAAATAAAGAAACGATACAAAAAACAGCAAAAGAACTAGAATCAAACAATAAAAAACGTGAAGTACTGGTCAAAGGCATGCCAGCAAGTCCCGGACTTATATCGGGTATTGCCCGCGTAATTTGCAATCCATCGATGATTGATCAGTTTAAAGATGGCGAAATTCTCGTCACTGAAATGACCGCCCCCGATTGGGTTCCTGTCATGAAAAAAGCGAAGGCAATTGTTACCGATGCCGGTGGTATGACTTGCCACGCATCGATCGTCAGTCGAGAACTTGGTATTCCTTGCGTTGTTGGCACAAAAAGCTGTGGCATTGCCGGTACACTAGGCATAAAAAACAATACCGTCATCACAGTTGATGCAGCTCATGGCATTGTTTATGCCGGTAACTTAATAAAACCAGATGAACAAAATGAAAAAACGGTGCAGCAAAATGTTACACAGTCAGAAACATTTCCCGTTACTGGAACTAAAATCTATATGAACCTCGGCGACCCCGATTTAGCCGAAAAATACAGTACACTCCCTTGTGATGGTATTGGTCTGATGCGAGAAGAATTTATCTGGACTACATATATTCATGAGCATCCCTTATATATGATTGAAGACGGTCGGGCGCAAGAAGCGATTGATAAACTTGCCGAAGGAATGCAGAAGGTTTGTCAGGCTATGTCGCTCCGCCCTGTAACATTGCGGTTTAGTGACTTCAAATCCAGTGAATATCGTGACCTAAAAGGCGGTGACAAGTATGAGCCACACGAACCAAGTGCCTTACTCGGTTGGAGGGGTGCTTCCCGCTATTACGACCCAAAGTATACGGAGGCTTTTAAGCTGGAAATCAAAGCAATAAAAAAAGTACGTGAAGAATATGGTCTAACAAACTTGCATGTGATGATTCCGTTTTGCCGTTCTGTCGAAGAGGCTAGAAAAGTCACAGCCCTCATGGCTGCAGAAGGATTGCAACGAGGTCCTGATTTCAAAGTATGGCTGATGGCGGAAATCCCGGCCAACATCATCCTTGCCGATCAATTTAATCAATTCGTCGATGGATATTCGATCGGATCAAATGATCTTACAATGCTAATATTGGGCTGTGATCGTGACAACGATACGATTTCACATCTATTTGATGAACGTAATTTAGCCGTTAAGCGTGCCATCCGTCATCTGATTGATACAGCTCACAAAGATGGAAAAACCGTTTCGCTTTGTGGTCAGGCACCCAGCGTATATCCTGATTTTACAGAATTTTTAATTCACAGCGGCATTGATTCCATTTCGGTCAATCCTGACATGGTTGGCCAAACCAAGAAAAATGTTGCCCAGCTCGAGCAGCGCATTATGCTTGAATCACTCACGGGACGAGGTCGTATTGATAAAGAAGATTATACTTGGTAAAACAATAATTTTATAAACTCATCACGCCCGTTGCCAGAGATTTACTTTGCAACGGGTTTTTGAGAACTTTTCAGCAAAATATGTTATGATAAAAGTACTTACAGGAAATTCCCGTATGAAAGGAGTGGCTAAACATTTCATTAACAGAAAGGCAGCGGACAATTGTTGAAATTGCTAAAAACGAAGGTCCCGTGACCGGAGAACAAATCGCAGAACGAACCCATGTCACCCGTGCTGCATTACGTGCAGATCTGGCAATTTTGGTTATGAGTGGCTTACTCGACTCACGTTCCAAAGTAGGCTATTTTTATACTGGAAAAAGTTTACTATCTTTTTTTACTGAAGAATTAAATACTATTAAAGTACATGAAATTCAATCCGTACCAGTCGTCCTCCCAGCAACAGCAAACGCTTATGATGCTGTTGTTACTATGTTTCTAGAAGATGTAGGCAGTGTTTTTATTGTCGAAGGACAAGGAGTTTTAACAGGCGTTGTATCACGTAAAGATTTATTGAAAGCCGCGCTTGGTCCTGGTGACGATTTAGCAAAAATACCTGTCAAAATGGTCATGACACCGCTGGCAAAACTGATCGTAACCACATCCGATGAATCGGTTGTTTCAGCCGCCCGAAAAATCATTGAAAACGAAGTGGATTCACTGCCTGTTGTCCGACTTTTACCAGAAGGTGGGCGAGCTTATAAAATTGTCGGACGCTTGACCAAAACAAATCTGACACGAGTCCTCGTTGATCTAGCCGAAGGAAAAAGGAGTGATTTATCATAGCTGCATTACCTGTTATTTATGTCATATCTGATTCAATTGGTGAAACAGCTGAAACTGTTGTGCGAGCAACTGTTAGTCAATTTGGTTTGGGGAATTTTGACATCGTACGTGTTCCCTATATCGATTCCGTGGAGCAAATTGATAGTACACTGCAAGAAGTTTCCACACAAAAAGCCTTAACTTGTCATACCCTCGTTTCGCCAAATCTACGTGAGGCTTTCAATCGACTCGCTCAAAAATATAATGTCGAAACGATAGATATCTTAGGACCCATGCTGCAGGCAGTACAAAAACTTTCCGGGCTTGAACCAAAGAACCAACCCGGATTAATGCATTCACTCAATCAAGAATATTTTAAACGAATTGAAGCAATTGAATTTGCCGTAAAATATGATGACGGCAAAAGTCCTTTGGGTTTACGCAAGGCTGACATCGTCTTAATCGGTGTATCACGAACTTCAAAAACACCACTCAGCATGTATTTGGCACATAAACGCCTTAAAGTAGCTAACGTACCCTTGATTCCGGGGATCACACCACCTGAGGAATTATTTCGCGTACCGCCGCATAAAATTGTCGGTTTAATTGTCGATCCAGGTAAACTCAATGAAATTCGTACGGAGCGCCTAAAGGCAATTGGTTTAATGTCTGATGCAAGCTATGCGAAAATAGCTTGCATCTCCGAAGAAATCGAATATTCAAAATCTATCATGCATCAAATGCATTGTTTAGTAATTAACGTTTCAAATCGTGCGATTGAAGAAACAGCTCATATGATCTTAGAGCATTATGCCAAATTTGCCGAAGAACGAAAACTAAACTAATTGTACATAAATAGCAAAGGGCAAACAGCATAAACCTGTTTGCCCTTTGCTATTTACTGAAAAATTTTTGATTTTAAAAATCCGTAACATATTCTGCCTTCACCTTACGGGAAAGTGATTTAAAAACCAAATTATAAGAATGATCGATCAAGGCTATAATCTCTTTTTCCGGAATACTGCCATCCAGAATTAATGTATTCCAGCATCGCTTATTTAAATGGTATCCGGGCGTAATACTTGCATACTGTTGACGTAGTATCGATGAATAGTCTATATCACATTTTAATGAAAGAACATTTTGATTATTTCTCCGAGCCATAAGTGCAAACATTTTAGCACCAATCTTAAAAACAATTACATCCGGGCCAAAAGGATAATCCTCCACAGCGCCCAGTTTCGTCAAGCAATATGTATAAAAAACTTTAGATGATTGCATATTCTCACCTTTCTCAAACATACTTTAACAGTAGTCTAAAATTTACAAATGATCCGTATCAAACAAAAGTGTAACAGGACCATCATTTATTGACGATACTTTCATATCTGCACCAAATTCACCATGTTCAACATGAAAACCTTTGCTTTGACATTCTTTTATAAATTGTTCATATAACGGAATGGCAATACTCGGTTTAGCAGCCGCAGAAAATCCAGGTCTTCTACTCTTTAAATCAGCAAAAAGCGTAAACTGCGAAACAATCAAAAGTTCGCCGCCCACAGTTTCAAGATTCAAATTCATTTTACCATTTTCATCTTCAAAAACCCTTGTGCCACAAATTTTATCTGCCAGCTTAATGACCTCTTTTTCTGTATCTTCTGGCGCAATTCCTAATAAAATTAAAAATCCTTGTTTAATTTGTCCATTAACAATTCCATCAATAACAACAGATGCTTCTTGGACTCTTGTAACTACTGCACGCACGTTTATTTCCCCTTTATGTCATAATTTCATTGCCACGCTTTAAGCTATTTACTTCTGACAATTCTCTGTATAGTATAACAGATTTTATATTTTTACATGAAGTAATTATATGTTTTTTTACACTTCGCCTTTTAAATAATCCCTAAAATAAATAAGAAAAAAATAGTCACTGTTGGTTTATACTTGTAAAACGAATATATACCAACAGCGGCTATTTTTATATTTTTAAAAAGAACAACTTTCTTTTTTTTACTCTAAGATTACCGATTGAAAAAAACACAGTTTTCTTTTTGTAAACTATAGTTTAAATCGTTTAACGGCATCTTGTAATCCCTCAGCCATTTTTACTAAAGATTGACTAGCATTCGAAATTTCCTGCATAGATGCCGACTGTTCTTCTGTTGTAGCCGATACAGTTTGCGTATGTCCGGCAGCAGCTTTGCTAATACGGTCAATATCGCATACCGAATTTACAATCGTTTCACTCTCATTTGCCATTTCCTGCATAGCGGATGAAATACCCTTAACCTGCATAGAAACACGCTCTACAAGCCCCACAATTTCAGTAAATGCTTTTCCTGCGGTATCTACTACTTCGCTACCAATCTTAACTTCCCGTGTGCCATTATTCATGGCCTCCACCGCTTTTTCAGTCTCATTTTGCACTTCAATAATCAATTCTGCTATTTGCTTGGCCGCTTCTTGGGATTGTTCCGCTAATTTGCGTACTTCTTCAGCCACTACAGCAAAGCCCCGGCCTTGTTCTCCAGCACGTGCGGCCTCAATTGCCGCATTCAGCGCCAACAAATTTGTCTGCCCAGCAATACCAGATATGGTTTCCACAATCTGCCCAATCATTTGTGAACGCTCCCCAAGCTTACTAACAGCTCGAGCTGAAGTTTCGACAGTTTCTTCGATCGTATTCATCTGTGACATAACCGCGTTTACCGATTTTCCACCACCACTTGCCGACGTCGCTGCCTGCTCAGAAATAGTTGTCATCGTTGTGGCATTGGCAGACACTTCCTCTATTCCTGCTGACATTCGTTCTACAACAGCGGATGCCTTTTCGATTGTGTTTACCTGTTTATCAGCACCGTGTGCTAATTCAGTAATCGTATCAGCCAATAAGCCAATTGCCTGTGTTGACTGCTCTGTCGTAGCAGTAAGTTCTTCCGAGGCGGCTGACACTTGATCGGACGAACTCATTATCCCTTGAATAATATGTCGCAAATCTTGACGCATCCGCTCCAGCGATACAGCAAGTTGATTAACTTCTTCCACGCCAGTCACTTGAATTTTTTGATTTAAATCACCTTCAGCAATTTTAACAGCCCCATTAACAAGATCATTCAGTGGCCGTGCTATACCTTTGGCTGTAAATATAGCTGCTGCGACCGCAATTAGCAAGACTAAAAATACTAAAATTGCCATAACCATTACACTGTGATAAATCACACTATTAATTTCACTTTTAGGCAGATAGGAAATTACCCCCCAATTATAATTGTTGATGGGAGCATAGGCAATTAATGATGAAATACCAATCGAAGACAGGCCTTCTTGTACACCCGATTTTCCATTTATTACTGCTTGTGCATACGCTTCGGTCGCAATGCTTTCCTGGTTTTTCACCTTTTCCTCATCACGATGTGCCAAAAGCACTCCCTTTTGGTCAACAACATCTATATACCCTGTTTTACCAATTACAATTTTTTGAGCAAGTTCCCCAATTGATTTCAAGCTAACATCGCCTGCCAATACACCGACAATATTCCCATTCACATCCTTAATAGGGGTAGAAATCGTAATCGTTGGTGCATTCGTTAATTGAGAAATATAAGAATTTGTTATATAGGTCTGCCCTTGAATCGCATTTATAAAGTAATCCTTATCTGCTTTATTATTCAATGAGCTATTCGTAGTTTTCGCAATTTGCATACCACTTTGATTCATCACATACATAGTTTCAAATTCCGGACTCTTTTTTTGAGCCACAACAATCATTTCACGAAACTTAGCTGCATCCATTGAATAAGCTGTCGGCGATAATGCCAACGTTTCTATTAAAGTTTTATCACTACTGACAAACTGTTCAATTTCTTTGGAAATTTGACCCGTAATATTTTCATTACTGCTAAATATGTTTTGCGTGGTAGCAGCAGCATTCATATATGTACTTACACTCCCCACTACCAATGCAGCAAAAAAAGAAAAGACTGCTATCAAAATTGTCAAACGAATTTGCAACGTATTTTTCATACTGAAGCCTCTCTCTCATAAAAATAAAGCATCCTATATGTTTTTAATTTTTAACAAAAAAATTGCCAACTCTTATCCGTACTGCCATTTTATCAAAAAACTTTTTATAGCATATTTACCGATTTCTCTATTTGATTAAGTGCTTTAACTAATCTTGCACGCGGGCAGGCAATATTCATTCTCATAAACCCAGCACCACCAGTGCCAAATGTAGAACCTTCATTCATGGCTACTTTAGCTTCTTCCATAAAGAATTGTTGCAGCTTCGCTGGTTCCATATTCAATTCTTTGCAATTCAACCAAATTAAATATGTAGCTTGCGGGTGTCCAATTTTTATTTTTGGTATTTTTTCTGCAAGAAACTTTTTAAGATATTCAAGATTGCCTTCCAGATATTCAAGTAATTGATCAGCATAATAGTCACATTCATTATAGCTGATTTCGATTGGCAGTGTACCAAATATTGTCCTGCCATATGCTTTGAGATTTTCAAGTGGTGCATAAAATAAATCATGGTTACGACGGTTTGGTATTACAGCTGCGCCTGTTCTTACACCCGCTATATTAAAAGTTTTACTTGGATTGACACAAACCACACAGTTATCAGCAGCTTCTTGTGATAGACTCCCAAAAGGAATATGTTTACTTCCTTTGTAAATTATATCTGAATGTATCTCATCGGAAACAACGAATACATTGTGTTTCAGACAAAGTTCAGATATTTTATTCAATTCCTCTCTGGTAAAACATTTTCCTGTCGGATTATGCGGACTGCACAAAAGGAACATAGTCGTTCGTTTTTGACTGAGCAGCGATTCCAGATTTTCAAAATCAATCTCATAACTGCCATCTTCCTGTAAAATAAGGTTATTACCAAGAATATGTCTACCATTGTTCGGAATAATAGCATGGAACGGATGATACGCTGGCATCTGAATAACAATATTGTCGCCTGGATTTGTAAAAGCATAAATTGCATATACAATAGCAGGAATAACGGCAGGCGTATATTCTACCCACTCCGATTCGATCTTCCAGCCAAATCTTTTTTTCTGCCAATTAACGATGGCTTCTTCAAAATTTTTATCATTGACAGGATATCCATAAATACCATGCTCCGCTCTTTTTACCATAGCATCAATAACCGGCTGTGGACACTTAAAATCAGTATCTGCAATCCACATAGGAATTACATCATCTGCATAAGTATCCCATTTTTTACATTCAGTACCTTTACGGTTAATCAATTCATCAAAATTATGCTTTATCATATATCTTCTCTCCTGTCTTTATTTAGTGATTTACTATACTTCATCATCTAATGGAATGCCAAGTTTTTTCCGCCAGTAACGAGAGTACACAGCCCCAAGCGGATTATGCGCGAGTACGCGATCTTTCGCGACAAGACAAGATACAGGAACAGTTGCCGCTCCTGTAAAAAGTGCATCATGTCCAACACAAAGACCTACTGTAATACAAAATTCTACCTCTTTATTTTTGAGCAGTTCGGCTTGCATTAATGGATTACACATCGTTTCACGGGCACCTTTTTTAATTTGCTCTAAATTTAAATTTTCTTTGGCAACACCACAAACTTTACAACAAACAGAATATACTTCAAATGTTTTAGCAAGATATTCTTCTATCAGTTTGGCTTCCTTATTAAGTCCTATGCAAAAAGCTATACCTATTTTCTTATAGTCCATTAATTTACAGAACTCTTTCGTTTCTTCTAACCGAGTTAGATTATTATAAAAGCGCCCCTCCGTACAGGCAGCTGCCTTCATAATATCCAACTGCTGACCAGTATAAGCATCTTTTACATCATCAACCGTAATTTTAGTACAATTTTGTCCTTCCAAATAGCATTTTTTTTGAATACATTTTGCACATTTCAATTAAAACATCTCCTCTATAAATTAATAAATATAAACACCACATTTACAAGTGCGGCTACTGCCATAGGAATTGCTGTTCGTTTAACAACTTGTACAGGTGATACGTCGGCGACTCCGGCAATGGCAACAATTGCCGCCGTGATTGGTGATACAACACGGCCAAAGCTTGTCATAATCTGCATTGGCAATACCAACGTAATAACATCAATGTGCATTACAGCGGCAATCTTAGGAGCAAGAGCCGCAAATGAGAAAAATGCTGCATTGCCTGATCCCATTAAAAAAGCACAACCAGCAATAACTATACAAAATAAAATAATTAAACTATGTATACCAAAACCTAAGTTTTGCACGCTCGATGTCAGTATGTCAACAGCACCAATTTTAGTTAACCCAGCAGCAAATACTTCGCCAGCAACAATCAAGCTGACTACAGTAGCAAAACTTTTTCCCATCCCATCGTATAAGTACTGCAAACTTTTCAAAACAGATCGGAAATCTTTGCTTCTTACATACTCAAAAACCATACTAATAAACGTACTTAAAAACATTGCAGTAACAACATCCATTTTAATCTTACTATAAAAGATCGGACTAAAACCCAAGATAAGAATCATCGGAATAATTGGTAGAACAGCATAAACAAGTGGTGGGCAATTTTCATCTTGTTCCGTAATCTCAGTTAGATATTCATGTCCACAAAACCCTTCTTTTTTATCCCACCATTTTTGCACAAAAAAATGTGTAATACCAAGAATTAAGGTTGTTATAAAAAAAATGGGAAGTTGATGATTTACAAAATATACAGATGGCTCTAACCCGCAGATATTTGCTGCCAGTATTGCATTACCCGAACCCGGGCCCACATCCATATATTGTGCACAGCCAATTACGCCCAATGCAGAAAGTTTACTGACACCAGATCGTATTAATATCGGGTACAGCATCACCATAAGCAGCAAACCAAGTCCTGCATGGCTTGGTATAAACACAACCAAAAACTGACTGATAAAAAAACTGAATACCAATAAGATATATGGTGATTTGATATGTTTTATAGGCAATGCAACCAAAGTAAACAGAGACTTACTTGCACCAATATGTTCCATATACTTGGCAAAACCTGCAATAGACATAATCGTGAGCCCCAAACCAGCCACTCGCGAACTAAGCAAAACACTTATCGTATTAAAAATATCAAAAAAATCAGAACCACAAGACTGCTTTCCTTCCATAATCGGCGTATGCCCTAATAAACAGGCTGCAAAAAGAAGAACCATTCCTGCTATCAAGAGTACTGCTTGAGGATAAAACTTTTTAATAATCATATAAACGACCCAGGCAACAACTACTATTGCGATACTTATAGCCATATTAACACCATCTACTTTCCATGATTATTGCTATTTTTTTTCATTGTCAATCACCAGACTTGCCTTATATAAATGCTCAGCCATTAACTTTCCTGCATCTTCTGCCTGTTGCTCTCGAATTTTATTTAATAACTGTTTATGAAAATCCAAAGCGACTTCACTATGGCCTTTCACTGCTAATGATTTTTGACGAGACAGCTTTAACAGACCCGAAAGATTATCATGAATACGATATAATACCCGATTATGTGAAGCTTTTATAATGGCTACATGAAATCTATAAGAAGATATACTGGCATCACGCTTCAATAACAAATCGCGTTCCATATCTAATACAGCCTCCAACATTTCTTCAAGTTCCTCTTCCGTCCTACGCAAAGCAGCTAACTGTGCAGCCTTCACTTCTATAACGGTTCTCGCCTCAAAAAGATCTGGTAATAAATCACTGTCATCCTGCACCGCAAATTCAACATTTTCTAATAAATTTTTTGCTTGTATATTTTGAATGTATACTCCATCACCACGAACACTTTGTACAATCCCCAAAAACTCTAGTGTCTTTAAAGCTTCACGTATTGGAACACGACTAACGCCATACAATTCTGCCAGATCACGCTCTGAAGGCAATTTATCACCTACTTTTAGCTTTCCATTTAATACAAGATTGCGAATATTATCTATAACTTGATGATATAAACTGCCATCGCCCTTCATATTCACTTTATTCAAAGGTTGGTACATAGTTTTACCCCTTTCTTTTGTCTTATTGGTATACCGGTATACCAATAAGGATGAAATACAAAAAGGTGACCTAGGAACTAAATTAAAAGAATTCAGTTTCAGGTCACCTTTGCCCGCTGTTTGAATTATCAAACTTATTACATGTTAACAGTTTTTATTTTATATGTCAAGTATTGGAATATAGAAAGAAGTTTTCATTTCACCTAATTATCCATCATTATTATCAACATATCGATCAATAAAAGAAAAAACATGTTTATAATAATCGACTGGATTGGCTTTTCGTGCATCGGCATGTCCTGCCTCGGCAATTTCCAATTTTTCCTTTTCACAATTCGCTGCCTCATATAACTGCAGCATCATGCTAAAAGGTGCCAGTTCATCCTTTCCGCCATGGATAAATAACATCGGTATACGGTTTTTATGGATAACAGCAAGCGGATTTGCGTCAGATAAATAATAACCTGTTTTAATTCTACATAAAACATTAACAAAATCCATAATTGGAAAAGCGGGTAAACCATAAAGCTTCTTCAACTGCAATGAAAACATTGTATAGGCACTCGTATAGCCGCAATCTTCTATAACCACTTTAACATTGTCTGGTAAAGGTTTTGATGCTGTCTGTATAACCGTCGCGGCTCCCATGGATACACCATGTAAAACAATGTCTGCTTTAGGATCGGATTGAACGATCTGGTCAATCCATAATTTCACATCATCACTTTCAAAATACCCCATACTAAGATAAATGCCTTCACTCTCACCAGAGGCTCGTAAATCTGGCATAAGCACATGATACCCATTTTTTAAATATTGATTGGCAATATCCAAAACACTATTTTGTGATCGGCCATAACCATGTACTACAACCACCCATTTATCGCTCTTCTCTTTCGGACTAAAATGAGAAGCGGTTAACTTGAGCCCATCAAAAGAAATTTCCTGCCATATTTCTTTTCTAAAATCCAGATCTGCCTGGGGCTTTACATTAGGATCTAATATTTTCTGGCAGGCTGCTGGAATAGCCAATGGATCATCCGCATTGCCTCTTTTTAACGCAAAATCAACGAAATAATCTCCAATATAAGCCCCTCCTGCACTTAATAAAATAAAGAAAAGCAACAGCACGCCTACTATAGATTGTTTGTTTTTCAACGAATTCCCTCCTGACAAGCTCCTACCTAAGTATAACAGATTTCGCCCTTACATCACGGACTCTTTAACCCATAATGGTCTGAAATTCATGCTCAATATAAGAAAAAATGGCTCGTATTTGCAAACGAACCATCCTTTCCTGCGTATTTCTTAATCACGTTTTCGCAAAAATACTTTTATTTCCTTTTCCAATAGCAAAAACACCTTGGCCAAAAGATAGCCATCCGCCGTCGCGTGGTTCAACCGCACGCTAACAGGCATCATAAGACGTCCATTTTCCTCGCGATATCTTCCCCAATTCACAATGGGCAGAAAATAAAGGTAACCATCCGGTAGTTCCACATTTAGCGAATCATAAGACAGCCAAGAGATATATGAGGCATCGAACCAGTTTGGATGGTTCGCCATATCAAGACTATATTCCCGTGATTCTTTTGCCCGTACAATATCTGCCATACAACGTTCGTAAAAATTCTGATATTCGGGGAAATATTCCGTATACACGGGCGTACAGGTTTCCGTATCCTCATGAAAAATATACTGAGTTGGATTGATCTTATCATAAATGATAACCTGACCTGTTTCATATAAATACCCCAGTCGGTAATCTTCCCGCGAATTCAGTACTTTCGCTAAAATATACAAAAAATCGATATAAAACTTTGTCCCTTTTTGTTTTGAACAAGCAACAAATTCTGTCACATCCAATCGGTTGCTCATAGACACCGAGCACTTACAATCCTCGGAAAAATGGTGAAATACACCACGTCGATAGTATTTATCCATATCCATTATTTTATAATTCATTTTTCCAGCCTTCTTTACTTTAAAATTTATCATTAATTTTTAAAAGTAAAACCGGCATACTCGACGACTATTTTAATGCTTCATGCAACCATCGTCTGGTTTAACCGGCTTTGCATGAAGCATTTGCTATGCATAAAATCATAAGCTATCCCATCCTTTTATTGAATCAACAGACAAACTTCAATGTCCGCGATGCTTTTCCTTGCGTTTTGATCTTTACATTTTCTATCTTACCTCAATGTTTTCTTATTCGTCAAGGCTGCAGACTATTGCATAATAAATTTATTCTTAAGATTAGTACCTATACTTTGGTACATTTAATATAAATCTATTTTCGATATATGGAAACTATATCCTATTATAAATTTCTTTATACACCACATAGACATTTATAATAAAACTACAAACAAAAAAGGCTCCGCAATGAGCGAAACCTTGAATTTACTGGTGGGATTAACAGAATTCGAATCTGTGACCTCTTCGATGTCAACGAAGCACTCTAACCAACTGAGCTATAACCCCATTACGTACCTTAGATACATGTGCTATTTTAGCATATTATCTACTATTTTGTAAATACTTAAATTCGTAATATGGTCCCACCAATATTTTCAATCAATAACGTTAAGCTAGCAATTAAACTTCACTATGATCTGCTAAAAATTTCATTGCCGCTGCTTCTACGATGGGACAGCTAAAGATATAGCCTTGGATAATGTCACAATCTTTATCTAACAAATATTCCAGTTGTGCCTCGGTCTCCACACCTTCAGCGACAACTTTCATATTAATCGCATGTGCCATATTGATAACAGAGGCAATGATTTTTGCTCCTTGCACATCACTTGTTATCATATCAATAAAAGACTTATCTATTTTAACTGTTTCAACGGGTAATTGCCTCAAATACGTCAAAGACGAAAAACCTGTACCAAAATCATCCAAAGATAGCTTTACACCAAATTCTTTAAGATGGGCCAACTTACCAATAGCATCCTCCATCGACTGAATCAACACGCTTTCGGTTATTTCAAGTTCAAGTTGTTGCGGGTCAATCCCGGCTGCATTAACAGCATTGCAAACACCAACAATAAAATCATCAACAGCGATTTGTTTTGAAGATATATTTACAGCAACACGTATATCCGATCCGCCTTGCTCCGATAAGCGTCTGGCAAATTGACAAGACTCACGCAGCACCCACATTCCAATGCTGTTTATCAGACCCGATTGCTCTGCCAGGGGAATAAATTGCATCGGTGGCACATTCCCATATTCAGGACTATTCCAACGTAAAAGCACCTCAAAGCCAATCAATTTTCGATCAGTCGCAGAAATTTGTGGCTGGTAAACAAGTGAAAATTCATTTCGCTCCAATGCATGCCGCAAACTACCAGTCAACCGCATTTTTTCATAGGCATCTATTTGCATTTTTTCTGTATAAAAACGCCAGCAGTCCTTGCTTTCTTTTTTTGCTGCATACATTGCATTATCTGCATTTTTTATAAGTTCTTCTGCAGTATCGCCATCATCAGGATAAAAAGCTATCCCAATACTGGCAGTCATATGAAATTGTCCGCCGAAAATTTCTTGTTCTTTCCCGATAGATTTACTAATCTGTTGGACAAGTTTTCGCACATTTTCTCGATCATACGCCCCTGGCAAAATCACAACGAATTCATCGCCGCCAATACGGGAAACAAATGCATTTTTACCCGCTCTATCACGTATCCGAGTTCCCGCGGTATAAATAATCTTATCTCCATAAGAGTGGCCATACGTATCATTTATCATCTTTAAATCATCTAAATCAATGAACAAAATAGAACCAACCGCACTGCCTGAGCGAGCTCCTTCCATTTCATTTTTCAACCATTCATTTAAAGAGTGCCGATTTGCCAGCCCTGTCAATGAATCAAAATAAGCCATATGCTTAATGGTTTGCGCCTGCTTTTTCCGTTCCGCATCAACTTGCAGCACTTCGGTTATATCTTGATTTGTACCGTAGAGTTTTATGATTTCCCCCTTCGCATCTTTGATATTATTGCGCCGAACAAGAATGTTGCGCACTATACCATCCCTGCGAATAATACGATGTTCTACGTCTTTAAGTGGGACTTTGCCATCAGAAAAATAGAGTTGCCGTTCCTCTTCAAACATCCAGATATCTTCTGGATGTACAAACTCTCTAACGTAAGTATCAAACGACATAAATTGTCCTTCACGAGCTACATTCGTACCATAAACAGCATAAAACTCATCGTTGAAATGATAAAGTTTTGTCTTTAAATCATATTCCCATACACCCAAGTTAGCCAAACCAGCCGCCAAAATCATCATATTTCTACTATCTAATAACACTGTCTCCAGCTGCTTACGTTCTACAATTTCAGTGTGTAAAGAGTCTAATAACAATGCATTGCCTAAAGCGAACGATGCCAGATCCGCGAAACGTTGAAACAAAGATAGTTCCGCTTCCGACAAAATCCGCTCCGGCTCGGAAAAAGCCAGTCCGATTGCTCCAATCATTTTATCTTTGTTTTTTAATGGAACTAATGCAACGTAATATATCGTATCAAAAATAGGATTCACTAAACGCTCCGGCCAGCTATTATAATTTTTCACAGTGGCAACGGTTCCAGTTCGATAGGCTTGCCCAACAAGACCTTTCGTAAGAATACCTTCTTTGTCTAACTCGTTAAAAACACCCGTCCCGATTGTTACTGTATAAGTTCGTATTTCTGCATCCACAAAGTATACAAACCTGTTTGGAGCACCGAAAAGATCTCGCACCCCATCCATTATTTTTTGCAATACATCATCATGCCTTAGGTCAGACATAAGATTGATAGCTATATCGTGTAGTAGATTGAGCACCGTATTTTGTTGATAAATTGCTTCTTCTTTTACTAATAATTCATCAAATTGTTGATGCAGCTCTTCCTCGGAAGCCGTAAGTTCTTCATACGCGGTCAAGAGTTCTTCATTCAACAAATCATTCGTTACTACCTCATTTGTTTCCTTTGCCTTACACATTGTTATCACACCCCATTGGTTCACGGTACTTTCTCTTATAATATCGAATCTTTATTGTCCATATTTTCCATGAAGATTATATCTATTATAAATATCTAAAGATATTTAAATCTTACAGGGGCAAGAAGCAATTGTCAATCTGTAAATATAATGAAGAATATCAAGAAAAATTACGGTCAAAACAATCATTTGATGTTTATAATTATTCACTCATCGACCTAGTTTATGCAATAAATCTTTTTGTTTTTCCGACTGTTGCTTGTAATTTTCAAAATTTTCTTGTTTAGGAATGTATGTATTGGTTATTTTCAAATTATTAGTAAGCATCTCCATCAAATCTCGGTTTTCATCCACGGCACACGCCCCAATGATAGCATTTATTCGTACCGCACCACTAGCATTCTCCAATGTAATTGTCTCACTATTCATAACATCCGCTTTGATCTGATTCCAAAGGGGGTCCCTGCTGCCACCTTCCGTAATGGTAATTCGATCAATTTTGATTCCAGATTGACGATATGTATCGGTAATTTCTCGATAATCGTAAGCAATCGCTTCCAGGACTGCCCGCCATAAGACAAATTGATTGGTATCAAGTGTCATGTTTAGAAAGCAGCCTTTGACACTCGAAAATTCATCATAACCACCCGTCAAATACGGCAAAAAAATCACATCATTGCAACCCGGAGTCACCCTGGCCGCCCCTTGACTTAACGTTTCATAATAATGGTCATTTCCAGCTTGCTGACAGATACTGTCCTTAAACCAACGTAGTGCGAGACCCCCAGTCCTGACAAAGCCCCAATAAAAATAAGTGTTTTCTAATGTACCACTATTAAAAATCAGACCACTGCCTTTACGGCTTAACTCTGGAATAATTCCATTCGTCGAAACACAGAACATCGCACAGGTTCCCGCAACATCCACCGCCTTATTTGCTTCAAAAACGCCGCTGCCAAGCATAGACTGCATCGTATCACCAGCTCCAGCACAAATCGGTATCCCTTCCGGCAGCCCAGTTTCAGAAGCTGCTTCAGCCGATAAAGTGCCAATAATGTCCCAAGGTTTTACGATTTTAGGCATATAATTTTTGTTGATTTCCAATATCGATAACTGTTCATCGGACCATTCTTTTTCATATACGTTATAGCCCAACCCCCAGCCTGACATAGACCCCCAATCAATAAAAGCATCGACACTCTTGAGACCAGCTAAATTGAGCAATATATAGGGGGCATTATGAACAAACTTCCTGCCTTTAGCCTGAAATTCTTTATTATGAGATAATAACCACCGAGCATGCAATGCTGGAAACATGCATAATGGCTCAGCATTTCCCGTTTCTTTACCCCAAATTTCAAGTTTAAGGTCTTTCAGTGTTGCCGCATCACTTTGCGTTCGTGAATCTAAATAATTGATGTAAGGTGTAATAGCCTGACCATTCTCATCAATCCCAACAATTCCGCAAATAATTCCATCCCCCATAATGACCTTAATAAGCCCCGGATCAATTCCACGTTCATTTAATTGACACACACACTGTTTCATCCCCAGTTTAGCCAAAGCAAGATATTCATTCGCATTCATATCAACCCACCCAGCTTGTGGATAGGTCAAAGTCATTTGATTGGATACCTGCACGATACAATCCATATTTTCATCATATACTGCTACTTTTACACTTTGTGTTCCTGCATCAAAACTGAGATAGTATTGTTCCGTCATTTGCCAAGCCCCCAACTCTTTATAATAAAAATTTCTTCATGCTATCTAAAATCTATTACATAAATTCGCCAAAACAGGGTTATATTCCTATCTGGTCTCAATTAATATGTTTTCAAAAAACTTCCATAAATGACGATAGCACTAAATCAAATTGAAGACGCACTGTCCTTTTAAGGCATAAAAAAACGCCCCATATTAAAATGAAGCGTCTATTTTAAAGAATTTACCTCTGAAATTTTAAGCATATCAAAAAATGCTTACGCACTCTTCCATCGCTAGCATACAACAATCCCGAATAAGCCCCTCAAATCTTCCTGAGTTTTTCTATCCCCTGCAATCGTTCTATGGCATCACGCAACGTAGATAATTTTTTGCAAAATGCAAAACGAAGCCATATGCGCTCTGCTGAATATGTATGATAGAACCCTGATAAAGGTACAGCGGCTACACCCAATTTAGCTATGAGTTCCTTTACAAATTCGACATCATTTTTCCAACCTAAATAAGAAAAATCTGCTAATAAAAAATAACCACCTTGGCTTGCCAAGAAAGGGATTCCAATATTTTTAAAAGCATTTATAAGGTAATTACGGCGCTCGGTATAATCTTTACGAAGATCTTTATAGTACGTAGCCGGAGCAGTTACGCCCTTTATAATTCCTTGTTGCAGCGGCGCCGGACTGCTAATGGTAAGATAATTATGTGCCATACGGATTCCTTCTGTAAGCCAAGCTGGAGCAACAATGTAACCTAAGCGCCAGCCAGTAACACTATACGTTTTAGAAAATCCATTAAGTACAATCACTTGATTCTCCATTTCCGGTTGTAACCAGATTCTTGGCAATGGACGGTTGTCAAAACAAATTTCATCATATATTTCATCGGTAATCACCAAAAGATTGTATCGTTTGCAAATATCAACAATATGATCTACCTCTTCTTGATCAAAAATACGCCCCGTTGGATTATGCGGTGAATTAAATATAATGGCTTTTGTTTTATTCGTCACAGCATTTTCAATTGCTTTTTCATCAATTCGAAAATCTGGAAGTGTAAGCGATACATAGACCGGTTTTCCACCAAACAGCTCCACATCCGGTCCATAAATCGTAAATGCCGGTTCTAATATAATCACTTCATCACCAGGATTCAATATCGCCAATAGCGTCGCTGCCATCGCCTCTGTAACACCACAGCAAATGGTAATTTCTGTTTCCGGATTATAATATATGCCATGTTTCTTATCGATTTTTTTTGAAATTTCTATTCGCAGTTCTTCATTTCCCTGCATAAGTGCATATTGATTGCACTCCTCATGAATGGCTTTAATCGCTGCCTCTTTTACACAAGCAGGTGCCGAAAAATCAGGTACACCACCTGCTAAATCAATCGCATCATAGCGTTTGACCAACGGGGCAATCTTTCTAAAAACTGGTAATTGCAAACCAGTAATTTTATTTGATAGTATACCTTCGATTTTCTGTGTAACTGCAGTCATATTTCGCCTCCAAAATTATTTTTTCAATACGCTAGCCACCAACTATTTCATTTATCAGAAATCGGTAATTCTTTATCATATTCATGACTCCAAAACGAACTAACATCAATATTCGTTTTAAGCACGCCCACTTCCAAAAATTGTTTTACAATATCTTGCTGAGAATCGATTGCTTTTTGTGAAACAGCCACTATTTTATCCGGTGACTGTGCCATGCCTTCTTTAAAAGTAGCCAATGCTTGATCATAAGGTTGATGTGTATTGTCTGCAATAATCTGCGCCCATTTTTCTGGATTATTACGAGTCCATTCATACGCCTTATTGATTCTTGTTAAATAATCTGCAATTGCCCCTCGCTTTCCAGTATCACTTAAAGCCGAAATTGAGGCCTCTACGGGGAAATTACCTGATAAAATATCTTTTGCACTCAATAAAGTAACTGCACCTTGTTGATGAGCTGAAATAATTGCATTTCCATAACTAGCTAAAGCTGCAATTTTTCCACCTGAAAAAGCAGTCAGCCCATCTGATGTAGATAATTGAACCGGATCTACATCTTCCCACTTCATACCAGCTTGAGACAACATTTTCAGTAAAAAATAATGTGCAGTTGTATTATTTACATAAGCTATTTTTTGACCTCTTAACTCTTTTATGCTCGTAACACCAGAATCTTTTGGCACAACTAATTCTTGATTTAACGTAGTCGATTGTGATACTGCAATAATTTTAAAATTCCCTTGATTGGCAGATTGCGATGAAAAAACTGGTGGTATTTCACTAGTCAAAGTAAAATCTAAATTATCACTCGCCATTGCTTCCAAACATAAATTTCCTCCTTGAAAAACTTTATAGTCGACTTTATAAGGTGTATCTGCAATCCCCGCTGCTTTTAGCATTAACTCGAAATTACTCCATCCCGTTTGGCCAACACGAATCGTCACTTTGCTCAAATCATCAGTACCACCACTGCCTATTTCAGCACTGTTTGTTTGGCTTCCAGCACATCCTGCAAAGCCTATGCCGATACAAAGTATAAGTAAAAATAACAAAATTCTTTTCATAATTACCTCCCGTAATGTCATTCTTAAATAAAATGTTATACAGCTTCCATATCAAAAATTTTACCCGGATTTAAAATAGAATTTGGATCAAATGCCATTTTTATGGATTTCATCAATAGGAGTTCAATCGGATCAGCGAGTGTTGCCAGCGTCTGTTTTCTCTTAAAACCAATTCCATGTTCACCGGAAAGACGTCCACCAATTTCGTACGTCTGGGCATAAAGTTCTTGACGCAATAGCGGTAATGCAGTTTGCCAACCCGTATTTTCTGGTTGAGGTATGATTGCCAGGTGCATATTTCCATCGCCAGCATGACCAGCTATGCGAAATTCAAAAGTCCATTTCTGAGAAAGATCTTCCAATATATCAATAAATTCATTGATTTTATCCACAGGAACCACCAAATCTTCTGAAAAACGAAGTGGATTTTTTGCTTCGATTGCCTTACCCCAAATGCGGCGAGCTGGCCAGATAATATCTCCATCGATTGCTTTGACAACAAGGCTCCCCTGCTTTTTAGCTATTTCTTCAAGACGTTTTTTTCTGATAGATATTTCTTCTTTGGAATAAGCTTCCCACTGAACAATCAAACAATCACCTACCGGATTACCAAATACAGGATAGTTTTGATAGCCTTCAATATCTTTTGCGGTTTTAATATCAATTAATTCCAAAGACAAAGGATCTAGTAGTGTATCGGCTAACACCTCTTTCACTAAAGCGACAACTCCCTGCAAGTCTGGCATAACAACAAGATAGTTCGGATTAAATGGTGCTAGTGGCTGCAGCTTCAAAGTAGCTTTGGTAACAATACCTAGCGTTCCTTCAGACCCTGCCAATAATCGCGGCAAATTATAACCCGTAGCATTCTTTTTAAGACGACTTCCGATTGTAACAATTTCACCCAACGGAGTCACAATTTCCAAAGAATACACTTGATCTGCCGTTACTCCATACTTTACTGCACGGTTTCCGCCTGCATTGGTTGCTATATTGCCAGCAATGACACATTGATCATTACTGCAGGGATCGCCAGCATATAAAAATCCCTGTTGATAGGCGGTCGCCTGGAGATCACTCGTACGTACTGACGGTTCCACAACGATGTATTGTGCTTCGCGATCTAAATGGATAATTTTATTCATTCGTGCCAAATCTAGTAAGATACCACCATATAATGCTACCGCTCCACCTGCCAGACCACTGCCTCCGCCACGAGGTGTCACCGGAATTAAATATTGATTGGCTAGTTTAATAATTTTTGCTATTTCTCCGGTATCTTTCGGCAAAATCACAACCTCTGGATACTGTGGTTTATCATTTTTCGTAGCTGCATCATGACCGTATTCCTCTGTAATCTGTTGCTGAATTAAGGTATATTCTTCTCCGACAGTTTTTTGTAACTGTTCAAGTATCGCTGGCGTAATTGGGTTATATTTTGTCATTGTTTTATTCTCCTAATCCTAATAGATTTAGTCCATTTAATTTAATTTTATATTGCATATTCTAATTTTTTAGTATCCTCTATAACAGACTCTGCGTTACCCATTATTTGATCTAATATTTTCTTCTCATAATACGTAAAATCATTATTACGATGGCGCGGACGCGACAATTGAATAGCAATATCCATTGCAATTTTTCCATGATCAATAAAAATAACCCGACTTGCTAATGCAACAGCTTCACTAACATCATGTGTCACCAATATAGCCGTAAATTTTTTAGCAAGCCACAATTTTTCAATCAGTTGTTGCATTTCAATCCGAGTTAATGCATCTAATGCGCCTAACGGTTCGTCAAGAAGAAGCACTTCTGGCTCAGCAACAAGTGCTCTTGCCAAGGCTACCCGCTGTTGCTGCCCCCCCGATAAAATATCTGGCCATTTATCATTGTGCTCTTCAAGTCCAACATCGTGTATTACCTGCTTGGCAATGCTTGTATTTTCTTTTTGCATACCAAGTTTCACATTATCGATCACCCTTTTCCACGGAAGAAGCCGTGCCTCTTGGAAAAGGACTCGAATCTTTTTATTTATTCCACAGAGTTCTTCTCCCTGCATTTTTATTGACCCATTTGTTGGTGTTTCCAGCCCTGCAATTAATCGTAATAACGTACTTTTCCCACAGCCACTGCGCCCAACAATTGCTACAAATTCCCCCTGTTTTATATGCAAAGTAAGTCCATGCAATACCTTCGTTTCACCAAAATATTTGTTTACATCTTCAATATTTAAATATTCTTGTACTTCATTGATCAGCATACCTATCACTCCCTACAATTTTTCAGTTTGCCACTTCAACCATTTTCTTTCTAAGTAACAGGCAATACTATCTGACAATTTTCCTAGTAACGCATATACAAGAATGCTCAATACAATTACATCCATTTGCATAAATTCTCTTGCATTCATTGCCATATAACCAATGCCTGAATTTGCGGCTACAGTTTCAGCTACAATTAAAGTCAGCCACATAATTCCTAAACCATAACGTACACCGACTAATATCGAGGATAGTGACCCTGGTAATATAATATTCCAAAACAATGCTGCTCCATGTAATCCATAAACTTTCCCCATTTCAATAAGACGTGTATCTATCCTACGAATGCCATGAAACGTATTTAGATAAATAGGGAAAAACACACCGAGTGATACAAGAACTAATTTAATCTCTTCACCAATACCAAACCAAAGAATCAACAACGGAATTAATGCCAAATGAGGTATGTTTCGAATCATCTGAATAGACGCGTCAAGAAATTGTGCTGATGTTCTGGATAATCCATTTGCAAGACCTAATAAGAAACCGATACCACCGCCTATAATAAACCCGCTAAAAGCACGCTGTGTACTAGCCCCTATATATCGTATCAATTCACCATTACTTATCAATTTAATAAAAATATCAATTACCTTTATGGGCTGTGGTAAAATTTTATTAGATACAAGACCATCACTTGTTGCAACTTGCCAAAATAGCAATAATATAGCAGGAATTATCCATGGAATTATTTTGTTTAACACATAGGATTTTTTCAATAAAAGCATGATACCAGTTCACTCCTTATATTTTTTGTATAAAATAAACTTTATTTATTGTCACAATATATCATCTCAACATCTTTAGCAAAGTTTGAATTACGTAAAAAAGCAAAGACCAATACCAACTTTTCACAAGTTATAGTATTGGCCTTTGCTTTTGCAATCAGCTTTAATATAATCATTATTTATATACAACTAAGCCTGATCTATTTCGCAGTTTTCCCAAATGGTGCAATAATATTCTTTTATCTTTTGTCTATAATCCTCTTTGCTGCCAAATTTGTGGCAACAGTATGTTCATCGCGATATTTATTATGACCATCATCGGGGTGTCTTGGAAGAACATTTTAAATATGCATTACTTTTTAATTAAAGATGATATTATCGACGATGAACCATAGTATTGATTTTACATCTAAAACATCATTTACTTTATTGCGCCCGTAGTTAGTGTGCTTCTTTTATTTGGAATAACATTTTAGAGAACTTTCCTATGAAATAAAAAAATCTAGGGACAATATAAATACAGACCATTAGCCTTTAGATTTTCTACTCAACTAAGATAATATAAAGGGAGTACAACATGTGTGTGCAATTAATTTATTAAGCACTCTTGCTGATGGCGGCTGTAAAAATATTTTCCAAAAGAGTCAAAGCTCCACGATAGCCAATATACGTCTTATTCAAAACTACCTCATACGATGCCGGAAAACCAATCTCAACAATATTTCCATTTAAAGCTTTCGCCGTATCTCGTTCCCAAGTTGTACCAAAAATAATTGGTGGTTTATGCCCAAAATCTGTTTTCCTCAAGATTTCTCCCACAATATACCCATCTTCCACAAACTCCACCGTCGTTGCTACATCTTCCGCCAAATGTGCATATTCCTTGGCAATCGCCTCACGGTATTTTTCCGGAGCTTTATCGGTAATAATCTGTTTACCCGGAATAAGCCCCAACTGATTGACCAAAAATTTATTGATTGCCAAATTATAAATGCTATCCCCGACTACTGCATACGTTGCTGGCAGCCCCCACCAATATTCGGCATAAAAATCCGTAAAATGCTCCAGATAATAATAATATTCTTTTTCTTCTTGTTTGATGAATTCATCTACATGGGTGATATCCAAACCAGCAAATGCAACAATTTGGTGTAAAAACTCTGCTGTTTGTCCAGCCCCAATCGGGAGCACCGGAATATGCAAATATGGCTGATTATATTTCTTTTCTAAATATTTTGCTGTACTTAAACCCATCCAAGGTGAAACCACCAAGTTAAATTGTGCATTTGGTATAGTTTTCCATTCTTCAATTCCTTTTGAACCATTGCCAAATAAAATATTAACTTGAAATCCAGCCCCTTCAATGACACGTTTTAATTCTAACAAGTCACCACGCCAAAAGGTATTTTGAAAAGGTAATTCTGACCACACATTAATTAATCCCTTGATTTTTTTGTCTTTATCAACTGCATATTTATCAACATACTGTTCAATAATTGCCTCGGTAATAATTTCATGCCCAATAAAATTATTACCTTTAAAGCCTCCTGTTTCAGCGTATACAATCGGCACATTTTTTTCTTGGAACTTACTAACGACCGAAGATACATCATCGCCCACGATTTCGCCAATGCAGCCATTGAGTACTACAAATAAATCCGCTTCCATAATTTTAAGCGTTGCCGAAATTAATTCGCTCAATTTCTTTTCACCGCCAAAAATAACTTCATTTTCTCCAAGATTATCGCTCGGTGTAACCGACCCGCCAGCATAGCCGCCCCCTTGGAATCCATTATAAAAAGCTAAACTTGTATATTGTTTATCAACGCAGCCTGGTCCGCAATGCGCAATCGGCATTGCTCCCGGAATCGCCGTAACGGAATGCAATGCTCCAAGTGCACAGCCATAACGAACCTGATTGATAGAATTTGTCTGTCCATTTTTATCCTTATTTATCGCCATAATTTCCCGACTCCCTTACTCATTGATGACTTCTGGATGTTTCGCTAACAGATATGGATCTTTTTGTTCCAGCCACCATTTTTTATATGGTAATTTCGTATGTGCTTTAATATCATCATGGAATTTTTTATGTGCCAAAACATCTAAAATCGATTCACCCAAATTTACAATACCATCATAACCAATAGCAATATGTTCATCGCCAAGCGGTGCTGCCGGAATCCCCATTCTGGAAGCAAGCGGCGCCAACCCATTATGACGAATCAAGATAAAATCAGGATTCACTTCCTTAAGTAAACCATAAAATTGATACTGTTGCCGATTACTCACATTAAAGGAGCCGACATCCCCATAATTTTCAATTAAATGCCCCAAAGAATCTTCCCGTGGATCGCCACTATCATAAACAGGGTCATGATGAAAGACAAGGGAACCATTGACTTCAACATCCAATTCTCTAAGAACCTGAATAAGTCCATGTGCATAGGCCGATCCAGTTGCTACATAACCTTTGATGCCTTTGAGTTTTTGCTTAAGTTGGGCAATTCGTGGTGCAACACGTTTGTGTTCAGCCTCAATAAATTGTTCTACCAGATCTTCGCGATGTGTGACTTTAGCAATTTCACGAAGCCAGGCATCCGTACCCGCAAAACCATACGGCATCGGAGCTTTTACTTCTGGTACGCCAAAATGCTGTTCTAATGCTGCCGCCATATATGAAGACAATGTATAACAAAAGCCAACCGTCGCCGCTGCTTCTGAAAGCTGTTCCAAATCATCAACCGAAGCTAAATCAACAACATAATTCACCCGCAAATTAAGATTTGCCAGCATTGGTGTAAATACGTCAGAACCCCAAAGATTGATAACATTCACCAAATCTTCTTGTTTTTTTGGATTACGCTTCACAAGCTGTCGCAAAATACCATGCTGTGTCGCATCAAAACCAGTACTCCAATGCTTCGAACGAAAACCTTCGCAGGCAATCGGAATAATGGGAATTTTAAGCTCTGCTTCTTTTTCACGCGCAATACTTTCCATATCTTCACCAATAATTCCTGTTGCACACGATGTGGCAATAAAAATTGCTTTGGGTTGATAGCGTTCCCAGGCATCATCGATGGATTGTTTCAATTTTCCCGCAGCACCAAAAACCATATCACTTTCGATCAGGTTTGTATTGATGATGCGAATATTTTCAACTTTATGATGACGCATTGCTAAGCCATTTCGATAAATGGAATTATACGGAACCTGCCCCGCCCCGCAGCCAATAGGTGAATGTT
Organism: Propionispira arboris; assembly: GCF_900109225.1. Lineage (GTDB taxonomy): Bacteria > Bacillota > Negativicutes > Selenomonadales > Selenomonadaceae > Propionispira > Propionispira arboris. Next base: position 60,137 of record NZ_FNZK01000013.1, read on the forward strand.
GAATCAGCACTGCATCTCTGACGTTACCGGCCTGGCATTCTACCATCTGTTCGCTGCAAACTGAGCCTTGCGTAAAAGGACCTTTGACTTCACAAAGCCGGCAGCCATCTTTCTTCTTGCCACAGGCACGGCTTTCATAACCAGACTCTCTATGCAAATCACTTGCTTTGCCATCCCAGGCAATAATAGTCCCCAGTCGATGTTCCCGGCTTTCCACTTCGGCAATGTCCAAATTAATTTTCTTTGGCATAGTTTTTCACCTCATTAAAAAATATCTATATTTCTCATAAAAAAAGGCAAAGGATACAAGAAATAAATTCCTATAACCTTTGCCTTCAATTCTCATGATCAGCAAACGATGGGACTGGATTTTATAAAATAAATAATAGCCTTACCTTAAATGCCTTCGCCATCGAGTCCGGTAAATTCTTGAAAGCGATGTTTTTCGGTACGTTCAATTTGAATGATCTTTCCTTCTTTGATTACAATGACAATCTGTCCGTATTCTAAATCGCCAAATTCTTTTTGAATCTTTTTACCAATTTGCGTATAATCTGACTTTTTATCTACATTCAATTTCTGACCGCGAGTAATCATATCACATGGCCGTATTTTCTCATTGCGTTCAATCTGGACCAGACGAAAATTTTGTGTAACAAGAGTTACATTGCCATGAAAGGTTGTTTTTAAAACATCTACAATCTGTTCCATTAAATGTTGTGAAATCGCTGAATTTGAATTTGTCCCAATCTGTATTTTTCTTACAGCCATTAAATTCCCTCCTAATAATAACTGCCAAAATAAAGAAAAACTAAGCATGTCTCAACATGCCTAGCCTTCATTTTTTGATCAGCTAAACTTTAACAGTTCTAGAGAAATAGCAGATCTTTTGTTTTACGCTCAAAAAATTCCTAAAAAAATTCATCTTAGAAACTATTATTCAATGCAGCAAAAGTCTGGTTAATATTACTATTACACATTCTTTCCGTATTTAAAAATTAACCATATATGATTAATATGTTTATAATTATAGTTTGAGCAGCTGATTTTGTCAATCTTTTTCATACTAAAAATATAGTATTACTTGATGTGGTTTATATATCAAATACGATAATCATCTTCCAATGTATCCATGAGTCCAAATTCCATAAGAATTTCTTCAAGACGTTCCTGCGTCATTGGTTTTGGAATAACAAAATTCTTGTTTGTTTCAATCTTATGTGCTAATTCACGATACTCAGCCGCCTGTTGCGCTTCTGGACGATATTCAATAACAGTTTTTCTGTGAATTTCCGCTCGTTGAACAATATTATCACGTGGTACAAAATAAATAAGCTGTGTGCCCAGTTCACTCGCAAATGCTTTTAAAAGATCGATTTCACGTTCTACATTACGGCTATTGCAAATAATCCCGCCAAGTCTTACAACCCCTTTATTCGCATATTTCTGAATCCCTTTGGATATGTTATTGGCCGCATATAAAGACATCATTTCCCCACTTGCTACAATATAGATTTCTTTCGCTTTCCCTTCGCGAATCGGCATCGCAAAGCCACCGCACACAACATCCCCAAGAACATCATAAAATACATAATCAAGATCTTCCGTGTACGCTCCCAAGCGCTCCAATAACCCAATCGATGTAATAATACCACGACCAGCGCAACCAACACCTGGTTCCGGTCCACCCGATTCAACGCAACGAATCCCATTGTACCCTGATTTCAAGACACGTTCCAAGTCAACATCTTCGCCTTCTTCACGCAATGTATCCAATACTGTTTTCTGGGCAAGCCCCCCCAATAACAACCTTGTTGAATCCGCTTTTGGATCGCAGCCAACAACCATAACATTTTTGCCAAGTTCACTGAGCCCCGCTGTTAAATTTTGAGTGGTCGTCGATTTACCGATTCCACCTTTACCATAAATTGCAATTTGTCTCAATACTTTTTCTCCCATTATTTAATCTCCTTTTATTTTAATAATATGAATTTAACACTCATTTTTGATCAACTAGAAATTTATATTATATTTAATACCATATTGTAGTTTTTTCCTGAGGAATTTTATTAAATAAAACCGTCGACAAATAACGTTCTCCCGTATCGGGAAGGATAGCAACAACTGTTTTTCCTTTATTTTCAGATCGTTTGGCAATTTTTGCTGCAGCAAAAGCGGCTGCCCCCGAAGAAATACCCACCAATAAGCCTTCAACTCTTGCCAAAACACGAGCCGTGTCAATTGCTTCTTCATTTCTCACTTTGTAGATTTCATCTACAAGCTTCAAATCCAAAACTTTTGATACAAAACCAGGTCCAATACCTTGGATTTGATGAGCTCCCAGTTTACCACCGGATAAAACTGGTGATGAGGCTGGTTCAACGGCCACGATTTTGATGTAAGGATTTTTCTCCTTCAACGCAGCTGCGATTCCAGTTATGGTCCCCCCCGTCCCAACACCGGCAACTAAGATATCAACCTTCCCTTCTGTAGCTTCCCAAATCTCAAGCCCTGTTGTTTTTTTGTGTATTTGGGGATTTGCCGGATTTTCAAATTGCTGCAAAATAATGCTGTTTACAATCTGTCCATTCAATTCTTCCGCCTTGCGGATTGCTCCTTTCATGCCTTTTTCCCCTGGAGTCAAAACCAATTCTGCCCCCAGCGCTGTCAAGAGTGTTCTACGTTCCACACTCATTGAATCAGGCATTGTAATAATCAGTCGATACCCTTTTGCTGCCGCAACAAACGCCAGCCCGACACCAGTATTACCACTAGTCGGTTCAATAATGACCGAATCTTTTGTAAGAGTTCCCTTCTCTTCTGCATCTTGAATCATCGCATGAGCCAGCCGATCTTTGATACTGCCGAGCGGATTAAAATATTCTAATTTGAATAAAAGTTCACTTTCTTCCACTTTTGCTAATTTCGCAAATGATTGTGATCTCAATATGGGTGTATTCCCGATAAGTTCGACTAAATTATCTACTATAATATTAGACATTTATTTTCCCCCTGCAAACACATATGATTTTCTGCCGTTCCCAGCTGATATGCTTCAACCATGTGAAAACGTTTCCTTAACTACAAGCTGCCCCAGATAAACCTGCTCACTAAAATTACTTTTCCCTGGAACGCCCACAGCATCCGCACGACATCTTTGACAATGGCGGAAAACATCTATATATTTTTCTGCTTCACGTCTTGCTCCATCAATATCATTACAACCTGGTTCTACATAATCTTTTAATTTATGCTGTGGAATCAGCGGAATAATATTATATAAAGTTGCCCCAGCCTCTTTAACCTGTCTAGCCACTTCCTTAATATGGAATCGATTAATTTCATTGATCAATACCGTATTAATTTTTATGGTAATGCCCGCATCGGCTATTTTCTGGATTCCAGCCAATTGATTTTTGATTAAAATATCAGCTGCTTCAACACCTTCATAGCGTTTTCCATGATAAACAATTCCTGATATAATTTTAGCCTGTATCTCTGGATCGACCGCATTAACCGTTACCGTCAAGGTATCAATCCCCACATCAATAATTTCTTCAGCCCGTTCATTTAGCAATAAGCCATTCGTACTCATACATTTTAAAAGTTGCGGGAATCTATCCTGAATCAACCGAAAGGTTAACAATGCATTATCGGTCGCCAGTGTATCCCCCGGCCCAGCAATGCCAGCTACCGTTATATCAGGGCAAAGTTTCAAACCGCGTTCAATCGCTTCAATCGCTTGTTCTGGTTTTAAAATAGAAGCTGTTACTCCCGGTCGGTTTTCTGTTGTATTGATTTTTCTATCACAAAAATTACACTCAATATTACAACCCGGACACACTGGCAGATGCATTCTGCCTTTATTTTGTTTAGCACCAAAACATGGATGTATTTCTCTTACTCTTACCTGATCAATCATTTTTTCTGCCTTCTTTCCTTTTTATTCCGTAAACAGCTTCTAGTTACAGAACTGGTTCAGCCTTCACCTTTAATTTATTTTGTTTTGCATCATAAGCAATAATCTTCTTCATGGCATTTTCAATAAAATCACGAATTGTAATAGCCTGTATCCCGTGTATTTCCAACACACGTCCTGCCCCACCACCAATCTGAGCACATAAAACATACCGACAGTCCGACACAGCCAGCACAGCTTTTTCCAGCGCCCACTCATCATGCCCGCCTGCATTACAGGGTGATTCTATAGATCTGTCTTCAAGAAAACGATACTCTTTCTTTTCATCTACCTGAACAATAAGGAATTTTTCAGTATGCCCAAAATGTTGATTAACGACTTTCCCATCGGTCGAAGAAATTGCTACTTTATATGACATAAAAACGCCTCCACTTGTTTATATAAAACAGGAACCTACTCGTGTAGTGGGACATTGATATTTAATTTTTAATTTTCTTGCTTCACTTTATATTCTGCCAATATATGAAAACTTAATTTATTAAAAATCAATGTGTCATTACACGTACATAACTCACGAAAGATTTTCATGATATCCCTTATTTTTATTGAAACATTATGCTATCCTTGCCTATAAAATAAATAAGTGAGAGTAGGCAAGTTTCATGGAAGTAACTGTTCAAAATTTTATTCGTGAACTGAATAAAGGCCCAGGGAAGCTATTGGTCGTCTTTGTGTTCAGTTGTAATAATTTGTTTAGTGCATTATATAGTGCCCACAAGTTTGCTTTCTATTTTTTTATTCAGGCTTTTCGTAGTGAAATATGCTGGTCAATTTTACGGTAATAGTCAATAATTTTTTTCAAAGCAGCTTCGATTTTATAATCGACTTCAAAAACGGCAATTGATTTTTTTTCTAATTGTTTTTTGACACCAGCACCAACTTTTTTACATAACAAACAACGGCAATCAAGAATTTGAACAATTTTTTCATTTATTTCCGTTTCATCATGACCACCACCGCATCCACCACCTTGACTTTTACAAGAACTCCCCGAACTGCAAGCTGAAGTATCTTGTCCTAATGCAGGATGTTCCGCGACTTGGTGCGGCAAAACAGTCGCAGGTGCTGTTCTGCCTAGCTGTTGAAAGCTTCCATCATCTTCAACACGAACAATCAAAAACGTTTCTGTGCTCCCAAAATGAGCATTGATTTCCACACCATCCGTAGAAGCAATTGCTATTTTGTATGCCATAAATGGCTCCTTTCTGCCAAATGATCCGTCTTCATATTCTTTCGTTTTGTTTAAAAGAAAAACCACAGACGGCTATAATAATATTTAGTGGTTGAACTATTATCTACGGTAGATTTCCCATCGATAAATTCATTTCTCCAAACAACATTTTTCCAAGGAACATACTCTGTACCAATTTCATACCCCTTAAAACCACCATCACCAACACTAGCAATATCGTAAGTTGTGCTTATTGTACTATTTTTTTCCATACGACGATATTGTGTATACAGTTTGTACGATCCAATTTGTGATACATCTGTTTTTTTATAACTAATTTGCAGCGAATATGCTTTATTCTCTTGATTTGCATTTGACTTTGCATAATCTAAGCTAGCCGAAAAATCCGGACTGAGTGGAAACGTTGCATAACCCTGCCAAACGTTTTTGCTTGTGCCAGCTACCGGACTAGAAAAATTATGATAAGCTAAACCAAGTTGTGCTGGACCAATATTTTTTGTAAGTTCCAGACTTCCATACGTATTCGTATCATTGTTGACATCAACTGGAGTCGAAATTTCCGTTCCATAACGACCTGTTATTTGGAAATTGTTTGCAAGTTTATAATTTGTTAAAATTCCTTTAAAAGCTCCATCATAAATGAGACCGTCAAGTACGGTTGCATGACGACCTTGGCGACCAATAGAGGTCGTACCACCAAAAATATTACCAGTCACATAGGCTTCATTTAAAGAAGTCCCTGTACCATTTTTACCGAGGGTTCCCGTTTCATATTGATCGGACTTGTTTAAGGTACTCGTATTTTGCAAGCGTGTTGTGAAGCTCCATTGATCGTCAATTTTATATGTTGTATAGATTCGTGTACGCGTAGAAAATGGATTACTTTTTGTTTTTACACCATGAGAATCCGTATCTTGATTTTGATATTGAAAATAATGTTCTCCCGAAAAAGAAATCCGATCAGCAAGGTTTTTTGCAGCAGGTTTTTCATTTTCCAAATGAACACCTAATGCCGTAAGTTCTGGTGAATATTCTGTCTGAAGTTTATCCAAAAGTGCTTTATCATCCGTATTAGCTTTATCAAAATTTGCAGTTGCTTTAGCCACAATGACCGCAATTTCATAGCGTGTCAAAACCGTATTTGGTTTAAATTGATGGTCTTCATTTTCAAAAACCCCATCTTTTTCCAGTTGTTGGATATTGCTGTATTCCCAGTTTTCCAAAGGAACTTTTTGAAAAGGATTGGCAGTAGCTGCTCCAGCAAATACGGTATGAGTCGACCCAGTCACCAATAAAATATTTAAAATAAGTGCTAAACTTTTTCTCATGTTTTTCCCCAACTTTCTATCTATTGTTTATAAACAATAGATTCTAAATGATCATCTCGATTCCTAAACTATAGTGGCTTTGCTAAGCCTAAAATGTAGGTTAACTTTTCTAGCTAAACAAATAAATTCGTTGATAAATAACGAAGACCCGTATCCGCTGCAATAACAACAATTCGTTTACCACTGTTTTCCGGGCGTTTTGCCAGTTTAGTTGCTATATGGATAGCTGCACCGGAAGATGTTCCCAATAAAACTCCATCGGATTTCGCAACGGCCCGAGCCGCTTCGTAGGCATGAATTGTTTCAACTTCAAAAGCTTCATCATAAATATCCGTATTCATTGTTTCCGGCACACGTTCTTTTGCAATTCCAAAAAAAGGATGTATCCCCGTAATTTCTTCCGGTTTTGGATTGGTATCACTTGGTATGGAATTAGGACCTGGCTGTATAGCAACAATTTGCAAGTTCGGATTTTTAGACTTCAAAAAAGCACCTGCACCAGATATGGTTCCACCAGTCCCCACCGTTGCAACCAGAATATCAATTTTTCCAGCTGTATCTTCCCAAATTTCAGGACCCGTTGTCCGTTTATGTATGTCTGGATTTACGGGATTTGCAATCTGATTAACAAAAAAGATATTTTTTTGCTTCGATAATACATTTTCTTCCAAGGATTTAATCGCGGCTACAAAATCGCCTTTGGTTTCAGCCAGCACGCTAGCTACTGCAGGTTCTTCTGATAGCTTGATTGTTTCTCCGCCAAAAGCCTGAATTACTTTGAATCTTTCCTGGCTGACCTGATCTTGGATATAGACACGGAATTTATACCCTTTAGCCGCAGCTATAGCAGCTAAACCAATCCCCGTATTGCCACTTGTTGTTTCGACAATCGTATATCCTTTTTTGAGTAATCCTTTTTGTTCAGCATCTTCAATCATCGCCAAAGCAATTCTATCTTTTATGCTTTGGTTGGGATTGAAATATTCAAGCTTTACCACCACCTCCGCTTTTAATTGGTTCTGCTGTTCATAATTGACAAGTTCCAGCAGCGGCGTATGCCCCACTAATTCTGTAATGGATTTATTTATTTTACCCATAAAAATGGACCTCCTCCACAATCATAACCGGCTTAGTTGAATCTGGTTTTCACAACTGAATAAATGTCTTCGATCAATTTTAAGCCGCCATCATAACCGACATAATAACTGTTCATCACTAAACGTTCATTCACCGGCCAGGAAACATTCAAGAAATGTGCATTTGTTTTCGCCGCAATGTCTTTTTCCCAATAACCACCAAGCAGCAATGGATAGCCATGATAATCCGTATTTTCTATCTCTTGTTGAATTTTATAACCATCCACGCCAAACTCCACAGCTGCTTCGATATCATAATTCAAATCTTTAAAATATCCTTCAATGTCATTTCGATATTGTTTTGGCGTATCATCGACAATATATTGTTTAGCGGGGAACAGCCCCATATCATTGACCAAAAACTTTGTAATTCCCAAAACATATTGTGCATCGGCTACCACGGAGAATTTTTTTGACATAACGCGAGTTTCGAGAAATAAATCGGCAAAACGTTCAATATAATAGTAATAATAGGCTTCTTTTTCGCTGATCAATTTTTCAATTTTCCCTTGATCGACTCCCGCAAAATTGCCGACTGCCCGCAGAAATTTACTTGTTTCAAAAGCACCGATTGGCAGTGTTGGATAATGTAAATACGGTGTGCCAAATTTTGCTTGCATCCGTTTTACATTTTCCAATCCAACCCAAGGTGAAACCAATAAATTAAACTGTGCTTCCGGAATTTTTTTTATATTTTCAATGCCACGTTTATACCCGAAAATAGTATTCGGAATCAGACCAAGTTCTGCCAAAAGTTTTTCGAGTTCACGCAAATTTCCCAGCCAAAATTCATCTTGATAGGGCACATCAGCCCATATATTGACTAAGCCTGGTGTCTTTTTTTCCGTAGGGCTTAAATATTGTTCAACAATTGCATCAACGACCCATTCATGCCCCTGATAATTATTGCCTTTAAAGCCAGGTGTCGAAGCAAAAATCACTGGTTTTTCCGCATCTTTAAAATCCGCCACAATTTCATCAACATTGTCCCCCACAATTTCTGGTGTGCAGCCAGTAAGTACCACATATAAATCCGCATCAATAACTTTCAGGGAATTTTCAATCGTGGAGTGCAGTTTTTTTTCGCCACCAAATACAACATCCTGTTCATTGATACTTGTACACGGAAAAATATTAGGTGAGAAATACCCGCTGCTGCCGGATGAATTTGATAGCTTCTGCGCACATCCCGCCCCCGAATGAAGAACGGGAATTGCCCGTTCAATTGCCTGTACGGTAGACATTGCCCCCATTGCACATTTATATCGCTGCTTATCTAATATCTTTGCCATAATCTAACGAGACCTCCATTTTCACTTTGCACTTTCGATAAACGTGCTGCCAAAAATCACTTTGTTTTTTCAAGAAACAAATCTAATTTTTGTTTATACCACCAGTCTGTATATGGCAGTTTAACCATCTTAGCCAGATTTTTTTCAAAGCTTCGGTTGCGAATCGTATCTAAAACGGTATGTGCAAACTCTAACGTTCTTTTGTAGCCAAAGATCATATATTCATCTGCTACATAAACGGCCGGATAGCCTTGTTTAATTGCCCAAACTGTCGATCCCGGATGCCTGGATAGATATAGATCCGGCTTATATGTGTTTAAAATATTAAGAATCTCAAAATTTTGCTGATCGGCTACACTGACCTCAAAATTCGGTGTATTTTTTAGCAGATAATCCATTGCTGGTGGAATATCGCCATTTTCATAACGTTTGTCATAATGCCAGGCGGCTGCCCAAACGACTTCCATACCAAGCTCTTGTAAAACTCTTGATACTTCAAAAGTATAGCCAGGTCCCATGCCCAAAACAGCCCGCAGACCTTCCAATTCTTTCTTAACTTCTTCAATCTGCGGTAAATATATGCTTCGTTCAGCTTGTATATATTGTTCGACTTCCGTTTCTTTATGAATTACTTTACCAATTTCGCGAAGCCAAGTTTCAAAGCCAACAACGCCCAGGGGATTAATTGTCCTTATATAAGGAACACCATATTTTTCTTCCAAACCATTTCCTAAATAATTTCCTAAAGTCCCGCAAATGCATACGGTAGCCAACGATTCAGAGATATGTGACAATTCTTCTACGGTCGCATTGGCATACAAAAAGACTGGCTCCACATCAAAGTTTTTAAATAGCGCAATAATATCATCACGAGCACTTTCATAAAAGTTCTTAAAATTAATTTTGTTACGTTTCTGTTTTGGTTCTTTTACAATCGTTGTCAAAACAGCATGATCCGAAAGATCAAAGCCGCTTGCCCAGATTCTCGATTTAAACCCTTCACAATGAATCGCGGCAATTGGTACATCAATCTCATCTCTGAGTTCGGCAACAATGCTGTCAATATCTTCGCCAATAATTCCTGTTGCACAAGAACTGCTGACAAATATAGCTTTGGGTTTATATCGTCGATTTGTTTCCACAACAATATCATGCAAGGAATCGCCAGCACCAAAAATTGTATCTTCTTCGCTCATATCCGTGCCAATATAAACGGTGTTATTTACTACGCCTCTTTTTTTCGCAACCTGTTTCGTAACCGTATAGATCTGCGCTCCCGTTACCGAGCAGCCTGCTGGTCCATGGTGAATAACGGCAACATCACGAATACCTGATAATTGTCCAAGTGCACACCCAGAAAGGCATGTACTAGATTGTGAAAAGCAGCGTACACCACCTTTTAACGATCCACAATTACTTTGATTTGCTAAATCTTGTAAATCACCTACATATCCGGTAATTGACCCAAGTCTGTTTTCTCTTGTCCCAATATCGGAAATATCGAGTTGCATTGCCATTTGACTTACCTCCTGCTTTTATGTGCTTCGTTCAGTTTATAAATTATCATACAAATCTTCGGTTAGTGTTAAACTGCCCCGATACCCGGCATAGGTACGATTGAATATCAAGCGATCCGTAATTGGAAAAGAAATTACACTACACTGAATATCTTTTTGTAAACCTATTTCCCGTTCATTTGTACTACCGATTAATAACGTAATCTCTTCATTTTCAGCTAAAGCTTTTGCGATATGATATTGATCTGACTCAAATAAAACCTGTGGTGGCTTTGCATACTCAAGTGAAGTCAAACGATTTTTTATCCGCTCCTTATCCTCCTCACGAAACATCGGTTCGGTAATAATGGTCAAAAGCGGTGTAAAACTATAATCATTTGCTAAATATCGCGTTAAACCAATTGCCATATTGGAATCCCCCACAATCGCAAAACGCTTCCAGCTGAGTGCCCCGATTGCTGTTTCGAGATAATTATAGACATACTCTTCTTCTTCTTCAGCGATAACCGCTTCAACCCGCACTGTATCAAGGTCAAGTGCTGCTGCTATCTGTCTGATAAAGTCTGTCGTATCGGTCGCACCAATTGGCAGTCCTTCAATACGAAGGCTTGGCACAGCAAACTCAGCTTCATATTGCTCGGCAGCATCCTTTAACAGCCAAGGATTTACGATAATATTTAACGCTGCAGCTCCAGAATTTTTAATTTCATCCATACCTTGATGCTGGGTAAAAAATGTATTAACCTCTAAACCAAGTTTATTTAAAATACGAGTCAATTCCTCGAAGTTTCCACTCCAGAAAGGATCATGATTGGGGATAATACCCAATAAATTCACCAGATTTTTCTGTTTAGGTCTTCCCTTTTCTACGATCTGATCCAAAAAAACTTTGAAAACAGTTTCATAACCATAATCACTATTGCCGGCAAAACCCGGTGTTTCTATCGCATAAATCGGATGACCTTTGGCGCGAAATTCATCAACAACACTTACAATATCATCACCAATAATTCCAGCCGTGCAACCAGTCAATACAAAATAAGCTTTTGCATCAATGACCTCAATCGTTCCTTGAATCGTACTGCGAAGTTTGTTCTCACCACCAAATACGACTTCTTTTTCTAACATATTTGAAGAGGGAATTGACACGCTCGATACAAAAAATGGTGTCTTACCTCCAGCCTGCCCCGACTCACCAGCACTTGTCTGCATGCAGCAGCCAGGCCCTGCATGAAAGATAGGACATGCCCTGTCAATGGCTCCTAATACTGCATTGATTCCCCCAAGAACACAATTACCTCTTGGATTTTCCGTTACTTTTGACATGGTTCAAACTCCTATCCTTCGATATATTTAAATGGATTTTCTGTGTACCAGCTTTCTCGATAAGGCAGTCTGGCATGTTTGGCAAGTTTCACATTGAACCCCGGATTGTCTACCTGATCAGCAATTTTATTGCCCAAATACAAAATACCATCATACCCCATCGTTGGTCGTTTCATATCTAAAACATGCGTAGTTGGAATACCAAGTCGTGCCGCCCAGGTTGGCACACCAATAAATACATCTGGCTTCAATCTCTTGACAAGATTAATCTGCTCAAACGGCTGCATATTGGCAATATCAACCACAAAATTCTTATGAATTCCATTCAAATATTCAATATCAAGTTGAGCATCAACATCATATGTAGGTGTTTCTAAGCCAACTAGTTCCATGCCAAAGTCCTCTAATAATGCCGCAGCCGCAAACGATCGCCCTGTACCGCCGCAAATAAATACTTTTTTACCTTGGAGCCGCTTTCTGATTTTTTCAATTTCCGGCAAAACCCGTGCATGCTCTTGTTCGATAATTGCTTCTGCTTCACTGGCTTTGCCAACAATCTTTGCGATGCCACGAAACCACTTATCGGTATTTCTTACACCAATTGGCATTACCGTATGGGAAAACGGAATATCATAGACATCGGCAAGTTCTTGCATAAACTCATCGGCAAAAACTTTACAAATGGAAGTTGACGCCACCGCTGCCGGTATTTTCTTTATTTTTTCTAGAGAACTGTAAAATGGGATATAATTTGCTTCTACCCCCAATGTCGCCAGCATTCTTTCAATTTCCAGCTGGTCTTTATAACTTACGGTTGTTGGTGCAAATAAATTGATCAAATTTGGTATCTTCTCAATTTTTTCTTTATTTAAAATGTACTTTGTTATCGAAATAAAGGCCGCATCAAAACCAGATGCACAAACTTTTGATTTAAAACCTTCACAATGAATCGGTATCAATAAGGCTTTATTCGTTTGTTGTAAATCTCGAATGACTGCATCAACATCATCACCAATAATGCCAGATGCACATGAGGTAAAGATAAAAATCAATTTCGGATCATAACGTTCCCCGGCATAGGTAATCGCTTCCTGAAGTTTTTTTTCACCCCCGAAAACTACATCGTTTTGATCAATATTGCTCACGATAATCCGTGGATTTTTTATCAGCTTCACACCACGATGCGCCTGTCCTACACGAAAAACATCGGTCGCCATTGTAGTACATCCTATGCAACCTTGCGGTGAATGAGCAATAAACACCGCATCATCCAACGACATTAATGCTGCCATACTGTTGATCTGTTGGCATTGCAGTCCTTGTGCGAAACTTCGATCCGCCTTTTTTAGACAACCCTTGTTAAAATCCTGTTCTAAATTTTGGCTGGTATCGCCTAAATCATTGAATGTATGGGGCCTGCTTTCACGAATCCCCGAATATATTTCACCCACGCAGCTTCCTCCTCATTTAAAAGCTCATAACTCGGTTAGCTTAAAGCCACCAGACATCAGCCTATTTCATTCACTATATTAAATATAATACATATTTTCTGCCGAAATAATTCGTGCCAAAAACTGTTTCGTTCGTTCCTCTTTGGGGTGTCGGAAAATTTCTGCCGGAGTACCCTCTTCGACAATAAAACCACCATCCATAAAGACAACTTTGCTCGCAACATCTTGCGCAAAAGACATTTCATGTGTGACAACAATCATCGTAATACCACGCTCAGCCACACTTTTTATAACCGCGAGTGTTTCACCAACCAGTTCAGGATCAAGTGCTGAGGTTGGTTCATCAAATAAGATAACCTCTGGATCTAAGACCACGGCTCTGGCAATTCCAACACGCTGCTGCTGTCCCCCTGATAACTGGCATGGATATGCATCTTTTTTTGCCAATAACCCCACCCAAGCCAATGTATCTTCTGCTTTTTTTTTCGCATCCGCATATGGTACATGCCGTGCTGTAATCAGCCCTTCCATAACATTTTCCAAGGCTGTTTTATTATGAAACAAGCTATAATTTTGAAAAACGAACGCTGTTTTGCGTCTAATTTCCAAAATTTCTTTGCTTGAAGCTTTTTTCAAATCTACCGTTTGCTCACCAATTGTCAATGTACCGGCATCGGCTTTTTCCAAAAAATTAATGCAGCGCAATAAAGTTGTTTTTCCTGAACCACTTGGTCCAAGTATTACAATGACATCGCCTTTGTTAACCTGAATAGAAACATCGTGTAATATCTCATTTTTTCCAAACGACTTTTTTGCATTTTTAATTTCGATCATACTAAATTCCTCCTGTATTTATCACCCCGTTTTTCAATACGCATGGCAAATTTTTCGACAAGGATTGTAAAAATCCAATAAATCAAAGCAGCAGCGATATAGCCTTCAAAAAAAGCATATGTTTTTGAAGCTGGAATAACAGAACCTGCCAGCACTTCCGTTATTCCAATAACCATAACAATCGAAGAACCTTTAATGGTACCCACAATATTATTCGTCAGCATCGGCAATGCTACTGGAATAACCTGGGGAATAATAATCCGTCGCAACGTTTGCAGCCTCGTCAAACCTACTGAATACCCTGCCTCATACTGCCCCTGGTCAACGGAGAAAAACGCACCTTTTATGGATTCTTCCATATAGCAGGTCGCATGCAGTGATAAAGCAAAAATACCAATCCAAATCGTATTAATGTCAGCCATGCTGATGCTTAAATGTAAAACTGCTGCAAAATTATTGAATGCAGCCATAAACAAAAGATGATAAATCATCAAGGCTACGACAAGCGGTATACCCTGATATAACGTAATCAAAACAGCCAATAACGGGGCGAAAAATGGAATTCTATAAACCCGAATTACAGCGATCAAGATTCCCAAACATAAGCCAACCAATATTGGAATAAAGGTCAGTTCAAAGGTATTCGGCAGATACTCGATACCCGATCGCACAGAGTCATAAAAATAAATAAAATTAAAACCCATCGTATCTCCTTATCTGCCATAGGCTAATTTTTTATCTAAAAGATAAAACGCACCTTTGACCAGCAAACTGATGATAATAAAAAATATCGCAATAAAAACATACGCTTCTAATACATGTTTTGTAGCTGTCCCAATAGTTTTTGCTCTTCCCATAATGTCTACAACACCAATTAAAAATGCCAATGATGTATTTTGAAACAACCCGATAAAGTCAGAACCAAAACTCGGAACCGCTACCCGCACTGCCTGAGGCAGGATAATCCGCCGAAAAGCTTGAAATTGTGTCAAGCCAACAGAGTAAGCCGCTTCCAGTTGTCCAGTCGGTATCGCTAAAATAGAGCACCTAAAGATCTCCGATAAAAAAGCTCCCTGATTGAGTATATATGTAATATATACAAAAATAATTTTATCCCAACGATTTACATTAATATTGAACAATTGCTGCATCACGATCGGAATCCCGTAAAATACAACCAACAATTGAACCAACATTGGAGTACCACGCATAAAAGATACATAAATCCCCGCCACCTGATGAAGAATCGGTATTTTTTTTATCCGGATCACGGCAACCAGCAGAGCCAAAATGACACCAAACAGCGTAGCATAAAAAACAATTTTAAAAGTAACCGGTAGATACGCTACAATTTGGGGTATATTTGTAAAAAACCTGTCCCAATCAAACAAATCCACCATCGCTATTTACTCACTTTCTGTGTAATTACCACCAATTACTTTCGTAGAAATCTCAGCTAATTTACCCGATTCTTTTAATTTTTTCAAAGCTCCATCAATTGCCGTCTGCAATTCCGTATTACCTTTCGCAAACACAAAGTAAGTCTTGGATGTAGCAACAGGTTCCCCCACTTGTTTGAGAACAGCCTTCCCGTTACCATATGCCTTATTGAATTTATCCGCATCGCGTTTTGTTACAATGACTGCATCCCAGACCCCATTATTAATGCCAACAACCGTTTCTTCATCTGTACTATTATCGGCATAAGCCAAAATGATTGGATTATCTTTGTGCGTTTCATTGAATTTTTCCAAAAGATACGTTGAATTACTGCCAGTTGAAGTCTTGACCTTCTTGCCCTGTAAATCACTTAAAGAATGAATCGTTTCATTTTTTGCCGCTACTGTAACATACGTTGTATACGTCGTATAACTTTCTTGTCCGAATAAATATTTTTTCTGACGTTCTTCATTTGATTCATACTGATGTGCACCAATATCAATTTTGCCAGCATCTAATGAAATAAGCACATTCGCAAAATCATACGTCTGAAATTCAAATTTATACTGCGGCAATAATTCATTAACTGCTTTTAATACCTCATATTCATAACCGCTTAAATTTCCATTTTTATCTAAAAAGCAATATGGTTCATAATTATTACCCGTACCGACAATAATTGTCTTTACATTAGTATCACTTGTCTTCGTCTCATTGTTTGTGCCGCATGCCGTAAGCAGGACAATACTTACTAAACTCAGCATTAGTATGGTAAGGATTTTGCTAATTTTTAAATTTTTCATAGTTTCCACCTTTGACCTTTCAAAATTTATAATATAATTTCTTTTATTGCATCTATAACAGTATGTTCTTAAACCTACCATCATATAGTTAACAATCGCTGGATTGGCATAAAAAAAGAGGTTATAAAATATGCATAATGCAAATTTTATAACCTCTAGTTTTCTAGTCAGTTGATAAACGTTATGTAATTTTTAAGCTATACTGTAAAGGATAAAATGTATAACATAAACCTACAGATATTTCCGGCAAAGTAATATCATACTCCAATTATATGAATACTATGAATATCATTCTATTATTTATATGAAACTTTGTCAACTATATTTTTTAAAACTACTAATCATGTGTGATTAATATATTTTCAAAAACTTCCATAAATGACGATAGCACTAGATCAAATTGAACACGCACTGTCATTTTAAGGCATAAAAAAACGCCCCACATTAAAATGAAGCGTCTATTTTGAAGAATTTACCGCTAAAATTTTAAAAATATTAAGAAGATGCTTACTCACTATTCCATAGCAGCATACAACCACCCCGAATACAATCTACTATATATCCTTAAATCTTCCTGAGTTTTTTTATCCCCTGCAATCGTTCTACGACATCACGCAACGTAGATAATTTAATAGCAATTTGTCGGTGTAAATTTATGAAAATTGCCTCTCCGTTTATATATTATATTCTTCTTGCGGTAGGATGCGACGGAGAAACGTTTTCGTGCGTTCTTCTTTGGGTCTGAGAAATATTTCTTTGGGCGGTCCTTCTTCAACAATCTTGCCATCTGCCATGAACACGACATTTGTCGCAACATCAGCAGCAAATTTCATTTCATGCGTCACAATAACCATTGTTTTCCCTTCTTTTGCCAGCTGTTTAATAACAGCCAATACTTCTCCCACAAGTTCAGGATCAAGGGCTGAAGTTGGTTCATCAAACAAAATAACATCCGGTTCCACAGCAATTGCTCTGGCAATACCTACTCGTTGCTGCTGTCCACCAGAAAGTTGAGACGGATAAAAAGAAGCCCGATCCGCAAGTCCGACTTTTTCTAAAGCCTTCATGCCAATTTCAACTGCTTTTGTTTTCACAATTCCTCTACCCACAATGAGACCCGTCGTTACATTTTCTAAAGCTGTTTTATTTTGAAATAAATTATAATTTTGGAAAACAAATGCTGTTTTTTGGCGAATTTTGCCAATTTCTTTGGAAGACACTTTATGCATGTCAATAGATATGGTGTCAAATTCCATCTCGCCTTGATCGGCTCGTTCCAAGAAATTCATGCACCGCAGCAAAGTTGTTTTTCCTGAACCGCTAGGTCCCAAAACAACAACGACATCACCTTTTTCGACCGTGATATCAACACCTTTTAAAACTTCTTCCTGCTTATATTTTTTATATATATTTTTTACTTTCAACATTTTATCCACCTACTTTTGTTTACTGAGACGATACCGTCCCATATGTGCTTCAGCAAAATGGAATAACACCTGCGCAATTGAACAGATGATAATATACCCCACAAAAACATCCAAATAAGCCTCAATGTAGTTATACCCATAAGAAGCTGAAACTTTCGCCACTGCAGTCATATCTTTTACCGTCATCAAAAAAGCCAGTGATGTTCCTTTAATTAAATTCACCGTAAGATTACAAAGATTCGGCATAGCGACGACCATTGCCTGTGGCAGTAAAATATGAACATATGCCTGTACTTTCGTTAGCCCTGCACATTCAGCGGCTTCAAGCTGTCCTTTTTCAACACTACCAAACGCTGAACGCAGTACTTCGGATAAAAGCGCGATAATATTTAACGTAAATACAATATATGCATAAAAAATAGGGTCCCAGTCAAACACATTAATATCAAATGACCAGGCTTTCATCAGTGCGTTAAGCAGACTTGGCAACAAACTATAAATCATGAGAATCTGCAATACAATGGGCGTACCTCGAACAAATGTGACATAAGCACTCACAGGCACTTTCCAAAGGCTCTTGCCTTTTTGCAAGCGAATAAGAGCGATCGTGAAAGCGAAAGGGGCTGCCGCCAAAAGAGGTATAATGGTAAGTTTAAGCGTAGTTGGCACAGCTGCCAAAACAATATAAAATGTATCGATTAAAAATTTATAATTGATTTCCATTGCTATTCCTCCCTTGTCAAGCTGCCTGTTTATGCCGAGAAAATCTTTGTTCAATCCAAAGGAATAGTTTTTCCATACCAATGGTAAGCATTAGATAAATCAATGCCAAAGCCAAATACGTTTCCATTGCATAGGCACCATAATTCATCGATACAATAAGCTGCCCCTTACCGATAAGATCAATAAATCCGATGGTATAGGCTAACGAGCCATCCTTCATTAAACTAATGACCGAGTTGCCAAAATTCGGCAAAGCCACGACGGTCGCCTGGGGTAAAACAATATGAAAAAACGCCTGCCACGGACTAAGACCAATACTAACAGCCGCTTCATACTGTCCGTGATCAATCGCTTCATATGCAGACCGCATAACTTCAGAAACAGGTGCAGCAAAAAGAAGGGTGAAGCTTATAATTACAAAAAATAATTTGTCATAATCATTGATATTTGTATCTAATACTTCCAAACAAAATTTAGGTAAACCGTAAAACACAATAAACAAAAGTACGATCGGCGGCGTGCAGCGAATGATATACGTATAAGCTTGTGCCAATCGCTGAAAAAGCTGGTAAGAACCCTCTTTCGCCCAAGCCAATAGCCCGCCGGCAATGGAACCAAAAAAGATCGTTCC
Organism: Propionispira arboris; assembly: GCF_900109225.1. Classification (GTDB taxonomy): domain Bacteria; phylum Bacillota; class Negativicutes; order Selenomonadales; family Selenomonadaceae; genus Propionispira; species Propionispira arboris. The sequence goes on from NZ_FNZK01000013.1 coordinate 79,216, forward strand.
CACTACCACAGCAAGCGTTGCTGACAAAAAGGGCAGCAATATTGGAAAAACATCAACTAAAAATTGTAGAGAAAATGGACGCATAGGAATTCTCTCCTTTAAGCAATCAGTCTTTTACATATTGGAAAAGATCTTCACCAAAATATTTATTTTCGAGTTCCTTAATCTTCCCACTATCTTTTAATTGTTGAATTGCTTTATCATAATCATCAGCCAATTGCTGATTCTTTTTATTGAAAACTGGATAGGTTGGAATCGCTTTATATCTTACAAATGAAAGTTTATCCGCTAAATTGTGGTAAGAACCGGTTTCTTTTTCTACATTGCTTTTGTAGCTAAGTTCAATATCAATATAAGCATCATAACGACCTTCTAAAACCCAGGTATATGCATCAGCAACCGTAAAAGCTTCCGAAGAAACCAACTTAATTGGTGTATCCGCATGCGTTTTATTAAAAGCTTCAATAACATTATATTGAGCATTTTGTGGTGCAATCGGTACTAGCTTGCCACTAAACTTGGCAAAGGATTCAATATCCTTAATCTGCTCAGCATTATCTTTACGATATACCAAACCGATAACACTTGCGCCCACTGGTTCTTTCGGGAAAATGAATTTTTCCTTACGAGCTTCAGTGAGCCATGCACCTTTTGTACCCAGATCGTATTTCCCCGACTCAACGCCAATTAAAAGATCATCATCTGAGGTTGGCACAAATTCAAATTTATACTGTGGCAAAAGTTTTTGTACTTCTTTTAATACGGCAACTTCAAAGCCATCGGATTCACCCTTATCATTCACAAAATCATAAGGTACGTAAGCTTGTGTATGTGCAATATGAACAACTTTAGGTCCGCCCTCGGCTGCACCGGAAGATTTGTCCACTGTCTTGTTTGCGCCGCCGCAGCCAACTAGCCCCAAAGCAAGACCCGCTACGATAAATAAACCAAAAACATTTTTCAATTTCATAATTTCCAACTCCTTACAACTTTTATCAAATAAATTTACTTTTTCCCTGCGTCACGTACCCATTCAAGACGCTCTAGCGCCAATCCGCGAGGTACAGTACAATCAGCTCCCAATAAAATGCCTTCACGACCTGCTTCTGCAAGCAAACGCTGTGTTTCCGCTTTGACGGCTGCTTCATCACCTTTAGCGAGAATGTCTTCTACCGTGTTGCCAAAGCCACCAATGACAGCTTTTCCGCCGAAGATTTTTTTCCCTTCTGCCAAGGAAATATTTTCTACAATCGCCGCCCAATTATATGCTTTCACCTCATAATTAACATACCAAGTCAAATCATTATGGTGTCCATCATAACCACAAATATGCAAAACATTATTCGGATTCGCATGGTTTGCTGCTTGTAATATTTTTTGTTCACCTGGAGCAAAAACATCTAAATATACATCCTTTGTAATGCGTGAATCATCAATATTCTGTACACTGAAATAAATACCATCCGCACCACCTTCTTTTATGATTCGTTCAGCTAACGTTGCGATATCTTGTGCAATTACGTCCAGCCCATGTTTAACAGCCTCTTTATCTGCCGCAATAAAGTCACCAAGTAAGGTTTTATTATAATTCGGTAATGACCATTCGAGTACACGTGCTGGGGCAAAAATATTATAAAAGGTGAATACTTCTCGTTTAATAAATTTCTGTAATTCTTTGACTAAAGCAACTTGTTTTTCAATCCAAGGATGATCTTTACCAAGTGGCTCTAATTTGCCAAAATCTACTGCCGAATGAATAGCAGCGAACGCTGGATGCGGATAAATAAAATATCCATCACTCATAAGTTTCACAAAGTCCGGTTTGAATGCCTCATAAAAAGCTCGATGCCCCTCAATATTTTTTTCAGAAAGTGTTGGATCGGTAGATGCATCTGCCTGATCTTCATTCTCTAGAAAATGAAACCAAAATCCAACAGGTACTCGTTCTACTTTTTTATTTTCCAATGCCGATTCCACAAGTTCTCTCTTTGTCTGTGCCATAAAAAATTCACCATACCTTTTCTTTATTTCTAAAATAATTGCGCAAAAACATATAATTAATATATGTTTTATTTATTAAAATAGCATAGTTGAACAGTATGTCAAGTATGAAATTAATTTTTATTCTGCAAATGCTGTAATATTGTAATATATATATTTCTCTCATAAATAAAAAACTGCACAGAGTATGTTCTCACTCCATGCAGTAAACAAATAAATCATATTTTTCTGTCACCATTCATTGACTCAATTTCCCATGATTAATCGCAATATTATTATAGCTTACTCAATCTTTGGTATCCTTCAGTTCATGTTTTTTCCCAATTGCTAAAGTATCATGTCTTTTAATTTTGTAGTCCAATCGTTCTATAGTTCTTTTCATTGCTTCTTGTTTTTCATATAGTTTTCGCCATTGTTCAATCAGCAGTTTTTTTCTCGCTGCAATTGTCGAATCACCCTGTTGAAAAAGTGCCACATACTCAATCAGTATCTCGATTGGCGCCCCTGCAACTCGCATTCATTTGCTAAACTCAACCCATTTACAGTCTTCTTCCGTATAATCATAGATACCACTTTTATTACGATGCACTGTCGAAACAAGTCCAATGTGTTCATAATGCTGTCGACAAAATTCACCTTGTTGCCTCGCTTGTTTTAATACAAAATATAAAGTAAATTTTCCTCGCTAAAATTTACTTTATATTTCTCAAAATCTGCCTTGTTTTGAAAACACTATTTTGAATAGTGCCATCAAAATACCAACGCAGACAATCCTAAAAGTTTTTATACTACAATCTTCCTATTCGAATTTAATAACTACGATACAATTTTTCCTTATTGATATAATGTTCAACGTTTTCCGGTACAATATAGCAAATGGACTTACCCGCCCGTACTTTTTCCCGAATCTCGGTTGAAGATATCTCTAGTTCAGGAGTTTTCAGCCGGAAAATCCGTCGTTTTCCCGTTTCTCCGAAATGATGAATCACCGCTTTGATCGCTCCAATTGACCCTTGGCGGGGAGCGACTATCACTTTGCACAAGCACAGCAATTCGTCAATACCATACCAATGTGGCAAGCTTCGAATGAGATCAGACCCGATGATCAGATAGAGTTCGGTGTTCTCACCATAGTTTTTCTTCAAGGATTTAACCGTGTCTATGGTATAGGATGGACCATTGATTTCCACAAGGGGTAACACATTGAAATAAAGATTGGAATCTGTTGCCAGCAGTGCCATCCTATAACGATGCTGGACCGACGTGACCGCCATTTGCTGTTTATGCGGCGGACAAGTGTCCGGAATTAATACCACTTGATCCAGTCCATATTCCATTCGAGCCGCATCGGCTGTCACCAAATGCCCCATATGAATCGGATCGAATGTCCCTCCCATAATACCAATTCTTCGTATTGCCTGCATGCCACCACGTCCGTTCCGCTATCCATTTATACCACAAAAACTAACAGTGCCCTTGATCTTGATTAATTCTTGCTATGGCATCCAATGTTAAACAGTTTACTTACCTAAATTACCACATACAGTAAACTCGAAGTCAACAAATATGTGCCAACCCCTTTCAAAGCTGAAAATCCCTTTTACAAATGGTTTATTCGCGAATAAAGTTTGTAAAGATCCCTTGTTCTTTTTTTGGTAAAGCAACACCATTTTCCAAACCAGCTTCCTTACATTTAAGGGAAAATACCATATTGCTTGCAATGGTTCGCATACGCTGCATCTCAGACAGTCTCCCAGACTGTTTTATACATTTTTTCATTTAATTTTGATGACAAAAGCTATCTTAGTCCAGAGAAATCAATTCATATTTATCATTGCCCATTTTCAATTTGCGCATGGCATCCAACTGATGCAGCCCATGACGGGATTCTATACGTTCTACGAGATCATGTTTTTCATTTTCTGGTTTTTCATAGACCAGATCTACCGATGCTTGATCAATTGCCAGTATGTCTGTCGATGCCAAAATGCCGATATCGGAAATTGTTGGCTCTGCTGCACGCACACCAGCACAATCACAATCTACTGACATACGGCGTAAAACGTTGAGGTAAATGATATGTTTGCCGAAATAATCAACCGTTGCTTTACCTGAATCCGCCATATTTTCCATAAATAAATCTTTTGTATCCATCTCGTTCCAATCCGCACCTTCTGGCGCCGTTGGTTTTTTAAATCCATGAACCATATGCTTGCCAATTTTTCCATCAGCACAGCCAATAGCAATATTCTTGAGCGATCCGCCAAATCCGCCCATAGCATGACCTTTAAAATGTGTAAGTACAATCATCGAATCGTAATTCACGATATGGCTGCCCATTGATACTTCTTTAAGATGGAGTGCATTTCGAACTGGCAGCATAACTGCGCCGTCCTCGTCCATTATATCTACTGGACAAAATGTCCAGCCATTAACCTCTAGCGTCTTACGATGCTTCTCCGTAGTATTTCGATCTCCGGTATACATTGTATTCGTTTCAACGATTGCACTATCAGGAACCTTCGCTTGAAAAGCTTTTACCATGTCACGCGGCAAAATATTAGGACCATGCTGCTCACCTGTATGCAATTTAATTGCAACTTTTCCATAGATGCCCTCGTCGATCTTATCATACAAACGAATTAAATGGTCTGCATCAATCTGTTTTGTAAAATATACTTTTGCTGTAGAACCAACCGTCCTTGCACCACCCGTTACATCTGTACTGCCAATAACAGGTGCCTGCGCAAGCACTTTTTCCACTCCACCAATACTAGCAGATAGAGCTGCCCCAACCGCTGCCGAACCAGCCAATTTAACAAAATCACGTCTTGAAATCCCCATTTAAAACATCCCTCCTAATTTGTTTGATATTACCTGTTCTTTTTTAGTTTACAACCTGCAGTTAACTCTAAGTCAAGAAATTTGTTCATTTCTTTTCGTTCTTTATTTTTTTACTTCGATGACCTAGTTGATTTTTACTAAAATAAATTTTTATTGAAATTGCCGTCTTTTCTCTATCTAAAACATTAATTTTTGATATCTGTCAAAGCGGCGAATTCTTTCTGACTCTTATAATGTGCAATACGCTCTTCAAGTCGTTCAATCGTTGCTTTGAGTGCCTGAGACCCAAGAACCATACGGAGTGGTGCCGGATTTTTATCAACGCTCTCAATAATACACTGCGCCATCTTAGCCGGATCGCCAGGTGCTAATCCTCTCGCTGCATCAAGCATATTAAGAAAGCCATGGCACGATTCATATTCTGGCATGAGATTGGCCACTTTTGCACTGTCATAACGAAACTCTGTACGTGCTCCGCCCGGTTCGATAATCGTTACGCCTATATTGAACTGCTCTACTTCCTGAGCTACCACTTCACAGAACCCTTCAATACCAAACTTTGTCGCATGATACATTGAATTTGCCGGATAAGCAACTTGACCGCCATAGGATGAAATCTGAAGAATCCGTCCGCCTCCCTGTAACCTCTCATATATGGCAGAACCGAACGAATCAACTGGCACGACGTTGATCGTTAATAACAATATCTGGCCCCGTCCGCAGAAAACCATATAGCTCCTCATGGGTGCCGTTTGTAATTTGAATACCAATCGCCGGATATTTTACTGTGAAATATAACAAACCTCCGCAGCTTCCGTAAAATTTTTGCAACGAACAACTGCTTGAAAATAACGGATTTGTTTTATCATATTGACCCTCCGTACACATATCTACTAATATCTATCATTTATTCTACCATTTCATGACAATGATACCAATGGCGATTGTGCTAATTTTTCGCCATCAGGTAACTTTCTATTATACGCTTACCTCATAGCTTTCTCCCAATCATAATAAACAATGAATAGTTCAATATAACGCCCTCAATATTTTTTACATCTTTGTAAAACGTACTCGAACGTAACCCTTTGTAGCCAAGTTTTACAAGGATTTGCTTCAATTCAGTTTGATTAAAACCATTATGCCCATTAAAATCTGTCTCTGCTTTATGAAAACTACCATCGTCTTCATCTAAATCCACAATGCACAGACACCCGTTTTGCTTTAGTAATTTATATAAGTTTGCCAAAGTTGTATCAACATCGACAATATGATGTAATGCCATAGATGTATAGATTAAATCATATTTAGGTGTTAACAAATAATCATCATTAATATTGTGTTGATAAGCTGCCATATTTTTTACTTTATGCTGTTTGATTTTTGTGTTTAATGTATCGACCATACCTTTTGCTGTGTCAATGCAAACTATATCTTTAAGCTTGTCATAAAGATTAAAACTGACAAGACCCGTTCCACAACCAAATTCTAAAGCACTATAAGACTTTTCAATTTCAGTGGCAGAAGCTATTTCTGCCGCAATGACCTTTGCTCTGTTTATTCTTTTTTCATTATCCCAACTTATAGACTGAACATTAAAATTCATTTTTTAACCTCTTGTTATATTGCAGTCATAGCCTATCGCAGACTACGCTAAAAGAAAAACTTACCATCAATCCGATCATCCCTCATTCTATCAAAAATATCAGTATCAGAAAAGTAAAAAGTGAACGTTTGGCTGTTAATTCATTTTTTCTGCATATTTTCGCTTGCATTCACCGTTAAAATCGATATAATTAATAGATAAAGCTTATTTTCTTCAGCTGCCGGAGGAGCGTCCGTCAGTTTACAACAAACAACTAAATAGCTAGGGAGTCCGTGTTTCGGACTGAGAGGAAGCTTCAGCTTCGACCGACCTGCTGGAATGTTCTGTAGGACTTGCTATTTTGTGTTAGTGAATATGATTTTTTTGACAATATGCAGTCGCTGCCGGAACTTTCGGACAGCGGCTTTTCTGTTTTTCAAAACTTTATATCAAAGGGGTATTTTTTTATGCAAAGAAACGCACATCTTTTTAAACTTATTGTCCTATCGATGCTTGTTGCACTTGGTGTCGTTATCTCACCCATTCTTCGAATCGAAGGTATGTGTCCAATGGCACATTTTATCAACATTACCTGTGCTGTACTACTTGGACCATGGTATGCACTTCTATGTGCGACCACGATTGGAGTACTGCGTATGCTGCTTATGGGGATTCCGCCACTAGCACTGACAGGTGCTGTATTTGGAGCCGTATTGTCCGGACTGCTCTATCGAGCATCGGGTGGCAAGCTCATCTATGCTGTTCTCGGTGAAGTCATCGGCACCGGTCTCATCGGTGCCATTGTATCTTATCCGGTTATGGCTTTGCTCTATGGAAAAACTGAGCTCACTTGGATGTTCTATGTACCACTTTTTATCTCTGGCACGCTGATCGGCGGTACAATTGCCTACTTCTTTCTCATTGCGATGCGTAAAAACGGTATGCTCAAAACAATGCAGCAAAAGCTAGGAGCGAAAATCTATGATAAATAAAGCAACGCTCATCGCCGATCTTCTCAATATAAAACACAAGATCCGCCTTGCCAGTCCACTCATTCATTGCCTTACCAATCCCATCTCGATTAATGACTGCGCAAATATCGTACTTGCATCCGGTGCCAAACCAATCATGGCTGAACATCCTGCTGAAGTTGCTCAGATTACAGCTGCAGCTGCTGCTTTGGCCGTAAATCTCGGCAATGTCACGGACGCCCGCCTTGGATCTATGCTAATCTCTGGTAAAGTTGCCCATGAGAAATCAATTCCTTCCATCATCGACCTTGTTGGCATTGCCTGCAGTGACTTTCGCCTGGAATTCGCCCAAAAGTTCATTGCTGCGTGTCAGCCAAATGTTCTTAAAGGAAACCTCTCCGAGCTAAAAGCTCTCGCCGGTCTTAGTAATAATGCCTGCGGCATTGATGTTGGATCAAGCGATACTCTCTCCCCGGACACAATCACTATGCTACAGACACTGGCCCGCAAAAACAAAGCGGTAATCATTGCAAGTGGTCCAACCGACATTATAACCGATGGAACCACGACCTTTCTCGGCAATAATGGCACAGCAGAACTAACTAATATAACCGGCACTGGATGCATGCTCAATGTACTCACTGCAGCTTGCATCTTTTCACAAAATATCTTCAACGGCTGCTTATTATCCATTACCATTCTCGGTATTAGTGGTGAACTTGCTGCCGAAAACTCCACTGGTCCCGGAACCTTTCGGGCTGCCTTACTCGATGCAGTATATAATATGACAGATGAAGAATTTGCAAATCGAATGAAGCTAAAAAAAGCTTAAACTCATGAAGTACACAACCTAAAAAGACCTGTGGCGGAGGGATAATTTATTTTATCCCTCCCTGTACAGGCCTTTTTTCATCATCTGTATTATTATTTGAATAATATCATTTTTATAATTTATTTAGATCTTTTCTGAAGGTGCCTAGCCATAGCTAAATCTGCTTTAGCTAATTTTTTCCGACCTACTATCTTATAGCAATTTTCCCTCACATATAAAGTGCTGACTGATCCGGTGCTAAAGCAATTGCCTTTGTATGCTCATCAATCGCCATTGCGATATTGTTTATTTTCTTATAAAGTTCTGCCCCATCTATATAAATCGGTATAAAATCCGGTTTCAAAACGATACATTTTTAATAGGAATTTTTCTTTTAACAGTTAACATTTCGCTTGAGCTTATATACTAAAAGGTTTATACTTGTATAAAATTTAAAAACTTATTAAGCTATTATAACAGAATATTTAGACTATATAAAAACTACAAAGCGATGAGCAAAGCTGTTTCAGCGTTTATAATAAAAGGATGGTGAAAAAGTATGAATAAAAAATTGGCGCATAAATTAAAACAGAAAAAGAAAACTGATTCATTAACAACGTTAGATTCTTTTATGACCGAAGCGGTGCACAACACATTAACCGCGCAAACGAAGTATTTTATGCTGGATGGCTCAGCGGAAGGCGTTCATGATTTACGAATTGCATTGAGAAAACTGCGAGCCTATTTATCTTTTGCTGCCTTACTATATTCTGTTGAATCGCAAGAATATTGGAAAAATATTTTGCAAAGTTGGAGCGTACGTACGGCAGAAATCCGGGAATTGGATGTACTGCAAGATGAATGGTCGAAAGCAGGCAGCTTGCTGAACATAGATAGTTTGCAAGATCCGTTGAACGGTTACTTGTTAAAGCATAGAAATAATCTACTGGCCTTGTTTAGCGAGTCCCTGCAAACGGGCAAATTGACCGAAGATTTACAAGCCTTTTTATTTTGGATTTTAAATGAAAAAACACAAGTTAAAGAAGATTCTTGGCAAAGTTATACGGATTGGCGATTAAAAAAATGGTTAAAAAATTTGCGTCAGCAACTGAAAAATATAGATATTATGGATAATGAAGCGATACATCGCTTACGGATTAAATGCAAAAAAAACCGCTATATATTGGAGTGGTATTCACGTACACGAAAAGATCAGAAAGCAGCTCGTATAGCAACTGTTTTGAAGCAGTTGCAGGATTATTTAGGAGATATTCATGACCTTGAGCCTGAGGTTGAATTGCTTAATAAGTTAGGCGGCAACGCTCAAGAAAGTGAGCTGTTAAAAGAAATTGCGCTGCTTAGCGGCTGGCAAGCCAAGCGTGCGTATGATGCATTTCAGGCTTTTTCCGCTCAAGGAAAAGACAGTTATTGTACTTTGGTATTGGAAAAATAAAATAAATATAGGCACAATAGAGATTAAGCTGCTCAGCTCACCCTCTATTGTGCCTATATTATGCTCATCTACTTTGTTAAGTTGTGCCTATCACACAACCCTTGATTTCATGGGTGTAGCTGAGTGGGTTCGAACCACGGACTCATTGAATACCAGCTAAGCAGGGAAATAGGCAAAAGATTAGATTTATTTTTGCTGCCATAGACAATCACCTACGCCCATAACATTTATAAAACAAATTCGACAAGCATTCCCTAACTTATTCGTAAAAAGAGATCTTATGCATTAACTACCTAAAAAATCAAGCATTTTCCAATAAATGAAAAACGGCATCTACATTTTCTGCTTTCTCTATTTGCGAAATAATATCTAAATTACTAATAATTCTATAAACCCGCTGAAACTCATTTTGTGACTGTTCATTCAGTGCCAGCATAAATATCAAAGAAATCATTACCCCTGATTCCCATTCAATGGCTTTTTTCAAGACCAAAATCCCTATGCCAGATTTAATAATGTCTTCCCCATATCCATGCGGTATAGCCAAACAGTTATTTATTACAGTGGATCCCATATTTTCCCTTGCCATAACACCTTTTATATAATTCTCGGTCACATAACTTTTATCCACAAGTTTATTTACCAATAAAACCAATGCTTCTTTTTTACTTTTTACTTCTTCATTTATTTCAATAAGCTCCCTATTGAAAACTTTAGAAAAAGCTTTATCCATATACAACTGACTTGCTTCATATCGGTTTTGCACCATTTCAATCAGTTTTTGTGGTCCGTTCTGTATCACCTCTGCCGCAGAAATAAAAGGTATATCATGATATCGTTCATTGATCGAACCAACAATTATAAGGATATTTGAATTTTGCATAATCGTATCAATTTGTTCTTTTATTGTCACTGCATCCAGTACCCCTATTGGTATTATATTTATTTTATTGCATATTTGTAAAACCTCTTTTTTGATTATACTTGCAATATACTGAGCTACGCCTTCTCCTGTTAAACAAAAGCAAACTATGACATAATTCGATTTTTTTCTATTTTTATCCAAATGAGATATTTTGCTGATTTTTTCTTTTGTTAAAGAATCTGCCACCATATCCAAATTATTTTCCGGCAATAAAATTTTCCGAACAGCATCAATCACCATTAAGGTATCCGTTCTGGTAATTGTCCGTGTTGCTATACCGGTCTGTAAAGTAATCTGATTTCCAAATGTATCTAATGAACCCATATCAACCAACAGCAAGACGCCTTTCCCCTGATCTACCTCCATTACAGCCTCCAGTGTTCTCTTAAATGCAATTTCAATTTTTTCATCCAATGACATCTCAACAGCCTTAACTAAATCAACGCCTAAAAACCGATTCGCTACACTTACCATTCCCTGCGCAACATTTCCATGTGACACAACAACGATTCCAATGGCAGCTGTATCATAAACATCTTTATTTGCAGTGGCTTTTAAATACATAGCAATAAATCCGACTTCCTCTTCTGGCAAATCTATTCCCAAATGCTCTTTTGTTAAAAATGCCATTTCCTTAGCCACTTCATATTCTCTCGTATAATATTGCTTTACATTATGTAGACAAAGATTGGAGCTGTATTTGCAAGTTTTTATTCTATCGATCGAAGCATTCAAATGTGTCGCCAAACAATAAAATAATGTATTATCAAAGCTGCCTAATTTCGCTTCTGCTATCGTAAGCATTTTTTCGACTAACAGAATAATTTCCGGACGCACAATTACCCTCAAATCTTTTGTAATTAAGTTATATTTATTATTTTTAATTTGGCTAATTATTTTTTTCAGATTGGTTTCAAGTCCATCCGTAATAATACGATTGATAATTTCGTCCGATAATCCCTGTTGCTGTAACTGCTGGTATTCCACCTCAATGTTTTTATAAATGTCATTGGGAAATGTATATGCACTTTCTTTTACTTTTTCAAATATCTTAGTTCCCGGTAAAAAAATCAAATCATCGGAAAGAATTTTTTCAACTTTTTTCCTGTCCCAGACTATATTATATAAACTCTTTGAAATATGAATCGGTAAAGTCGGTACATCAATCATAATAGAATCATCGTCAAGACCGTTTGTCACATATTCTAAAAATCCCTTCGCACAGGATACCTGAATATCTGACCGCAACTCTCCTATATTCCCTACACAGTTGTAACTTAATAAACTGCGCAATGCCTGTAGCGTTACAATAATTCTTTTGTTGAGTAATGTCGCTTCCTGAAAGAAAAATTCTCGGATCATATCAAGTCTTTCTTCTAAAGTTCGCAATGCTAACGAAGGTAATTCTATCACCATAGATATTCTCCTTCGAAAAGTAATCAAAAGATTTTTCTCTATATCTTCCGAAGTTGCCGCAATAATCATAACCTTCGCTTTATGAAGAGCATTCGTTTCTCCCAACCTTCGATAATGTCCCTTATCAATCAACTGAAATAACATTTCCTGGCCATTGGGTGGTAGGCGATGTACTTCATCAAGAAATAAAATCCCTCCATCCGCTTTTGTCACCAGTCCATCCTGATCATTTTCTGCTCCAGTAAAAGCACCTTTACGATACCCAAAAAGCTGTGCAAGCAATAATTGTGGATTTTCCGCATAATCGGCACAGTTAAAGGGAATAAACGGATAGTCGTTTACATTCGTTTTTTTATAAGCCAACGCAAATTTATACATTAGCTCCGCCAGTTCCGTCTTCCCCACTCCAGGGGCACCTATAATCAATGTATGCAAACCATTGGATGGATACAAGATTGCTGCCTTAGCCTGCTCTATTTTTGGTTTTAAACTTCTTTCATGACCTATCATTGTCAGAAAAATATCACTTGGCTTGTTATTTTCCAAAGGCTCTTGCATTATTTTTTCTTTTTTTTCATTTTTTGCGAAACCACTTGTCTGTAATATATCAAAAAAGCTATTGGTTATCGTATTTCTGGATATATGAAAACCCAATGTATTTAGTTCCGTTGTCAAATTACGTTCAGAGATGTTAGGATTTTTCTTTACTATTCTTTTTATTTCTTCCTGAAGTAAAGTCTTACGCCGTTCCTGTGCATCCGGTATTCCTAAAGCATTTCTGATTTCACCAGTTCTGCTCCGACTAATATATAATTTGCTAGAAATCTCTTGATCTGCTAGTGGATTTTTTTTATCTTCCTCACTTATGATTTTGATGACTTGTTCCTCTATACCATTAGTTGTTTTAGAAACCTGCACTTCCATAATTCTGTCCCCCTTAATTAATATTACAGTCAAAGGTAACATATATACATGGTTTTTCGTGACATCATCTATTTTTAAAGGCAAAAAAGGATCCCTTCTATTCTGACTACTATTTCAGCACCCCCTTATTTTTTAAATTTTCTGTTTTTTTATTCTCTTTTATCACAAATTTTTAGAAATGAATCACATTATCTATGTATAAAATGCGGTGCGTTCCTAGTAAAATTTAATTATAATTCCAAGCGTAATATAAGATGTTCCTTAATAAAAAATCATCTGCTCCCCTGTATTCTGTAACGTGCAAAAAACAAAATGCAAAGAAAAATCAGATGCAACTACAGCATAACAAGACTGCTTCGGATTTGCAATATTCTTATTTAAATTTATATTCTTATTTCAAAAGATGGTAGTAAAAGAGCCCGAGAATTTCCTCAGGCTCTTTTACTTACTCTGTTATATCAACACTTTATTTTGCCTTGAGGTCAAAAATTTGTCGTTCCCCATAAACACCCCATGCATCAATAGCGCTTTTAAGTTCCTTATTTTTACTGTCTTTACAAGCTTCTTTAAGCGATACGCCTTTCATCACAGCATCAATACCTTGCCTGAATGCTTTGCCTCCGGCAGTAGGACCTTGTGGATGTCCAATTACTGCACCACCGGCAGCTATAATTACATCCTTGCCAAATTTGTGTATAAGCTCTTCAATATGGCCCTGCGTTGTTCCGCCTCCCGGCATTGGCATCATTGGCTTAATGTGCTGCCACGGAGTCAAACAAGCATAACCTGCCTGGATAAAGGTATCCATTGTCAGCGGGAATTTTCCATAAGGACTCAAGACAATCCCCATATCGAGACCAGCAAGACGAGGCAGCTTTGAGCATACGAGACTGGCCGACATACCTGACCATGGTGATTCATATAAAGCTCCCTGCATATCACAATGAGACAATATTGGAACATTGATGTCCGGATCATCTGCCAGCATCCTGCAAGCATCCATTCCAACCGGCCATGCATTTATCATTAACGCATTTGCCCCAGCATCAATTGCCCGAAGAGCATTGTCCCGCAATTTTTCTGTTCTATCTGTGATATTAAAGGTATAAAGTGTTTTTTCACCTTTTTCTTCATCCGCAGATTTCAATGCTGCCATAACAGCTTTGACTCTGTCGACCAAATGGCAGTGATCCGGATCGGCTGTCAATTCGTCATCTTTTATGATATCTACGCCGCCTAATGCGATCGAATGAGCAAGCTCTGCTGTTTGCTTCGGATTCAAACCAATACACGGTTTGATCATTGTATTTACCAAAGGTCTGTCATGTACATTCAATAAATTTCGTATTCCCTCTATGCCAAATTTAGCACCTTTAAATTCTTTTAAAAACTTATGTGGAAATTCCAAATCTAACAATTTCAATTTGCCCATGCTTGAAATATTACCAATTACAGTTGTAAACATCATAGCAAATTGAGCACCAAAATTATGTGTTGGAAATGCCAATCGTAGAATAAAATGTCTTTCTGTTACATCCGCAGGATACGAATCGGAGTAAGCTGGAACCTCATAAATTCCAACCACGCGACCAAGATGTTTTTCTCTTAATGCATGCGTTTCGCCAGGTACAGCAACCCAAGTGCCAGTAGTCTGTTCAACAGCCAATGCTGCGGCATATTTAACAGCTTCCATTGATTTCGCATTTGCCACATAATATGTTGCGATTAAATATTTTTCATCTTCTAAACCATCAGGAAATTGCATAAACAAAGGATCAATATACATAAGATAACCCCCTTTTTTATTTTAAACTATAGCGTTTCATGACGGGCCCATCAAAAAACAAACTATGGTTTTTGTTAAGATAAAACGGCCTTCCCTAACGCATGATCAATAATCAATATGTCCGTCAGGCCACCTGTTAGAACTCCCTTTAATGCATAGACTTTAGATACTCCAGAAGCTACCAGGATTTTTGTTTTAATTTTTTTAAACACATCAAGTTCTATTCCTATGGTACGATGTTTTAAAGATGTACTGCATTCTTTCCCTTGACCATCAATAAACCTAAGACTGATATCGCCAACGGCACTTTTCTTCTTTAATTCAAGAATTTCGTTATCGAGAAGATACCCACCCTGTTTGTACAATAATGAATCAACATTCGGGGAAAAAGCTCCTACGCTGCTTAAAGATATGCTGATATGCTTGAACATTTCATAGATCATGCTTACATATTTTTCAGCTTTTATAGAATCTACGGTTCTACTATTACTCATCAGCCCTTCTGCCAGCAAAGAATAATTTTGCCCCCCAAAAGCCATTGAGATCCTTGCCCCCAGTGCCATTACATCTAAATCTGGATGACATCCAGAAAGACTTCCATGCATTGTAACAAAACTGGCATTGACTTTTTGACAAGGATTCAAATACTGTATTAGCTCATACATAGTTTGCCCCCAGCTAAGTCCTAAAACATCTTTCTCTGTAATAATTCTTTGGACATATCTTGCTCCTTCCAGTGCGACGAGTTTTCTCATATTTGCTTTATTTTCTACAAGATTTCCAAGTTCTTTCATTGGCGGTACAACAATTACATCTTTCAAATTAAAACTATTTTTTATTTGTTCTTCCATTTCAAGACAATCCATATAGGGATTTCGAATTACAAATTCCACAATCCCATCTTGTTTAGCTTTTTTAATTAAACGAGATACGGTTGATATAGATATATTCAATATATCAGCAATTTCATTTTGTGATTTGTCTTGAAAGTAATAAAGATATGCGGTTTTAAATACTAAAAAGGTGGATTGATTATATACTGACGACTGCATTTTTAAACCGCTCCCCGTTTTGAAGGTCCCTTCAATTTCTATTTTACATTAAAAGAAAATAACAACAATATAGAAAATATTTTCAATAAAGAAATAATATTCTTTTTAATATTATTTCTTTTTATCACTCTTTCATCAAAGCCTCACCCTGCTTTTTAACTGTTCAACTATGGTATAAGGACTGCTCGTAATCTGTCCCATTAAAATTTGGGGTTTCATTTTTCCATGAAAATCACTACCCGCTGTAATTAATATTTTTTTATCCTGTGCAAATTTTTGATAGTGCCTTTCCTGCTTTTCATTATGCCAACTTGTAAATACTTCAATTCCTGCTAAGCCAAACTTCAGCAGCTCAACAATCAAACCATTTTCCTCTTCCCGCAAACTAGCACCCGGATGCGCCAAAATGGGCACACCGCCGCATTGCAGAATAAGTTCAATAACCTCTTTTGTGTTGGGAAAATACTGCACCGCATTATAAGGACGTCCATAAATCATCCAATCCTGACAAAAATCAAGTATTCCATTCGCTTTTCCCCTGTATTTTTCTAACATTTGATTTCCATTATTTCTTGAATCAGTAAAGATTGCTCTTCCAAAAGAAATTGGCAATGGATCGGAACTATCTTCCATAACTTTTTCTTTTTCTAAGAAAAAACCCGTTTGATGTAATTTATCTATTTGAGCATCAATATTGTTTTCTCTCGCTTTTTTTACTTTTTCGCACAGCTGAATAAGCTCTGGCTTATGATAATCTATATAATAGCCTAAAATGTGGAGCCATTTATTTTCATATATAGAAGAAAATTCACAGCCGGGTATAACTTCTACATTATACTCGCCCCCCCATTTGACAGCCTCCTCAACACTATCGATCGTATCATGATCCGTTATAGCAATCGCCTGAAGCTTAGCTTCACTTGCAATTTTCACTATTGCCCAAGAAGAAAACTCTCCGTCGCCGCTTGCTGCCGTGTGCACATGCAAATCAACCGCCATATTCTTCACCCCTTTAGTGTTGTTTGAAACTCGCTCCCATAACTTGGTTATTAGTCCCAAGGCTTCAAAACCACCTTAATCCCAAGTCCTTTTTTTATAATATCGATCCCTTCGGCAATATCCTTCAAAGGCAATATATGCGTAACAAATTCGGCAGCTGGTACTTTCCCCTCTGAAATTAAATGGAAGGCCTCTATAAAATCTTTAGGTGCGTAAGCAAATGCACCATAAATTGCAATTTCATCATAATGAATTCTATTGCTGTTTAAATTTATATGACAATTATTAATTGGCAGCCCGCCAAAAAAACATACTCTGCCTCTTTTCCTTACCATATCTATGGCTTGTTCTTGAACAAGTCCCACCGGGCAGGCAACAATAGCAGCATCCGCTCCTAAATTATTGGTTTCCGCTAACACGATTTCATGAACATCTTGCTGCGAGGAATCCACAAAAACATCAATACTTGTAAACCTTCTTACAAGATCCAATCGGCTCTCATTAATTTCTGACATAATCACTTTTTTCGCTCCACGAGCCTTCGCAATTACGGCGTGCAAACAACCAATAGGACCAGCACCAAAAATCAAAACCGTATCGCCCTTGCCTACCCCCATATTTTTCTGCGCACATATGACAGAAGCGGTTGTTTCTGCCAGAGGAACCTGCTCCATCGGTAAATTATTCGTTATTTTTATTACACAATCATTCGCTAAAGCCACTTTAGGAATTGCCACATATTGAGCATACCCCCCAGGTATCGTTGTTCCTAAAAACTCTAACTCTTGGCAGTGATTCCCAAATCCAATTTTGCAATAATCACAATGCCCACAAGGAATAATCGGATTGACCGCCACTTTATCCCCTACAGAAAAATCCGATATATTTTTCCCTATACTTTCTATCACACCTGCAACTTCGTGACCAATGACCTGCGGCGGTATGAGCTTCCCATGACCTACATCAAAGGTTCGAATATCTGATCCGCATAAACCAACGGCCTTAACTTTCACCAAAATCCCTTCTTCTGGACATAGCGGCATCGGAATTTCTTGCATCTCAAAATCTTTAGGGCCTTTAAATACAATTGCTTTCATTTTCTATTCCTCTTTTCTAAAATTAATAAGGTGTATCCATTCACTTTTTGCATATTAAAAAGAATACACCTCACCATGTACCGTTTTATTTACACACTACTGTCCAAATAATAAAGACAGGGGCTTCCATATAAGCCAGGGGATTTGCAGTGTTCCACCATATAAACTACTGATCGTCGTCGTCCCTTCCGGAAATGGAAAACCAACAGCATGCCCCATAATTGTATGCACAGGTCCAAAATCTGTTGCAATTAATAAACACAGTGGCACAATTAAAAGACTAATAATTAAAGATCTAAATATATTCCCATTTGTAACAGCAACAGGAAAGCTTAAAATAAAGGTCAGCATGACAAGATCCGTAAACGGCAGCAGCCGATTTCCTGGAAGAATTAATGACATTAAGACAGCTATCGGAATCATTATAATGGCAGTAGCCATAACAGCTGGATTTCCAATAGCGATAGCCGTATCCAGCCCAATATAAAATTCCCTCCCCGGAAATCTGTTTTTTAAAAACTCTCTTGCCCCTTCAGACAGAGGAATCAATCCTTCCATTAAAATTGCTACCATTCTTGGTAAAATAACCATTACAGCGCCCAGCGTAACACCGGTAGTTAAAATTTTACCTAAGTCATATTTGGCTAATATTGCCAATATAGAACCAAGAACTAACCCAATAAATAACGGTTCACCGAATATTCCGAATTTATCCTGTACTTTCTTTTGATCAATGTAAATACTGTTTATACCAGGAACCCTGTCTAAGATTTTGTTAAAAACATACGCAACAGGATACCACCCCACAGTTCCTACATGCGGAAGCGAAATTCCCGGCAAACCAAAAAATTTCTCCACCAAAGGTGCTGTTATATCCGCAAGCTTTAAAGTTACATACTCACAAATCAAAACGGCCGCGATTGTCAAATACCAATTTTCCTGCGTTGAATGATATACAATGGCTCCACAAAACAGCATTTGCCAATAATTCCAGATATCTACATCTGCCGTTTTTGTTTGGTTAATCGCCAACAAAAATACATTAAATAAAAGAATCAGTGGCATAATCACCGGTACAATTATAGAACCGAAACTAACCGCGGCTGATATTGGCCAGCCAACATCAAGAATATCCAGTTGAACTCCCATATTTTTAACCATAGCTTGTGTTACAGGACCTAACGTATTCATCAATACCGAAATAACCATATTGATTCCAACAAAACCAACACCAATAATAAGCCCTGCCCTGAAAGCCTTACTAAAGCCCTGCCCTAAAAGCAACCCCAGAACTGTGATAATGATTGGCATCATAACCGCAGGACCCAAGCCCAAAATAAATTGAATTGCATCTAACATATCAGATCACCCCCAGCGTTTGTTTTAATGCAGTGATAATCTGTTCTTCAACTTTTTCCAAACCTACACCCGACAAAAAAGCAATCCCGCTTATAATAGGTATAGTAGTTGTCGTAGAAATTGTCGTAGTTGAAACAATTAAATCCGGTGAAAAAGTATTTAATTTAGATTTCACTTCAAGTGATTTACATTGTATAATTTCATATTCAATATTGTTTTTTTTGCACATATTAGCCACACCGTTATGAACAACCGTAGAAGTTGCAATTCCTGTTCCACATACACACATAATTTTTACTTTTCCCATTCTTTCTCCCTCCTCTATACAAATGTAATATAAATTTGATCTTTACTCATTCTGGTTTATTTGATTCACTATATCTATAAACATTTGCCTATCATCACACTTCAACATTTGTTTAATGAGATGAGAGGCTTGAAACAGCGATATCAAATCCTGTAAAAGCTGCAACTGTTTTTGCGGTTCTGTTAGGGCAAGCATAAAGACAATTTTCACATCAACAGTATTTTCGGGACTCGCCATCAAATTAAATTTTACTGAATTTTTCAAAGTAGCAATTGCAATGCTTGGTTTTAGTACATGCTGTATATCTGCATGCGGGATAGCAACACCAAATTCTTTTGTTTGCAATCCTGTCGGGTAAACATCTTCTCTTTCAATGAGCGCCTGTAAATAACTCGGTTTTACAATATTCTTTTCCAATAAACAATTTGCTAGCACAGTCATAACATCATATTTATTTTCCAATTCCAGATTAAGTACTACTAGTTCAGTGTCCAGTAGATTCACATCTAACAACATACCTCCTCCTTTCCTTACAATTCATGCGCCAGAATTTTTTCATTCAGTATACGGACCTGACTTCACTTATTATCTCGTAAATTCATTTGTCATGTCCCTTTCTATTGTTTCTCCCTTCCTTTTCCGTAAGAATTCTGGCACATCTTTCACCATTATATTAATGCAAGTTCCATGCCAGATTTTGGTCAAATTTGTTTTTTTTATTCACTGCCAAATATTCTGATAAGTTTTTAAATTTATATTACACATCCTTTCGTTATTCAAAAGATAAATTATAGCCCTATCGAATACAAATATTGAGAGGATCACTATATATGACATTAATCCACTATGTAATAATGGGCATAATCTTCCACTCGATGAAATAGATTTACTTTTTAAGAAAATTGACGGATTTTCTTTTATGCGTGGATCAGATCCTACACCCTTTGGATTTCTTGATGTTTTCTGGAAAAGCGAGAAAGATATTCGCTCTTCTATGAATATTCTCGGCTCTTGCATTATCAAGGAAATCAACGGTTATAAAAACTTTATTTGAATTCGTTTTTCTTTAGTGTCATATTTGATTATGTCTCTAATTTTTTTGGCCTAAGAACCATATAATTTAACGCTTTTATGAATTTCCAAAAAAAACAATTATCTTTGAAAAATCAATAGGGGAAAATCGAATCTAGTTATGAATCGTGAATTTTATTTTATACCATGAAAAAGTCATCGAATAGCATACTATGCGTATGCTATTCGATGACTTTAAATACAATTATCGTTCTATTTTATTTTCTTTGTTATAACGAATATAATTTTCTTTCAAAACTTGCTTACAATTTTTTTCTAATAAAGGAATATCATTTGCCCTGGTCTTCCACGTCATTGTTGTGTTAACGTTTCCATAATGATGTGCAATAAAACCTCTATTACGGGAAATTTTTTGCAAGTTCTCCAATTTGTAATAATACCATAAAGGCTCATTCCAATAATAGAGGGTCTTGTGTTCCAAAGAGATATTCTACCGGAACCATCATTTTCTGTAACGCTTTTGCGCAAGACTCACGATTCGGCCATATTTTTTCTGGTAAAGCTCCATAAAGGGCTATAATCGGAACTGATGCGTTGGAACCAATTGACTCCATTTCTTCTATCTTCGCTTTCATCCCTTCGGGTTTTCTCATCGTGACGCGCATCATTTCTGTCGTCCTATTACCTGAAAGTAATTTATACCAATTCGCACTATTTTGCTCAGAAACATGCGGCGTCAGGAAGAAACTAGCAAAAGTATCCATAACTTCAGGATGTTCTTTTCCCATATAATGGAACTTTATAATGTCCATCTTTCGTGAAAAATCATAAACATTATGCACGCTTGCTAAAACAGCAAAACATAGCTAGCCAAAATTCTGCTATGCAGTCCTTTATCTTTTCAACACTTGTTATGAACTATTTAAACTACTTTCAGGAAAACTCCTGTATTCCGATTTATGAATATGTGAAAGCCTTGCATAATTTAACAGGACAATATTTAATCCAGCTTAATATCATGGAAAAACAGCAGAAATGAACTTTTCATATAATAAAACAGGAACGGTCAAAGGTTAGACTTATTAGTTTAATTCTTTGGAGGTTTTCATATTTAACATTGCAATACCTGCATTAAAAATCACTGTGAAGACAGCTATTATTCCCATAGAAGCATATATTTCAGTATAATCAGAATGCACAATTCCATCGATAACGACACCTATTCCCATAACTAAATAGATTATGCAAGGCTGAAGCCAATATGTCTTTTTTGATGTAATACTAACATTGCCAGAGTCAAAATCTTTCTTGGAAATAAATAATGTGAATATTTGCGAAAAAACATACACTACAAAAAACCACCCTATAAAATTAGATATTGGAACCCCAAAATAGTTTCCTCCATCCCTCCAAACCCAAATACCGCCTATAGTAGAAGCTTGAGGATCGGTTACAAGATCCCACATAGTCATTAATAAGGCTGTAGTTATTGGGACAAGGACCTTATAAATTCCTTCAATTTTCTTATTGAAGCGTCCTAGTACTGCATGTGCTACTGTCCAAGATGTATACACGATGGCAAAATAAGATACCATTATAAATATTGGTACGTTCCAAATACGAAGTCCTAATCCTTCTCTATAATAGTAATGCCCAAACGGGAATCCCGTTGTTATACTTAGTCCTTCAAAGAAAACACTTACAATCCATGTGATGGCAAACCATATTACCATGTTTTTGAACCCATAACGCCGAGTTCCATGAAGCCATGCAAAGATAAACATAGGAATAAATATATTACTTGTTACGTTGGCAATTATATTTAATTTCATCAATAATGTCATAATTGCTACTATAGCAAC
This sequence comes from Propionispira arboris, assembly GCF_900109225.1. Lineage (GTDB taxonomy): Bacteria > Bacillota > Negativicutes > Selenomonadales > Selenomonadaceae > Propionispira > Propionispira arboris. The sequence continues at coordinate 101,640 of NZ_FNZK01000013.1, forward strand.
GAGACCCCACATAAGATAGTCTGTTATTTTATTTTTGCCAATATCAGCAGTAACAGTTTGATTGTAATTCAAATTTGTATTTGCCATAATTATAACCATACCTTTCGCTTACTCATGGCACAAAACGGAATAAAGGACCGTTGCCTAGAGCTTTTTTGTACAACTAAAATACTTTTTGCAGACACATTGAACGGTTGTTACAATAAAATCAGGAGGTGGCCCGCTAAAAGAAAAACAATTTGATTCAGAAATTAAGAAAGATAATGAAAAAGGAATTTGAGTAGGACATACTCACGTACAACGTAGTATTATGCATCAACAACGTTACTTTACCACAAGTGGACAGACTTAAAATTAGTTTGATTATTACAATACCAAATACCGTCATATTGCATTAGACGGTATTTCTCCGCTATGGTTTATTAATCAGCAAGTACATAAATTGGATACTTATAGTAAAACCCCATCCGCGCCAGCAATCCAGTGATTCCCCGAATAGAATATGTATATCCGTATTCTCGTTTAATGTAATTGGCAATCAAACCAGCTGTCCAATTAAAATCCCTGGATACTCCGACATCAAAAGGGTGCTGCTTCATAATCAGTTCTTTTAATGTATCTCTTTCTTCGAGTGTAAGTCGTACGGGTCTTCCTGAAATTTTTTTATCCGGTATACCAGAAAGTCCGGCAGACTGATACTTTTTATATAAATTACATATCGTATTTACTGTTATTCCTGTCTGTTTTGCTACATCACTACCAATCATGCCAGAGAGATATAGATAGAGAGCTTTATATCTTTTAAAAACTCTTACTATCGTTTCTTTATCCATGGCATCCTTTATTTTAGCTAATTCTTCTACAGATACTTTTCTTCTCACTTCTGACGACATCCTTTATAAAATTCTTTATGGATATGATTAGAAGGTACTAATTATTTTCATGACGGTCGCCAGAAATGAACGATAGTATCACGTTACGTAGAAAACAAACCATGCCCTATCGTCCAATTTTCTGGCAAATTTATAAATAGATTAAAATTCTTTAATTCATTATATAACGGTCCTATTATCCAAAAAATTTTAATATGCTTTAATTCTTTTATTTTTTTATAACAAATCACATACATTGTTGGTAAAACAAGCAATATATGAATAGTAGCTATACTATTAGAAGCCCACTGGCTATAGCAACGGTCATTGGTCCCCCAACTTTTCATCAGTGGAATCATCCCCTAATGTTGCTATTTTTATATGCACAGTTTGGTTGTACGGTTACCTCATTAACTAATTACTGGCATATATTCCCAATCATTTCTAAATTTACTGCTCGATCAATTTTCTGACCTTTGTAGTTTCCAATTCCATGATATAGACATTGACAGCCATCTAATCCTTGTATGTCTCGAACAAATTCAACATTTTCACTATTAGCATATGAAGTTAGTTTCATCTTAAAGTCAACAGCTGCTACTTTAATGGTCAACACTTTTGGATACTTATTACCGGTCTTGCTACTTGTCCATACTTCGTCATAAGTAATATCAGCGACAGCATTGGTTTGTGCACCAAATTTGTCAGCGATAGTTGCAAATGCATATCGAGTGTTACCTGAATAAATATCCCAAAGTGAAATGGCTTCTTTTAATTCTTCACCTAAAGCTAAGCCAAGCCATAACCAAATACTCTTACCCGCAACAAGAGTTCCGTCTAGATTAGCATCTTCTTTTAATATATCTGAACGTTCAACTTTTCCAATTTGTCTATCAAACCAAGCAACACCATTTTTCACCGCATAAGTTTTACCTTTGATAGTAAATGTACCTTCCATTTTCATATTAGGAAAAGAATATTGATAACTTGGAGTACCGTTGAATGTAATCAAACCACTAGCACCATTATAGAGAACTTCTTTTTGTGAAGTTAATTTAATATCCAATTTATTTTCTCCAAGATCTAATGTTAAAGACATAGCATCCCGATTACCTTTTAATGATCCCAAAGATGAGTAAACATTCAATTCATCATAAGAACAATTGTTTTCTGAGGATGCTGGTGCTGTCAGGTCTTTATTGATCCAAGTATTGTCAGTGGCATCCATAAATACTGTTTCAGCCGATACTATTTCTTTTTCGTCCGGTGTATGAATCATTCCTTGATGCCATGTAAATCCTAAAATATGTCCATCACTTTCAAAATCTGCCTTTACATACCAAGAGTCAAATGCTATCCCCCTTTTCCCAGGTAAATCGTTAATAACATCTACACTTAATGGTAATCCCTTGTTATTCTTTACTTTACTCATAATTATTTACTCTCCTTATTTTTGATTATAGATTAAAAATACTATACTTTTTAGTTTTCCTATTGTACAATTTCAGATGAGACACATTGTCGCATTTGATGAATTTATATTATCATCCCTATGTTCTAAAGACAAGATACAATATGAGGTAATATGTCGCATTTTAAGGAGGAGAATAATTTGAACAAGAACGCAGGAAAACAAACTGAATTAAAAATAGTAAATGCTTTTTGGACACTGTACAAAAACACAGAAATAGAAAAAATTACCATAAAAAATATAACAGCAGAAAGTGGGATTCATAGGGCAACATTTTATAGACATTTTCAAGACATTTATGCTGTCTTGGAATACATAGAAGCTAAATTATTAGATGGGCTCGATAATATCTATATGGGAATTTTAAAAAGCGATTCTGACATGACTAATTATATAAGAAAAATATATGAGCTATTCAGAAAAGATTATGAGTATCTCAATATTTTGGTTCGCAATCAAAGAGATTTAAATTTTTCTAATAAGTACAGAATATATCTCAAAAATAAACTTCCTATAATTATTCAAAGTGAAAATGAACATGCAAAAATTGTTATTGATATGATGATGACAGTAATAGTAGAAATGATAATCACATGGGCTGATGAAGATATCCTTTCGTTTGATGAGATTGTATCCATACTAAAGGGATGGTCCTTAGAAGGTTTCTATCCAACATTATTAACTCAATACCAAGTTAAAACATCGATAGATCCATATAAGTTAACAAATTCATGATAGATCAGCATAATCTTTTCTAGACCCTTTTTATTGTTTTCCGCATAGTTTATGGCTTGGCGCAATTTCGCTTTAGGTGCTATTTTCTCTTTATTCGCTTCAATCCATAACCAAACAGCCTCTAATGCAGGCTTTTCCTGCATTAGAGGCTGTTTTTTCCGTTCTTCGGTTTCGAGAGATGCGAATTCTTTCTCCATATAAAAGAGTTGATTGATTTGTTCAATACATGCTTTTGTTAAAGTCGTTTCTTCATCATTCAAGCTGTGGCAAAGCATTAACAAAATATCTACGTACATGAGCCTTATTCGAAAAGTAAGATACGTCGCATATCCGAAGAAAATTTGACGAAGCACTGAAATGCCTTCCTGAAAAAGACCGTGAAGATCTGGTACACAACGGTGTAAACAGTATTGCACCCAACTATTTGCGATTGAGCGGCAACTTTCCGATTGTGCAACAGAAGAACGTTATAAAAAGCGGCAGGAACTGGCAAAGCCAGTGCTTGACGAGTTTTTGTCATACCTTCATACCAAGAAAGCATCTACAAAAAGTAGCTTTGGTCGAGCAGTACATTACATGATTGAACAATGGAAATATCTTGAACGCTATATAAGTGACGGACAACAACAATCGTGCAGAAGACAACATTAAGCCGTTTGTTATTGATCGCAAAAATTTTCTTTTCGCGAATACGAGTCGAGGAGCTATAGCCAGTGCCATTATTTTTAGCATCATAGAAACTGTGCAAAAGAAAATGGGGTAAATCCATATGCATATTTGACTTATATTTTCAAAAATGCACCAAACTGGAATATACGAAATGATGTTGAGGCACCGCAACGATTAATGCCGAATTTCGTTCCAGGTTACTACAAAACGAATGCTGTTACCAACTGACGTGTTGTCAAGGTAACGGCATTTTTGACGCTTACCGAACTAACATGATAATCCGATAAAAAGAAGTGGATAAATAATAAATAAGAACAGTAACGTTGTTACAATGAAAGCAGCAACATTCAAATCAACATTTAAATTATAAATTCTTGAGGTAATTACTGCATTTACTGCCGTTGGCATACATGAAAGCACAAGAATTGTTCCGAGCATATTAATATCATGGATGACAATATGAGATAAAAAGTAAATTATAATTGGTGTAACTATAAACTTAATGATTGATAAATCAAATAATGATAGCCAATATTGACGAATTTTTTTTAAATTTATCGAATATCCGACCGGAATGAGACCTGTCCACGTTCCAAAATGAATTAAAATTTGTATTGTACCATTGATTTCATGTGGACGAGGCACATCTAAATAGTGTAAAACTCCACCAAGTAATATTCCTAATACTGCAAGTTGATTTTTTGAGAACAACATTGCTTTCAATGATATTTTCTGCTTTATTGATTCCTTTTTAAATCGATTTTCATAAGATTGTGCCAGAGGATAACAGCACATAAACATGAACATATATTGAAATAGCACCATAATTTGTTGATATGCATATCCTTTTTCACCATAAATAAGAAAAACGCAAATACCACCAATTGTGCCAAAATTTGAAAGACTAGCTGCCATCACGTAGGAACCGCGCTCTCGGTCATCAGAATACTTCATTTGTGCAATAATATACGCTATTCCCCCTGGTAAAAATCCCATTGCAATGCTAATGAGTGGAACCCATAACAGGTCACTATTGATTGGTAATATCCAAAAACTAAAAAAAGAAACAAGAGGGCAAACCACGAGAATATTATTTAAGATCATTTTATTAAAAAATCCAGCATTAAACACTTGCTGATATTTGCAAGCACATCCTAGTAATAGTGGACCGATCATATCTATAGCAAAAATTAATAACTTTGTTTGTATATCCAATTCAAGTCCTTCTTTATAAATAAAAGTTTTTTCAATAATCTTTTATCATTCTATAGAAAAAAATAAAATAATGGAGAAAGTAGTGCAAAAAAATCTATTGAAATTCAGTATTTTCACTTGCACTCCAAAATATGGTTTATAAACTCATGCCGATCTGTACACGACATTAATTTTTCCATTAAATTTTGATCAGCCCAGACTTGATAAAAAAAACGGAAAACAAGCGAACTTGCTTCTGGTAAAGCAATCATAAATATTTTATCCACAAATTGATCATTTCCCCAGTTAATGGGTTTCTGCAGCGTGGCAATTGCAATTCCCGGTTTAATAACATGTTTAGCAAAAGTATGTGGGATAGCAATTGTACCAGTCAAATAAGTATTATCCATTCGTTCGCGTTCGTATATTCCCAGTAAATAGCCTTTTTGCACATAACCATATTTCAATAACAACTGGCTTAGTTCATCCAAAACAACATTTTTAGATTTAAATGTCGCTTGTGGTAATATAAGCTTATCATCAAAAATTTGATTTAATACTGGAATGCTAGTTTTAACTAAATACTCATTTTGCCCAGCAAACAGTAAATTTCTCAATAAAGTTTCCCCTTTTTCTTCAAATATTTTATCAATAGATAAAAAAGGAACATTACTAATAGCTGGATCAATGGTACCAATAATTCCAATTAAAAAATTTTCTTCCTGAATTTTTTTTATTGCATTTATCGCATCCCAATATTTTATAAAGCAAATTGGAATGATCTCAATGTTACTTTGTCTTATTTCTTCTTTAAAATTATTTTCAATAAATTTTTTTATTTGTTGCGCTGCACCTTCTCCCGTTATGCAGAGAGTAATTAGAACCGGCTGACCATTATTTATTTTAGGTTTAAAATAATAACTTTGATTATCCAAAGTCATATATAAATCTTCCAAAGTCATATTTTGATTAATCGCTGTAAAAGCTGCATCCAGAGCCATAGCTGTATGAACTTTGTTTATTGTTCTTGTTGGAATATTGGTTGCTTTTGTTATTAATTCACCAAATGTAATAGCTGACCCCATATCTACAAGAATCAATATACCGTTTCCCATATGGATTCGTTCACATAATTCAATAGATCTTTTTAATGCTGTGTCGGTTTTTTCTTCAAAGTCAATATCAACAAAATCAACAAAATTTTGACCAATTAAACTATTTACAATTTTCGCCATTTCGGATGCAACATGTCCGTGGCTAATAATTATAATATTTACAATTCCATTAGGACTTTTTAGATTAATGGCCTTTTTTCTTAAGTATAATGCAATAAATCCAGTTTCAGATTCTGGAAATTTGATTTGAAGTTTTTCCTCAGCAAATTTTAAAATTTCTATAGCTGTTAAATATTCATCATGATACTCTTCTTTAATTCTGCTAAGTTCAGGATTAAATATTGGTTTTCCTTGTTTTACTCGTTGAATTGTTGCATGAAGATGTAACGCCAAGCAGTAATAAAAGCTTTTATCCAATGACCCCAGCCGTTCCTCTGCAATTTCCGACATCTTTGCTACAATACTCGATATTTCATTTCCGACTAAACATGATATATTTTGGGTTTCCATATTAATATTTATTTTCTGCAAATAACTTGTGGTTCTTTTTAAATGGGTTTCGAGTTCCCTTTCCATAATTTTTCCTATAGTGTTTTGTTCAACGCCCTGCCTTTTTAATTCCTCAAATCGCTGATCAATAAAACCATAAATTTCATTTGGTAATATATATGAATCCGTATCATCATATATATCGACTTCTTTTCGTCCCGGTTGAATTGAAATTCCATTATTAATATAGTTTTTTATACCACTATATGTATATTTTTTGCGATATAAACTTTCACACACATCGTTATTAAACTCTGCCAGACCAATAGTAATACATTTCTTATTCTCATTTACATATTTCAAATAGGCTTTAGCACAAGCCATTTGAATATCACTTCTAAGTTGACCAATATTGCCGGGACAATTATAGCATAACAGTCCACACACTACATCGGATTTCACATTAATGGGGATGCCAAGTCGTTCAGCTTCCATTCTGAAAAATTCAACAATTATTTCATATTTTTCATTTATTGAACGATTATAGAGAGGTGGTAATTCTATAACCATTGGTATTCTTCGTCGAAAAGTAAGGGCAAGTTGAGAATCAAGATCTTTCGTCGTAGCTCCTATCACCATTACATTAACTTTATGTTCGTTTTCCGATTCCCCCAGTTTGCGAAATACGCCGTTGTCAATAATAGAAAAAAGCATCTCTTGACCTTCTACTGGCAATCGATGGATTTCATCTAAAAATATTATACCGCCATCAGCTTTTTCAATTAATCCCTTTTTTTCCGTTTCAGCACCAGTATAGGCTCCCTTAACATGTCCAAATAATTGTGAAAGCAAAAGTTGTGGATTATTAGAATAATCCGCACAATTAAATCGAATTAACGATTTGGGTTTAACTCGTTCTATCTTTTTAGCAAATTCGAACATAGCCATGGCTAATTGGGATTTACCAGTTCCAGTCTGTCCTATAATTAAAGTATGAAGCCCATTGGGGGGATATAATATTGCTGCCTTAGCTTGCATTATTTTTGGGAAAATACTACCATTGAAACCAATAATATGGCAAAATACATCATTATCATTAGTTTGAGTATTCTCATCAATTTCTTCTATTTCTCCAAGCTCTTTTCTAATAATAGATACAGAAAAGGTAGAAATATCAAAGCCCAAATTTTGAATAGATTTGACTAATTTTCGATCAGATATATTTTTTTCTTCGCTAATAAATTCCCTTATCTTGTCTTTAAGATAAGGAAGTCGGCGCAGATTATAACTTGGAATATTTAATTGTTTTCTTATCTTTATAATATTTTGTCTTGATGTTTTCAACATTAAAGCTAAACTGTCATCAGTGTAAGGATTAAATTTATTTTCATTTGCAATAAGCAAACGTAGGTTTTCTTCCATCTACATAACCCCCAAAAACATTATCAATTTCTACCAGTAAATAAGAAAAAATTAAAGTATTAACTTTTTGGTTCTGGTGTAAATTCCCCATAAAAAACCCAACCTATATACATATGAAAAAATATCTATTCTATAATCACTCCTTTTTCAGACTGGAATTATAATATCAGAGACAAAATATGGTGAACTTAATTTTTTGAATACGGTTAAAATATTGGAAAATTATTTGATATGAAATATTTTGCCTATTTAATTATTCCATAAATAATGAAAAGTCAGAACATTGTGATTTATTTAAAATAAACTATATTGAAAATAGATAACATTCCTATTTTATCTGGTGTTCATAAGAATAGCATACTTTTTGTATTTATGAGAGTAAAACTTTATACTCGTAATATTTTCTTAATAAATGAATTGAATACGCAGATACATACACTGTATAAAAGTATATTATACTCACAAAGTAGGAAAGTCCTATCTTAAAATATAGGCTTTCCTCTTGATTTTTCAATAAAATAATTTTTTTACAATTTCCACTGATTAGTATACGTTCTAGTTTCAAATACTTCGTTTTATAATCAAACTTCCTTCTGGAACATTTAATACACTGGCGCTATAAGCACATTTTGCGATTAACAAAAAATAAATATTCTTATATGAATGCAAACCTGCATAATTAGCCTGACCTTTTGATAACACAATATCATGCTCTTTAATCCATTTTTCGACTATTGCTGATTTTCTATTTGGACCAGTGTCTGGTTCACCATTACCAATTTTTCTAAATTCCACATTAGGAATTTCATTCATCCCAATAGATAGTGCTTCTGTCAATGTCACATCGTTAACAAATGGTCCTCCTTTAACAACTAAACTAATTCGAGAAAATGGCTTATTTCTTAGTGAATTTATTGTTTCCAAAAGTAATTTATCAAATACTATCTCTCCTGCATTGTCCAAAAAATACAAAATAGTATTTGCCGTCAATAATTCTTCACGTAAATAGTTAAAATCTCTTGGTAATCGTTTTTTCTTTAAAAACTTCTGAAGTGTTTTGCCAACATTAAAATTTTTATCTGGTCCAAAATCAATTATATTGCCAGCTATAGCAGCCAACGTAGCTTTTGCAATTTTCTTATCAGCATCTGTCTGTTTAATTTTCTCTTTGATTGCTTCAATTAACTTCATGGATTCTTTATTATTTATATCTTTAATTTGTTTAAACGGATCAGCATTTCCAATTTCACCACGAAAAACAATATTAACCTCATTTTCCAGTTCATCCGATGAAAGACTCCAATCAATATTTAACAACAATTCCATAATTTTTCTGAGAGTCTTTTCTTGAATAGAGTCTTCAATTTTTAATCTCTTCATAGTGTCTAAAGACTGTTTTTGCAGGCAAATAAAGCAGGGGAAATTTATCACAATATACTCCTCCTCGTACAATAAAATGTTCTCTTAGAACCTCAATATATATAATAATAAGGTATTTAGCCTTGTTCTTTTTTTATTTACGTCCACATGATCTCTTCCCCAATATATTGCATGAATCACCAATAACTTTACTGATAATATTTCTTGAAACTTACAATAGGGCATATAATTGAACATTATATGCCCTATTGCAAAAGACTTAAGTAACACGATAGACGTGTTATTTAACCTGGATAAGCTAATTGATAATAGAAAAATCCGTGGATTATTTTCTTAGTGCACTTTTCTTTTCCATTGCTACACAGCCCCCTGTTTTGGTAGTTAAATTTTGCTTATTATAAACATAACAAAGATATAAAGAATACCGAGTAAGAATAAGAATTTTGAATCCTTGGATATTAAGCTTTTCGTAGCCATAATAACACCCCTTATTTTTTACATTGATGTTGTTGATATTCAGATTATAGCGTTGATTATGCTTATAGTCTGAACAGCTTCAATTGTTTAGAACATATATTGTGCTAAACCAAGGAGGTTTCCAATCCAACCTACCACTGTACAGACAACCATTTGGTCCCATTCAGCTGTCGTTTGTGCAAAAGCAACCATTGGACCAAGCATTGGGAAGAAAAGCGATCTTCCTAATGTTGCAGTAAAACCGAAGAACATTGCACCGACTATAGCAGCTTTTTTACCACCGAATTTATTGGCAAAAATAGCTACAACACCGCCGCCAAAGAAATTTTCATAGGTTACCATTAATATTGGAACAGTCAGATCAAATCTCATTAAAATAGCCATACTAATAACAGAACAAATCTGAGCAATAACAAAACCAATCAGCAGCGAATTGGCACCGTATTGAAAAAAAACGGGGCAGTCAAAAGCTGGTATAGCACCGGGAACTAGTTTTGTGGAAATACCTTGGAAAGCAGGTGTTATTTCAGCAATAAACATACGAATTCCATAAAGAAGAGCCATTAGACCAGCGGAGAAACCGAATCCTGCAAATATAGCAAACATGATCCAGTTTTTTCCACCACTCAATGTCATAACAAAATCTTTTCCTACAATTAGTGACAAGCCCAAATACATAACGGACATAGTTAGAGCCACTGTGATAACAACTTCTTTGAGGAAAGATAAACGTCCGCTCAATTCAATATCTTCAAAGCTGTCCTTTGGATCCCCTATTTTGCTTCCGATCCAGCTACCGATTAAGGCACAGGAACTGACACCATGTCCAAATGCTATAGGAGCACCTCCCGTTAGTACTTTGGTATAGGGTTGAAGCATATAAGGGAACACCACTTGGTATGTCCCGACAATAACGCCGCCGATTAAGATAGCCGTAGTACTTGCAATACCCAAATAGTTCATCAGTACCGCACAAACACAGATACATGTCCAATGTGACCAATGTCCTGTCAGGTAGATAATTTTCATTTTTGTGAATCGCGCAATTAAGATATTTACGACATAAGCTAAACCTAGTGTCAATGCCGCCGCACTCATAACGTTATCATATGAGGCAATAATAGGAACCCTGGTTGCACCCTCCAATACATTTGAAGCACCTACAATTTGCAAAGACATTTTTGTAAAAATATCAACTTGAGCACAAATTGCATTAAGCCCGAGTGTGAAAATGGTCATCCCTACATAAATTTTAATGACACCTGTCATAACTCTTTCAATGGGTTTCTTTTGGAGAACTAAACCAATAAGACCAACTAATGCCATGACCACCGCAGCCTGAGTTAAAACCTCGTTAGCTAAAAATTCCATGATTGCACTAACCATAGTTTTCTTCGACCTCCTCTTTTTATGGGTATCGTAGATTTGTAGTGTTTCTTCTTTAAAGCAATATTTATTCTAATCATTAGAATATTCTGATATTTATACAAGGTTTTATGGTTATCTTTGAGCGCCACTATGTAATCCGCCTTCCTTTGCGTATTCAGCGCAACTACCATAACGATCAGTACACTAGAGATTTTCCAGGTTTTCAAAATATTCTCTTCATGATTTTTGCCTTGATATTACTCTGGCAAGACAATATTTTTAATCAATAACACCAATATCTCTAAGTTTTGATTCAAGTTCCCCCTTTCCGTAAAAATCTTTTATTGCTATAACCGGAATTTTTCCTTCAAATCTGTCATTCATTTCTTTTTCAAAAGCGCTAGAAGTCACTACTAAAGTAAGATCGTTGGGAACACTCCCCGAATCAACGCATTCGATATTGGAAGATATTTTTTTCTCTTCAAGGATACTTTCCAGAAGAATCTTCAGGAGCAGGGAACTTCCCATTCCGCATCCACAAATACAAGCACCATTTACTTTTTTCCAAGCCATAATCTATTCCTCCTTATTTAATGTTATTTCTTAAATGCTCAACTTTCATTACGTGTTGGACTTCAAGAATTGAATATACTTAAAGTATCTCATAAAATCAGAAATCATCCTCGCCTAATTTTCCAACACCGCAATTAAGTTGAGCTTATATGTTTTTTGTGTTGTTCAATGAAGTTGCTGACCTAGATTGGACAATTGCTTTAACGATATCAAAAAAAATGTTTACAAGACGGTTTCGTCTATTTATTGAAAAAAGCTATACTGACGAGTGTCTGCTTTGCCTATTTATATCAAGATGGGGCTATTTCTTGCTGCGAAAGTAAAGTTTCGTCAGAGTTAAATATTTTCATGATATCATTTGCAGCCTGAGCACACTTGATCACTTCCAGAATTTTTTCTTCCTTTAAAATGTTACAAATATCAGCAAGAGCTTCAACATGTCTTTCTTTAGCTGGTGCACTTAAACCCATTACCACATAAACGGGATCATAATTCTCATGACCAAACTTGACAGGGGTTTTCAGGGTGATCATACACATGGCTACTTTCTTAGCACCGTCTTCCGGTCGAGCATGGGCCAAGGCAAAACCTGGCATCAATACTATATATGGACCATACTTTTTAACGTATTTTATCATCCCGTCAACGTAGGAGCTTTCGACATCACCGTTCTCAAATAGTATATTTCCCACTTTTCTGACTGCTTCTTCCCAATTCTGGCACTCAACTTGCGTACGAATAGTCTTTTCATTTAGATACTTCGTCAAGTTCCCTAACAAAACAACTCCACCTCTTTTCTATTTCTATTAGAATATATTTTGAAGGCTAGTGTCCCCGGAGACCAAATTCACGGCACTCCGGGGTAGTAGCCAATCCAAACTTAGTTAAATAGCATAGAGGTTTTTTAGATTTTCTTCTCCATAAATGCCCCATTTATTAACAGCAACTTCTAACTCTTTATGATCTTTAGCGGCTTCTCTCAGGCTTACACCGTCCATACAAGCATCAATAGCCTGACGCAGCGCTTTAGCACCATCTACAGGTCCAGTTGGAAAACCATGCACGGAAGCACCAGCTCCTAACAATACATCATACCCCGTATCTTGCATAATCGTTGGAATCAATCCTGGTATTACTCCGCCACCAATAAATGGTAATGAAGTTTTTAGATTATAAAACTTGCCTTGACAAATTTGAATACTACGTATATATTTACTCTGAATATTATCAAATTTACCATAAGGACACTCGATAAGAATAATATCAGCTCCACACATACGCAATAGCTTGAATAGTACATTTGAACTTACTCCCTGATACGGGGAAGTTTTCAAAGCACCACCGTAGCAGGTATGAGCCAAGATAGGAACATTAACATCCGGGTCTTCTGCCAATGATCTCAGTGCTGACAGACCAATGCCAAAAGCATCTACCATAATCGCATTGGCACCAGCTTTAATAGCTCGCAAGGCATTGTCTTTTAATTTATGAACTTCATCCGTGATGTTTACGGTATACATGGTAGTTTCACCTTTAATCTTATCAGCTTTGGCTGCAGCTGCCATATTCAGCTTCACACGATCTTCAAGTTTATTGAAAGCTCTGTCTCCCGAAATCAGTTCGTCATCCTTAATAATATCCACACCACCTATCGCTGCGTCGTAAAAGAGTTTTGCCCCTACTTCTGGTGTATATCCTGTGCAAGGTTTGATCATATTGTTTAACAGAGGTCTGTCTTTAACACCCAAGATTTTCCTGATACCGGCTATACCAAATTTAGGTCCTTTGAACTTAGCAACAAACTTAGCTGGAAAGTCGATATCCAGTAGCCGTAAATATGGCATAGATGTGATATTGCCAGTAATTGTGGCAAATAAAAGAGGCATATTGTCCTCGATATTTACTTGAGGAAAACCGATTTTGATTACATAGAAGCGCATATCACGATCAGCTAAGTCCTTTTTCATATAGGTAAAATTTTCATAATCAGGTACTTCAAAAACAGAGAGAGTTTTAGCAGCATATTTTGCTCTAACCTCGTCTGTCTCTGCTTCTACATCAGTCCAAGACCCTGTGGTTTGCTCTATGCCAATGCTGGCTGCTTTAATAATCGGGTCTTCGTCCTTTTCAGCGCCAATCAGATACGTGGCAACACAGTAATCATCTAAATTAATTCCTTCAGTCATTGGGTTTAATAGTGGGCTATACAACCTGTTCATCATAATTTTTTCCTCCTAATTTTTATTTATTTATTTATTAAAACCATAAGCAAATAAAGAATGGCCATTTCCCATATTCACTTACGGATTTATAACAACCTTCAATACTTTTCCCGATTCGGCCAGAGCCATGGCTTGATCGAAATCATCCATTTTCATTTTTGTTACAAGTTTCGATAAGTCAATTTTATTTTGAGTAATTAGCTCGATAGCCTTAAAGAAGTGATGGGGACGAGAAATATACGTTCCATGTAAGGTAAGCTGACTGTAATGCAAAATATTGCTGTCCAGTTGAATCATACGGTTTTTGTCAGGAAGCCCGCCAAAAAAAACCACATGTCCTCCTTTGCGGACATAGCTGAATGCCTGTTCCTGTACAGCTTTTACTGAACATGCTACGATCACAATATCTGCACCTCTCCCATTTGTAACCTTTTTGATAACATCTACCAGGTTTTCCTTCGTTACGTTGACTACAATATTCGGCGAAACTGCCGCTGCAACTAATTCCAGCCTTTCTTCAAATACATCAGCAATAATTGTAGTTCCAATACCGTTTAGCTTCAGATTGGCTATATGGAGGGCGCCAATTGGTCCTGCTCCGATTATTACGGCCGTATCATTGGAATCGAATGTAATGTTATCATGTGAATTCATTACCGTTGTCAGAGGCTCGGCTAAAGCCGCTACATCAATATCAACATTATCACTAAGCTTTTTAACCGGACCTTTTTCAATAAACAGACGAGGTACTGCAACATACTCTGCCAAACCGCCAGGAAAATCTACAGGCCCATTACCCAGACACTTAAGATCAGGGCAAAGATTTTCTTGTCCTTTTTTACAGAAATAACATTCACCACATGATGCAGTTGACCCCACAGCAACCTTATCGCCGACCTTATAGTCTGCGTGTAAAGTATTGCCAACATCCTCAACTACTCCGGTAATTTCGTGCCCCATAATGACAGGGTATTGCTTTATTTTGCCACTGCCATTGCGGATAGTCCTGATATCAGATCCGCAGAGACCACATGCACTCACTTTTAATAAAAATCCGTCAGATGGACATTTTGGTACAGCAATCTCGCCAACTCTTACTTCATTTGGTCCTGCTAATAAAACTGCCTTCATATTGAACCCTCTCCTAATTGTAATATTTTTTTCTTAATGTTCTGCATATTTATATATGCAATTTCAATGCCAAAAAATGCGATAAAATGTGATATCCGTTTTTAACTGGCTGATATTGCGGGGAAAAAACAAAAAAAACATCTATTCCCCATCTATAGAATGTCTTATAGGAACAGAATATTTCATGCTATTTTCTGTTTTTCCGAATAGCAATACTATTTCTCGCACTTTTTTATCAGATCAGGATAGGATTCTGTACACGTCTATTCTAAAATTCCGGTAGAAATTCAGACTACCAAATTAAGTAAGCATCAAAATACATTACACACCAGTAAATGCTAAACTATCATAGTGAAAACCATAGAAAATTAACTAAAGTTGAAAATAACCTATTCTACTCTTACTGTATAACTCCTCAAAAAATATTATAAGAGTAATTGATGTTATTCTTAGTTTACCTACCAGTAGTTATAAAAAACACCCAGGATATAGACATTTATCTGTGTCTGCATCCTGGGTATTTTCATTTTTCTATTCACATTAAACAAGAGTATCTTTCATTATAAATGGGGTGAAGAACAAATTAAACTTGATAAAGCAAAATAAAGAGATCGTGCCGCCTTGTCTTGATTTAAAGATATTTTTTCATAGATAGATTTAAAGCGTGGAAGTAATTTTTTGCAAAAAAAGATGCTGCACATGTTTTATTATGTGCAGCAGTTCCATATTTATCATATATCTATGCTTGTAATTATGAATATACAGGTATAGATATACTCATATTGGGGATGTTCCCAGAGTAGTACCATTCACGATGCAACCAATTATACCTATGTATCACCAAGTGCATAAACTTTTGCGGATGGACGGAGGTTTCCTGACTGGAAGAAGTCTTTACCAACATAAATTAAGGCACAATAGAGATTAAGCTGCTTCGCTTAGCCTCTATTGTGCCCATATGTGCCCATAGACATGACCACTTGACGGTGTGTGCATACCGCACAACCCTTGATTTCATATTGGTGGAGATGAGGGGGTTCGAACCCCTGACCCCTTGAATGCCATTCAAGTACTCTCCCAGCTGAGCTACATCCCCAATAAAACTCTAAAATATTCTAAGCCCAGTGCTATAAGGCTTACAACGGTTTTTATTATACATTATATGGCTATAGAACACAATACCCCCTATATAATATAATTAGTTCTTTTTTTCACTGCTCAAGCAAGGTCGTCCATGAATTGAATGACCTTGCTCTCCTAAAATATCGCATTTTTTTCGATGTACGATGTTTCTATACTTTTCTCATTTAGGATACTTAGTATTTAGCAAACTATTTGGTTCTTTGCGCCATAACTGTGACATCTTTTTGTTCAGCGACCAATCTTATCATAAATTGCCAAAGATAAAGATGACATATCATATAATACATGCGGTTCATCTTTCACATTTTCAGCCATAATACAGAGAATATAGTCACTACTATGACCATATATAATGCCGCAATCATAATACATGCCATCTAATTCCCCTGTTTTATGGGCTATCTTCAAATCATGAGGTATTTGCGCCGGAATTACTGTATTATCTTCTTGTTGAAGCATAATAGCAAGCATAGCCTTATCACTTTCTGGATCAAGACATTGTGAATTATAGAGTTTTCCCAATATATTCGCCATATCTGTTACCGAAGTATAATTTTGCCGACCTTGCTTAACAGCTTCAAAATCCATCATTTTCCTTTGTAAAATTGTGTCTTTACACCCTAATTTTTGAATCATGGCGTTGATATTTTCCATTTTTAATTTATCAATTAAAATATTAGCTGCAGTGTTATCACTCTGAACAATCATCAAATCCAAGATCTGTCCTACCGTCAGCACCGTACCATCTGGTAGATTGTAAACAGATCCCCCCTCAACTGCTTGTGCATGTTTAATAACGATTTGTTCATTAAAATTGAGTTTCCCCTGATTTTTTTGATTAAATGCTTCAATCATGATCGGAATTTTAATTAAACTTGCCGAAGCCATTTTATGAGAATTTAGTACGACTGCCTTATCATCAACTTTTAAATTTTTTATATAGACCGCATATTTTACATCTTTCTCTATTGGTATCGTTGAAACCTGTTTACTTAACCATTTTTCAGACATCGGCTCTGCTGCACCAGCTGCTTCGGGCAAACTCAACCCGATCAAACATATAAATATGAAACATGTGAATATTGACAGTATTACTTTTTTACCTACAAGCAACTTCTTCATCATAATTTTCTCCTCATATAATATATATTTAAGTTCAACTATTGAACTCCGTGATTATGTGAAACGATTGAGTTAAACCCAATCCTAACTTTACTCACTCAAATCTAAATCAAGATATCACTTATTTACGAAAATAAATTGGCATAAATAATAAGAAATACTATTTGCATGGATGCCACGATAACGCCATTTTTAATCATAGATTTAATATCCTTCGATTCGGCAAATCCCATCGAACTAAACATATTAGAACCTGGATATACGAAATTCGCCACCCGAGTAGCTACCACCAGCCCCACTGACCAAGCAGCCATCGATACACCATATTGCGTTACCAATGTACCAAACATGTCATTGAGCATTTTCATTACGGCAACCGTAGCTCCCGTTAAGCCAAAAGCGCCAGTCAAGCCTCCAATAATCGCAACAAAAGGTTTGCCACCCATATTAACTAAAGGTTGCAAAATAAGCCCTAAAGCTTTAAACCCTCCAGCTTGTTCAATAAAATTCATAAATGGTTCTAAAAAGAGAAATAAAATAAATAACCCTACATTACCAGCCATACCTTTGACAACCAGCTTGAAAATTTTATCAATGTTTAAACCACCGACCAGACCTGTAATGATTGATAAACCAAGCATAACGACAATAACATAGGCCGTACCCGCTTTCATTATAATGCCATATAAAACAGCCGCAATAAATGCAAGGATAAAAATCAGACTTGAATAATTTTGTCTCTTCGTAGGCGCGAATTGCTCAACATTTTGCGGAATATCATAATCATTTTTACCTTTTGTTGTTTTCTGAATGCGATGCACCACAATCCAAGTCGTGACTAACGTTACAAATGCAATTGGCAACGCAACCTTTAAAAGCATTTCACCATAACTTGTATGTGTTAGCCCAAGTAATGCAATAACTGGCGGTGTAAATGGGCCTAAAATGAGTGCTTCTTCACCACAGGCTTGAAACAGTACGCCCACCGTACTACGAGTCAAACCCGCCGCTGCAGCAATAGGTAATATAATCGGTGCCAAAATAGCATTGCCAC
Source organism: Propionispira arboris (assembly GCF_900109225.1). GTDB lineage: Bacteria > Bacillota > Negativicutes > Selenomonadales > Selenomonadaceae > Propionispira > Propionispira arboris. The sequence goes on from NZ_FNZK01000013.1 coordinate 120,077, forward strand.
CAGCCATAGTACCGAGAAGTCCGACAACCACAAGACAAGCCAGCATCATCCCCAGCATTGCTTTATTTTCGGTATCAACACCTATACTATAAATGATTTTGTGTACGAGTGTATGACTGACCTTTGTCTCTGTCAGAACTTCTCCCAGTCCACGTCCCAGCATGATAATCAATCCAACTAAAGCCAAGAAAGATCCCATGGCATTGGACATAACAGTTGCGAATGACACGAGTGTTTGACTGGTAAGAATGGCCCCGATAATAACACACAAAACCGTAACTGGCAGAGGGTCCATATCACGAAAAACTAGAACAACATATACGAAAAGTGGCAATAAACCCAGCAGACCCCACCAAATACTAAATTCTTCAGCTCCCATAAAAGCATTCAGTCCTTTCTATCTTACATTTTTATTATCAATTTCTTGCCAGTCTTCTATAGCTGTTATTCCCAATCCGGGAGTATTGGACATAAAAATCTGATTTTCACAAAAAGTTACACCCCCTACGACTGGATCTGAGGCTAATAATACTGCTGCGTCCAAATCTGCCTTTGTGATGATTTTTTTTCCAGCTGCTATACTTGCTGCTGCGCTAATGCCAACCTTACTTTCAAGCATACAACCCATCATACATTGTACTCCCATAGTTTCAGCCATATCCGCAATTTTAATGGCATTATGTAGACCACCAGCTTTCATTAATTTGATATTAATCAAGTCACAAGCTCGCATCGACAAAAGTCTAAATACCTCATAAGGACCAAAGGCTGCTTCATCTGCCATAATATTGGTTTCCACATGATCTGTTACATATTTTAGACCTTCAAAATCATGAGCTTTAACTGGTTGTTCAATGAATTCAATATCCAGCCCAAGATCTTCAAATTTGTGAATCGTTCGAACCGCTTCTTTCGGATTCCAGCCTTGATTTGCATCCAGTCGAATTTTAACAACATTGCCTACTGCTTCGCGGATGGCCTTTACTCTTTTAATATCCAAAGCTGCATTGGTGCCAACTTTCAGTTTTAGTTCGGTATAACCTTCTGCCAATGCTTCGAGGGAATCTGTGACCATTTCTTCGGGAGTATTTACACTGATCGTCAAATCCGTTGTCATACTACTACTATATCCTCCAAATAATTTATACAAAGGAATTTTATGCAGTTTGCCAAACAGATCATAAATAGCAATATCAATGGCTGCTTTAGCTGAATTGTTATGCAGCATGGATGCATCTAGATCCGTCATGATTTTTTCAATATTTTCTATATCCATGCCAATGAGCTTCGGACCTATCGTATCACGAATCGCTGCAACAACTGAGTCTTGGCTGTCACCGGTAATAACTGCCGTAGGTGGTGCATTACCAAACCCGATATCATCGGTATCAGTCATTATTTTAATAATGATATCTTCCGCTGAATCCACCTGTCGTAAGGCCGTTTTAAATGTTTTTTTTAAGGGAATACTTACTTTGCCAATTTTAATTTCAGTAATTTTCATGATACAACCTTCTCCTCTTTTTCCATTTTACTTAACCACATTTAATAATGCCAAAGAATAATTGCACCTGCCATAAACGAGAAAAATCCAACAAGACAGTTCCCTATTAAGAGAACATATCTTGCTGGATTTCATTTAAGTCTACACCTGTTTATAAGCAAGCATATATGTAAATAAAGCAGCATAAATGTATAACATTCAAAAAATATATGATATTCGTTAAAACAATGAAAAATATTTTAACCAGATAATGATTTTATCATAAAATTCAAACATATTATGATAAATCTATTTGTATTCCTTTTTGAATACAGTTAAACTTTTTTTGTGCATCCTTATACGCTACAAAAATAGCTTTCTGGGATGATGCAAAATAGCGACTTTCAATTTCTTGTTTAATTATTTCTGCATTGTCTTTTATACTTTTACCAATAAATAAGCTGCGAATAAACTTCGTTGTCGTCTGAAGTGTTGCTGAAACATCACATTGAATAATCATTCCAGTTTCTCTATCAATAACAAACCCAATAAAAAATTGTCCAAATTGAATAGTAATAGGATTACTTTGTTGTGTTTTTGCATTACCAACTACATATATTGTATTCTCACCATAACAAAATGGTAAATCAATATCTTGTTGCATAAAATTCAGCCCTCACCTTAATGTTTGTTTTTCCCTAAAAAAACAAAGAAACCTCCCTTTAAAAGGCGAGGCTCCATTGCCAAACAATAATTTATAAAGTCATCGTACCAGAAATCAAAGTATTCGTCAATATAATATCTGCCTGAAACTATATTTTTCATTATTTTTTTATCCATCGGCATATTTTATAATATCTGGCATATATCGGCTTCTTATATACAAGCGGATACGAAACAGATATACTAATAGGTATCACTCAATAGATTAGGGAGAATTACTACATGGTATTTTTAAAGAAAAAAACTTTTGAAGATGTTTATAAGTGGCGTCGCCATAATAATGGCAGTTGCTTTTATTGTTACGAAGACAAACCCGTCGCCTACGCTTTTGTTGGTGAAAAAGGCATTTGTCAAGAATGTTTAGATCAATTCAAAATCGGTCATGCTGCTACAGATCGTCATGTAATAGCGTACCTCACAAAAAGTCTCAAAACGCATGAGGAAACGGTTGAATGGCTAAAAAAGAACGGCTTAAAATTGATGCCAAATGGAAGAAAAAATGATGTTCACCATTATATCGGCATCAACAATCTGGGAATTTTCAATAGTTATTGTTCCATCATTTATGATCAGGTTGCTATCTCAACCGTAGGTCCGAACACGGCAAAAAAGATATTGGATAGTTATAATGATATTGAAATCTTTAACGATGGCAGCATTCGTATTCTTTATTAAAATCTTCACAAAAACAAAAAGCATGCCCTGTAAATTTTTACAAAGCATGCTTTTTTGTTGTTTAAGAGAAAAATGCCTTTATCATATCCTCAAGCGCTTTTTGATCTTTTATCCCCATCATTTCACGCACAGAATGCATAGCCAGAATCGGCACGCCAATATCCATCGTACGCATTGGCAAAAGTGCCGAAACGATAGAACCAAGCGTAGACCCTCCTTTTGCGTCAGAACGATTGACAAAATGCTGATATAAAATATTAGCTTGATTACAAAGTTCTGCGGCAACAGCTATGGCTTCCGTATCACCAGCATAAGATTGATTTGCGGCCATTTTAAGAACAACTCCACCATTTAATATGGGTTTATTGGTTACGTCATTTTTTTCTGGTACGTTAGGATGCATCGCATGAGCAACATCCGCTGACAACATAAACCCACCGGCTACATCGGAAAAATATGCACTCCGGGAATACCCCAGCATTTCATAAATGCGTTCGATTATTTGTGGTAAAACAACCGATCCAGCCCCTTGCTTCGTGTGGCTGCCGACTTCTTCATTATCAAACAGAGCAATGATGTCTATCCCTTGTTTACGTTTTCCTTCTATAATTCCGGACAGGCAAGCCTGCACCGAAGTCAAATTATCGAGTCTTGGTGAGGAAATAAACTCATCCTTAAATCCCATAATGCATCCTGTTTCAGTCGGGTATAACGTAAGCTCATAGGCTAAAATATCTTCTTTGTTACAGCCGATTTCTTTTGCTAAAAAACCATCAAAGAAATTTTTGTCTTTCCCATCTTTTTTCAGCATTGTTGCCAGTGGCAGCATATCTTTCTGTTGGTTTAATGCAACACCTTCATTAACAGTACGATTCATATGAATTGCAAGATTAGGAATGGTAAGCAAGGGGCGTTTCAGATCAACCAACTTGATCTCTGGTGAAAAAGCGTTACTGCCTTTTATTGCTACCTTACCTGCTATAGAAAGCGGTCGATCCAGCCATGTATTTAAGATAAGTCCACCGTATGTTTCCACATTGAGTTTTCCATAGGTATTTTCACTAATTGAGGCTGCGGGCTTAATCCTCAAACAGGGAAAATCCGTATGTGCTGCTGCTACTCGCAGCCCGGCGCGCGCTTTTTCGCCAATACGAAAGGCAATAAGCGTTGAACCATAGACAGACATATAATATTTTTTGCCCAATTCTAATTTCCAAACTTCGGTTGGCAGCAGTTTTATAAAACCGGCTTTTTCTAGTATACATATGCTAGTTTCAACCGTATGAAACGGTGATGGACATGTCTTTATCAATCTTAGTAATTTCTCGGCAGTTTGTTTTGTATCCATTTGCCCGACTCCTTTTTTCATCATTCTCGAAAAAATTTATAGCTTAAAATGTTGGATACTATTTTTCAATGTACCGGACATTGCAGCTGTTTCTTCCGCACAACTGGAAACATTCTGCATCGCTGCTGTTTGCTGCTGTGTAGCAGCTGAAATTGATTCGGTATGCTTTTCTACTGCTTCGATAATACTGGCAAGATTATCAATCAATTGAACAATCTGATCCGAATTCGCAACTTCTTCCGCCGCAATATTGGTAATGGCATTAATTTCCGCAGCAGTGTGCTTCACTGCCTGCAAAATCATATCCAATGCAGTTCCTGTCTGCGTAACCGCTGTTACACCAGCTTCTACCTGTGTACTGTTTTCCGCCATAGCAGTGACTACCTGGGCTGTTTTTTGTGATACATTTTCAATTAAATGTGTAATTTCTTGTGTACCTTGATTGGATTGTTCCGCCAATTTTCGAACCTCTTCCGCTACGACAGAAAAACCTCGGCCGTGTTCACCTGCACGGGCGGCTTCAATCGCCGCATTTAAAGCCAGCAGATTCGTCTGATTCGAAATGGATGTAATCGTATCAATAATCTGACTGATTTGCTGCGAATATTCATCTAAATCATGAATCATATCCGATGTTATTTGCGTTTGGTTTTTGATTTTATTCATCGTCTGAATTGTTTCATGCACATTATTTAAACCTTCTTGTGCCGAATTTTGCGTAGCCACGGAATCTTTCTCTGTCGTGCCAGCTTTAAGCTTGGCCATTTGAATCAGCGATGATAACTGTACCAAAGACTGCGATGCTTCCAGTACCGCTTTATTACCTTTTTCGGTTTCACCCGACAAAGACTCCATGCTGCTGGCGATTTCTTCAAATGAAGCAGTTACTTCCTGTGAGGAAGCTGACATTTCTTCTGAAGCCGCTGATAATTGGTCGCTGGCAGTTGATACCTGCCGAACGATCCGATCCTGACTATCAATCATCGTATTAAAAGAATCCGCTAATTCAGCGAATTCGTCCTTTGTCTGCATGTCACTATGTACGGTTAGATCACCTTCTCCAGCACGTTTCATCGTGTGACGTAATGTGTCAATCGATCTTAAAATGGATCTTTCCAAAAGAAAAACGATACCCATAGCAACTGCCATTTCGATAACAAGTAAAATTACATTTTCGCTAAGTAATTGTCCAAGCAAACTGGCAGAATTTTGTCCAAGATTACTCAACATGAGGGTTTGACCAATCAAGGTCAACACGAGCAGCGAAAAAAAACCGATCAAAAGTTTCATACGTAAAGTAAGTTTCATGTATCATCATCCAATCTATAAAGGGCTTATTTTATATATAAACATAATGCAGAAATATCATCGCGACGCACCGGATTGCGCATAGCTTTACAAAGCCAGCGATAACTTGCCGCACTGCCGCTTGGACACGATTCTGCCGGGGTTGAAAGCAGCTCAAATAACCCATCCGTCATAAAATAAAAAATATCGCCTGAAAAAAATGACATGGTATGTTGTTCATATATCGCATTTTTATCTAATCCGGCAAAAATACCTGGCTCTTGAATTACCAATGACTGATTTTGGTTCACGAATAAAAATTGATTGATACCAGCCATACTGTAGGTCAGTTGTTTTGTAGTAAAGTCAAATGAAAAGCCAAGAACAGCCACAAATGAATCATTCTCTATAAACGAAATAGCCTGTTGGTTAAACCAAGCCAATTTTTCATTCAATGGAATGTGCTGTCCGAAAGCCTGCGACAATAAAACTCGAATAGCTGACATATTGAATGCTGTCGCCAAACCATGCCCCATAATATCAAAAATATAGCCATGTAAAATGTGATTATTTTCCCATTTAAAATCAAAAAAATCACCACTTACATAATTATAAGGTCGATAAATAGAACGTATTTCAATAAGCGGATTTTTATAATTAGCGGGCAGCATATTTTTTTGCATTTGGCTAATAAGCTCAAATTCTTGTTTAAGCTGTTTTTCTACTGAAATATCCTTTATCACCAAAGCAAAAATGCTTTTATCGTGCACTGTAATATAACGGGCATGAATTTGTATAGGTACAAGTTCGTTACTCTTTTTTTTATGAGTAGATAAGAAAATATAGCCTGCATCGCCAGATTTACGAATCGTATGCAGGTATTGGGCAGAAACGGTTATTTTTAAATCAAGTTGCGCTATATGAAGCTGTTTCGCCTCTTCCAGTGAGTGTCCATAAAAAGTGCGTGCTTTATCATTCATGAATAAAATCATGCCAAACTCATCAAGTAATAATAAAGGGTCATTAAGCATATCAAATATCCAATAACTACAATCAGGAAAGAAATGAGTAATATTCGTGACGAGTTCTTCTAGTGGCAAGTCGTTCATTATTAAGATCTCCCAATGGTTCTTTTCGTATTTTAAATATACAAAAACAAGACTAGCAGCCTTGCATTATGTAAGGTTCCTAGCAAAATACTAAAAAAACATTATACAATTTCAAAAATTTTATTTAAGCGAGTAAGCTCAAATAACTCTTTTACAACACCATTTAATCCACGCAGCTGAAGTGCGCCATGATGTTCTAAAGCCCGTTTTTGCAGAGCAACTAAGACTCCGAGTCCTGAACTGTCAATATAATCTACTTGTGTTAAATCAATGAGAAAATTATTGTGCCCGTCTTGGAAATAAGACAATGCTTTTGTTCGAATCAAAAGCGCATCTTCAACATAAAGGCTGCCTTCTAATGTAATCACTACTTTATTATTGATCATTTTAATGTCTGCTTTCATGAAATAACTCCTCCCATAGATGAAATGCTTAATTGTTTATGCATAATAACCTCACAACCTGAGGCACTGAATTCCAATGAATCCACATAATGTTTAATAATATCAATCCCACGCCCGCTTTCATTATACATCTCACTGTTGGTGGTACAGTCAATGTATTCAGGGGTAAATCCTTCACCATTATGCTTTACTATCATACATAAATCTTGTTGATTTCGCTGAATATCAAGTGTTACGTGAGTACCTTTATGATCATTTATACCATGGAAAAAGGCGTTATTTACTGCTTCATTAATGACTACAAATAATTGCATCGAATATTCAGGACAAATTGTACGAAGATTTTTTCGTATAGACTCCCTTGCCATACGAAAATCTTCAAGCGAAGCGCAGGTACAGTTAAATTTTGTTATCAGAAATAATCCCTCCTTATTGTGAAATGGCAAAAGCCCAAACATATAAGCATTCTCGATAATTCAGAAAAAACCTTTTTTATTACAAATTTTTTCAAAATTTATAATAAAAAAGCGTTCCAGTATTGAACCAGAACGCTTTTTGCTATTTATTCGATAATGATTTTATGAATCAAAACTGGTTTTTGAGCCTCGCTGGCAATAAAAATATTTTCATATATTTTCGTTTTTACAGCGTCTACATCTTCACAATTTGTATAAATCGTTACAAGTGAATCCCCTTTCGTTACTGGATCTCCTACTTTTTTGCGAAGCATCAAACCAACAGCCAAATCGATAACATCGTCTTTGGCTGCTCTGCCTGCACCCAAGAGCATTGCCGCAATCCCAATTTCATCAGCCACCATTTTTGCTACGAATCCACTTTCTTTCGCTCGAACTTCAATTTTATATTTTGCCTGTGGTAATTTTTCAGGATGATCCACCACAGAAACATCCCCGCCCTGATTTTTGATAAAATCTTTAAATTTTGCTAAAGCCTTGCCGCTTTTAATAGATTCCTGCAGCTTTGTTCTTGCTTCTTCTAAAGTTGAAGCTTTTTGTGCCAAAACAACCATTTGGCTGCCCAACGTTAAAACCAATTCAGTTAAATCATCCGGACCTTCACCTTTCAAAGTATCAATTGCTTCTTGTACTTCAAGTGCATTTCCGATTGCAAACCCGAGTGGTTGAGACATATCCGAAATAATTGCCATCGTTTTTCGCCCAACATGATTGCCGATTTGCACCATGGCATGTGCCAAATTTTCAGCATCTTCTTCCGTTTTCATAAAAGCTCCTGCACCAGTTTTCACATCAAGCACAATCGCATCTGCCCCGGCAGCAATTTTCTTACTCATAATTGAACTTGCAATCAACGGAATGGAATTGACTGTCCCCGTGACATCTCTAAGCGCATAAAGTTTTTTATCAGCCGGAGTTAAGTTACCGCTTTGACCAATTACCGCAACTTTATCACGATTTACCAAATCAATGAATTTTTCTTTTGTCAGCTCTACATGAAACCCACTGATCGATTCAAGTTTATCAATCGTTCCACCTGTATGTCCAAGCCCACGGCCAGACATTTTGGCAACTGGAATACCAAGTGAGGCAACCAATGGCGCCAGAACCAGCGTTGTCGTATCACCTACTCCACCCGTTGAATGTTTATCCACTTTTATGCCTTCAATCGCTGATAAATCAATCGTTTCCCCTGAGTTCACCATAGATCTTGTAAGGTCTGCTCTTTCGCGATCGTTCATATCTTTAAAATAAATCGCCATGGCCATGGCACTGGCCTGATAGTCGGGAATCGTTCCATTGGTATATCCGTCAATGAAAAAGCTGATTTCTTCTGTCGTTAATTCGTGTCCATCACGTTTTTTCGAGATTAAATCTACCATTCTCATGGTTATTTACCACCTTTATTTTAATTTTCCTAAAAAGCTTTCTCCATATGCTGGCATTGTCACGCCAAAATTATCGGCTACCGTTGCCCCAAGATCCGAAAAACTCTGGCGAATTTCTAAATCTTTACCTTCAGAAAATCGCTTAGAATATACAATAAGCGGAACGAATTCTCTGGTGTGATCGGTTCCTTTATAAGTTGGATCATTGCCATGATCCGCCGTCAATATTAATAAGTCTTCATCCGTCATTTTAGCAAATACTTCAGTAAGCCTAGCATCAAATTCTTCCAGCGCATTCCCATACCCGATTGGATCGCGTCTATGTCCATAGGCTGCATCAAAATCAACTAAGTTCGTAAAGCTAAGCCCCTGAAACTTTTCATCGAGCAAAACAATGAATTGATCCATTCCATCCATATTTGATTTTGTCCGTATCGCTCTTGTAATACCCTGACCATCAAATATATCCGCTATTTTACCAATTGCTATCGAATCAAGTCCGGCTTCCTGTAAAAAATCCAGCACTGTTTTGCCAAAAGGCTTCAGTGCATAATCGTGTCGGTTCGGTGTCCGCTTAAAAGTATCTGCCGTATCTCCAACAAAAGGTCTGGCAATAATCCGTCCCAAGGCATATGGATCTTCACGTGTTATATCACGACAATATTGGCAGATTTTATACAATTCATCCACTGGTATAACCTGTTCATTCGCGGCGATTTGCAGTACTGAATCCGCGGAAGTATAAACAATCAATTCTCCCGTTTTAAGCTGTCTTTCCCCTAGTTCTTTGATGATTTCTGTTCCGCTGGCTGGTTTGTTACCAATAATTTTCCTACCAGAGAATGTTTCGATTTTCTCAATTAATTCTGGTGGAAAACCATCGGAGAAAACGCGAAATGAAGCAGCAATATAAAGCCCCATCATTTCCCAATGTCCCGTCATCGTATCTTTTCCGTTTGATGATTCCTGCATCTTGCCAAAATACGCTTTTGGCGACAATTGTTTCTTTATTCCTTGTATCTCACAAATATTAGATAAACCCAAACGTTGCAGATTCGGCATATGTAAGCCATTTTTCTTCTCTGCAATATGAACAAGCGTATTAACACCAACATCGCCAAATAATTTTGAATCAGGAGATTCACCGATTCCAACCGAATCCATAACGATAATATGTATTCGTTTAAATTTTTGCATTTTAAATCACTCCCTCTTCTCTTATTATACTATTAATCCAACTACTGTGGCAGTAAGAACACTGACTAAAGTAGCGCCATATAATAATTTCAAGCCAAACCGAGCCACTACATTGCCTTTTTCTGCATTCAAGCCTTTAACTGCACCAGAAATAATCCCGATTGAAGAAAAATTGGCAAACGAAACTAAAAATACAGATACAATTGCCAGTGTTTTATCCGAAAAATTAAAATCGCCAGACGAAAGCGACATCATGGCAACAAATTCATTCGATACTAATTTCGTTGCCATAACGCTGGCCGCTTTGATTGCTTCGTCCCAAGGCACTCCCATCAAAAAGGCAAAAGGAGAGAAAATATACCCCAACGTATCTTGGAAAGAAATCCCGATAATCCAAGTAAAGATACCATTAATCATAGCAATCAACGCAACAAATCCGATCAGCATCGCACCAACAATCATGGCTACTTTAAATCCATCCATAATATATTCACCCAGCATTTCAAAAAAAGACTGTTTTTTCTCAAGCTGGACTTCTAAAACATCATCTTCGGGTTTCACCGTGTAAGGATTGATAATTGAAGATATAATAAACCCGCCAAACAGATTCAAAACAATTGCTGTCACAACATATTCCGGCTTGATCATCAACATATAAGCCCCCACTATCGACATTGATACGGTGGACATAGCTGAAGCACAAAGCGTATACATACGGTGATCCGGTAAAAAAGCAAGTTGTTTTTTTACCGATATAAAAACTTCTGATTGCCCTAAAATAACCGATGCAACGGCATTATAAGATTCCAACTGCCCCATGCCGTTTATTTTGCTTAAAATAAGCCCGACATACTTAATAATAAACGGCAGAATTTTCCAATGCTGTAAGATTCCAATTAAAGCGGAAATAAAAACAATCGGCAGCAATACACTGATAAAAAATGTGTACTTATTATCATTAACCATGTTGCCAAATACAAAATTAACGCCTTCACCAGCACATTTCAATAGCAGACCAAATCCCGCTGCTATATTAGCGATTAAAAAATTACCAGCATCTGTGTTGAGTAAAATAAAACCAAAAATGAACTGTAAAACAATCATAATAAGAACAGGTCTATATTTAATATTTTTTTTATCACTGCTTGCCGCCCAAGCTAAAGCTAATACAACAAATAGTCCAACTATTCCAATAATATATTTCACTCGGTTAATCCCCCTAAATTGTATCAAAGTATGTTAACAGAAACTGATTTTATAACCTAGAAATTATTTATTTTCCTAAGTCTTTTTTTGTAAATGCACCTGGTAATATTTCATCAAGAGTTTTGACAATATATTCTTTTTTATTTTTCCCTAAAATAATTTGGATATCGGCTGCCGCAAATTCTGCTATCACCTGTCTGCAAATCCCGCAAGGATACGTGTAATCATTCTCTACGCCAACAATAGCAATTGCCTTGATGCTTGTATGTCCTTCGGAAACAGCTTTGAATATAGCTGTCCGTTCCGCACAGTTTGTCGCACCATAGGATGCATTTTCAATATTACAGCCCGTATATATACTTTCATCTTCCATAACCACAGCAGCACCAACATAAAAATTGGAATAAGGTGCATAGGCCCGCGATCTTCCTTCAAAAGCTTTGTTTAGTAATGTTTCATAATCCATATCAAACTTCGCCTCTTTTCATTTTTATAACTTTATAGTAGCCCTTTTTTGGGTTCTTTGTCAAGTGTTGGGGTAAAAACATAAAGTGAATTTTTAGCGAGGGGATTTCTCCTCGCTATTTTCTATTTTTATGCAGCCATATAAAGTATCCGATTTCTCATTCGTTTAAATTTTTGTATGCCATAACAAGTCCGTTTGAGTACCTTTGTTCGATTGTTACATCCTTCTATATATCCATTGCTATAACCCGTTGAAATTGCTGCAATAATTTCATTTTTCCATTCGATCACTGTCTTCATTAATTTGTTGAATTGTTTTATATCATATCTCATAACGTTTTCTTGCCACTGTTTAAATCGTTTTACATATTCTACACTATCCGTGCTGTCCATTACTTCATAAAATAATTCTTTTAAACGATAGGCCTGACTTAATTTTTCAGATACAGCCAGCATATTGGCCAATTGTTCTTTATCTTCATCTCGTTTTAAATTTTTATGCCTCTTCAATAAGAGGAACCGGCTCTTTTTAAAATATTTCCGACGGTAGTCCGAAAACTCTTTTTGGACTTCTTTGCGAACACTTTCTAATGCCCAATTCGCAAGCCTGCATGTATGGAATTTATCAGCAATAATCTTAGCATTCGGGAAACTACTTTTAATTACAGAGCGAAATAAACTGCTTAAATCCATAACTACATATTTTACATGGGCTCGCTGCTCTATGGGAAAAGACGCAAAATATTTGCACAGGTCATCCGTTTTTCTGTTTTCTAATATGTCTAAGGGTCTTTTATCCTTCGGATTTACAAGCAAGCATTGAAATTCCTCTCCATCTGCGTTTCCTTTGAATTCATCAATAGACAATACTTCTGGCAGCTGTGGTTTTGGATAGTCGACATGATCGAAAAGACGTAATGCTGTCGTAACAGAAACGTTGGTGTCTTTAGCAATCGCAGAAGCAGACTTTACTTGTGCAAATTGAGAAATAATAAATTGTTTTAGCAACGTCGTCATTCGTTGATATTTCAAAAGAAAAGGATTGTCTTCAAAAAAACGTTTTGAGCAATGCGGACAGACATAGCGTCGTTTGCGCAGGAATAAATCATAAGTTTTATGTAATAAAGGAAGATGTTTTATTTTTTGAAGGCGATAATCATGAACTTTTTGCGTCTGCTGCCCACAGGATGGGCATATATGGAGTTTACGTGGCAATTGAACCGTCAGTGAATTTTCTGTAACATTTATAATAGAAAGGTCTTCCAAGTCTAAGAAAAGTGTAGTAAACTGAATATTGAGCATAAGTGATAACCCCTTTCGGTTAGTGTTGTGGTAACTTTAATTGTAAATGAGTTATTCACTTTATGCTCTATTTTTATGCAAAAAAATATGTTGGAATAAGCAATTTGTTTTTTGCTTACCCCAACATTTATTATAGAACC
>NZ_FNZK01000017.1 GCF_900109225.1 Propionispira arboris
AAGGGGTTTCTCTATTGTAATCCAATAAAGGAACCCACCCTACAGTTTGTTTCAGGGGAAATCAAAAAAGCGCATGCGCGGGTTTATTCAACCTACACATGCGCTTTGCTATATCTTAATTGCATGCAGACGCTAAGCTCCTGTCAAAACTTCAATTCCAGCATACCGAACAAACCATCTCCCTTGTCACCCAAGGAAAAGCACGGTATAATAAATTGTCGTCGTAGACAGCTAGCTGTTACGTGTAGGTGCCAGTACACCTGCTCGTGCCTAAGAGTGCTTCAACACTCTTGGGACACGGCGACTTTTTTAATTTCCACCTATCTCTAATTATATTACACTTCGTAACGATTGCAAGTAAAAATAGGCTAAAACATGATTTTTTTATTGTGAAAATCATGTTTTTTTGTGCTTTTAGGAGATAGTACCTGCGTGAACTTTGTCTTTTAATCTGTAAGTAAGCATAGCAGTTATTCATATACTGAGTATACACTTCCGTATTTTGTTTCCTCAATACAAAGTGTTTCTTTCACACTAGCTCAAATAACTTAGTATTACCTTTATCACTGACGCTATGATAAATACACTAAATGACGCTTTGGCGGTTCGGGATAATTTTCTTTTTTCCTTTTTATGCTCGCCATCTAATACTTGAGAATTATTTTGTCGGTTTTCCTCTTCTTTCTGCATTTCACCTTCAAACGCTTCAAGGGATATATACACCATGAATATGAAAAATAAATCTATCCAGCCCCAGCCAACATATAAATCTGCACCAATTATAGTAACTATTACTGTCATCATTCCTAAACATTTTAAGGTAATAAAACTTATCATTTTTTTATACCGTAAATACATCAATCCGAAAAGTATGAAAAGTCCACCATACCATGTTATATCGTATATGTCTTTATAAAATAATTGTATACTGGGGTAATGAAGTGCCACAGCAACACTTTCCATAATACTCATTTTAATTTCTCCCGTTCGTTTAGCTACTTATTATCTTTTTGTCCTTGTTCTTTATCATATTGCAGTTCGTCTCCTCCTGATAAAGCTCTGCTTTTTCAGCATCGTTTTTTATTTAGAAGGAAACACACTACCCACAAATAGAGCAGAATCTATACCTAAAATAAAACATACCAACGGTACTAGTACCATCGCTAGTACCATCAAGATAATTCCTATAATAAAATTTATGATTAAATTACGATAAAAGGACGGTCCCCCAAAATGCCCGTTATCACATGTCAGTCCCCAAGCCAGCAAGATCTTAACTGGCATTAGATAGTATATATTAGAAATACCCGTTTCATACATTGTCATAATACATGCAATAAAATAAAAAAATAAGAAACGTTTCCATCGTTTTAGAAATACAGTTTTTAATCGTTCTAACATCTTGGTCAACCTTTCTCCTCAACTGCAGGGCCGTCTTGCTTAGGCAGTATGCCCCTAAAGGTCTCTTCTAAGTTAATCAAATCTAAGTCATGAGAGACCAGTGATTTCCCGCTCGCAGTTACCTCATCAAGATAACACCCAATTTTGGCGATACCATTTGCACCATAAGGAATTTTACTAAGACCCGCGCTTACCACATGATTAATTGAATATGCACCTATAACCAGTTGTGTAGTATTATAAATTGATTCTCCCTCTTTTTCTTTCAATATATTTTTCTCCCCATCTGTCTTGCCCAATAATCCATAATACATCCGTGTCCCTCCTGCATACATGCTATTCACACCATCGACATATACACCTGCTCCCAAACCGACAAGGCCCCAACATGGAACTGAATCAAGCCCGCTTGAGATCAGGCCTCCGAGGGTACCAGTTTGTCCCATCAATACGCCCACTTCCCTCTGAAAAAAACCTCCTCCAAATTGTGCAGCACCCCCAATTACTTCTTTCCATTGTATAATTGCTATAGCACCTTTTGCAGATGACACAATGCTTCCCCAGTCTATCCCCGGCTCTTCTGCTGTTCCTGGCTTATTTAAAACATATGACTGTTTTTCTTCCTGCATTAATGGTTGTTCAACAAGCGGCAGCTCAGATTCATCCGCACAATCAACAATGGTTTTCATATTATTAAAATGTATTTCATTTTCTATCGAAAACCCACCCGTTGGTGTAATCATTTTTATTTGATTCGGAGAGCTAAATGTTACTTTTGTCTTGGAATCGATAATAATTTCTTTTTCCGCTTCGAGCAAGATTCCTTTGTGACTGGATATAGTCACGCCTTCTTCGTCATCGAAAGTGAGTACAAGGTCATTGCGTCCTGCGGTAAAGTAGATACCACCTGGCGCGAGTTTCATTTCTTGTCCGTATTCCGTTGCCAGATAACGGGTACTCGGATCACTGGTCTGTTCACATTCTGCACCATTGGTTCGTACACAGCCAGTAATGATGGCGTTTTGTTCTTTGAGTCCTGGTATGTAGAGACTCACATTTGTACCGATTTGTGGCATAAGGTACAGCATGTCTGTAGTTGGCGGTACAAAGGGATACCAGTAAGCAGTATCTTCATCTTGTTCTTGGTCAATATTTAGATGCAGTTTTATTTCTTGGTTTTGTACCGCTAGTACGGTGCCTTCTATGCTATTGCCCTGTATTTTTTCGTTATAAATTGGATTTTGCCGAATTGTTGGCTGTCTTACTAGTGTTGCATTATAAACCAATAGCCCTTTTTTTAGTTCAATCGTCACTTCACCAACATACATTTCGTAGTTATGAAAGGTAACTTTATCGCCAAAGGTGAGTTCATCATAGCTTTCGACTTCGAAGTAGGTATATTCATTTTCAATAAGGTTGGGATTATAGTCGTAATCGGTATAATAGGCTTTAATGTCTTTACCACTGCTGTAGGCAATATCGTCCGGCAGTGTCTTTTCTCCATAAACTTTTGGATAGCCATAGGCAAAGATTTGATTGTCCATGGTGACGTCCGGTACGATGACCGTTTCCTGATAGGAGGCTAACCGTTTGATAAACTGCCAGTCGGTTTCTTGGTATTGAATAAGTGGACCGTCAATATTTACTGGATCGGCTGTCAGTTCAAAGCTTTTGTCTGGATAGTCCTCCATGATTTTAGCGGCTATATCATTATATGTAAGACTAGTATCTTGAAAAGAGCGGTTTTTTTGTTCACTGTCAAAAACGGAGGTTTCGGAGAGGAAATAGGCTGTTATCGTATAAAGTCCCGTTCTAACGCTGACCTTTACGTTTTTAAGCCGTCCTTTAAATAGCCAGCTTTTAGTTTCACCATCATCGGTATAGACCCTTATCTGGTCTTCGGTTGTTTCTTGCAGTTTTCCATAAAAAAAGCCAAGACCTCATCTTGACTTTTTTGTTCATTTATTTAAAAAGTTCATAAAAGCATCTGGCAACATTAAGCAGCGCTACTATTACCATAAATATGCGCAGTATGTTGGAATCCGACTTTAAAATATTTTCAGCTACAAATTTCGGTTTAAAAAGCGCCAATGCCGCCATGCTTGAAAATATTAGAATCTCAACAATATAATAAATTGTTTCACCCATATATAAACTCCCTAGTATATTAGATTCATTGCAAAAACAGCAATGCAGTAGAAAATAATTTCTGTTTTAGAAATACTTTTTCATTATTAATATTTTTAAATAAAACTCTTATGCGAACTACGCCCCTAACACATCCACACGCGTTTAAGCGAAATTGCACCTACAACCAATTGACTTAATACACTGCATCATCCATTACGGTTCACATGTACGTTAGGCGCACAAAAGTACATCTCATTCTCCATAGACACGAAACTAGTAGGTGTATTCATCAGCACTTGGCTAGGAGCATTTAAAGCTACTTTTTTCCCTGACTTAATCATAATTTCTTCTTTTGCTTCCATCACGATGCCCTTATGGCTAGATATATTGATGCCCGTTTCATCATCAAACGTAAGTATCAGATTGTCACGGCCTGCTGTGAGATATATGCCGCCAGGAGTGATTTTTAGTTCCTGACCATATTCCGTACCCATAAATCGATTATTGGAGTCACTGGTATCTTCACAGCTTGCCCCATTACTTCTTACACAGCCGGTAATTATTGCATTTTGCTCTTTAAGTCCTGGTATGTAGAGACTTGCATTTGTGCCAATTTGCGGCATTAGATACATCATATCTGTAGTCAGTGGTACAAAAGGATACCAATATGCAGTGGCTTCATCTTGTTCTTGATCAATATTCAGCTGTAATTTAACAGACTGATTTTGCAAGTCCAAAATTATTCCTTCTAAACTGATTCCTTGTATATTGCTATTGTAGATTGGATTTTGTCTAAGTGTCATTTTGCGCACCAGTGTGGCACGATATACTAATAAGCCCTGTATTAGCTCAATCGTTACAGCTCCCACATACATTTCATACTCCAGAAAGGTAACTTGATCACCAATATTCAACTCATCGTGACTTTCTACTTCATAATACGTATATTCGTTAGAAATAAGATGGGAATTATATCCAGCGTCTTCATAGAATGCTTTTATGTTTTTTCCTGATTTATAAGCAATATCCTTAGGCAATGTTTTATTTTTTCCTTTTGGATAACCAAACGAAAAAATTTGATCCTGTACCTCGCCATCGGCTACAATAACGGTTTCCATTAAAGATGCCATACGTTTTATAAACTGCCAGTCCGTTTCTTGATATTGAATAATCGGACCATCAATCACTACTTTATCTGCGGTGAGTTGAAAACTTTTACCAGAATAGTCCTGCGTAACTTTTTCTACTATATCAGAATAGTTCAGACTGGTATTCTGAAAGGACCGGCTTTTTTTCTCCTCATCCATTATAGAGCTTTCGGAAAGTGCTGACGCCTGTAGGGTATACACACCTGTCGTCACGCTGATATCAACGTCCTTTAACCGCCCCTTAAAGATCGCCTTGGTATTTGTTTCATCAATAATAATTACTTGAATTTGATCGGTTATCGTTTCCTGCAGACCTGCACTTTTCCCTGATGCTTCGCTGATAAGTGCCGTAAGCTGTAGTTCCCCGTGTTCATTTAATTTATTCGTGATTTTTAGTTCATAAATTGACTGAATGTCCCAAGGACTGATTACTTTTATTTTGTCATAACTAATTGCTGACATTGCTTCACCGCTTTCTGGCTGGCTTTATACTCTGTTGCTTTAGCAAATTATTGATATTGATGTTATACCTTCTTCTGATAATCTCTTTATGAAACTCACTGATTGCAAACCCCTGAAACATATAAAACATTATGCCGAAACACACTACTCCCACTAAAGTTTTACCATCAGCACTTAAAATTCTCATTTCAATGATTCCAATTAATACACCAAGTGAACAAGCAATTTTAACAAAAGGCTTTAGCTTCATATCATCCATGCTGTCTTGTCCACTTAACATTTTTCGTGCCTGTCTTTTTGCAAAATAAATATTGCAGGGTATGCTCGGCAACAGCATTGCAATAAAAGCTATAATACCATAGAAAAAATCAAGGTGACTAATTGCCAATACTATCAACATGCAACACAAAGACAGTAAACTATTTTCCATCCCATAATATAGGAACAAAAACTTATTATTTTCTTTTATTATCTCTCCCCAAATGACTATGCTAAAAAAAATAACCACTGCGCAGGGAACTGAAATCGCTAAATTTATACTAATATAAGTTAAACAGACAAACACTTCCAGAAAAGCCAACATAGGATACATTCCAGTTATCCATTTTTGGGCGGTGGTAATATTCAAAAATTTATCTACAAGCTTATCTTCATCTTTTTCCATTTTATTCTCCAATTTCAATAGGAAGATCTCATCGTTTCTAAACGAACTGTATTTTGATTACTTTTATTTTGTCATAACTAATTACTGACATTATTTCACCGTTTTTTCTTTTGCTTTTGCTGATTTAAAACTTCATCAATCTTATATCGCATTCTAATGATATGTTTGTAAAAGGTTCTGATTGCAACATATTGAATAAGATAAAACGCTATACCAAAAGACATTTCTCCCAATAAATTTTTTCCGTCTGGATTAAGAAATTTTAATACAATCGAACCAGTTAACAGGCCAAACAGGCCACAGGCTCCATAAATAGATTTTGGTAAATCCGCAGCACAATTACTGTTCCCGTTTATTATGTTCCCTTCATTCCTTTTTACAAGATAGATATTCGCTAATATACTAAACAACAAAAATGTAGTAAACACGATTAACCCTTGCCACAAACCAATCCCACTAATTCCCCATACTGCTAACATACAACATAAAGACCATAAACTAAATTCTACGCCAAGATACAAGAATAAAAACTTACTGTTTACTCTTATATATTCTCCCCAAATAAACATACTTAAAAAAATAATAAATGCACAAGAAATTGAAATATCAAAACCTATATTCTTGTAATTCAGTACACAAGCAATTCCTTCCAATACCAATAACGGAAAATAGGTTATACTTATTTTTTTTTCTTCTGTAGGAATATTTAAATATTGACACACCCATTTTATTTCATCTTTTTCCATTTCATGCTCCAATTGCAATAGGCAATATCTCATCGTTTCTAAACGAACTGTATTTTGATTACTTTTATTTTGTCATAACTAATTGCTGACATTGCTTCACCGCTTTCTGGCTGGTTGTAACTTTTGCTGTTTTAGCAATTCATCAAGATTGTATTTTTTTCTGATGATGTGTTTGTAAAAACATCGGATAGCCATATACAAGCACCCATAACTCGTAAAAACTCCGCACAGAACCAGTACAACATTATTTGCCTGCGGACTTAGAATTTTTACTATAATACTGCCAAGTAACATGCCTATCACACCAACTACTTTATAAAAAGAGTCTGGATATTTTTTATCTCCACAACTACCCGTTACGTTTAAAATCTTCCTTGCATTGATTTTTACAAGACATATAACCGTTGATATATTAATTAACATCATTATTATAAATAATACACAACCGTAAAATAAATCTAACTTACTACTACCTACTGCTATTAGTATCAAACATAACGACCATAGTCCGCCACCTACCCCAAGATACAGAAATAACGACTTACTATTTCTATTTATGTTCAATCCCCACATAAGCATAATCATAAACACAACCACCGAAAATGAAAACGTAGTAAAAAAACTTATCCTCTCAGCAAAAACAGCGCAGCATATTGCTTCGAGTGCTAATAGCGGAAGAGCGATTTTATTGATTTTTTCCCCCTCAGTAGCTATATCCAAATATTGAAGCACACTATTTATTTTATCCTTATCCATATAGTCTCCCATCTATAAGACCTTATTTTATAAAATCGCACTATATCTAGGGAGATAAGTATTTTTTCATACTCTCAATTATAGATTTCTCCCCACCCTTTAAATATACTCGTAATTTTTACCTTTAATATTTGACCCATGAAGCGTCCCAATTCCTAAAACAGCTAATTTATTCCATTAACGCACCTCTGATTATTTAATAATGGTTTTTTCATAAACATCATTAGGCAATGAAGGTCCATCCCATATTTTTTCCATATTCTCTATTACAGTTTTTGTTCCGCCTTGTAAATAGGCTCGTGGTGTTTTGTCATCAATGACTAGTCCATCAAGGCCTTCATTAATAATAAGTCCTATGCCAAATCCAACTACCGCCCCTACGGGTCCTCCAATAGCTCCACCGATAAATGTACTTATTTCAATAGACCCCCACGCTATTGCCATATCTGTTCCAACGTCTGCAGCACACTTAGTGGATAAAATTTTTGAATTTGGATCATGCCAATTACTATAAATATCTGCCATAGGAGTAATGATATAAGCTGACGCATTTGTCAATTTGCCAAGTTTACCAGCATATTCAAACCCTTTTACT
Organism: Propionispira arboris; assembly: GCF_900109225.1. GTDB lineage: Bacteria > Bacillota > Negativicutes > Selenomonadales > Selenomonadaceae > Propionispira > Propionispira arboris. The sequence continues at coordinate 7,903 of NZ_FNZK01000017.1, forward strand.
CCGTTCATACGGTTTTCCATTTCTCTCACTCGCACTTTTCTGGAACGTTTAGCCCACTCATTCTCTTCTCTGCTCTTACCAAAAAGTTCTTCCTGCGCAGTCCGCTTTGTACGTGCTACTTTTGCATCTCCAAACAATCCAATTCCAGTTTCTACTGTGGGGATAGTATTAGCCGCTTGGAAATCTCCACTATCACTTTTCCAGAATGTTCTGTTCGACATTGCCAAAAGCGAATTATCATTAGGACTGAAATTAGGTACGTACGCCGAATTATTATCAAGCACCATGGCAGCACCATTATTAGCAGCAAAAATCTCATCCCAATTTATATTTGCACTTGCAGCAGAAATAATGTTTTGCCCATCATCTTTTATAGTAATACACCCACCACAATAACACCCTAAAAGGGAATCCATAATCAGCCCAGGATGCTCGTCAATTTTGGTATCACTTTGTGTTTCTTCCCATTTGAAAGACAATAACGGCTTACAGGTACCTATGCGCTTGCAATGGCCAAAAGGCAGCACGTTAACGCCAGCAACACAATCTTGTTCATTTAATAAGGGCTTGCCCATAAAATACATCCCGTGATCCTTTGGCAATTGAAGTCGTGTAGGTTTTTCTCCCATATTACACCGCACGGTTGCCCCTTCGACAATATAGTTCTTGCCCATTTTGACACCACTCCTATTTGTAACTCAAAGTATAAAAATAATATCCATGTGCTTAAAATCTCAATTTATAAGTCACCTTGCACTACATTTTTTATTCCAGCTCAACCCGTTCCATTTTAATTCCCCGAAAGTCTCTCCGCATAATACTTTCCGCGGCATCAAGACGCGCGATGATAATTGTTTCATAACTGTGCTTGACTTTAAATATTGCTTTATTCGGTATTGCTGTTGCTTTTAACACCAATTCTTTGACCACACTTTTGTCCGGTGTCATACTGCTTTTGTCTGACATACAGTCCACCGCCTGAAAAATTGGTAAGTAATAAAGCATCTGCATTTGTTTTGCCGAGCTTATCAATAGTACTTTTTTGCAAAGTAGCTTAGGCACATAAAGTTTGACAGTATCTTTTAATAAATTTGATAGAAGAAAAAGCTGCCGATTAAGCAGATCAATGAAATCAATATCATCATGATTTGCCAGATTAAATACAGTAATATCATCAATTTTATCAGCATCTTCTGGCGTAACATACCGTCGTTGGATCTGTTTGATTACATCAGGAATAACAGGAGCATTTACATAGTCCCCATCTTGCCTCAAACGAAAATATTCCATTCTAGTATCCTCTTCTTTAATCATATTTGGGGGAGAATTTTATTCAAATGTATTGGTATCATCTGTTTCAATTTTTAGTTTCTTCATAGATAAGTATATTTGAACCCCAATATTCTCCCATCGTAATTTTTAAGTTGTCCATTTTCTGCAGTGCATCATATTCTGGTATTTTAATTGCCTCACCAATCGCTACTTGAGTAATCGTCGTGGCAATTATATGATATTCCTCAGCCATGTTTAGTTTTACTTTTTTTAAATGTACCGGGCGAACCTTATGGGCATACATGCCTGTCTTGGCTGCAACAGCCAAGCGCTCCAAACGTTTTCTTAGATATTGCCAGACAAAATCCATTTTATAGACAGCACAGCATTCCGTCGGATCAAGGAAAAATTTTTCATCATACAAATCCACTCGGTATTCCCAAATATCATCCATGATATTCGTACGTAAAAAAGAAATACAGATCCCTGCAGCTGGTCCTTTTATTCCTGCAGCTTGTTGTATACTGGCTTGACAACAAACTTGCTTGATAGCAGTTGATAAATCGTTCAATATACTTTTCTTGTTCGCAAAAAGGACTTGTTCTATTGCCGGAAAATCTTCTTCTGCCCAGCCTTCTGTTTGGGCTTTTATAAACTCTTGTATTAGTTTTTCATGGATCATTTCTGTACGTTAACCTTTGCCCCTCTGAGATTGATATCTCCTTTAAGGTTAATTTCACCAGCACCTTGTTGTATACTAATTTCTTCCATACCACTTATTGCTATTTTACTGGTCTTGCTAGTTATTTCAATATCTTCTTCAGCTTCTAGCGTAATCTTTTTATCACTTTTGATGGTTACACCACCATCGTCTGTCAACGTCATGAGTAAATTATCATTGGCAATAATTTCGATGCCGCCAGGATTGAGAATCACTTGTTTTCCGTATACGGTACTAAGAATTTTAGTGTCAGGATCGTCCCGCTTACCACGCTTCGAAGGAGTAAGATTAACCGAACTTGCGGCCACAGCCTGTTCTTCTTTATTGCCGGGGAAGTATACTCTTACATTGTCGCCAATCTCAGGCATACAGTACCAACCGCTGCCATCTGGCGAGGAATAGACCGTGGTATAGGGGAAAAACCAGGTTCCGCCATCATCCCATTCTTCGTCAATTTCGGTGATATGCACTTTTACTTGGTCTTTGGATACTTCTTTTACTACGCCATGCAGAGATATTCCCGCCAGTTTGGTATTATATAGATCATCTTGCATTAAGCCTTGCTTTGTTGTAAGAATATAGGTGTTGTTTACAGCACCTTTTTCCATGACAGTCTGTATGGATCTTATGTACCAGGTCAATCCTAAAAAAGTTACCATTTGCCCGAGCTGTAGAAGATCCAATGATTTGGCTTCACAGTAGGTAAAGTCATTTTCACTAAACGCTACACCACTGTTTTTTCGGTTATTCTTGCTGGCTACTGCGTAAGCTTTCATATTCCGATGAATTTTATAGTCTGACACATTTAGCTCTGGCCCTGTAGATTCTTGCTTTTGATTGCTATTTTCCTCACCAGTATTACCGTTTTGGTCTTGATCATCTTCTTGCCGTGGCTGCGGTGGCAGACCAAAATAGACTTTTGGACTATCGAAAGTGATATCTGGCGTCAAGCCGAGGTTAAAATGGGATGCCAGCCGCTTTAAAAATTCCCAATCACTTTCTTGATACTGTATGACCAGACATTCAGTGCTTGCTTCATCCAAGTTGTCTTCAGTAGTAACCACGTCGTCTTTCAAATTCGGCACATATTCACGTGCTAGAGAATTCACCCTTTCAAAAATATAGCTATATGGCTCGCCTTCTCGTTGAAAGGAACGATTATGTTTTATTACATCTAACTGATAGCTAAAGCTACTAGCTTCAATATCGAGGTGTCTTAATCCAGCCACAGTCCTTTGACTTATATTTGTTACGAATCCTTTAAACAGAATTTTTTCAGTTCCTTTGCCGTCAATATATTTCAATGTTACTGGTGTATTTTCAGTAGTAGTCTGTACATAGTCCTGTTTTTGTTCGGTTACGATATCTGGCAGCGTACCATTGATATATAGCTTGGCATGTTCGTTAATTTCTTGAGTGATTTTCAAAGTCAGGATATCTTTAAATTCATAGGGAGAAAAGTGTACACTGTGCCAGCTGATAGCTTTACCGGCACTCGCCAAGGCTTCCACTGCTTGCTGTTCATAGTTTTCCATTATATACCTCCTCCTGGCAAAGTTTTGTTCTCGTCTCCTAGTATCGGTTTAGGAATCACGCGCACCGACTTCATTATTTGATGTGCTAATGGACGCCATGCAGCATAATCATCAAACCTGCAGCTGAAAATCCCCATAAGTACATTACCGTCCATTTCTCGAAAGAATCTGAGCTGGTACAATGGTTGACCAAGCGTGGGGCTTTTGAATTCTATAAAACCAACTGTTTTTTCTTCAACAGTTTCAGTTCCCTCTTCAATAAATAGATAGGAAGGATTTAACTTTATAAGAAGGGCTTTTACTCCATCTTTTACTTCGGGAATGTTTTCATCCGTAATACCATTCGGAATGCAGCTTAAGGTAATGTTGATACCGCCTGTACTATCGGTTTGGATAACTTTAGGTCGATCTTCTGATGGATATTTCAGCCGGGCAAACTCTGCTGGCATATCTTCAAATACAGTAGGGATATAGATTTTTAGCTGATCATCAAAAAAAATGCGCTCTTCAAATTCATAGTATTGATTATTGATTGTTACACCCTCATAGATATTTTGACTTTGGATTTGCTCCTGTTTTTCCACCTGATTAATTACACGACGGATTTGTTCATCTGCATATTCAGTCATAACCTTTTCGCGCTCCTTTGCATCTGCTTAGCAAAATTTTTGTATTTCTTACAAAATATGTATACTAACTTTTTATGACACGAAAAAAAGACGACAAACTAACTATCAAATCAGTTTAATCGCCTTATGAAAAATCACCCTATATCATTCTTTATGAATTCGTAATTTCCGTGCCTCTTGGTTAACCGTTTCAAATCTTTATCACATCTTTTCGTATCTATTGTTGTACATTTTATTACAAAACAGTTTACTACAAACGTTATAAATGAATCTTTATTCTAGTCTTACCAAGCAAGAAAGCTTCGCTTTTTAAATAAGAAGCAAGCTTCTGAATCTTATGAATCAATACATTTTAATAATGTTGATTCATACTATCTATAAAAAATCAGTATACACTTATTTCCTTTTAATTTACATAGGCAAAAAGACTTGGATATTGTAACAACTATATATTTACTGCAATCCGTCGGTTATAAAACACACAAAAAAGATATTATAATTTTATATTTATTATCATAATATCCCTTCCTTTGATTTTCCTTTAATTTCCAAACTTTTTTTATTTCACTCAAGTCATTATTGCACTTTTCCCTTTCAAGTATCTCATAAATTCTGCTACACTCAATTTCGGCGGAATACTTACGCATAAATGTACATGATCTGCACATACTGCACCTTCAATTATTTTCACATTTTTATATTTGCAGAGCCTTATTAATATTTCTCGTACATCCACCTTTATTTTCCCGTACAAAACTTTCCGTCTGTACTTCGGTATAAATACTGTGATACTGGCATTTCCATTTTGTATGTGCTAAGCTTGAGCTGTCCATTCGGGATCCTCCTATGTTTTATGATATTAGCTTGCGACACCATTATCATACTAACACAGGAGGTTTTTTCAATTCACCCGCAGTAACGCTTCTGCTTACTCTGTTCTCCCCAGCATAGCTGGGGGATTAAGATTTTCATTAATATTATAATATCCACTTCCATATAAGCTTGTCGCTATCTCCGCGGAAAACAGGACCGTCACCTGACTGATTCAGTATATCCTCTGCAAAGTTCTGTATAAGGACAAATTTGCCAAAAAAACCGGTTATTATAAAATGTTACATTTTATAATAACCGGTTTTTACGTGAATTATGAGTCTTCCTTTAATTCATCAAGTCCCTCGAATTGCATTTTATAATATTTTGCATATAACCCGCCGCGTGCCAGCAAAGAATCATGTGAACCTGATTCTTGAATTCCTTTATGATTCATCACCAGAATTTCGTCAGCATTGCGAATTGTACTGAGGCGATGCGCCACTACAATCGTCGTACGATCTTTGGAAAGACGTTCCAAAGAAGCTTGAATATATCGTTCACTTTCATTGTCCAAAGCCGATGTAGCTTCATCCAATATAAGGATTTTCGGATTTTTCAAAAAAACACGGGCAATTGAAATGCGTTGTTTCTGGCCACCAGAAAGTCTTGTACCACGTTCCCCAACATAACTTTCATACCCATCTTCCAACGACATAATAAAATCATGGATATTCGCATTTTTTGCTGCGGCAATAATTTCTGCCTGTGTCGCCTCCGGTTTTCCATAAGCGATATTATCACGAATATTACCAGCAAACATATATACATCCTGTTGAACAATACCAATGGCATCGCGCAGCGATTTCAACGTAACATCGCGTATATCTTTGCCATCAATCAAAACAGCCCCTGCTGAAACATCATAAAATCTTGGCAAAAGTGAACATAAGGTTGTTTTTCCGCCACCGGATGGTCCTACCAATGCAATTGTTTTTCCTGCGGGAATCAAGACATTCACATTCTGCAATATGCCAGCATTTTCATCGTAGTGAAACGAAACATCCTTATATTCTATATGCCCTGTAACATCATGAAGCGAAACCGCATTTTCTTTGTCAACAATTTCCGGGGTTGTCTTAACCACTTCCATAAATCTTTTAAAACCAGAATAGCCTTTTTGCAGTTGTTCAGTAAAATTAATCAATACATCTATTGGGTTCAAGAAAATGCCGATATACAAGGCATATACTGCTAAATCAGTAACTTGCAGGCTGCCATTCGCAATAAAAAAACCACCGCTGACTAAAATTGCCGTATATAATAAACCTTGAAAAAAAGCATTTCCCGCGACAAAACTCCCCATCACTTTGTAACTATTTTCTTTAGAATCCAAAAATTGTAAATTACTGCCACTAAATTTTGCTCGTTCTAATTCTTCATTGGCAAATGATTTCACAACCCGAATCCCAGACAAACTATCTTGTACACTTGAATTGACACCCGCAATTTTTTTCCGATTATCCATAAAAACTGCTTTCATTTTCCTGTTTTTATGAATACTGAAGGCGACCATACATACTGTAATGACAAATAAAATCAATGTCATTTGTACATTAAGAAACAGCAACAGCAAAAAAGATCCTAATATTTTTACAGTAGAAATAAAAATGTTTTCCGGACCATGATGCGCCAGTTCCGAAATATCAAATAAATCCGATACCAATTTGGACATCATCTCGCCCGTGTTATTTCTATCATAATACGAAAAAGACAGCCGCTGATAATGGTTGAACAAATCCTGACGCATATCACTTTCCATACGCGCCCCCATAATATGTCCCCACGTTGTAATATAATACTGACACACATAACGAATACTGTACATTACAAGCATCCCGATACCAACCCAGCTTATAATATGCCAGATTCCACTCGTTGTAGGGGTAAAGATTCCATGCGTAAGAAAATACAGCAACTGTGGAAACGCCAAATCAATAACGGATACTACAAACGCACAAAATAGATCACAATAAAATAAACGTTGATATGGTTTATAATATTGAATAAATGTTTTAAAAATAGACATAAAATCCTCCGCCATTTATAAACTTATATGGTTTCACAGAGATCCTTTAGCTGGATCTGCGAAAAATGTTGAATAAAACCATCCATATTAGTCTATCATGATCATAGTTCTTATTCCACTTTCTTTTCAAGAAGACACTGCATTTTTTTCGCTACCGCCTCAACCTGTTTCATTTTGACCCAAGCCCGAATTTCCGTTCCTTTTAATTCAGTCGGCACAACTTCACCTTTGGGCAGAGCCATATTATCCTTAAATTCTTGTAATTGTGGAATATTAAAAGCAACGGCCTGCGTAATCAAATCAAATTCTGTTACATCTAACGCACCGCGCCGCAGCTTTAAAATCATATCAACAAAATCAGCGGGTCGTCTCTGCACGAGAATACGAATGCCTTCACTGAACGTACTCGCTGCCTCAACCCAGTCTGCTGGCAAACTCATCCGCTCTGACCACGCAGAAAAGCCTTCTTTAGGCAAAGCAAAACCTAGTGCAGCAAAACGAACTTTTGAATTCTGTGAAAGATTAGCAACTGCATCCAGCCCCAGCATACTCGCAGAAAATTTATCCATTGGTAGTGCAGCAAGTTCTGCAAAAGCAACAGATAATAGGGACAAATCTTTCAGCACCGCAAAAAATCGACTTGGCTCTTTCGCTTCAGACAGTGTCATCACAAGTTCTGGCAGCATTTCATTGGGTGATACCTGCATTAGATCTTTTTGAACCGTTCTTGCCAGTTCCAGCGTGTCTGTTTCAATTGTAAACCCAAATTGAGCAGTTTGTCTTGCCAAACGCAAGGCATTCAACGGATCATTGGTAAAAGCCGAACTTGTCGCTTTAAGTACCTTCGCCCCTATAGCCATTTGTCCCTGATATGGATCAATAATTTCGCCGGTCAGACTGTCTTTAGCCATCGCATTAATCGTGGTGTCACGGCGCAGTAAGTCGACTTCAATTCCGATTTTAGGTTTCGCTGATATGCGAATCTGTCCATCGTCTGCTTTCTGCTCCGTTCTGGCAAATGCGACTTCACTACGGATACCATCAACCATTACGTAAAAAACAGGAAACGGCGTTCCGCTTTCTTTTGCCTGTGGAAACAGCAATTTAAAGTTTTTCTTGACCATTCCAACCACGGTAAAATCAATTTGCTTTGTGCGAATCCCCAGCAAGCTGTCACGAACACAAGCCCCCGTCCGAAACAGGCGGCCACCATTTTCCGCAATCATTTCAGCAAAAGTTTGCTCTGTTAATCCATTTGTACTCATTTGTTCTTTGTCCCCCAGCTTTCTTTAAAATCCCCAATATATATTTTTCTTATTTACAAAAAAAACCTACTTCTTTAATCGTATGAATTTTTCCTTTAATTTTACTTTTCAGTAACGCCTGCATGACAAGTGCTCCTTTATCGCCCAATATTTCAACATAAGAACAAGTATCTTGTATCGTAATAATGCCGATATTTTCAGCACTAACACCCTCAATTGCAGTAATCGCCCCTAAAATATCGCCCGGACGCATTTTGCTTTTTTTCCCAGCATTAATGCGAAGCCGTGTAATCTGCTTATTTAATTTTTCACTGATATCCGCTTTTAAAACCGGAGCTTTTTGTGCCCTTTTGGCAAAAATTTGTTTTCCCGCTTCTACTGTTTCATAATCCGGCGGTTCCACTCGCGGTATCGTATGATCTATATATTTTTCAATCGCCTGCAGCGCTTTATATTCATGATAAGTCACCAATGTAACAGCCGCCCCCAAATGACCGGCTCGTCCTGTTCGGCCAATGCGATGAACATAACTTTCTTCGTCAGCAGGCATGTCATAATTGATTACCAAAGAGATATCATCAATATGCAGCCCGCGCGCGGCAACATCGGTTGCCACTAGGAATTGAAACCTGCCGCGTTTAAAATCACGAATCGAATCGAGACGGTCAATTTGCTCCATCCCGCCATGTAAAGTACCACATAAAAATCCCTTCTGTTTCAGCTTATCCGCTAAGAGATCCACCGTATCACGGAGATTACAAAATACAATACAGCTTTCCGGTCGTTCCAGATATAATATTTTTGTCAACAATCCAAATTTATTTCCTGCTTCAATTTCATAATAAACCTGATGAATTGCATCAAAAGCAAGCTGCTTCGATTCTATTTCAATTTTAACCGGATCTTTCATGTGTTTTTCGCAAATCCGTTGAATTTTATCCGGCATCGTCGCTGAAAACAGTAAAGTTAATCGATTTTCGGGCAGCCCCTTAATAACCGCATCTACCTGTTCGATAAATCCCATATTGAGCATTTTATCGGCTTCATCAATAATTAAATACTGTATTTCATCCAAAGCGATATTGCCCCGTTCAATATGGTCCAGCATTCGCCCCGGTGTACCAACCACAATATGCACCCTTTGCTGAAGTTCACGGCGCTGCGTCTCCATCCGCTGGCGACCAAAAACGGCGGCACAACGTATTCGTTTAAATCTGCCGATATTGGAAATTTCCTGTTTTAATTGAACTGCCAATTCTCTGGTTGGTGTCAAAACCAGTACTTGGGGTTTTTTTTGTTCAATTACAAGCTTTTCACAAATTGGAATCGCAAAGGCAGCCGTTTTACCACTCCCGGTCTGTGACTGAACAATACTATCTTTTTGCGCAAAAACTAAGGGTATCACCGCCTGTTGAACTTCTGTAAGCGTATCATACCCCAAGTCATGCAATGCTTTTTTTATTTCTTGACTAAGCCCATATTGCTTGCTTAATTCCTGATCATCCATTTTTATAATCCTCATTTTCCCGACGCTCTTGCTTTTAGTTTCTGTTCGTCTCACTCTATCTATATCATACCATAGTGACAAAGATTATATCAGGAGAATATTTTATTGGTTTTTTTTGCCCATTTCATACCCCATCACAGACAACGAATTGACTCTCGCTCCACAAGCTGCGGCGCAAATTTAACTGCCGTATTGATTTTTTCCATATGCATTAATTTTAATAAATTAATTGCCGCCATTTTTCCCAGATCCTGCTTGGGATGCGAAAATGTTGTGAGTCCGACAGGATTTCTGGTAGCTAAATCCGAATTATCAAAACTGATAATGGAGATATCTTCAGGGACTTTATATTTATACTTACGTAAAACTTCAATTACATAAATTGCAATTTTATCATTATAACAAACAACCGCACTGCATCCTGCCACTCGCTGCAAAAGAAGCTGCTCAAATGTTTTGGTACAAAAAAATTCTAAATCCTCTGTTGTAAACCAGATAAGATTTTCTTCATGCAGCAAAATGCCTCTTTTCTTTAAAGCACTCGTGCAACCTGCATAACGCAAATGCCCTTGCCGATCATCAAATTTAAAAACTCCGGCAAATCTCTTATGATTTTTACTGAGCAAATACTCAGCAGCTGATCTGCCACAGGCATAATCATCCATCATTACAAAAGGAAAAGCCAACTCCTCATAATATGAATTAATAAAAATACAAGAAATACCTTTTTTATGAATCTGTTTATATAAATCCAGATTAAGCAACGGCAGCGCACTTTTTGTCGGTTCAATGATAAGACCATCAATGCCGTTTTCCATAAATACGTTTAATATTTTCATTTCATTTTCTATTTTATTATACGTAATCGACAATTGGATAGAATACCCTTGCTGTGTCAAAACACCATCAATTCCTTTAATAATACCCGGAAACAAATAATCATCTAAATAAGTTGTAATAATACCAATATTTTTCATACTAGTCCTGACTGGTGTTCTGCTTAACGCAATATAAGTACCACTCCCCTGGCGGCGTTCTAAAACGCCTTCATTTTCCAGAATACTCGTCGCCTGTCGAACCGTCTGACGACTGAGAGAAAAATATGCGCCGAGTTCTTTTTCTGACTGTAAGCGTGCCCCTGTTTCTAACGTGCCTTGAGCAATCTGCAATTTGATCCAATTGACAATTTCTAGATATTTCGGCACTTTTTTATTATTCATGAAAGCAAAATTCCTTTCGTTCCACTATTTTCAAAGCATTGCCTTCGGCTCCTCATTAAAAAAAGTTTTCATTTTCCGAAACTAGCTTGCTGTCAAACAAAATGTTTTATATAAGAAATAACGCCAATAATTGCAAATACACCCGCAAATTTAAGCAAATACCCTCTGTATTTTTTTAATTGTTTAATGAAAAAATCAATATAAGCACAAAAAATTGCTAGTGCAATAAAAATATCACCTGCCATAAGCCAACTGAAACCATTGGGTATGTCACTAATCACATTATTCAAAAGCAGTGCTGCACCAACTAACGCTAAATATTCAAACTTCATATAATTATCGTCCCAATCTTTTCCAGTTAAAACACTGAATTATTTTTCCTATTTTAGAAAAAAATCTGCCTTTTTATTAACTATCGCAGTTATAAAAGGCAGATTTTAATTTTCATAAAAGAAACATATCTTTAAATGTTAAGCACTTTTACGTTTATTATATAAGTCGAACGTAACAGCAGCTAAGAGCACAAGGCCTTTAACAACACGCTGGATATCAACCGACCAACCAATCAAAGACATCCCATTGTTCAAAATCCCCATTACCAAAGCACCAATAACAGCACCTGTAATCGTCCCACTGCCACCTTGTACAGCCGCACCGCCGATATAGCAGGCCGCAATTGCATCAAGTTCAAAGGTATCACCAGCCTTTGGCGTCGCTGATGCATTACGTGCCGCCAAGACAATACCAGCTAAAGCTGCTAACAGTCCCATATTGGTATAAACCCAAAACATAACCTTATCTGTATTGATTCCTGACAATCTGGCTGCATTCACATTACCGCCAACGGCATATACCTGACGTCCTGCCACAGTATCGTTGGTGATAAAAGAATAAATAATGATCAATGCCAGCATAATAAGTAAAACGAGTGGTAATCCCATATAAAGAGCAAGCTTAGCTGTAATAAAATTCAATACACCAATAATAACCACCAATTTAGCAACAACCTGCCACATTGGCGCTACAACGAAATTATGTTTCAACTTGTTGCGTCTTGACCGAATTTCTAATAAAACAAGCACTACGGAAGCCAGGAGGCCACCTATTAATGCTAAAATTTCTATTTTAGTACCACCGACCTGCATAAAGATCTGTGGCAGATATCCCGCACCAACCTGAGTAAAATCTTGAGGCAGCGGACCTTTCGTCTGTCCATTTAAAATAACCATAGTTAGTCCGCGGAAAACCAGCATATTAGCCAGCGTAACAATGAATGGCGGGACTTTAAGCACAGCTATGAAGAAACCCTGCCACATTCCTACTAAAATACCGATAAGCAATACAATTGCGAAGGTAACTGGAACAGCAATATGATAATCCAACACCATAATAGCTGCCGCCGCCCCACAAAAAGCGACAATCGAACCAACGGCCAAATCAACATTTGCTGTCAAACAACATAATAGCATCCCGATGGAAAGAATAACAACATAACTGTTTTGCATAACCAAATTATTAATATTCATTGGTGCTGCATTTTTGCCATCAGATAAAATAAGAAAGATTACATAAATAACGAATAAGGCAATCATCATACCATATTGTTTGAGATTCGCCATGGCTAGTTTTTTTTGATTCATTGTAGTTTCATTGCTCATTGTATTATTTCTCCCTTCCGATGTGATTCATAATAATCTTCATGATACGTTCCTGTGAAAATTCATTTTTGTGCAATTCACCAGCAATTTCGCCTTCATTAATGACGTAGATACGATCACAAATGCCTAATAGCTCCGGCATTTCGGAAGAAATTACAATAACTGCTTTACCCGCATCTGCCAGCGAGTTAATTACCGTATAAATTTCATACTTCGCCCCAACATCAATTCCACGTGTCGGTTCATCTAAAAGCAATACATCTGGTTCCGATAACATCCATTTTGCCAGAACCACTTTTTGTTGATTTCCACCTGACAATGAACCTACAATTTGTTCAATCGAATTTGCTTTTATATTGATTTTTTTCCGATACTCTTCGGTTACATGAATTTCATTATTAGAATCAATCACGGTATGTTTTGAAAATCTGGATGCCAAACTTGACAGTGACATATTCCATTTCAAATCGTTAATCAATACCAACCCGTATTTTTTACGATCTTCTGATACATACGCAATTTTATGATTGATTGCATCCTTGATACTTTTCAAATGAAGTTCTTCACCATTTTTGATCATGGTTCCGGAAATATTTTTGCCATAAGCTTTGCCAAACAAACTCATTGCGAGTTCCGTCCGTCCAGCTCCCATCAAACCTGCAAAACCAACCACTTCACCACGACGAACATGCAAGGACACATCATTGATCACTTTGCGTTTTGAATCCAATGGACTATAGGCCATCCAATTTTTCACTTCAAAAACTACTTCACCGATTTTACTATTGCGGTCTGGATAACGATTTGTAAGTTCACGACCTACCATGCCTTTGATAATTCGGTCCTCTTCGATTGCTTTATCTGTTTTTTCGATTGTTTCAATCGTATGCCCATCACGAATAACCGTAATCGAATCAGCGACCCGGCTGACTTCATTTAATTTATGTGAAATCATAATACAGGTAATACCCTGTTTTTTTAAATTCAGCATAAGCTCTAGTAAGATATTACTTTCCTCATCATTCAGTGCGGCCGTCGGTTCATCAAGAATCAAAAGTTCGACTTTTTTTGTCAAGGCTTTGGCAATTTCAATCAATTGCTGCTTGCCAACACCTAAATTCTGCACTTGCTGGCTTAAATCTTCGCTCCCCATACCGATTGTACTTAAAACATCACGGGCTTTGCGATCGGTTTCATCCCAGTCAATAACACCTTTAATAGTTGTGTTTTCATTACCCAAAAATACATTTTCGGCAACAGAAAGAGCTGGTATGAGTGCTAACTCCTGATGAATAATAACAATGCCTTTTTTTTCGCTACTGCGGATTGTATTGAATTCACACTTTTCACCTTTATAAATAATGTCTCCCGTATATGTTCCATAAGGATATACTCCCGAAAGAACATTCATCAAAGTCGATTTTCCCGCACCATTTTCGCCGCATAATGCATGAATCTCTCCTTTTTTGATTTTTAGATTGACATCATCCAGAGCCTTAACACCCGAAAAGTCTTTCGTTATATGCCGCATTTCCAGTATGATTTCAGCCATAAATTTTGTTCAACTCCCCCGATAGTAGGAGCCGGCTGAAAAGGGATACGCTCCCTCCAGCCGACAGCCATCTAAAACTCTACATTACTATTCAAGTTCAGCTTTTTTATAGTAGCCTGAATCAATCAATTCTTTTTGCAGATTTGCTTTATCAACAGGTACCGGACTGCACAAATAGGATGGAACAATTTTCTTATTGTTATTATACGAAGTTGTATCATTGATTTCAGGTTGTCCGCCTTCGAGCACAGCCTGCACCATTTTCACGCATTTATCAGCAAGTATACGAGTATCTTTAAAGATTGTCATAGATTGTTTGCCAGATAAGATATTTTTGGAAGCCATAAGTTCAGCATCCTGGCCGGTGATCATCGGCCATTTTTGACCAACTTTATAGCCAGCACCTTCTAAAGCTGCTGAAACCCCATAACTAATTCCATCAAATGGACTTACTACAATATCAAGATTTTTCCCCGTACTGTAGTAACCGGACAAAATATCTTCCATACGTTTTTGAGCCGTTTCTTGTGACCAGCGTAATGTACAAATCGCATCAAAACTAGTTTGACCTGATACGCATACGAGTTGTCCACTTGTCAAATAAGGCTGCAGCACTTCAAATACACCAGTATTTAAGAAATGTGCATTGTTATCATCTGGCGAACCAGCAAAAAATTCAATGTTATAAGGACCTTTGCCTTCTTTTAAGCCCATTTTGTCTTCAATATATTTACCAATAGCTACACCTACGCCTTTATTATCAAATGTTGCATAATAAGAAACGCTATCTGTATCCATTAATAAACGATCATAGGCAATGACGGGAATGTTATTCGCTTTGGCTTGTTCTAATACATTAACCAATGCATTCGAATCAATCGAAGCAATAACCAAACAGTTTGCACCATTCGTTATCATGTTTTCAATTTGAGAAACTTGGGCTTGTACATCATCTTCTGCATATTGCAAATCCACTGTATAACCTAGTTTTTCCAATTTTTCTTTCATGTTTTTACCATCTGCGATCCATCGCTGAGAAGACTGTGTAGGCATGGCTACCCCGATTTTCTTACCACCGGTTTGAGCCGAACTGCTGCTGCTGCTTGATGCCGGGGCGTTATCGCCACCGCCGCAGCCAGCAATTGCTAATACCATAATACAAGATAATACAAGAGCTAACATTTTTTTCATGAAAGTGTACCCTCCTATTTCTTCATTTAGCCAATATTATATATAAGCTGATAAATAGATCAAACCTCTGTGGCTGACTATTCCCCCTCTATTGTTTTATTTTGATTATTTATTTTGCTCTATATAATAAAAACTGCTTCAAATTATTGACCACGTGCCAAAACAAACGCTATTTTTTTAACCATAAATCTGCATCATAAAAAATAAAACTCGATTCCATTGTTTTGCGTTCTTTGAAATATGTAAATATTCTAATAATTATCTATTGAAATCATGAAATGTAATCCCGTCCAAAACATTTATCTTACAACTTGAATCGATTCGTTTAATTTATCATATAACTTATGAATTCAGTATATACTGAATAGATTTAAAATTCAATCTATTTTTTAAAAATTTTTATTATTTTAATGTCTTGCTTTTTTATATAAACCAAGCTCCTGCTAAAGTACCATACTATGAACAATTACCCTTACTTTTTCACAAAAATATCAATTGAATATCGACCTTGGAAATGACCATGAAATGATTGTTAAGCGGACTCCTTTTGTTCTTAAAATTCGTGCAGCAACGATCTAAAGTTATCATACAACAAGATAAGAAAATGGCTTCGGCCTCACCTATCCAAGAAAAAAAGCAGGGATTTGTGAATCATGGTACAATAATTCTTATCCATCTAAGATTTCAATTGAACCGGGAATCGATTTCTCTTATAATTGATATGCAAGCTATATGCAGACAATAGGGAATTCGTTTTGCTGTTCAATGCTTTCTGGTTTTATAAAACGGTATATCATGATCAACACCCGTGATATGAATACCCGTCACGTGCAATAAAATTTATAACCGGAGGGAACAACATGATCGATCAACGCCGCATCCGCATTATACAGACTATAAAAAATTCAGCACAAAACGGTCCTGTCGTGTACTGGATGAGCCGTGACCAACGTGTCGAAGATAACTGGGCACTCTATTATGCCCAGCAAACAGCAAGAAAGCAAAACCAGCCATTGGTTGTTTTATTTGCGTTAGCACCGGATTTTATTGGTGCAACACTGCGACAATACGGCTTTATGCTGCGAGGGTTAACAGAAACTGCTCAAAATTTAACTAAAAAAAACATTCCTTTTTATTTACTGATCGGTTCACCGGCAAAAGTCATTGCGACATGGTTACAGACAAATTCCGCCAGTACTTTAATCATCGATTTTGATCCTCTAAAAATAAAAGCACTATGGAAAAAAGAACTTTTGCAAAAAATCAAAATTCCTTGTTATGAAGTTGATGCTCACAATATCGTCCCCTGTTGGACAGCTTCAACAAAACTTGAATATGCCGCCTATACGATCCGCCCTAAAATACAGCGTTTACTGTCCGAATTTTTATTACCAGTCCCCGAAATATCAGTTCATCCAGCTTCAAACTTTTTCATCCGGCCCCTGCCTCCGGTTACGGACCTTTTAGCGCAGTTAAAGGTTGATACAACTGTTTCTGAAATCACCTGGCTAAAGCCCGGGAGCAAGGCTGGCAAAAATACTGCCCTTAACTTCATCCAAGAAAAGCTTCAATATTATGACAAACAAAGCAACGATCCCACAAAAAACATGCAGTCGAATCTTTCCCCCTATTTGCATTTCGGGCAAATCTCTGCTCAAAAAATTGCCTTGCACATTAAGGAAATGCACTCGACTTCCTCTGCCACCGAAAGCTTCCTCGAAGAACTTATCATTCGGCGAGAATTAGCCGATAATTTTTGTTTCTATCAAACAAATTATGACAACGCAGCAGCATTTCCAGCCTGGGCACAAAAAACCCTGCAAGAGCATCTCGACGATTCCCGTGAGTATCTATATAATGCCGAAACCCTCGAGCAGGCATTTACCCATGACCCACTATGGAATGCCGCCCAGCGTCAAATGACAGAAACTGGGAAAATGCATGGTTATGTACGCATGTATTGGGCAAAAAAGATTCTCGAATGGTCACGAACACCAGCCGATGCGATGTCTACAGCAATATATCTCAATGATAAATACCACCTCGATGGTCGTGATCCTAATGGTTATGCGGGCATCGCCTGGAGCATGGGCGGTCTTCACGATCGTGCTTGGTCAGAGCGAAACGTATTCGGTAAAATCCGCTATATGAATTTCAACGGCATGAAACGTAAATTTCCCATCCAAACATATATAGATACGTATCCACCGTTTGATCAGCCCACCATGTTTTAAAACCCTCATTCAAAAAAATAAGACTCATAAAGGAAGATCTGTATTGAGAATATCCCCAGAATTTATTTGTTTGATAAAAAAATAACTTCCCAATTGAAGGGAAGTTATTTTTATGTTTTTTTATAGAAACTATTCAAGTATAAGTTAGACAAAAGATTCGCGCTGGCGATCAGCCGCAAGAAACTTCCGACAAAACGTCACCCCATTCGTATGTAGATAAGTGCTGCCGTGCCATCGTTTAAACGACTAATTTATCAGGAAGTGGAATATCTGTCAAATCTTCTTGTCCTAAAACCTTTTCCGGATCCAATATAATAATCAGACGTTCGTCAATTTTGCCAATACTCTTAATATAATGATTCGCAAAACCGTTCACACAATTCGGTGGCATTTCTAAATTTTCATCATCCATCTTCACAATGTCTGTAACTTCATCCACAATCCATCCAGCAATCGAATCATAAATATTCAACATGATAAATTTGCTTTCATCTGACATCGCTTCATCTGGTAAATGAAATTTATTGCGCAAATTATATAAATACTTAATTTGTCCACGTAAATTTATAATGCCTTCAATCGTTTTTGGCATACCCGGCAATAATTGAATTTTAAATTTCTTTGCGCGTAAAATTCCGTTTACTGCCAAAACATCAATACCATATTCTTGATCATCTACAGCAAATACAACTAATTGTATACTAGCCAATATGGCTCCCTCCTTTACTTTTTTATTTTTCTGTGGACAGCACCGTGAGTTCATCCGTTAAACTGTTGATTTCCTCAACACTGGCTGTAACTTCTTCAATCGCTGCGGCTTGCTGTTCAATGGTTTCCGTTGTAGCATTCCCCATAACCACTGTTTTCTCTACCGACTCTTTAATAATGGTCGTAAGTTCTTTGATTCGACCCACCGTTTGTTTCGAATCATCCGATAATTTTCTGATTTCCTGAGCCACGACCCCAAAGCCCAGGCCTGCTTCACCGGCTCTAGCAGCTTCGATCGCTGCATTTAAACCTAAAAGCCTGGTTTCATCCGCAATATCTTTTATAAAATCCATCACTTCATCTATTTTTCCAGTAACTGTGTTTACATTTTTAATTTCGTTGTTTAAATTCGTTTGTGTATGGCTTACCGTAGATGCCGATGCTGCGAGTTCCTGCATGGTTGCCGATATTTGTCCGATCCCATCACTCAGTGTTTCAGATGCCGTCTGCAATTTCATTTTCTGATAAGCTTCGCGAGACATATTATTGGCTACAATAAAAAGTACATTGGCTGCAGCTTCAATCCGTTCCCTCGACAAGATCCGCACATCTTTAACCGCTTCAATAAAACCTTCTTCAGCAACACCTATTTCTTTCGCAACTTTCCGATATTTATCCTCAATTGGTTCTTCTGCCAAAACCTGCCCGCCTAGAATTGTTCCAATATGACGTCCCTCAAGCATAATTGGAGCCGCAAAATCTATTACACCAGCATGGCATTCATAAACAACAGGTTTACCAGTGCGAGCAGCTTCATCTCCACCTTTATGATGAGATTCCGCACAGCGCTTGTCACCACAATCCGTCGAATGGACAAAATCCATACAAAACCGTGTATAACTACTAGGATTTGTAACAGGCTTACCATCTGCATCAACGGTTACACTTGCTACCCCCACGCCTTTGGCAAAATCATCTTGAAATTGTTGCAGAAATCCAAGATCAATTACATCAGTCAATGTAATTTTATCTAAGTCTACCTCATGCCCAGCTTTTTCTTGATACTTACTCATTTCAATCTCTCCTTATAAATACAATGTTTTTTATTTTAAAGCATATGAATTATTAAGTCCTGAAAATCATATGCTATATTTTTTTAAGTCAACAGGTGTCAAGTCTCTTTTTAGTGTAATTCCTATTTTATTGGAAGTCAATAGCAATTCTATTATTCTTGGATTAGACTCTTTTTATATTATTTTTTTTGTATCATAGACTACATGGAGGTGAAACTAATTGAAACTAGGAGATCGCCTACGCCAAGTAAGAGAAGTTTCCAAGCTATCACAAATACAAGTAAAAGAACGCACAGGCATCAACAACAAAACATTATCTAATTATGAAAACAATGTTAGCTCTCCAGATCCTTATACCTTGAAAGTATTAGCGGATTTATATGTTGTAACAACAGATTGGTTGATTTGTGGACAACAACCTATTCCATACAAAATTCCGCCGGCTCTTATCTCGATATCGACTGAGGATTGGAATTTATTAAAAAAACTAAATAAACTATCTCCTAAAAAACGAAAAGCTATCGAAATATTAATATCCGACGACGATATGCTCGATACTTAAAGAGTGGGTTCTTTTATGTTAAGTTGCAACCACTTGACCAAAAGCTGAAGGAAGCACGCACAATACGCAGTGAGTGCTTCCTTCCTACTTTTGCACAAAAAAAGGTCACGAATCGTTTTCATAAACAATTCGTGACCTGGGGTTCTCCGTTTCACTTATTAAAAATATTGGATTGTATCTCTAAATCAAAAAATCAAATTCTAAACTTTTTAACTTCTGTTTGAAGACCAACGGCAAGCTGCGCTAACGCCTGACTAGCCGAGGCAATTTCTTCCATCGAGGCGGATTGCTGTTCGGTAGCGGCTGATACCGATTCCGTTTCACCAACAACATGTTTACTAAAGCCATCAATTTTTTGAACGGATACCACAATCTGTTGGCTGCTAGTCGCCATGTGTTCAATTGCTGTTGAAATTCCCTGTACTTTTCCGGTCACCTGATTCACTCGTTTGGCAATATCTTCGAAAGCTTGTCCAGATTCTGTAACAACTTCTGCACCGATTTTCACTTCATGGGTTCCAGTATTCATTGCCTGCACCGCATTTTCTGTTTCACCTTGGATTTGTCCGATGAGTTCTGCAATTTGTTTTGCCGCTTCTTGTGACTGTTCCGCAAGCTTACGCACTTCTTCGGCAACAACGGCAAACCCACGGCCTTGTTCCCCAGCTCGAGCTGCTTCAATGGCAGCATTCAGTGCCAGCAAATTGGTCTGTCCGGCAATTCCAGAAATCGTATCGACAATCTGACCAATTTCCTTGGACCGTTCACCTAGTTTGCTAACGACCTGTGCCGATGAAATAACCGTATTTTCGATCGATTTCATTTGCTTTACCGCTTTGCCGACTGCAATCGTTCCTTTTTTCGCCTGTTCTTCGGTTTGCAACACTTGATGTGTAACCTCATTCGCTCCAGCCGATATTTCTTCGATACCCGCAGATATCTGTTCTACGACCCCTGAAGTATCATCGGTTGCTTTCATTTGTTCTACTGCAACATTAGCCACGTCTGTAATAGAAACAGCAACCTGAGTTGAAGCCTGTGCCGACTGTTCCGCACTGGCTGTTAATTCTTCAGAAGAGGCCGCTAGCTGTTCAGCGGAAACATTGACATTTTTCATTAAGCGGCGAAGGCTATCCCGCATACTGGCTAAGGCATCGGCCAGCTGGCCAACTTCATCGCTGCGCACCAGCTTTCTAGGTTTATCGCGAAAATCACCATTTTCAAATTCTTTACAAACTGAGACCATGAACCCCAGTGGTTTTGTAATAACTTTACTGATATAAAATCCACTAAACCCAAGTAAAAGAAAAGCCAGAAAAAGAATTCCCCATGAAATTCGATTTGCCTCACTGGCACTATTTTCACTGTCCACTTTCATCTGCTCCGACAAATTCGAATAATAATCCGCAAAATCATCTAAACTTTTTGCGAAAGCAATAGAAGCCGGGTACACATCTTTTTCATATAAGGCATAGGCTTCCGCATTTTTATTTTGCAGTGCTAAATCAAGCACTTTGCTCCGTACATTACGAAAGTTAGCTGTTGCTGTTTTGATATTGGCAAACAACTCCTGTCCTTTCGCATCCATTTTCATTTTGTCCAATTGACCATACACAGTATTAGTATTACCAGCAATATCATCAATGGCTTTCTTTAACTCCTTATTTTTCGAATCATCTTCCGTAATCATTAATTCCAGGAGAGCTGTATTGGCCTTGGCAATATCGGTACGAATTCCATTAATTAATTTCACCGGCACTAAGCGGTCCTCATATAAAACCGTCAGATTTGTATTTGCTTTTTGCAAATAGACATATCCAACACCACCGACAACACCTACAATAACAAGCGCAATAATCACTAAAATTCCGATTTTTAAACTTACTTTAATATTATCTAAAAAGCTCATATACCTCACCCTTTCTCCTAATATATTATTTAAAATCTTACTTGATTCAATTGCGCATTATCCGACCATTTTACATCAATTATATCCCCAATTCACCATAAGTGCAATATTGTTAAAATTTTTTATTTCACAATAAGTGCCACACACCTTAAATTGAAGCTATCTATAATTTTATCTGAAGGGAGGAATGTAATGATGCGAACTAGTTATGACGATCGTTATCGTCAAATTGCCAAAAAAATAATTTATTATCGAAACCTCAAAGGATTTTCACAAGAAGCCTTCGCCGCTAAAATTGGTATCAGCAAAAGCTACTTAAGTAAAATCGAAGCACCTAACTCCACAAAAGCCTATTCATTGGACGTTTTATTCGCAATTGCTGATGGCTTAGAAATGGATATTGCCAGTTTTTTCATAAGTAATAAGTAAAGTACTACTCGTTAGTAAAAAAAGTATACGCTAGAATAGACGTTATCGTAAAATAGTTACATAAGAAAAAGGAGAGTTAACCGGCTCAAAGAATCCGGATAGCTGTCCTTTTTCTTGCGATAAGGACAAACGAATCCACTAAAGTCTAAACAAAATCCATCGTAAAAATATCAAAAATACAGAATCCCCCAGGCCGCAACAGCTGCATTTCTATTTGCATCAATAGCTGATATACCACCACCTTCTATACTAAAAAACTTATTTTGTTTTATATGCTGTAATATCATGGCAATGCAGTAAACAAACATCACGACCTTCCGTCCATTGTATCCTTGAAACGGCAGCCTTGAACCACAAGTTTCGTTTTGGCAAATAAACTTCCTGTGCAACATGATCCAGCGAATCGGTTAGAAAAAGCATTGGACAATAATCGCAGGGTCCATCTTCGCAGCTAATAAACTCGTAACAGCGCCCACCAATTTTATTTGCGCCAAAAAATTCAATTGCTTTTTTATTTAAAAACAGTGTTTCGTGAGATTTTTTATCGATAACATACACAAAGGAATCAATATTATCCAAAATTTCCAGAGTTTGTAAGTGTACAACCTGTAATTTATCCATTGCTCTTTTTTTAAGCAAAAAAGTACTTAAAATTTCTGCTGTAAAAGAAAGCGATTCAATTTCATCGCTTTTCCACATTCGGGCATATTCATTGTATTCAAAACCAATAAATCCAGCCGCAACACCGCCTTCTATCATTTGGCATTCGAGCAAAGCTCGCACGGGGGTACCTGCAAAATATTGTCGCAGTTCGTTTGGCAGCATTGCAATATTTACACAGCTAAAAATTCCGTTTTCATCAAAATATGGCTTAAATTTTTCAGCTGCTTCCTTCGGAATATCTTGTTGCTCCGCTTGTCTGGATTCAACATCATAATTGCACCATTCAAACGTATTCACATATCCGCCCACTGCCGTTCGTTCGAGAATAAACATTCGACTAATATCATACTTTTCACCAATCACCTCCAAGATTAAATTAATAGCCACATTTGCATCTTTCGTGTGATAGAGAATTTTAAAAACATATTCAATAACATTCTCATGAAAACTTTTTTTACGGCGTTTTGTACTATCCACTTTCTGTGTATCTATTCTTGCATTGTTATATGCCGCCTCTGGTAGTTTTTGATGATATAATGCATAATTATTTTTCCCATGTTCTTTTACATAATAAAGGGCATGGTCTGCTTTATTGAATAAATCTGTAAAGAAAGTACCATGATCCGGACAAAGGGCAATGCCAATACTCGCTGAAACCGCATAAGTCTCTCCATTACTGGAGTACGTCCGCTTTAAATATTTCAACAGCTCCTGCGCTTTTTGCTCGATAAGTTCCAGTTTACTGATATTCTTAATCAAGACGATAAACTCATCGCCGCCAATTCGTCCCACAATATCCGTCTCACGAAATGTTTTTTCAATACGCTGCGCCAAGTCAGCAATCACCGCATCCCCAAACAAATGGCCAAAATGATCATTTACTTCTTTGAAACCATCAATATCAATAATAAATAATGCCTGTTTTTTATCCGGCAGACAACTATTTTCAAGATATTCAGTAATCAGCGTGTTGGTTGTCATTTTATTATAAAGTCCCGTCAATAAATCTTTTTGCGCCTGATAACGCAGCAGCTCAAATTCTTTTTTCTCCTCATCAATATTTGTCATCATGCCTAACAGCCGATCAGGGTGTACATCATCAATATACCGTAAAATCAAACGCAGCCTAAACCAAATATACTCTTGGTCTTTATTTTTGAGCCGCATTTCAAATTTTAGATAATTTTGTGTAAATGACAAGTTATTGGGGCCGTTTTTTATTTTATTTACATATTCAAGCAATACATCCTTATCATCAGGATGCATAAAAAAGATTTTTTCTATGTTTTGGCTAAAATTTTCCATAATCGGTTCATGTCCAAAGTTAAGTTTCCAATTCGCTGCAGCAAAAAAACAATCTGGATGGATTTCCCACTCAAACATAACCGCTTCACTAAGTTCAGCTAAAATCCGATAACTATCCACATCAAATTGCCGTAAACGCGTCATATTCTCACTTTTTCCTTCCTTAATAAATTTCATTTTAAAAACCCACTAAAAAAGGCACTTCTATAAATAATACAGATTATGCCTTAAAATTTTTATTTACATGAAATACTCACTTCAATTGTTAGCATTCTACCAAAACTTATCCAAATATGTCATATTATTATGAATTGTCTTTCATGTTTGATTTATACAACCTGATATAATAAGAAATTATTCTTAAATTGTAATTTCTCCATCAATAGAAAATTTCCTTTATCCTAATTTTAAACAAAAAAATAATGCCAGACTCTTTAAGAATCCAACATCATCGATAAATAGGATCATAAAAGGATTGTCTCCCTTGCCATACGAGGGCTTACCGGCATCGGATACGCAGCCGTATATCCGACCCGCAATAAAAGCTGCAATTCATGTTTCATTCCCAATTTCTCAGCTGCGACTTGCTTAAAAGTCTCTTCCTCAATTAGCTGATTCATCGGATGAATCGCAATCTTATGCTCCCGCAAGGTAAGCCAGATTCGTTCTAGTTTACGTCCGACATTAATAAGCCCTTGTCTTGATGTCGCACTTGTAATTAAAAGCCAACCACCTCCGGCAGCGGTTTGTTCTTTTATTTTTTCAATCGTCGCTTGCCGAAAATCATGTCCAAGCACAGATTTATCCGTATAAAAATTTTTCACATACCACCTGGAAACCCCCTCAATTTCCATCGTTTCAGCAGTTAGTCCATTGCGAAATTTCATAACATCACGATTTGACCAGCGAATCCATTGTGCCAGTTCGATCTGTGCAGCTTCTTTATAAGTCTGTGTTTTGTTAGCCTCTACTGTCATTGCAGCTAAATACTGCCCCTCCGCGGATTGCTGGGAAAAATAAAACCAAGTCTCTTTCTGTTCACCGACCAAAAGATCGATGTCTTCCGGTGACAACAATGTTGGCAGCATGTTATTGCGCAGCGTACGACGCATTTCAATACGGCTGCAATCCGTGGTGTAAGGTATGGTCCCTTTGCAAAACGTAATATCAATGACCGCCTGGTTCTTAGAGTTCTCTGGTACAAGTTGTGATTTTACCGCATATCCGTACTGCTGTGCAGCTAAAATAAGATTCTCTAAAAAAGCGCCCAGTGAAATCAGCATTTCTCGATTACCGGGATCAATCACAGGCAGCCATCTCGACTCTGCTGTTCCCAAAATCCAATGGTTTTCTGTTAGAATTTTCACCGTCCAAGGCTGCGCATTATGACCACTCGGTGCTAAGGCTGCAAAGTATAAAATAGCGGCATGATCCGCATCAAGTCCTTCCACACCTTGAGTCAGCCCCTGACGTCCCAGGGTTTTTAGCTCATTTAATGAACGAAACAGCATTGTTCCACCGCCTGCTGTGAGTAACATCAATCCACTCCGAATAAGAAAACTTCGCCGATTCATGCTTCATTCCTCCATAAAAAAAGTCATTCTTTAGGGGCTGAACGTAGTTGATTGACTTTGTCACCAACGATGACAGACGCATTTTGAACGGCTTTCTGAACAGTTACTTTTTTACCAACTCCGGTATATGGTATCCATGTTGTATTTTGATCTGTACCAGTCACAATCTCTCGCATGAGATATTTTTGATTATCCCGATCATATAAACGGATTTTCAAGGTTGCTTGAGAGCGAAGTTGTTTGTAGCATATAATATCTTTAAAATCAGATTTTGTTGGCAAAATTTCTACAAATAAAATTTGCTTAACATTTTTTTGCACTGCCAGTGTTTGTAGATCGGCTTGCTCTAAATTTGCTGTATCCACTGATTCAGCAAGAACCAGCCCCGGTATTTGACCTTGCAGCTGCTTATAAACCAGATCTGTGAGCTCCGTACCATAATTTTCTTGTGACAAATCACCGATCACGAGCAAAACCTGTTGTTCAATATTGGGGGATGTGACCGCAGACCCTGCGAGCACTACTGGATTTGCCGTAACAAAAAGCAGCAACACAACTGCTGCAAAAATAAAAGCTTTTATATGCTTCATAAAAATCCTCATTTCATTAATTTAGTTTTATAAAACTAACCATCGATATATATAAAACCCGCTGGATGCGGGCAGTATTGTTACTGTGTTATTTTGTGCAGCAATTTAACAAATTGTGTTTTTTCAACCTCGGTCAAACTTTGTATAACTTGACCGGCAAACTGATAATATCCCTGATCTTCAATTTCAATCAAACGTTTGCCTTTTTCTGATAAACTAACATGGACAACGCGTAAATCACTTTGTGATGCAGTTTTTTCCAAAAAGCCACGCTGCAGAAGTTTATTCACAGCAACCGTTACCGTTGATTTTTGTACACCAAATATTTCAGCAAGTTCAGTAATCGTCGGGGTTATGCACTTTTTTATAGCATGAAGGTAATGCAGCTGTGTTATGGACAAGTTAAATAATTCCTTGCCATCTGGTACTTGCTCTTTATGTTTCCTCATACATAAACGCATTTCATCAGATAAAATGTTAATCGCCTTGACGATAAGATCTTCCGTTGCCATATTCAAATTCCTCTTTCAGTAATTAGTTTCATATAACTAATTATATAGTTATTGAAAAATTTGTCAAGCAAAAAAGATCGAATAAAATCGTTGTTGGAATGTAAATTTTTTACACTTCATTTACAATAAATAAAAGATAAAATTTTACAATAAAAATTTATCTTTTATTTATACTAGTGAAGGTGTATAATGTGATTCATACAAAAAAATTAATGGCTTAGTTCTTATTGTAAGAAGCGGAGGAACCAAAACTTTTGGGGTTAATTCTATTCAAGGAATAGAAAGGATGTTTTTCTCTTATCATCCTACCCGTCAGCTAACTTCGTCGGCCAAAATTAGGGTTACAAGACCACCCATGGTCTTTTTTTTGTGCATTTTTTATCAGATTGACAATCCAAAATGCTATGCGTTTTTTTATAAATATATTTTTATATATTAACTGGAGGTTGACACAAACTATGATGCGTTTGCTTAGGCGATTATTAATCGGCAGGCCGTTGCACAATCAAGAAATTTCAAATGAAAAACTTTCAAATTGGAAGGCCCTAGCTATTTTTTCTTCGGATGCGCTCTCTTCGGTCGCTTATGGACCAGAGCAAATTATGATCATCCTAGCTGTTCCAGGGCTTTTAGCATACGGCTACTTAAGCCATGTTGCGATAGCAATTTTACTATTATTAGCAATTGTAACGATTTCTTATGTTCAAGTAGGTAAAGCGAATCCTGGCGGCGGCGGTTCTTATGCAGTAGCCATTGAAAATCTGGGTGAATTCCCAGCATTAACGGCTGCAGCTGCCCTATTTGCCGATTATACACTCACGGTAGCAGTTAGTGTTTCAGCAGGCACAGCCGCCATCATTTCAGCGTTTCCTGATTTATTGCAATATGAAGTAAGCATTGATTTACTGATCTTATTTTTAGTTCTCATGCTCGTTAATTTACGAGGTATACGCGAATCTTCATCTGCTTTCGTTTTTCCAACCTACGCTTTTATTTTTGGTATTTTAGCTTTGATTGCAACTGGTATTTACCAAGCTGTTACACAACAAGCACCAATTATTCCAACTGAATCACTCGAACGCAATTTTGACTGGAGTATGGTCTTATTATTATCGAGAGCTTTCGCCAACGGCTGTAGCTCCATGACAGGTGTCGAAGCTATTTCAAACGGTGTTCCTATGTTTAAAGAACCTGCAGTTAAAAATGCAACCAAAACAACATTTTGTATGTCGGGCCTGCTTGGCTTTATGTTCATTGGTATTTCGTTTTTAATCATGCATTTTCATATTTTACCACTGTCCGATGCTACTTCTTTATCAAAAATAGCAGAATTAACCTTCGGTCGCAGCTGGTTTTATTATTATATCCAAATCACTACAATGTTAGTGCTTTATTTAGCCGCGAACACATCCTTCAATGGACTCCCGCCGCTGTTGTCTATCTTAGCCCGTGATGGCTATATGCCGCGTTATCTTGGTGAACGAGGTGAACGGCTTAGTTTTTCGAACGGGATTGTCTTATTAAGTATCGCTGCTGGTGTTTTGATTTTCATTTACCAGGGAAATACGGATCATTTGATTTCTCTATACGCGATTGGTGTCTTTTTATCTTTTACCATTGCCCAAACAGGGATGATTATCCATTGGCGCCGCGTCAAAGGATCATATTGGATGCTGCGTGCCTCAATCAATACCGTTGGTGCTATCGTAACCGGTATTGTTGTCTTAATTATCGGCATCAGTAAATTCACCCATGGAGCCTGGATGGTTCTCATTTTTATCCCAGTGATGATTTTTATTTTCAAAAAAATCAAAGGTCATTATAATAATATGGCTGAACAACTCCATCTGCCAATCGAAGATATGAACCCTGCTTTTACAACAGAAATACAAGGCGGACAAAATATCGTCATCGTTCCAATTTCTAGTCCAACCAGTGTAATCGCGGAAACCTTAAAATATGCAAAATCCATCGGCGATGATGTCATGGCTGTTCATATTGCTACCAATGAAGAAATTGGTAAAAAGGTACAAGAAAAATGGAATTGCTGGAATCCAGGTATTAAATTGGTCACAATTTATTCACCATACCGCCTCGTTGTGCAGCCGCTGATTGATTTTATTGAAGAACTCTCCAACGAAAAAGGTCCGAATGACTATATAACCATTTTGATTCCAGAATTTGAAACGAGAAAATGGTGGCATCGACTTTTGCATAATCAAACTGGTTTGATTTTACGAACACTGCTCATTTTAAAGAAAAATGTTATTGTCTCAACGATACCATTTCATCTAAAAAAATAAAATTTCACATAAAAAGAGGGCTGTCGCATGAAGTGGTTTTTCACTTCTGTGCCAGCTCTCTTTTTTGATTACAAAAACTACTTGAAGTTATCCCAAATATTGGAGAATAAAAAAAGACGCACGAAAACATCCCATCTTTTACTGGGTTTTTCGTACGTCTTTTCTTTTAGGCTGCGTTATTTACAGGGAATAGATACTGTCCTGATCTGCCTGACTGTATTTTATGATGAAGCTTTCCTATATTATGCGCTATTGCCATCAACATGCTTTCTACTAATGCACTTATTTTTCCTCGTCCAAGAAAACGCCTCAAGTGATACATCTTAATTCCTTTCTCATACATCACATGGATACTAAAATTCCCTTCAACCTGCTCGATAAAAACAGGAATCTTATTCATAAGCTTTTGCATATTCTTTGTTACAAATTTTTTCCAAACGAATTTATATTTGTTTGCGGAGACCTCAATCTTTGTTCCATCGATGAAGATATTCTCGAGGGAAGCCTCGCTCAAATTGGCTCAGCGACTGTCCATCTGAGCAAAAATTTCTTTTACACAAGAGGATAGATGAATGGAACGGAATCTGGCGACGGTCGCATAATCTGGTGCATGCTTACCTTCAAGAAGAAACATGAAATTGATGTCTCGTCTACAGGTCTGCTCTATTTTGCAGGAACTGCGAATACAGTTCCTGTAAGCATAGATAAGGATTTCAAACATCTGCCGTGGCATCGCCGATAATATGTATGGTAAAGCTCTGATAAATCCATCCCTTCAACAAAGTAACGAAGCAGGCTGGCTGGGTCATCCTTTGAAATCTGAAATTCAATATTTAGTGGAAGATGCAATTGATAAGAACTCCCAGAAGTCGTATAATCTGTTTGTGTAAGTTTTGGTTTTTTTCATACTTTAATTTTACACGTACTCTCAGACGATTAAAAACCTTAGAGTTCTTTTTTTGCAAAAAAAAGCTACCAGGGGTTTTTGTAACGTGCGACAGCCTCACAAATTTAAAACATTTATATTTTAAAATGCTTAACAGCATTCTGCAAATTTTGCGCCATTTCGGCTAGTTCCCGACTTGAATCTGCAATTTCATGCATAGATGCAGATTGTTCCTCTGTCGAAGCAGAAACAGTTCCCGCTTCTGAAGAAACTTTTTTACTCATTTCGTCTATTTTACTAACTGCAGACATAATTTCTTCCGTTCCTTGCGAAAGCTCTATAATTATTTTCCCCATAGTTCCTGACTCCGCAGCAACCTTTGTTACCATTTCCACAATATCATTAAAAGTTTTTCCTGCATTACTGACCGCCTTTGTCCCGCCTTGCACCTGTTCCTGCCCTTTTTGCATTGCGTTTACTGCATTTTGCGCTTCTTGTTGAATATTACCTATCAGTTTAGCAATTTCACCGGCAGCTTCCTGCGATTGTTCCGCCAGCTTACGAACCTCTTCCGCTACAACTGAAAAACCACGACCATGCTCACCGGCACGAGCCGCTTCAATCGCCGCATTTAAAGCCAGCAAATTTGTTTGTGAGGCAATATTACCAATCGTATCAACAATCGTACCGATCTTCTTTGATTCCTCTCCCAGACCGGCTATAACTTCAGCAGATGCGCCCACAGAGGATTCAATCATTTTCATTTGTTGTACTGCTGCTACTATATCCGTACTGCCACGACTGGCCGCATCACTTGTCAAACGAATTTTACTACCGGACTCATCAATCGTGCACTTAAACTGCTGCATACGACCTGAAAGCTCTTGTGTTCGATTATTGGCTTGCTCAACCGACTTAAACTGCTCATTACATGAACCAGCAACATTTACAATGGAATTTGCCACCTGCCCACTGACTGCCGAAGACTCTTCTGCGCTGGAAGTCAGTTCTTCGGAAGAAGCTGCAACATATTCCGCCGATTCCGAAATCTGCTTCATCAGATCTCGAATATTTGTTCGAAGCTTTTGCAATGCACGACTCATCGTGCCGATTTCATCTTGTCTATGCGTCAGATCTGTATTCACAGAAATACTAAAATCTCCTGTTGACAGTAACTCCATTTTATCTGTGACAAACTTAATCGGTGCTGCAGTTTTCTTTCCTATATATATAGCAAACGCCGTAAAAAATCCTAACAAAACAACCAATGCCACGAAAACCTGTAATAAGCTTTTTTTCAGCATCTGATCTGCTTTGGCCTGTTTAACTGCCATTTTTGTGTTAATATCATCAATATATATCCCCGTACTTACTACCCATTGATATGGTTCAAAAGCTGCACTATATATACGCTTTGGCAGTACTTCTGTCTGGTTCGGCTTTGGGAACATGACATCCGTATACCCACCAGTTTCCTTACGCCCATTCTGCAACAATTCTTTCACAAAAAGCTTTCCATCTGGTGTGACCGAATTAATACGGGACTGTCCTTCAATTTTATTACCAAGCAAAACTACACTGGTTCCGTCATAAGTATCAACAAAAAAATAGCCGGCAGTATCATCATACCGCATTTCACGCACTAGATCCGCTGCTTCTTTTTTTGCCTGTTCTGCAGTAAGTAAGCCGGTCTGCTGCTTTTTATAAACCCCTTTAATCAGGCTAATTGCTGACTCGGTTTCAATTTTTAATTCGCGTTCGACAGTAGCATAAAGCTCTTCCTTATAGTCAGCTAATTGACGTTGATTTTCCTGTATCATGTTATATACAAAAAAGCCACTCAATATAATCGTTGTCATAACCGTTACACCAAGAATTATACAAATAAATCGTGCTTTCATAGAATGCAGCATATCGATTCCTCCTAAAATATTTTGCCAGTTTTTTTAACAAAAACGAATTCCAGCAAAATTTACCAATACTATTATATTTTACCCTGAAAACCATCCCTATTGTCCTTATCGTCTCTATATAATCATAACTGGGAAAGTGCCATTTTCAAAAAGAAACAGCGCTACTGTTATAGAAAGTAAATCTGCCGTACCTCCCGGACTAATACGTTTTTGTATACAATATTCATCTAAAACTTTTAATTCTCTGCACCCGGCCTCAGAAAATACACCTCCTTTTAGAAGAATTTCTTGTGCTTTTTCTTGTACATTTTTCAGTTCTTTAAAATTTGTTCGCCAAACTATATTAGAGTCTTCAACAACTGTCATAAGAGAAAGCAGCACCTGTACCAATGCATCATTGATACAAGCACCCCGTGAAAAAGCATCATACAGAGCAGGAAGCCCTAAATGACGTACACTGGGAAAACCTTGTTCCACCTCACCACGAATACCCGTAATTTTATATTTTTTAAAAAGTTGTTCTCCTGCTGTTAAATTATTATTTTTATTCAAACATTTCAGTTCTTTGTATACCAAGCCCGCAGTCATTTTTTTGACAGTATTGCAAAGTTTTCGGACCGATACTTTCGCAGGTGATGCATCTGCCAAAAACCCACCTGCTGCTGACAAAATCCCACCAGCAAACAAAATTCCACGCTGAGTATTAACACCCTTAGTACTGGCCAACAGCCTTTGTTCAGCTCCTTGTCCCCATATACGCACTTGTTCAAACAAGGCTTTTTCATCTTTCGCAAAATCACGGCCAATGTCAAAAAGCTGATAAAACGTTTTTGATACAATAACAGAACTCATCATAAATGTAATAAGACTCATATCTTTATGCGAACCATTCGCACAACGTGTAACCAACCCTGGTTTTGGATAAGCCGAAACTTCCAACAAAATTGCTTGTGACAAATATTCACTGAGCTGCATTAACGAATTCATATGTCCTCCATAAACTTCTAAAAGGCAGGCAGTAAACTACTCCTGCCTGCCTGAAAATCCATATATTGATTACCCCATAACGGCATTTAATGCCAAATACAAAATTGATGGACACAATAAGCAGCCCATACCAGTATAAAATGTTGCCGTCATTGCAGCATACGGAACCAGTTTTGGATCTACCGCGGCCATACCGGCTGCAGTGCCTGACGTCGTCCCCATAAGACCACCATACATCATAGCAGCTTGCGGATTACGCAAACCAAGCAGATCTGCAACTAAAGGCGTTGCAATCATAACTGTTACAGACTTAACAACACCCGCAGCAATTGAAATAGCTACTACTTCTGAAGATGCTCCTAATGCCGCTCCGGTGACCGGACCTACAACAAAAGTAACAACACCTGCGCCAATTGTAGCCATACTGACAACATCATGATAACCCCACATATATGCAAAGGCAATACCGACAACAAACGAAGTAATAATTCCTATAAATAGCGACAAAACACCTGCAATGCCGCACTTTTTAATTTCACGAAGATCTGCTCCGAAAGCCGTTGATACAATGGCAAAATCACGTAGCATACCTCCGCCCATAAAACCAACACCCGCAAACATAGGAATACTTGCAAATCCCTTATGCCCACCGGTAAGACTTCCTCCAATATAAGCGAGAACTAATCCGGCAAAAATAGCTACCGCCGAGCCATGAATCCGGCCTTTAGTAATACCTGCTAATTTGTAAGCGATAAACGTTACAACCCCAACAACAATAAAAGCACCAATAAGCCCATTGGAAACAAACATTTTCGAAAACATAGCTGCTAAATCCATATAATTCAACTCCTCGTATCTGGCTAATAATAAAGGAATATTTAGAAAAATTCTTTATATTCCAAAATCACTCATCCTTTTATCTTTATTTTTTCAAACTATCTATTTATAATTTGCACCTTAACCTTTTGATCCCATTTTTACAAGAACCGGAACAAAGGCAAAAGCAATTGCCGTACCAAGAAGCCCGCTAAGAATCGCCAGTGGACCACTGCTCAAAGCAGCAACAACATCTTGAATCGAACTCATAGCAACGACAATAGGGATATACATTGCGCTCCAAAACGAAATACCACTTTGCGATTTTTCATTTAACCAGCCTTTGTCAATTCCGCGATTAGCCAAAATAATCAAAAAGAACATAGCGAAGCCAACACCGCCAACATTTGCCTTAACATTAAGAAGTACCCCTAAAACATCACCTAAAAACACTCCCGCAAACATACAACCTGCCAACAATGCCACACCATAAATTGCCATATAAAACACCGCCTTAGTACAATTTTTAATTATCGCATAAACTTCAATTTGTGTGATACAACGAAGCTTATTCCCATAATAGCAATATTGCGGATGAAGCCCTGTAAAAACAACTTTATCAGGCACCACCCGCTATTATTATTGCTTTGAAAAATCTTATTCTACGATAGCGACAACAGCACCAGCTGAAACACGGTCACCCGGTTGTACCTTATATTCCTTGACAACACCAGCAACCGGACTCGGAATAACTTGTCTCATCTTCATAGCTTCCATAATAATAAGAATATCTTTTACGGCTACCTGATCTCCTACCTGCTTTTCAAAACGAACAATTTTCCCTGGTACACGTGATTTGATTTCCATAAATAAACTCTCTCCTTTTTTTATACTTCAATAATATATTTTATTCCACGATAGCGACAACAGCACCAGCTGAAACACGATCACCCGGCTGTACCTTATATTCCTTAACAACACCAGCAACCGGACTCGGAATAACTTGTCTCATCTTCATAGCTTCCATAATAATAAGAATATCTTTTACTATTACCTGATCTCCTACCTGCTTTTCAAAACGAACAATTTTTCCTGGTACACGTGATTTGATTTCCATAAATAAACTCTCTCCTTTTTAATTTATTAAGCAGAGGATTTCTTCTCTTTTTAATAGCACAACATCTTGCAGACTTTTTCCCAATACAGTCCTTGTCTCCATAAACAGCTCTGCTGCTTTAACACCATACCCATTGGGCAGACTTATTTCTAAATCCAACGAAACCGCATATATACGACTAATAGCCTGTAATTGATCATAAATTTTCTTTATATGAAAAAAAGAACAAGCATTCATCAGCAAATCAAGATCTGAGTCCTTATCCGTATAAGGACTACCTGTAAATATTTCTAATCCGGCAGATCCTAAAACTCCCAAAGACAAACTCTGTGCTGCTGCCCACGCATTAATATCCGCTAATGCACTCATACACTTGTTTCGTGGTATAAAAGGCATACGTAAAATTTTTTCAGGGCAGACAACGTCCTCTACTTCTGTCATATAAACTGCAGCAGCAATGCGCAGCCGCTGCCCGCAATATTTTGTACACGGAACAAACCCAACCGGCAGCAAACTTCTGTCTTTCGAAGACTCTTCACGCCGGGCTATCCCCGGAATACTATATTTAGTATTAAAAAATAATTCTTTGCCAAAGTCTCTTTGATTCAATGGACATGCAGACAAATATTGTTTACCAATTCTCTGCCGTTCCTTATTCGAAATAACAATAAAATCATGTCTATTTATAAATTTTAACTTTGTTTCGTCCATATAGGATCCGCCTTACCATTTTGTTGGTATTCGATCTGCGCCTGTACAAGATCATCAAATAATTTTGTTTGCTGTGGTCCTTGAATTGTAATACGTTCTACCTGCCCTGATAACATCTGTCCTGAAGTAATCTCTAAAACAGTACTTGCAGCATTCGTTTCCACCCGAGGATCAATAATAATTACCCGACCCTTAATCCGCAAAATACTTTTTGCTACCCGATGAATTGTTTCCTTTGCTGAAAGCGTTGTAGCTTTTACAACAACCGTCGAAGCAATAAATTTACGTGCCCGGCGATATGTAATAATTTTCCCTTTACGATTGCAAATATGCCCACTCTTTGAAACAGGAAATGCATCTCCTGTAGGCATTCCTCCCACAAACAGTTCAAAAAATTTTTGACCTTTTTCTTCCACTGGACACGCCAGTTTTAAATCATTTCTAAGAGGAATACCATCTATAGAAATCCAGCCAAATTCCTGACACCCATATAAATCATGTACTTTTGCCTGTAACACTTCTTCGGCCACAGGCAGCAGATCAAGATCCATTGGGGTTCCTGCTGCAAGTAGTATCATATGCTTAGGAAGTTCTGTTGCAATCCCCATATTTTTTGCATCTTCCAGTGATGCTCGTAAAAAAGACGACTCACCAACCACTACATCAGGTTTTTCATCATAGAGTGCTGCTAAAAAAGCATCCCGGCTGGAACGGTACAAAAAGGACCACTTTAAACCATATTCATTAAAAGCCTGACCGCTAAAAACATTTACCAAAGGTGGATATGTTACCAGCACCTTATCACCTGCTCGGACTCCGGCATGCTGCAAAGCAGCTTTTGATGCCTTAATACGTTCAGGTAGTTCAGAAAAAGTCACGCCTACAATATTTTGAAAAGCAGTAGTACCTGTAGTAAATGTTACATAAGCCAGATTAAGCGGCGTATGTATTTCTTCAATAACATGAGCAGAAGTAGGTCCCTGAATTCCTTTATCTACTAAAGTCCTACGCGGCATTTCTTCAAATGCCGGTGTCGAACCAAACTCCCGTACCAGCTTGCTTATTTCATCGAATCGTTCTGACATACGCCTCTCCTTTTTTTATGCATTAATATACTGATCAGCTACAGTTTCAAACTCACCATCCATTTTCCCCATTGCTTTCAGACGAACAATACGACCGCCTCGTTCTTCACCAAGAAGACCGCGGCCCCAAGGACCAAGACGATCAAATTTTCCGGCAGCCTTAATTGCATATACTTCATTAATATGTTTCGAAATAATTTCCCGCATATCATCTACTGTATTAATTACTTCTTCTACACCACCAAGCTTATAGAAGAAATCTACGCCTGCGGCAAAAACCGGATTACTTGTCGACAGCGCCTCCAGCTTTTCAATATCCATTTTTGTAATACGTGAAATACTGGTAATAGGCATAACATGAATCATTGTCCCATAATCTTTGGACAGCGCCAAAATATGATCTGCCTGTAATCCATGACACAAAAATGCACCACTAATTGCGCGACCAATAACACAGGCAATAATCGGATGTCCGGCTTTGCGAGCTTCTGCAAGTGCCAGCTGATATCCGCCCGTAGCCTTATTCATTCCGGCAATTTCTTCCATTTTTCCCGGTCCGTTACCCGGAGTATCAACAATCAAAACAATTGGTCTTTTTTCTGCCATAGGCTTATCTTTATCGGCTTCCATGCTTTTATAAACAGTCATCGCCATTTTATAAGCTTCTTCCATGCCAATAATACCACCAAATACAACAGGGAAACGATCATTAAACGCCTGTGCATCATTGGCGATAACTGTAATGCAACGGCCTTGCAGTTTAGCCGTTCCAACGGCTGCACATGGTCCATATTCCGGATCAAAAGAATAGTCTCCTACTGAATTTTCCTGAAAAGTTTTCGGATCAATAATCATCCCGATTGCATCACGACCACGGCCTATCATTGTATTGTCAAATTCATCCATTTTTTCATCCTCCTCTTATCCGCGAACTCTACGCTTAGCGACTTGCAAAAACTCCCGTATTGACAATTCTGGCAAAATTTCCGGCTTTGCATTGCCATAGTATTTCCACATATCCATTGCATCCTTAGGCTGCATATCACCAACAAGCTTAACGATATCCATTTGCTCTTCAATCAGTTTTACCGAACCGATACGTCGCATACCTTCAATTTCATCTAATGTTTTGTCTGCAACTTCAGCCAAAGCCAGATAAAAAGCTTCAATTGTATCTTCGACCAAATAGTTACAGTCCTGCATAATATATTTTTGTTTAGCACCTGTTGTACGATAAACCAGTGCTTTATCTGAAGCATCAAACTCTTCCTTACCCATTTCCTGCTCAATAACTTCAGGACCCGTAAGACCGATACGCCCCTGCTCGTTCATTATAATAACATCCGTAGCAGCAGCCACAAACCCCATGCCGCCAAAACAGCCGACTTTACTACCGACAACACAGACTACCGGCAGCTTACGACGACAATCCTGAAAAGCATCCATTACTTCAGCATGAGCCAAAAGACCAGCATTTGCTTCATGAAGACGTACACCACCCGTTTCAAATGAAATAACTACCATTGGCCGGCGTTGTTCATATTCATCCGGATGTTTTTTCTTGATACGGACAGCAACTTTTTCCGCCAAACGGATTGTCCCTACCATTTTACCGCCGTTTACTTCACCAATAGAACCACCTATAAACTTACCTTCCATTGAGATAACAAATACCGGATGTTTTCCAATGCGGCCAACTCCAGTTACCATGCCATCATCAAACTCAACAGCCGTTCCCAGAACCGGAAGATGGGGACTTGTAAAACGATCATGCGGTCCCAACAGTTCGGTAAAGCTGTCTTCATCTACCATGCCAACAGCTCGTTCACGGGCAGTTGCATTAAAAAAGCTGGCACCAGATAACTCTTTCCAACTCTTCATTATTTTTCAGCTCCCTTTTCATTTGCCTCAGCAAGTGCCTGGCGCAGTCTCATATAAACTACGATTGGCGTTGCATTATCATCATTAATCTCAATACTGACATTTCCTACATGACAATCCGAAACAAACTTTTGCAGCATCTTCTGCCATACAGTATCAAACCCAATAACCGGGGTAACAACCTTCACTTTTACTTTTCCAGCCAGATCCTTTTTTTCCATAAGAACTTCCAAATCACCGGATCCGGTAACACCCAAATGAGACCACTCTTTTTCAATCGTCTTTGGGGCAGCATCCTGAAACTCAAATTCTAAAGTTTGTAAAGCCACTTAAATCTCCTCCTTATTTACCAATTTACCAATTTCTGAACTTTGCCGGCGGGTTATAAAGCCCATGCGACCAGTGAACAAGATCATGTACATTTTTGGCAGCCAGCATAGAGCGATTTGCTTTTCTAATATCAATTCCCAAATCAACTGGAGTTTTAATAATCCCCTTATCTCTAAGACGCTGGGTTTCTTTAGGATCTGCTTTCATTCCGACCTCTGTAAAACCTGCAATACCACGAATAGCAGCCGTTCTTTGCTCCATTGTTTCGCATTTATGCAGGTAAGCGATACCTTCTTCAGTAATAATATGCGTAAGATCATCACCATAAATCATAACTGGTTCAATTGGTAACTGAGCATTTTTTGCTAGTGCACAAGCATCGAGCTCTTCGACAAAGCCCGGTTCGAGTTTACCACGGAAGGTTTCTGCAATCTGTACAACAAGGCGTTTACCACGGCGTACGGGTCCATACATTTCGTTTTTCATACCATATTCATCGCCAACTTTAAGCCAAGCATCTGTTGAATGACGGCGGCCTTTGGCATCACAACCCATATTCGGAGCACCACCGAAGCCAGCCACGCGATTTGCCGTAGCTGTACTACTATTACCATATGGATCAATTTGCAGTGTACCACCAATAAACATATCAATAGCATAATGACCAGCAGTCTGTGAAAAAGCACGATTCGAACGCATTGATCCATCTGGTCCAACAAAAAACACATCACTGCGAGCTGCAACATAATCTTCCATGCCCAGTTCACCACCAAAGCTATGCACGGATTCAACCCATCCGGATTCAATCGCCGGAATCAAAGTCGGATGCGGATTTAAAATAAAATTCGTACAAATTTTTCCCTTAAGCCCCAGTGATTCTCCATAAGTCGGCAGTAAAAGCTCAATTGCCGCTGTATCAAAACCAATTCCATGGTTCAGCCGCTTCACACCATACTCAGCATAAATTCCTTTAATCGCCATCATACCTTTAAGGACCTGAGCATCTGTAATAAGCGCCGGATCTCTAGTGAACAATGGTTCAATATAAAATGGTTTAGGAGACTGAATTACATAATCGACCCAATCACCCGGAATATCAACACGCGGCAATTTATCAACAATCTGATTGACCTGAGCTATAACAATCCCCTGTCTGAATTTTGTTGCTTCAACAATTGCTGGTGTATCTTCTGTACTAAATCCAGTGAAAAGATTACCATCTTTATCTGCCATAGTAGCCGCAACCAGAGCGACTTTCGGTGTCAAATCTACAAAATAGCGTCCATACAATTCAAGATATGTGTGAATTGCTCCTAATTCCAACTTGCCCTCCTGTAAGAACTCGGCAATACGCCCAGCCTGTGGTCCAGAAAATGACATATCAAGCTTCTTAGCAATTCCTTTTTCAAAAACATCAAGGTGTTCCGGTAAAGTCAATACCGACTGAACCATATGCAAATCATGAATTTTTTTCTTATCAACCTGACACAAAGCCTTTGCCAAAAAGTCTGCCTGCTTCTGATTGTTCCCCTCAATATTCACTTTATCTCCCGGTTTGATAACCGCCTCTAATAAAGCGACCGTATCATTGGCATCAACAATTTTCCCTTTTTTGACATAAGGAGCAGCTTCTTTCATACGCGCCATAGTATCTTTTTTCAAAGTATTCCATTCGCGTTTTACACTTTTAAGCTCCATTTTTGTCTC
Source organism: Propionispira arboris (assembly GCF_900109225.1). GTDB lineage: Bacteria > Bacillota > Negativicutes > Selenomonadales > Selenomonadaceae > Propionispira > Propionispira arboris. The sequence goes on from NZ_FNZK01000017.1 coordinate 48,647, forward strand.
TCCTTTCTCTTTTACAAAATTTAAGTTTATATATTTTAGGCCCGATAAAAAAGCGCATTAATATGCCATAATGGCATATTAATACGCTCTCAAAATCACCACTATCAAATTTTTCATCAGACCTGCTACATATCATATTTACTAAAAACCGACTCAAATATGCATGAAGAAATTCTTATTTAAAAGCGTATGCTGATTTCACCAAAATCAAACTCTTTTCGTGTTCCATCAGTCGCTTTTACAATTAAACTTCCATCAGACTTAATAGATTCGGCAATACCTTCAAAAATAACTTTTCCATCATCTTTGACTGTAACATTTTTACCAAGTGTACAATTATAAGCCAGCCATCTCTCTCTAACAAATTCAAATCCTCGCGCCAGCCATAGTTCATAATGCTTTTCAAAAATCTCTCGAAAGGCAAGTAAAACTTCACTTCTATCGAATAAATTTCCTGTTTGCAAATATATTGAAGTAGCTGTATCCGCTACTGACTTATCAAAATCTATTTTTGTAAAATTTACATTCAGGCCAATACCTACAATCACATAATCAATATTTCCCATTTCATCCAGAGTCATTTCCGATAAAATTCCACCAATTTTTTTTTCACCGAAAAGCAAATCATTCGGCCATTTAATACAACAGCGAAGATTCGCAAATATGTCTATTGTCTCCACAAGAGACACCGCCGTCAAAAGAGTGAGCTGCGCACCAAACTGTGGTTCAATCCTTGGTCTGAGAATCAGAGAAAACCACAATCCTTTACCCGGTGGTGAATCCCATTTTCTCCCTAACCGACCACGCCCGGCCAATTGAAAATCAGCCTGAATGATTGTTCCTTCTCCCGTACCCTTTTGCGCCATTTGCGCCGCTGTTATATTAGTGGACTCCAAAGAATCAAAATATAGCAACGGCTTGCCCACGATTTTATGCAACAGATATTTTTTTTTATCTATCATAAAAATCAACCTCTAAATTATTATTGTAAAAACCCAAGTGTAGAAAGCATAACCCCACAGGCAACTGCTGATACAATAACGCCACCTATATTAGCCCCCATTGCTACTGGAAGCACAACAGCAAACGGATTTTCATCTTCAACTGCATGCTGAGCAATTTTAGCTGTAGATGGTACACAGGATACACCGGCTATTCCTACTACCGGGTTGAAATTTTTACCACCCTTGCACCAGTAAACGACCCAGCCACCGATAATACCAACAACACCGGAAACAGTCAGCGCCAGAATTCCTAAAATTACAATAATAAAAACTTTCGGATTCAAAAGCGTCGTTGCCTCACAGAGACACCCTAACAACAGGCCCAGCAACAACGTTGCCATATACAAAACCGTATTTTCTACAAGTTCCTGATAAGGCACAATTTCCGACTCTTTGATTGCCATACCAAGAAAAAAGGACATAATAAGTGGCGCAGCCATTGGCAGAAGCAAACAAAGTACGCCACAGGAAATAACGATAAATATAAACTTCGATTTTTTGGAAACTTCCGGCATATCAACCAGAATATCCATACCACGATATTTTTTAGGAACCATCCATTTAACAAGCCATGGATACCCTGCATATGTAAGACTGAGATACAAATATGCGATAACAGAAATCGGAACAAAAAGTTCTGGTGCTGCCATCAGTGAAGTGAACAGTACCATTGGGCCATCAGCCCCCCCAATAGAAGCAACGGCTACTGCCTCATTCGGAGTCAGTCCACACCATACACCCATAATTAATGTGAAAAATGTACCCGCTTCCGCAAAAATTGCAATAATAATACTGGTCCATGGATTGCAAACAATAAAACCAATTTCACACATCGCACCAATACCAAGAAAAACCATACATGCTACCAAACTGTTACTAAACGTAAAATTATAAATTGGCTGCAGAAAATTAACCTGCATAATATTAATTAAACTAGTAGGATCGGCAATCAACGGATTCAAAAACAACGTACCCGTCTGCCCATTTGCTAAAAACAAAACACCAGTATTAATACAAATCATACCCAAGCCCATTGGAACCATAATAAGCGGCTCCAACGTCCGTTTATATCCATAATAAGCCAAAACAAATCCCAAAATAATTAAAACAATTCGCGCACCAATAATTATTGGATCTTGGACAAAGAAGCTCCCAATACCTGGAAACAGTTGCATTAAAAAGTTCATCTTAATTCATATCCTCCTTATTCTCTTGAGAATTTCCGCCTAGGAATTTATTCATAACTACAATAAGGGCTATAACCACTAATGAAATAATTGCAGTCAACCCATATGTCATTCCTGCATACATCACAATATTCATAAACATTCTCCTTTTTCTTTGATTTCACTGTAAAAAATTATCCATTCAATTCTTTTAGCAACGTCCGGAGCGTTAAAAAGACAAAAAAAGAGAGATAAAGAATATCTTTATCTCTCTATCTCTCTTTGCATATATAATTTTTAATCCTGCGAAAACTATCACGTTCTTACACACTCATACCCGAATATCTTTCCTCGGGTTATTCACTCTATAATTCATAATATACTCTGTAAAACAAAAAGTCAATATACAAATTTCAGAATTTTTTTAAATATGCATAAGTCCTAACCCTGCCCGTTCATGGTTAGTAGTATGGTAAAAAGCTGATTCGCCAAAAATAGCGACAGCTACCCACGGATCTTTACGAACCACGGCAATCTTAACCGAAATATTTGAAGAAGTGTCCATTATAACGCCTTTTTTGGCCTCTACTGCCGCATGAAGAACAGCATGTACTTCATGTGCCTCTTTCTTTACCACATTATTATTAAGTACTGCTCCAATAATTGATTTAATGAATTTTTCAAGAAAATCACTACGCCCAGTATTCCCGCCAACTTCCGTAACAGCAAAAAAATACCCGCTCTCATGCAGATAGTTTTTGATCTCCTGTTCATCGGCAATTGTACGTGTCATCGACAAAAGCATTGCGGCCGATCCAACTCCGTTAATCATCCTGCTGATAAGTTCCATAAAAAAAGCCTCCCTATAGCTGTAATACAACAGCCTCTTTACCAAGATTCAGGGATTTCATCAAATGAACCAACAATAAATAAAGTGCCCGTTCCACTTGTCACCAACTCAGCCTTTGCATTTTTAATTACAACTTCAATAACAAGAGTAGAAATCCCTTTGTGCATAACCGTTGCGTAAGCCGTAGCCTTATCACAAAAATATATGCCGTTGATATAATTTATATTTAAATTCAAGGTAACAACGCGTTTCCCTACGCTGGCGCTTACAACCCCCATGGCCGTGTCCATCAAAGTTGCCAAAACCCCTCCATGCGCCGCTCCGTAAAGGTTCGTATATGTATCATCCACCCCCATACTTAAAATAGCATCGCCACATGTTACATGTTCCAGCTGAATATTACACACCTTCACAAAAGGATTTTGTTTATAATTTTCAATGAGGAACTGTTCTATTTTCGTATCATTTAAAAGCAATTTTACCCCCCCTCATATATTACGCAAGAATTGTATCACAAAAAATAAATTTAAACAACAAACTTTGTATGTAAATTTATGGGTATATTATAGATTTATAATACATATATTACAAAATTAGGTAATTAATAAAAAAAGCTTCTCTTTTATGTTATGCTTTATTTGTTATAAAACACATTAACGAAAAAATTTTTTTCATGAACAGATAGCTGACATCAAGTATCGTCTATCTCTTTTTCTTATTTTATTTCTCTAAGAATTTTAAAAAGCAGCTTACTGTGCATAAAGCCAATAAAATAATTTTTCTATACATTTTTTTAAACTGGAAACGCCCAATAAATTATTTCATTTTGACTTCATACTTTTCATTTATCAGTAAAGAAAAATCAGTATAGTGGCTCACTTGTCAAGACATAAAGATCAACTTTTCTTAATGAACCGATATGTTGATTGAATCCAAGCGAACTGTTGAATCCCTAATATATAATACATCAAGCCACATGATCCAACAGCATTGCCGGATAGTAGCATTCTGCCGTTTTTGATAATTGATTGCTGAATGACATCTGTCGAAATTGTAAGTGTGAATGTAATTAACTATGGCAGTTCTAGCTTCTTTAATATTGTTATATTGCGTCAGATAAGCTTCTTCATACTTGAAATTGCGAAACCATCATTCAATCATAATGTTATCAGCCCAACGACTTTTTCCATCCATATTCTGACGGATCTTGTTTTTCTGAATGAAATTGGTATATTCCTAGCTGGTAAACTGGCAGCCTTGATCCGAATTAAGGATAAGAGGCATGGCACTATCAATGCTTTTTTCAAGGCATTGATAGCCATTCTGGTATCCAGCGTATCATTAACTTCCCATCCGACAATACAACGACTGTACCAGTCAATTACTGCCATCAGATACAAAAAACCATGTTTAATCGGGATATATGTTATTATCGATTGACCATGCCTGATTCGGACGATCAATGACAGCGTTACGGAGTAAATACGGGCAGGCTTTAGCTTTTTGCATTCGCTTTGATAAATTTATCTTTGGATAAATTGAATCAATCCCCATCTCTACCATGTAGCGGCGAGCCTTTCTTCGGCCAACTAAATATCCCCGCAGCTTTAATTGTGCAGACATTTGTCTTGCACCCCAGGCCGGATTATCTGTATGGAGTTTGTCTATGATAGCTTTACAAAAAAGTTCCTCTTTTGATACAGGCACGGTTTTATAATAAATACTGGTACGGTTGATATCCAGTAAATCGGCGCCCGTAGAAGCTGTCATTTCCTTAGTCGTCAAAAGGTTTTGGACTAAATTTACTCTCGTAGTCAGATCCGCAAACTTCTTCAGATTTTTTTTCAACCAATCAACCTGCATGGTTAACTGGGCAACCTTTTTTGCATATTCCGCTTTTTCCTTGCGTTCTATGGAAAGTTTTTCTTTCATATTATCTTCTCGTTTGTCGTCAAATACGATAGAAGCATTATCGAGAAATTCTTTCTTCCAGTTACGAAGCAAGTTAGGTTGGATACTATTTTCAGAAGCTAAAGAATTTAGATCTTTTTCACCGTTCAGGAGCTCAATTACAAGATCTGATTTGAATTTGGCACTAAAATTTCTTCTTTGTCGGGACATGATAATGAACCCTCTTTCTATGTTGATTAAAGTATATCAGATTCATTAAAAACTGTCCTTAAAAGTGTCTTGATTTATAGCACCATTATGTTTCGTATACTTTATGTTAGTCAAAAAATGAAGTCACATATTGATAACGAAAAGATTAGCCTACTCTTTCATTGTGTTTTCAGCATAAAGACATATACTATTATAAAAATATACGTCAAGTAACTTTAAAAATTGGAGTGTATAAAATGGAATGGATTTATTTACTAATAGCCGGCTGTTTAGAAATTGTGTGGGCAATTTCATTGAAATATACAGAAGGTTTCACCTGCTTTTGGCCATCAGTACTAACCGGTGCTGCTATGCTCGGCAGTATTTTTTTATTGGATGAGTCGTTAAAAAACATTCCCATTGGTACAGCATACGCCGTCTGGACTGGTATTGGTGCCGTGGGGACAGCCATTATCGGTATGTTTTACTTAGGTGAACCGAAAGAATTTGGCCGAGTTTTTTGTATTATTTTAATTGTGCTCGGCGTAGTCGGTCTGAAATTTAATTTTTTTACTATTAAATAAATGGAAAATCAATACTATATTTTAGGAGAGTTACTATGAATAAATATGATCTTGCCATGAAAAACTCATTACAAACAGCAGAAAAAGAACTTTGGGGCTTCGAAGAGTTTGTTGAAAGCGCTCTGGATGAAGGATTTTTTCATGAGCTGTTAACAACAACAAAACCAGTCGGACCAACCATTTGCTATGAAGATAAAGAAATGATCAATTTTGCCAGTATTAATATACTAGATTTACATCAGGAAAAAGATGTTTTAAACCATTTTCATGCTGCTTGCGGTACTTACGGCCTAACTACCGGCGGTTCACGTGTGACGCAAGGTGTCTGTGAAGCTCATCTCACTATGGAAAATGAACTTAGCCATATTACAGGCAAAGAACGTACTATTTCATTTGCCAGCGGATTACTGGCAAATGTTGGTTTTATCAATGCAATGACAAGTAAATTTAATTTCAGTCCTACCTGTAATATCAATAACAGCGACACTGTTTTTATTTTAGATCGAGACTGCCACTGGAGTTTGTGGAAAGCAGCCTCCCATTTGGAATTTGGTAAACAGCTTTTTGCTTTTCGTCATAATAAGGCCGAAGATTTAGAACGTGTTTTAGCAAAAGTATCACAAAAGCACGAAAAAATTGTCGTCGTTTTTGAAAGCGTGTATTCAGCGGATGGGTCCATTGCTCCGATTGGACAAATACTCGATACCTGCGAAAAATACAATGCCCTAAGTTATGTCGATGATGCAAACGGGTTTTTGATTTATGGTCCGGAAAATCGTTTATTCGCTGAAGAATTTGCCGCCATGCGGCGAGCTACATTTGTTATGGTTTCCTTTTCTAAATCAATTGGTTTAGAAGGCGGCGCCATTGCTGGTCCAAAAGAATATATTCATGCTTTTGAAGTTCTCTCCGGTACCTCTTTATTTACGGCAGCTATACAGCCGCCAACAGCGAGCACCATTCATTATATTATGAAAAAGCTCCAAAATCAGCCCGAAATTATGGATGATTATTTGAAACGGTCTTTGGCTTTAAGGCAGCGTTTAGAAGAAAAGAACTTCATGCTCAGCCCTGTTCCATCCTATATTACGTCTGTACTCATTGGTAATGATGAAAAAGCCGTACACGTATATGATGCGTTTTTACAGGCAGGTTTAATTGTACCGATGTTTCGTTATCCGGCAGTAAAACCAGATCATGCCTTGATTCGCATCATGCTAAATGCCCATCACAAGGCTGAACACATTGATAAGTTGATATCCGTATTAGAACATTTAAAATTTAAATATCAATTTTAAAAAAAATATTACAATACATATAAGTTGCATTAAAGAAATTGCATGTAGACTATTATTTTGCCAGGAATTTGGTATAAAATATTTAATGCAACTTATACAGATAAAAAAACAGCCGCTAGATCACTTTTTAAAAGTGTTTTCTATTGGCTGTTTTTTATCTGTTTAACTAAAATCATAAAAGCAAGATCTTTTTATAAACTTCAATATAATCTTTCACCATTCGTTTTTGGGAAAAACGTTCCTCTACCGTTTTGCGGCAAGCCAAGCGGTCAATTTTTTTAATGTCTTGCAGCCGTTCGATCATTTCAGCCGCATTCGTCACTAAAAATCCATCAACGCCGTCCGTAATGATTTCCGGCATAGAACCCTTCTTGAAAGCAATTACTGGTGTGCCACAAGCCATTGCTTCGACTATAGTCAGTCCAAACGGCTCATTGAAGCCAATTGGATGCAGAAGAGCCAATGCATGTCCCAGTACGCGATCACGGGCATCTGGCCCCACCGAGCCAATATACGTAATATCATGATTCAGATATGGCTTTACACATTCATCATAGTAGGCCTGATCCTGAATAATCCCCGCGAGCACCAGCTTCATTTTAGCAGAACGAGCCACTTCAATGGCTTCTTTCGTTCCTTTATCAGGATGAATTCTACCAAAATACACTAAATAATCCCCCGGGTTTTCACGCATCGTAAACCGTTCGATATCTATACCATGATAAACCGTCCCGATGTAGTCAAGCTGATTACTGCGATCCGCATCACTAATCGATACATACTGTGTTCTTTTGTTATATTTTTTATAAACTGGTAGAATTTTTTCTGAGGAAAACCCATGAATTGTTGTCACCATGGGTGTTTTGATTAAAGCACTATATGTCAACGGCAAAAAATCATAATGATTGTGAATCAGATCAAATTCATTCGCATGCTCCATCACTTCTGATATATGCATCGATTCCCAAACTTTAACATCGATGCTTCGATCTTCTTCATATGGACTCGGACAAACACCTACAAGTTTAGCCGCTGTTTGTGAATCACCCGTGGCAAAAAGCGTAACATCCAGTCCTTCTTTAACCAGACCTTCTGTCACCAAAGAAACGATTCTCTCCCATGGACCATAATGACGCGGTGGCGTTCGCCACGCGATTGGTGCCAGCATTGCAATTTTCAAAATAAAAATTCCTTTCTGTTTTTAACCCGCTGCAAAGTCTTTTACCGTTCAAAACAACTTTGATTCGTCATAAAAGTGGGTGTCGTAAGATTGTGTTTTGACAAAGCCAATTTTGCCATAGTGTACCCAACGATACTTTCCGCACCTTGATTTCGATTGACTCCCGTTGGGGTAATGCCATCAAAACAGCCTCCGGTTTCCGGATCGATCAAACTCTGTCCCAACGAATTTTCACCTAAATACCAGGCAAAACTTTTTTGGGCAAATTCAAGCATATCCGGCTGTTCTGTAATTTCAAAGGCAACCAAATGTGCCAATGTGGACATTGAAGCTTCAACTGGCTGCTGATCATACAAAGCTGGTTCTTTGTCTTTTTTATACCAGCCATCACAGCCAACAGGACGGAAAAATCCATCACGGAACGTAACCGTATCAACAAAAGCCAAACTTTTACGGGCAATATCAAGAAAGCGCTGTTCCTTCGTCGCACGATATGCAATAAACATAGCCCATGGCAAAACTGTATTATCATAGGTCAATTCATCTTCAAACCACTGCCATTCGCTCGTTTTCGTACATTTGTCAAAAGAATCTGCTAACTGCGTAGCAATTTCGCAAATTCTTAAATGTGCCGCCTCCGTCTTAAGAAAACCTAAGCCAATCAATACATAAGCCTGACTTCTGATGGATTTGATAGCAAATAATTTTGTATCCAAAGCAGCAGCAACAGCTCTGGCGCAAACATCTTGCACCCCTTTTGGCATAGCCGTTGATTCCATTGTATATCCTAGTGCCCAAAGGCAACGACCAAAACAATCTTCAGACCCCTCCGCTTCGATAAACTTACGATCGTATGTCATAAAGTTACGAAAGCGTCCCGTTTCATTTTGTGAATACAATACAAATGCCAAATAACGATAAACTAAAGCCAAATAGCTCTTTTTCTGTTCTTTTTCATACAGCATGACTGCCATAATGAGCGCTCGGGCATTATCATCTGTCGTATAACCTTTGGATAGATCTGGCACACCAAACTTCGCATGCTGAAACATCCCCGTATCATCTGTCATGCGAAATATATGTGTTTTATCAAGCTGGCTTTCAAGGGCAAGTGTGTTCATGCTTTCATCCCCTTCACTTGACTGGTTTTATTAAACGAAAATGTCATTTTTTTTTCAAGTGGAACGAGTGGTATCTGGGTATCACTTGTCAAAGAATTCCTATTTTCATCAATAGTCTTTAGACATAATTCCACATATTGACTCGCTACATTTTCCCAGGTCATCGTCCGACCTACAGCCATGGTCCTGATTTCCATGTCCGCTTTTCGCTCAGGATTACCAAGAACCGTTCGTATACAATCTGCGAGTGAATCTTCATCTCTAAATCGAGCTAAGAGGCCGCGGCCTTCCCCCAGCATCTCTTGTGCATAGCGATAAGGTGTCGATATAATAACCCGTCCGTAACCCATGGCATAGGCCAATGTGCCACTGACAGCCTGTTCAGCTGACAAATACGGTGTCAAATACATATCGGATAATTGTAAATAGGTGATGACCTCTTCTTTTGTCAAATATTTATCAACAAATTGGACATGATCTCTCACGCCTAATGTTTCTGCCAAATCCATAAGGCTCTGCCGATAGGCTTCACCCATTTTTTCTTTAACGGTAGGATGTGTCTTCCCCAAAATCAAATAAATAACATCATCATATTGTTTTACTACTTTTGCCAAGGCTTGAATTCCGTATTCTAACCCCTTTGCCGGACTGATCAAACCAAAGCTGCTAATAATTTGTTTATTTTTGAGCGCCGGATAATACGACTTCAGTTGTTCACGTGATACCATTTTCATACTCGGTACACCATGTGGTATAAACATGATTTTACGTCCGGCAATATCATAGCTGCCCTTTAGCACCGGAATTGAACTTTCTGCCATCGTCACGACTTTTGTACTCAGTTTGCCAAGTTCACGTAAAACAGATCTCTGTTTTGACGTCGGGCGAAGTAACACTGTATGCGTCGTAACGATAAAAGGGATTTGCAATTCTTTCGCAAAATCAATAACATATTCACCTGCGGTTCCGCCAAAAATACCATATTCATGTTCAATAATGACCAAATCGACATGTGTATTGGCCCAAGCAGCAGCCTCCTTATAACTGGAACGATCTTCCTGGTTCACATGAAATGCAACACGTGAATCCGTGTATTCTTCATTTTTTGTCATTGCCATAATGCAGGTTTGCACGGAAGAAGTTTCTGTATTTTCATCAATTGCATTTACCAAATCTTCCGTAAATGTAGCCAATCCACATTCTTTCGGTGGATACGTACTTAAAAAAGCAATGCGCTTAGCGATATTTGTCTTCATTTTTTCTTATCCTTTCTTTCTCTTTTTGCTCTCTTACCGCCAAAATTTCCGTCTATTAATAAAAATCACCATGTGACGGTTCCGGACAGCGGCAGATATATTCTAACAACTCGCCGATTGTACTTGTAGCCAATGCAATACAAGTATCGGCACCGCCATAATAGATTCTGATAACCCCTGTTTTTTCATCCAACACCCAGCCACAAGAAAATACTACATTTGCAACATCGCCTTGTGTTTCATAAGGCATTTCCGGTCCAAAAATCCACTCATCGCTGCGATGCAATACTTTTAATGGGTTTTCTAAATCAAGCAAAGCAAGTCCGAGTCGATACAAACAACCCGACCCAGTTTGTCGTACGCCATGATACAAAAGCAGCCACCCCTGAGGGGTTTCTAAAGGTGGTGCTGATAGCCCAATTTTTCCACTGTCCCACCAACCGCCAGAGCGTGCATGCATCAAAACCTGCTGGTCGCTCCAATGGGAAAGATCATCCGAATAAGAAAGCCAGATATGAGCACCTGCTACATAGCTTGCCACAATTGGTCGATGAATCAAGACCCATTTATCATTAATGCGCCGCGGGAAAAGTGCGGCATCTTTATCTTCCCCGCTCGTAATCGCTCCCAGCCGAGAAAATGTTTTAAAATCTTCGGTTAATGCCAAAGACACCAGCGGACCGCTTTGTGAAAAAGCTGTATAGGTAATCGCCCATTTTCCTAAGGACTCCAAACGAGAAATACGCGGATCTTCAATGCCCCATAGTTCTTCCGGATGATCATAAATATCGGGTTCCATAGTCGGTATACTATCGATTTGCCAATGGTCGATTCCATTGTCACTAATCGCCGTTGTTAAATGTGAAAATCCTCGACGATCTTCCACCCGTACCAACAAAAGTACTTTACCTTCAAATATAGTTGCCCCTGGATTAAATACAGAATGCACTGGATAAGTCCAATTATCTGCTGTTAAAATCGGATTATTCGCATGCCTGCGAAAAAGTTCTTTAAAAGTATTATCATCATTTTTTAATTTCGTTGTAAATTTCCCTTTTCTCATAAGAAGCACTCCTTTTTCTATTTCACTGTTAACGGTGCTATCTATGTTCGAATAAAAAAACCGCCCTGCAAGATATTGGATCGTATGTGTAAACGAGTCATGCGCACACTTAATCTAGTACCCCTAGGCGGTCAAACTACAATATGGCATTAGCACTCACCGTCGTTGACTGCTAATAGTGTTGTCTTAAGTATACAAGAAAAAGTTGATTCTGTCAATTTTATCACGTACAAAAGCGTCCCCTGTTATTTGTAGAAAGCGAAAATGGGCTGTCTCAAAATTTGAGACAGCCCACCTTTTCCGTCAATAACTTTTACAAATCATTTTATGCTGCACCCGCCGTGCATAAACCGAAATAGCATAATTCATAATAAAATAAGTTGCGGCAATCATGCCAAACAACGTAAAAACTTGTTCGGTCGTACCATAACGTCCCATAATAATCATCCCTTTGCCAGTTAGATCTTCAATCCCAACCGCCCAAACAAACGAAGTATCCTTGATGACCGTCGTACACTGGGAAACGAGCGGCGGAATTACATTTCGCAAAGCCTGCGGCAAAACAATATGCCGCAAAATAGACCACGTACTAAACCCTTGTGCCGTCGCTGCTTCCCACTGTCCCTTATGAATTGATTTCAAACCACCACGGACAATTTCAGCAATAATCGCCGTTGTGAACACCGTCATGGCTGCTACACCAGCCTGAACCGGTGGCAAAGGCGTCATAAAACGAAATGCCAAGATAAACAAAAGTAACGGGGTGTTTCGGATGATTTCAATATAAGTCGCCGCCATATAACCCGGCCATTTTCCTTGAAATCGTAAAACCCCAAGCAAAATACCAAAGACCAAACTGAGTACAATTGAAACCGACGCTATATAGATGGTCGTCAACAATCCCTGTCCTAAAAACAATAACACACCTGGTTGAAAAAGTTCACTCATGCCGACACCTCCAACCGACGTTCCAAATATTTTGCATAGGTTGCCAGCGGCAAGCAAAGTGCAATATATAAAATCCCCGTAATAATATAAGCCGGACCGTAATACAAATTGGAACTGGCCCAGGAATCTGCATGGTACATAAGTTCTCCACCTGCAACCATTGCCATAACGGAAGTGTTTTTAATAAGATTAACTGCAAGATTCGTAAGCGGTGGATATGCCATCCGTTTTGCCTGTGGCAAAATCACATACCGCATCGCCCCCCAATACGAAAAGCCCTGCGCATATGCTGCTTCAAACTGTCCTTTGGGTGTTGATAAAATCCCCGCCCGCACAACTTCGGCAACATAGGCTCCATGATACACACCAATTCCCAGCATTCCTACCCAAAATACAGGCAGCATAACACCTAAATAAGGCAAGCCATTATATAGAAAGAAAATCTGAATAACTAATGGTGTATTTTGGATAAATTCTACATAAATCCGATTTAAATAACGAAGCGGCTTTGTCTGCGCCGTACCCATCATCCCAAATAAAATACCCAGGACTAAAGCCAAGACCAAGGCCAAAACAGAAACGAGAATCGTCATACCAAATCCTTCAGCAAATACCTGCCAATCTCGTAAAACTGCCTGCCACTTAAATAGGGCAAAGGGACCCGGCATTTATTTCAAGCCCCATTTTGTCAAAATTTTATCCAATTCACCTGAAGATTTCATATCTGCAATGGTATCATTTGCAACTTTTGTTAAACCTTCATTCCCTTTTTTAGCCGCAACACCATATAATTGTGGGCTGTAACGAGCTGGTAAGATGACCGTTGTATCATCTAAATAACCGGCAAGAATCGCACCATCGACTGAGAAACAATCAATACGTCCAGAATCAAGCGCCGTTTTTATTTCCGGATATGTCCCAAATTCAAGGATATCAATTTTCAGATTTTGTTTCTTGATTTCATCCATTAAAGCCTGTTTGCTCGTTGCACTTTGCGCAACCCCAATTTTTTTGCCATTCAAACCAGCCAAATCTGTAATGCCTGAATCTTTTTTCACCATCAAAGCTACACCATCTTCAAAGTATGGATCAGAAAAATTATAGCTTTGTTTGCGTTCTTCCGTGATCGTAAATGTAGCGATTACAAAATCAACTTCGCCATTATCCAAAAGCGGTCCACGCGTTTTAGCTGTAACCGGCTGTACTTCAATTTTACTTTCGTCACCTAAGATTTTTTTAGCTAAAGCACGCGCCAAGTCAATTTCCATCCCGTCTACTTTGCCGGTATTCGGATCTTTAAACCCAAATTTTGGTACATCCACTTTAACACCAATTTTCAAAACGCCGTGATCTTTTACCGCTTTAATATCTGGTGCATCCCCGCTTCCCGAAGAAGCTGTTGGAGCCGGATCACTGCCACAACCAGCAGCAAATACCAAACTAAGTCCCATAATCAAACTAAGTACTAACGTAATAATCTTTTTCATAATAATTCCACCCTTCATTTGCTAAAATTATACTGCATGAGCAATTCTGCTTAAAAACTGTCTGGTACGATTATGCTTAGGGTTCGTGAAAAATTCCTCTGGTGTATTTTGTTCTATAATCTCACCATCGGCCATAAAAATCACACGATCGGCTACTTTACGGGCAAAACCCATTTCATGCGTTACGACAACCATCGTTATTCCCTCACCCGCCAAAGCAATCATAACATCCAGAACTTCCTGAATCATTTCCGGGTCCAGCGCCGAAGTTGGTTCATCAAACAACATAATCTTCGGTTTCATATTCAAAGCTCTCGCAATAGCAACCCGCTGCTGCTGACCGCCTGAAAGCTGCGCTGGATAAGCATTGGCCTTATCTTGAAGTCCCACACGATCTAAATAAAGAAGCCCTGAAGCAATGGCTTCATCTTTGCTGATGCCCTTTAATTTGATCGGTGCCAAAATCAAATTTTCTAAAACGGTCATATGCGGATATAAGTTAAACTGTTGGAACACCATCCCCATAGATTGTCGTACTTTCGCTACCGCGGCCGGTGTCGTAAGAAGATTAACCTCATCGACCACCACACTGCCCTCTTCCGGTTTTTCTAAAAGATTGATGCAACGAATGAGCGTACTTTTCCCCGAACCACTTGGTCCAATAATAACTACTTTCTCACCTTCGGCTACTTCCAAATTTACACCATGAAGTACATGTAGTTCACCAAAATACTTATGGATATTCTCTAATTTAATCAATGTCTACACCTCTTCTTTCGATACCGCAAAAAAACAAAAAGAAGCCGTCAAAACTCTCAACTGAGTCTCGGCAGCTTCTTTGCTGAATAAACGTATCCATTTTTCGCACCCACACATTCAAAGCAAGCAATTAACTTTTTTCTCATGTTGATACAATATATCATAACAATCTAACGTGATTTTTGCAATAAAATCCAGTTATGTATACAGAGTACATTGTTCCGATATACCGGTGGTGCCACCATCTAGAAAATCGTCCCCATTTTTATTAAATATCCTTATCCAGCCTTGAAACAGCCGTCTCTTCCATTGTATAATAAATTGTTATATTTATTATATTTTAATCTCAACATGTAAGGAGACTATTCCATGAATTTTCTTCGTTTCAAACAAAAAGGTTCTGTCTTCATTCTAATGGCTATTACAATCCCATTTTTACTACTAAGCAGTGCCATTGCTGTCGATGTTGGCGCTCTTTATGTCCAGCGCTCCCATATGCAAAACATTGCCGATGCCGCGGCATTAGCTGGAGCCAGTCAACTGCAAACAAGTGAGTCTGCCGCAAAATCCTTGGCGCAAAATTACGGCAAAAAAAATGGTGAAACCATTCCCGATGGCCAGATTACATTTCTCACCGATGGAACAACAAAAAAAATCCGTGTCGATATCAATAAAGATGCACCGTTATTATTCTTTAAATATTTTCAGGATATTCTAGGAACGAATATCATTCCGCCCTTCACACTCACGGTTCATGCAATTGCGGCCTCTACCGGTAACACACCAGGTATTTTTGATCATAGTATCATATCTGGTGGAACCGGAACTTTTTATCTATTAGGCCAATACGGTTCGGGTAATGAGGTCTTTAAGGGACCAATTCATGTAAATGGTACTTTTCAATTTGATAGAAACAGTGAAAATGGCTATGGAAGTGATAACCTCCCCAGCGGGGGCATACAAATCAATGCCCCCATTTCAATCTCCGCACGACAATACAATATTGGTGGTCTAAATAAGCCAGCAAATCAAGTCTTCACTTCGGACTTTACCTACGGTACTCCAACAATTGATATTACTGCAAATAATCCTGTGATAGCGGCTAAAATTACTTCTCTAACCAATACAGCCAACACATTTTCTTCCAACAATATTGCAAGTGCTGCTGGCGGTAGTGCAATCAACGCCCTAGCCGCAACCACACCACTTTATGTAAACGGAAGCTTATCATACACAAATATTATTTCAGGCCCCTATGGCAACAGTGGTATCGTTAAGAATGATCTTGTTATTGTCACCACCAGTGATATGAACCTAAGTTTTACAAGTGTAACCTTTGATCCGACCGCAACAATCACCTTGATTTCATTGAATGGCAATATCACAATTAATAATAGCCCACAAAGCAACCCCCTTCTTCATGTTAATATGCTAGCACCAAAGGGCAGTATAACAATTCAGGGCGGCGGACCAGAAACATTGGATGGTTATCTTATCGCACAAAATTTAAACCTCGGCAATGGTAATATAACCTATAAAAACTCCAAAGGTTCCACCTCCGGTTCTAGTAACGGCAATGCCGTAAGCCTGGTCGAATAAAATAAAGAGCGAAATCATAGCGATTTCGCTCTTTATTTTTGCCATTTTAATTTTTCGCCAATCTTCCAGCCGATCTGTTTGATCGTCCCACTTTTAACTTCTAATGTATCTTGTGCCTTCCAACAGCAGCTCACTTGAAACGGTTTGATATTTTCTACCACTTTCAAAATCACACCATCTTTATCAAGATAAATAATATCCAGTGCATACAACATGCCAAACATATGAATACTATTACATTTGCAAAGCAGAAGCCCCTCTGTTTCCGGTAAAAACGATGTTCCGATAAGTCCTTTGAAGCGCTGCCAAAAAGTATCGGCAACCACAATATTCATTACTTTATCGTGAAAGTTTTGTGGCATGATTTTATAAATTTTTTTCATTTCGACATCACCGTTAAATTATGCAGAATGGAAAAAACGGTTGGTAACAGAACGACCATAAATAATACTGGAAAAATGAATATCGCCAGAGGCAGTAATATCTTAACAGGCGCCTTCAATGCCTGTTCCTTGACGGTCTGTCTTCTTCGTTCACGCATATTTTCCGACTGAATGAGTAAAGTTTTCCCCATACTAACACCTAAGCGATCAGCTTGAATAACCGCCGCTGTAAAAAGATATACTTCTGGTCTGCCACATCGGTCTGACATATTCGTTAGAGCCATTCGCCGTGTCATTCCCATACGAATATCCCGCAACATTTTTTGGCACTCCTCAATCAAAGGTCCTTGCATTCGTTCCACTACCTTTGCCATTGCACCATCAAAAGACAATCCAGCTTCTACACTTACACAAAGCAAATCCAGCACTTCTGGCAACTGCCTTATGATCTTTTTACGCCGCGTTGCAATCAGTGAATCAAAAAAAACAAGTGGCAGTCCTCCTCCGATCAGAGCCGATGAAAAGACCAATGTAACCCCTTGTAAAAAAGACAAATTCATTACAGAAAAAGCAAAAAACGACATAAAGAGAACTGAAACCAGCGATGCTATCAGCAACAAACAAACCCAATCATTCACGTTCCAAATATGTTGTTTCCCCGCTTGCAAAATTCGTTCAGCGACAATCTGGTAAACTCGTTGCGGTACGAAGCGGATGATCACTTCTTCCATTTGATGAACCATCTCCCAAACAAAACTGAAAGGTAATGGTTTATCTGCTTTTTCCGATGCAAATAGCCCTTGTTCTGCTAAAATCGAAGCTTGCCGTAGGCGCTGCACACGTTCTTTCACCTGCGTTTTCGGGGCAATTTTAGTAACCACCAATGCGTAAAAAAAGAAAAACAAGAATAAGCCACTCAGCAAGGCAATCGATAAAGCCATAGCTTTACCTCCACTCTGTTTCATTCGTTCCAGTATGATCTGAAACGAATAAATTTTTTGGCATCTGAATTCCATTCATCTCAAACTTTTCCATAAATTTAGGGCGCATACCGGTTGATTCAAAAGCCCCCAAAACTTTGTTTTTTTCATCAATGCCAGTTTGAACAAAACGGAATAAATCCTGGAGAATAATAACATCCCCCTCCATCTTTTGAACCTCTGTAATATATGTAATTTTCCGGCTGCCATCTCTAATTCTTGACTGCTGAATAATGAGATCCACTGCGGAAGAAATCTGTTCGCGAATAGCCCTGACGGGCAAGTCCATTCCAGCCATTAAGACCATCGTTTCCAAGCGACTCAAAACATCACGCGGCGTATTGGCATGTGCCGTAGTTAACGAACCATCATGACCTGTATTCATCGCCTGAAGCATATCTAAGGCTTCACCAGAACGCACTTCACCCACAACAATACGATCAGGACGCATACGCAAAGCATTTCGTACCAAATCACGAATTGTAATCAACCCGGACCCTTCAATATTAGCAGGTCGACTTTCCAATGTCACTACATGCTCCTGCATAAGCCTTAGTTCTGCGGCATCTTCAATCGTAACAATACGTTCATCGCTTGGAATAAAAGACGATAAGACATTCAGTGTCGTGGTCTTGCCTGAACCAGTCCCGCCAGAAACAACAATATTGAGTCTTGCTGCTATACAAGCTCTTAAAAAAGCTGCCATATCCTCACTCAAAGAACCAAAACCAATCAAATTTTCGACAGTCAGTGGATCTTTGGTGAATTTACGTATCGTCACGCAGGGACCTATGAGCGACAAAGGAGGAATGATGATATTGACCCGTGACCCGTCTTCCAGCCTTGCATCCACTAAAGGCGAACTTTCATCAATCCGACGCCCGAGCGGTGCAATAATTCGTTCAATGATATTCATAAGATGTCCATCATCATGAAATTGCACTTTTGTAAGATGCAATTTCCCCATACGTTCAACAAATACATGTTTGGGACCATTAATCATGATTTCTGTAACCGTTTCATCTTTTAGCAATGGTTCAATCGGTCCCAATCCCAACATTTCATCAAGAATATCCGCCACAATACCCGTTTGATCAGCCCTGGGAACAGCAAATGGATGCTCATCCAAAACACGTTTACAATATCCTGCAATAATGATTTCAATTTCACGATGATCACGCTGCCCACTTGTCAAAATCTGTTGCTGCTCAATATTCATTTCATCAACAATTCGCCGATGAATTTCGAGTTTTAAATCTTGATATTGTCCTTCCATGGAGCTGCCTTTTCTGCCCGCAAAAATTGCTTGACGTTCCTCCATACCATTTTTTTTCCCTAATCGTTCAAATAATAACATAATCACCCCTCCTTGTGCATCACCAATGAGGAAGAAATGGTCGCTGGCAATACCTTTTTCCAGTAACTTCCCTCCTGCGCTTGTAACGCAGCCTGTAAAGTAACCTCAACAGCCGATCCCGCACTCGTATTCGTATTATCTTCCGGCACTGTTGTGATTTGAATACCAGTGTTTGGATCAAAAACATAAAAATCCGTTAAAAATACTTGCCCCTTATAATCTTTTTTAATCGAATCAAGTGAAATGCCAACCGATTGCCGCCGGGCAATATCACGAGTCATCTCCGTTAAAGTGAGATAATCATGGAAAAACATTGCTAAGTAGGCGAAAGCACACAACATAAAAATAAAAAATGGTAAAATAAGTGCAAATTCAATGATAGCCTGCCCACGTTCGTTCTTGATTTGTTTTAGCATGATATCCATCGCTCCTTCCTTTTATATTATAAAGCGATCTCTCAAAAAAGAGACCGCTTTATAAGGCAATTTAGTTAGCAGTAATACGAGCTGCTGCTCTATTAAATACATTCGTATAAAGATTTTGGATAGCTGTAGCAATTGCCGCATTATTATTTGCAGCTACTGCAACACCAATCGCAACAACGATCCCAACAACAACCGCATATTCAACCATGCCCTGACCTTTTTCACTTAAATAACGTGCCTTAAAATAAGTCCAATACGTTAACATAAACATTCTCCTTTTTATTTTTTTATGTAAAAACCCGTTCAGTAGGTTTTAAACATCGATATCAACAATTTTGCGAATAACCCAAAAACCTATCAGTTCCGATATAATTGCACCAGCTAAACAGATACGGCCAATGGGTTCATCAAAAAAAGGATCGAGGTACTGCGGATTCATCACAGATGCTAAGCCTGCAACAGCAACCGGCAAAGCTGCCAGCACCCAGCTAGACAAGCGTCCCTGCGCCGTTAAAGTTTTAATTTCGCGCTTCATTTTGATACGTTCATTAATTGTCGCGGCTATTGTATCCAGAATTTGTGCTAAATTCCCGCCAACTTGGCGTTGGATGAGTACCGCCGTTATCACAAGGTCCATATCAGAACTCTCGATCCGTTTCCCAATATTCAAAAGTGCTGTTTCAGTATCAGCCCCAAGCTGAATTTCTGCAATTGCCTTAGAAAATTCAACCGAAACGGGTGGTTTCATTTCTTTCGCAATCAAATCCATTGCCTGCATAAAACTAAACCCGGAGCGCATAGCATTCGACATCATGGATAAAACATCCCCCAATTGGTTACTGAAAGCTTGTTTGCGGTGCGAAATAAGGATATTTAAATAACAAAAGCAAGCGGCTGCCACACCTATACTAATAAAAGCCGCATACTCCAGATGCATTGTCAGCATCATACCTAAGACACCTGACAGTAAGGAAACCGTACAAACGGCAGCTAAAAATTCAGACCCTAACAAGGACAGCCCTGCCTGCTGCATTTTACTATCAAAATTTTTCAATTTGGGCAGCATTTGTAATCTAAGACCAACATAGCGAATAAAATTCATCCACATTCCTAGGTAATCTATCTTTTTTTTCATAGACCGTTCTATGGTTACAGGCCCGGTATAACTGCGAACCTTACGTGTCAGCTTTATTTTTTCTCGTGACAAAACTGCAATACACATGAGAAGAATTACAAATACCAGCATACCACTGAGAAAAGCTACAATACCCATCGCTAACTCACCTGGTAGTGTCTGCCACAAATCTTGGCTGCCAATTGATCAATACTTCGCGCCAGAGGTGACTCCGGTTTAATATCGACGGCCATCCGGCCATTATTGGCCGCCGCCGAAACAAGTAAATATTCATTTGGTAAAATACTACAAATCGGATATTGCAAGGACTTTTCTAATTTATCCTGTTCTTGTTTTTCGCAAGGTTCAACTCTCGTAAAAATCGTCCTCACTTTGCTCTCATAATCAGGCCACACCTTAAAAATATCCAGCGCTCGCTGCATGTGATTTACTTCATAACCACCGCTAACCATCGAAACCAAATAAACTTTATCTGCTGATTCGGCAGCGGTCACGGAAATTGGATTAAAAGCTGGCGGAACGTCAATCAAAATATAACGAAATAAGCTGCGAGCCATCGTAATCATCTCAGCAAAGGCTTTAGGACTCACATCCTCCGCAAATTCAGGACGTTTAGTCCCACATAGAACACGAACGCTATCTGTAATCGGCGTAAAATAAGAATTTAGTGTAATCGGTGATAAAAGCTTAATATCGCGTGTTGTTTCGACAATTGTACTTTGCGGATCCAAGTTAAAAAATACGGCCATATCCCCAAATTGCAAATCAGCATCAATAATCGCCACGTTTTGTCCACTTTTTTTCGCCAAGGCCATCGCTAGATTCGCAATCAATGTCGTCTTCCCGCTTTTCCCTTTCGGACTGAAAAATGTCATTACTTCACTCATTACCCCCATACCACTGTTCCCAAAAGTATTGACGGCAGAGGTAAGCTCATCTGTTGTAAAAGGCTTAATTAAATAACCTTTTGCACCCGCTTTGACCACATCACTGGCAACCTGTGCATTCCAACGGTTGCTCAAGCACAAAATTCCGGTCTGCGGAAAAGCACGTACAAATTCCAGTACAGTTTGCGCACTATCAACGGTATCAATGTCAAGCAAAATCAAATTTGGCATAAAAACCCCGCCTTGCCCCAATGCCTCTCGCGGATCACGTGAGCGAGAAACGAGTTGAAAACCTTTCGTATTTCGCACTACACTGGATAATCGTTCCAGCATAATGTTATTTGGCTCTACGAGCAGAACATGATATTCTTTCATCTGTTTTCGCTCCTTTCAACTTGCTATTTAAACAATTTTTTCATCCAAGATGATAACGGTACATTTGGTGTATCACTTTCACGCATACGATTTGTATATTTATCAATCAAATCTTGTAGACTTCGACCTAAAGCAGTCTCATCTCGGTCAATCACCAAAGGAACTCCTTTATGCAGTGAATCAATCGCGGTAAAAAAATCATTTGGCAGGACATGGTAAAAATGTTCTTCCAGTAATTGTTCAACGTCCTGTAATTCAATATGGGTTTTCGAATTGTTCCGATTTAAAACAAAACGAATCTTATTTTTTTCATAGCCAATACTCCGCATCGTGTCATAACCAACTTTCATATTTTTGATAGTTGGAATAAAATCAACAATCCCCACAAACGTAATAATGGTACTAAGATCCATAGCCGCCAAATTTAATTCACTAAAAGCTGCGGTCGTATCCAAAACAATATAATCATATTCGCTCCTAAGGCCTGCCAAAATTGCGCTCACAGCTTGTGTTGATATATTATAAGCCTCTTCTAATTTTAGTGGTGCAGCCAATACAGAAAAACTTATCCCTTGATATTCATACTGCGTAATATAATCCTGACATCCTAATGTGCTGCTCTCATTTTCTACATTTTTTTGAAAATCATAAATCGTTTTCTGCGGTGCTATATTAAGATAGTTGCAAATATCGCCAAACTGCAAGTCCAAATCCACCACACAGACTTTGTATCCACTTTTTGCTAGTTCTGCCGTCATATTGATACTAAGCAAGGTTTTGCCTACAGCCGAGGCTGTACTGAATACTGTCATAATCGTACCGCTTTTAATTTCTTCTGCCATCTTTCGTTCACCACTTTTTATTTTTGATTCAGTCATTACTATTTTTTATCTTCCAGCATTTTTTTTATTTCATCCGACATTTTTGTCGGCGTCGTTTCATCAACCAGTGTTGGCGTTACTAAGATAATAATTTCCCTATGCGATTTACTCGTAGTCGTACTGCGAAAGAACTGTCCTATAATGGGTAAATCTCCTAAGAACGGAAACTTCAGTACTTGTTTACTTTCGTTTGAACTCAAAAGCCCGCCAATTACCATTGTGCTGCCAGAAGAAAGATGAATTACTGTTTCTGCTTTACGAGAAAGCAAGGCGGGTATTGAAATGGAACTGCTCACAGCAACCGCATTGGAACTATCCAGACTACTCACTTCAGCCTGCACTTTGCTCGTAATCTGATTATCCGCATCCACCTGTGGCTCAATGTTTAATTTAATTCCATACTCACGCCACTCTACAGTTACTTGTCCATCTGAATTTCCAGTTGGAATCGGGATTTCTCCGCCGACAAGAATATTCGCCTTTTCGCCACTCATCGTAATCATACTTGGCTGCGAAAGAATCTTGGCGTCACCATTGGTAATCAATGCCTGCAGCGTTGCGTTGATATCAGCATAGCCACCAAGTTTTGAAGAAGAAGTATCTCTGGTATTCGAAAAAGTTTGCCCAAAACCAAAAACCCCCGTCGAGCCAATCGTTACAATCCCCGTAGTTGTATCAATACTAGATGCATTTGCATATTGTATGCCAAGCTTCTTAACTTTATCCGTTGAAATTTCAACAATTTTCGCCTCTAGTCGTATTTGCGAAGGATGTGTCATTTCCAATAAGTCAACTACCTTTGCTCCATACATTTCAGCGATTTTTTCCGCCCGGTTTTTTTCCAACTGATTGAGAACAGAACCCTTGAGTAAAACTTTATCGCTGATTTTTTCTACACGAATATTTGGATACCCGATCATCTTGGCAATCACTAAGGAGGTTTGCGTATCGTGATCTTGGATCGT
Source organism: Propionispira arboris (assembly GCF_900109225.1). Classification (GTDB taxonomy): domain Bacteria; phylum Bacillota; class Negativicutes; order Selenomonadales; family Selenomonadaceae; genus Propionispira; species Propionispira arboris. The sequence goes on from NZ_FNZK01000017.1 coordinate 72,450, forward strand.
AACGGTATATTCCTGCCTGATTCCATCCATCGTCCATATGTAAAGTGTTGTCGTTCCCGGTTTTTTTGCTACAACCAGCATATCTTCTTTTGACAATACCGTAACATCCGCAATTTCTGGGTTCGCCACAGCAATACGATCAATCGGCGCACCAGCATTCAGATACAACGATTGATTGGCATCCATCGTAAGATTCCCTTCCGCCTGAACCGTACCAACCGTGTAAAACACAAAACAAATTGCCACAAACAGACATTTATATGTGTTGGTCATTATCCTCATCAATTTTTTTCTCCTTATCGTACTGCTACTGAACTCATTGTATTGCCACGAATTACCGTTACACTATCCACTATCGGTTGCTCACGTGGTACCTGCTGGACAGGTGCGCCTTGCATCGGAACTGCAGCCGGAGTATTTTCCCGTGCAGTTCGAGAATCAAATGGTGGCGAAGTATTTGTAGCTGCATTTTGATTCATCAGTGGTGCCGTTGTTCCTTCATCAAATTGATGAGTCACGACTTCGGTTGTCAATATAAAACTATCCTTTGGTTTAAATGGACGAAGTACCAAATAAATTGTACCTTTCGTTTGTGCTACAGCCAAACGAATTGCATCTTCCGGTGAAACAGCCATTGTTGCCGTAGCCATTTGATCTTTTTTGTCATCTTTTTTACTGTCAACCGTATCACTATCTTTATTAATCGCCAGCAATAATATATTTTGCAGAATCATTTCGCCTGAAACCGTATTTTTTTGTTTTTTATCATCAATTACCATAACATCGACATACTCACCCGGTTTAGCAAAACCGGAAATTCCGGTTATATCTGTAATAGCAATGGAGATGGCTCGTTTATCGGCAGGAATACTAGCAATAAATCCCTCTTTCGTTACATCACCAAACAGTTTATTTGCCGTAATAGAATCCCCCTGCAAAATTTTAAGTTTGGCAACTTTTCCTGCAGCTGCCGACATATCTTTTATTGCATCGGTTTGAACAAGCTCATTGGGCATATGAACCGTCTTTAACATTTCTTCACGAATCACGGTTCGTTCGGGGATATCAACAGCCGCTACAATTACATCCGTAAACGATTCAGTTGCTGTATCCTGTTTGGTCTCTAAACCAGATAGATATGTATAAATCAATAAACCTACAATAAAGCTTGCACAAAAAGCCAATATGATAAGCTGCTTTGGAGCCATCATTTCTAGCTTTTCCAGCAAACGCTTTGGTATTTCAGGCAAATGCAAAATAAATCCTCCTAACGCAATCACAAATAAACTATAGTATAAAAAATAAATTTGAAAGACACGCAAAAATGCCCGGCAGCATGAAAAAGTATACAGCTAAAATACTGTACAAGTTTACGAATGCAGCCAGGCAATCATAGATATAAATCTTTAGACCCAGGGCTTTGCGTCCTTATCTTTCAATAAGTTTGCTCCATATGAACTCACGATTTAAATTCATTCACAAGATAATCTAAATCGGTTTTTATTTCTATAGTTATAATAGCGTATTCCACTAAAATTAACAAGCCTCTCCAGGTAAATTTAAAAAAAAATTAACAATATCGGGACACTTTAACAAATTGCCAAAATAAAAGTCCAGCTACCATAATACTTTTATGATCTTAAAAAATAAAAATCTATTTATTATTTCAAAACCAGGCTCTTAGTCCTATAAGCAAAGATTGTTATGAATTGCAGCACCTTATCAACGTTAGAAGAATTTATATATGCTTCTATATAAGTTGCATTAAATATTCGATAAGGCAATCGTCAGGAATGGGGTAAAGGGTTGAGTGGCGTTACGGAGGAAGCAAACGATGCCCTATACCCCATTCCTGGCAGCCTAATAGACTAGATGTCATTTCTTTAATACATTATATATATTCTAAAATATCAGTCACTGCTATTTTTTTGTATACGAATCCTAACCAAAAATGCTATGCTATATAAAAACAAATTCATACGAAAGGTGGGCTCCTATGCTTGAACAATTTTCCTATTTCAGTACCTTTTTCATGCTTTTCATTCTAACAATCCTTTTAAGCAAGCTATGTTCAGAACTATTTCAATCTCAACTAGCTTCTATCAGTGCTATTTTAGAAAAACCAACGCTATTATTTCATTCGACAGCAAAACGTGAGGCATGCTTGTGTTTGCTCTTTTTTGCTGCTTATATCTTAACAGCACCGCTTGCCGTTGACCCATTTAATTTATTAATTTTATGGATCTTTGTATCCTTTTTAATTTTTATCAGCATCATGGATCTGGAACAGCAAATTATTTTAGACAATGTTCTGTATTGTTTTTTCTTTTGTGGGCTCTTTTTTTCATTTTTTTTACCAGAACTCTTTCTTAATCGTCTGCTAGCGGCATGCAGCGGTGGTCTGCTTTTGTTGATCTTAGCTATTCTTACCAGAGGAGCCATCGGCGGCGGCGATATTAAATTGCTATTTGTTCTAGGATTTTGGCTCGGTATTGATAAACTACTGTTTACACTATTTTTTGGTTTTATCAGCGGTGGTTTTATCAGCATCTTGCTACTCCTTAGTCATCTAAAAAAAAGACATGACACGATTGCCTACGGTCCATATTTTGCTTTAGGTGCCATACTGTCCATGTTTCATTAAAGATAAAAAAAAGAGGAAGAACATCTCCTGCCTGCACAAGATATTCTTCCTCTTTTTTATATGGTTTAATATGGTCCGATTGAAATTTTATCATCCTCTTCTTCTACAAAAAAAGTGGCATGTTTGACAGAATCTGCTAGAGATTTCAGATGGCGGCCAATCATAATTTTTACGCCAGCATAAGCTATGTCATCGACACGAATTTTCCCGTCAGCCTTGATGTTATTTATCATCTCATCCTCTATTTTATTTTGGTGTTCCTTAACATCATCGGGGGTTGCACATACTTGTATTTTTTTGCCAACTTCTAATACCGTACCAACTTCTGATCGAGTTCCAAAGATTGCTGCTTGTATTTCGACACCAGCCGTAATTGTTCCACCAATAATACGACCATGCTGCCCTGCAACGATAACTTTTTCACCCGCATTCACCAGACTATGCAAAATAACATCCATTACATATAAATCAGTACCCGCAAATACATTTGCTTTTTCAATAAATTTAGCACTTATGGTTTCAGTCGCTTTCACATAACCGTGTTCCATACCAAAAACGCCCATACCAACCTTAATATTTTTACCTTCAACCTGAGCACCACAGATACCACCACGGATATCAATATCACCCTCAGCTTTTACATAAAAGCCTTCTTGAACGGAACCACGAATAATGATACTTCCTGGGAATTCAATGTTGCCCGTACTTAAATCCACATCACTCTTTATTTCCATCACAGGAAGAATTGCCAGTTTATTGTTCTCCCATACGACTTCGCCGGCTAATCCAGCCATCATCAAATTGTTTTTTACAATATTAACATTTTTCCCCACCGGCAAAATCAAATCTTTTCCATCTTTGATAATAACTTTCTTACCAAAAACATCCATACCGGGGATACTCTTCGTCGCTGGTATTTTTTCTGCTAACAATTGATTTTCCGTGGCAACAAAAAACATTCTGGTATTTTTAAAATCGACCGTTCCATCTTCCAGTTCAACCGGGCGGCCTTTATTGGCAAAATCCACATAATATTTAATACAAGCATCGGCCCCTGGTATCGGTGCAACACCTCTTGCACAAACAACTTTCATTTCCGGATCCGCCAAAAACTTTTTCACAGCCACACCATCAATACCAAAGGAAACACCGGCTTCTTTTAATTTTCCAATAACATCCTCTAATGTCAGGGGATTATCTCCTTGATTCTCTTGACTTTCCAGCACAGCTACCATACGATCTCGTGTGACTTGAATCTTAATCTGTCGTGTGACCAGCTCCTCTTTTTTTTCCACAAGTTCTGCTATCTTAACCGGAACTCCGGCTGCTTGATTTATAACTTGTGAAATAAGAAAATGATTGGTTTTATCAATAGAATATGTGTTCAGCTCTTCTTTAATAGCTGCAGCATCAACCGGCCTGCCACGCTCTTTCGGCGAAAATACAAGCAAAAAGATATCCTTATCCTTTATTGTGATTTGATAAAAACCATCGTCATTCGGCAGAACGGTCCCTGCTCCTGCTGTTACAAGCTCTGCATTGTCTTTCATTTTGTGACGCTCCTCAGATTTCCGAATTAACTGACTTTAAAAAAGCATTTTAATCAGGAAAATTTAAATCTATACCTATTATTAGAACGAACGTTGTCAGTTAAAGTTCAAATTCAACCATAATCATATAAAGAAATACCGGCCATAAAGCATGCTGGTATTTTGTGGTAAAATCTATGAAACTTCTATTGACATGCTATTCAGACCCTACTCACCAGCTTTTCTACGCTAGTAAAACAATACTCTAAAACTCATTATTCTACTTAATTTAAATATTCTGTTAAATTTGCATACACTAAAAAGCAAAGTAATAGTCTTATTTAATTTTATCATAAATATTAAAGTTTTGTCAAAAAATAATTATGCGAACTACTTTTAATTTTTCGAAAATAACGTGTATTTTTCTCCATAGAAAAACAAGCAAAAAAGCAAGGGCTGCTATCGTTTTCATTTCACGATACCCGCCCTTGTCTTTTTCGTTTTCTTAAGAATCAAAACGCTTTGATCTTATTCAATTTTTCCTTTTTCCCAAACACCATTTTCTAGATCCAGCGCAATTTTTTTATAATTATCATCTGATAAATTATATAAAATACTAAGGATGATCGCTGCCACACCTAATGCGACACCTGGATAGAGTGTCATCGCAGCTTTAATTCCTGTTAAAGTAACTTCCGTTTGTACGGCATTCGCTACGTAACCGGTTAATGCGAGAATACCCGAACTTACCACTGCAGCTAAAGCCTGGGCAATTTTGCGAGAGAAGTTGAAGGCTGCATAAGTGATACCTTCTTTTCTGATACCATTATGCCATTCGCCATAATCAATTACGTCGGACACAAAGGCCCACGTTACACCATTTGGTATAGCTAAAGCTGCGTAACCAATTGTTACCAAAAATACAAAAGAATAGATATTTGTTGGAATGATAAAATTTAGTATATTGGCAAAACAGCCAATAAGAAGCCCGCCAATCGCTGTTTTCTTTTTGCCAAATCTCCGAACTAGTTTTGGCATTAACAAAATACCTAAAACAGAACACCCCATCATGATTCCATTAATAATAGGCTGTAAAGATAAATTCCCTAAATTATATTGACAGAAAAAAATCATCATTTGCATATTTGTATTCATTGCCGAAATTGTGAATAATGTCATTAAAATGAGACAAATTAATGGTCTATTGGTAAAAATAGTTTTCGCATAATCCTTAAACCCGGCGTTTTGTTCAGCCGTTGTATTGCGGTTTACTTTTACATGTTCACGAGTGTTGCGATAACAGATATAAAAGCCAAGAACCCCAATAATAGCCATAATAATTGATGCAACCAAAAAACCTTGATGTGGATTACTGAACATGAGTAGAATCGGTACAAACCCAATTCCGGTTAAAAGCTGTGCGCCTACCGAACCAACTTGTCTGGTCGTCGCCATTTGACTTCGTTCATTTACATCTCTTGTCATTACACTGGCCAGCGATCCATAAGGAATATTCGTAAACGAATAAACAAGTCCCCAAAGCATATAAGCACCATAAGCAAAAAACACTTTTTCTCCACCGGACAAGAAATCAGGCATGGTAAAAGTAATAACAGTTAAAATACCAAGAAGAATACTGGAAATCATCATGACTGGTCTAAATTTCCCCCGCGGACCGATGTTTTTACGCCGATCAATCAATGAGCCCGCGATTGGATCCATAAATGCATCAAAAATTTTCGTAAAGGCAAAAATGCCGGCAACTGCAACGGCTGGTATCATACAAACATCAATCCAATATTTCGTCAAATAAGCTTGTCCCAAATCAAACATGAACCCATTGCCGCAATCCCCAAAACCATATGATATTTTTTCTTTCCAAGATAATTTTTTATTTCCTGCATCATTTTGACCCTGACCATCAATAGGGGGCTCTGAAGATTTATCTATTATTTTTTCCACTATTTCAGACATTTTTCTTCCTCCTGCACCTTATATTTTCCCCGTTTAAAAAGAGTACCTAACAATTTAATGAAAAATATTATTTACGAAAAGATTTAAACTTTCTGACTTTTCACAGCAGCATTCATATGTAAACGACAAAATCCTCCCGCTTTTTCTTCTATACAATTTACACAAGATGGATGAGCACAGGTGTTGATTCCTATAGTTTCGGTTGATATGAATTTATAGCAAATCAAAACCTATGCTCCCCATAATTTTAAGCTTTATCTAAGTTAAAATATCTGTGAGCATTATTATAAGAAATATCTTGAACCAGCTTGCCTAAGGCTTTGATATCATTTGGATATTCACCATTTTCTACCCAAGTGCCAATGAGATCGCATAAGATTCTTCTGAAATATTCATGTCTTGCATAAGACAAGAAGCTGCGAGAATCCGTAAGCATACCGATAAAGTTACCAAGAATAGACAGATTGGCGAGACTGATGAGTTGTTCCTGCATACCTGTTTTGGTATCATTGAACCACCATGGACAACCATGTTGAATTTTGCCTGCCACTTCCGGTCCCTGAAAACTGCCAATAATGGAGCCAAGCATTGCATTATCATTTGGATTTAAAGAGTATAAAACCACTTTTGGTAAATTACCTGTTTTATTTAAAGCATCTAATAAATGAACAAGACCTTCACCGCAATTATATGACGCAATACAATCAAATCCCGTATCAGGTCCTTGTTTTATAAACTCTGCCGTATTATTATCGCGCAATGCACTATAATGAATTTGCATAACCCAGTCATGTTTTTTATATTCTTTACCAACAGCTAGAAGCAATGCTGTTTTATAGATTTCAATGTCCTCCGTTGTTAAAGCTTGACCCGCTAAAGCTTTTTTCAAAACTTGATTCGCATCACCTTCACGATAGAAAACATATTCTAAGGCATGGTCACTCGCACGACCGCCAACTTCATTAAAATAGGCAATTCGTTTTGCAAGAGCTTCTTCCAAAGCTGTCATTGAATTGATTTCAATACCGCTGACTTCAGCTAATTTTTTTATGTATTCGCTAAATTCCGGTTTTTCAATCCGCATAGCTTTGTCCGGACGAAACGAAGGAATAACACTGGCACTGCATTTACCTTCTGCTTTGATCTTTTTATGCCATTTTAAATCATCGATTGGATCATCGGTTGTACCAATTGTTTTTACATTGGATTGTTTGATGATACCTAATACGGAAAGTTCATCTTTTTCCAATTGTTTATTGCATGAATCCCAAATTTCATCGGCTGTATCCCCAGATAAAGGCTTATCGCAATGGAAATAACGCTGTAATTCAAGATGCGTCCAATGATACAAAGGATTGCCAATTGCTTTTGGCATAGCTTCTGCAAATTTTTGGAATTTTTCTCGAGCGGAAGATTCTGTACCCGTAATGTATTTTTCAGCTACGCCATTAGCACGGATCATCCGCCATTTGTAATGATCGCCGCCGAGCCAAGCTTCCGTAATACTTGAGAACTTATGGTTCTCCGCAATTTGCTGCGGGTTGATATGGCAGTGATAATCAATAATTGGCATTTGTTTCGCATACTCATGAAATAAAACCTTCGCTGTTTGTGTTGATAACAAAAAATCTTCATCCATAAAAGTTTTCACGATAAATCCCCCTAATTTTTACAAACCGATTCACATAATCGGTTTGTTATTTTTTTAAAGCAAAATAAATATAGTATTACTCACTCACGAACTGTTCGATAAATTGCTTCATCCCTAACGTTTTGATGGCCGTTAAATCTTTGCTGACTTCATCCACAAAACCATCATATGTCGTTAAGTCTTCACCCCAGAATTCAGTTTGTTTCGCAAATAAAGCCGTAAACTCTGCAACTGGTTTATCGAGTCTTGTACCAATGAATTCCATTACTTTTGGATCATCCTGAATTACATAAGCTTCGCCATCGCGGCTGCCAATCAGTTCACCATTTATAAAAGAACCACTACGATAAAAGGCAATCAATGCCGCAAAAGAGAATGTCAAGAATTTAGGCACCGAATGCTGCGCACGATAATGATCTTTGAATGTCGGTAAAATCCTCGTTCTCCATTTGGAGACAGAATTCAACGCAATCGATAATAACGCATGTTTTACAAACGGATTTTGGAAACGTTCAAAAACAGAATTGGCAAACTGAACCGCTTCTTCTTTCGATAATTCTACCGTTGGTACAATTTCGGTCATAACTGTTTTGGAGATGAATTTATACATCGTTTCATCTTCCATACATTGCCTAACATAATCATGTCCTGCCAAATAAGCACCTAAAACCATCGATGTATGTGTTCCATTTAAGATGCGAACCTTCGTATCACGATATGGTTTTAAATCTTTGGTCAGAACGATTGAGATTGTATCACTACTCCAAGGGAGCTGCGCCGCTAGATCTCTTTCTGGTTCTACCACCCACAGGCCAAAAGGTTCGGCAGCCGTAAGCAGATCATCTCGATAGCCAAATTTCTTCTGCAGTTCATCCACTTCATCTTTTGGATAGCCTGTAACAATCCGATCAACTAAAGTATCACAAAATGTATTAGCACTGCAAATCCACTGGGCGAATTCTTCTTCTAACTGCCAAAGCTTACTATAACCCAAAATACATTCTTTTAATTTCTGACCATTACCCTCAATGAGTTCAAGTGGCAGTAAAATAAGGCCTTTCGCTTTATCACCATGAAATGCTTGGAATCTTTCATATAAAAACTTCGTTAATTTTGCCGGATACGAAGTTGGTGGTGTCGCAGCCAATACATCAGTTGCATCATATACAATCCCCGCTTCCGTAGTATTGGAAACAACATACTCAAGTGAATCAAGTTTAGCCAAAGCCATAAATTCATCATATTGTTCATAGGAGCCGATTACTTTTTGAATACAGTGAACAAGACGATTTTCAACATATACTTTGCCATCTTTCAATCCCCGCAAAGATACCGTATAAACATTTTTTTGTTCATTGAATTTCTCTAAAGTACCTTTACGAGGCTTAACAATAGCTACATCACCCTGGAAAAGACCTTTTTCATTAGAAACATCAATCAAATAATCAATAAAACCTCGCATAAAATTGCCTTCGCCAAATTGAATTACTTTGATCGGATTCTGCGGCTTTTTGTAGAATTCTTTTATTGTTTTCATATCACTTCATCCTTCTTTGGAATATTCTCATTATTAAAATCGTTCCGAAATGTAAGTGCTTTATAGAATACATCACATTTCGTTTATTCACAAAAGACAAAAATGCTAAATGTACTATTAAAACACTACATTTTACGTGTATCCATAAACTCTTAGGTAAAATAGATATCCTGCTATGTAAGTACTTACAGTTACTATATTAATCATTAGTAATATGTATGTCAAGATAAAAAAAATAAATTCTATAAATATTTGCAATTCCGTCAACATTGCAATTTTAATCAAAAAAAGGTTTTGTCAGGTACCCTAAAAATACCCGACAAAGCCTTGCTAAAATGAGAATTTTGATCCACTATTTCATTCTATAAATCTAAATTATAAAACTAACCCTATCCATTTCCAATACGTTGCCCCTAACACTAAAATAAGCAGATATGCAATAATCGTTAGTGGAATCCCTGTTTTTATAAAATCCTTTGCCTCAAACGTTTCAGTCCCAAACGCCACCATATTTTGTGGCGCATTGACTGGCAGTATAAAACCAAAACAAATAACATATTGTAGAATCATCGTCATTCCAATAACATTCATTGGTGAATGGCTTGATGCACCTTGCAGGATAGAAATAATAATCGGAATCATCGCTGCTGACAAAGCAGTCGCACTGGCAAATCCTAGATGAATAATAATCAAAAAGGCCGCTAAAATTGCTAAAATATAAAAAGCGGACATATCATATAAACCAAAAACCGAAACGATACCGTTAGCAATCCAGCTGGCAGCCTTCGTCGACAAAATCGCCGAGCCCAAACTGATTCCTACACCAAACAAAACCAAAGTTCCCCAGCCAATACGAGCCTGAGCTTCTTTCCAGTTCATAATACCAAATCCCGGCAGCATCATCAATGTAATAGCTACCAGCGTTGTCGAAGATGTATCGAAATTATGCAGAATTTTTTCCGTAGACCAAAATCCCAGTAAGATAATCGATATAATCATCAACTTTTTTTCGCTGCTTTTCATGGGTCCAAGTTCTCTTAAAGCTTTTTCTACGGTTTCCTTACCACCGGCTATTTCATCCATTTCTGGCGGCATAAGTTTCAATAAAACATAATAAAGAGCAATTGACATAATTAGTGAAAACGGTGCCGCCGCAACAAACCAATCCAGCCAGCTTATATATTGACCCAATTGTTTTTCAATAAAGCCCAAAGCAATCATATTTTGCGCAGCTGCTGTTTTGATTCCAACATTCCAAATACTATCAGCCTGCGCAATGGCTATCATCATGACTCCGGCAAACCGACTTTTTTTATCGACACCAAAGGCGGCAATAATTCCCATGACAATTGGTACCATACAAGATACACGCGCCGTAGTACTTGGCACAAAAAAGCTCAAAATAAAACCAACGATAATGACCCCCGCCAATACTCGATTGGTTTTTGCACCAATTTTCGATAAAACAAACAATGCAATTCTTTTATCCAGTCCCGTCTTCATCATCGCCGCAGCAATAAATAAAGCTGCCCCGACCAATGCTAGCGAGGAATTGCTGAATCCAGCCAAAGCCAGTTCAAGACCTTTACTGGTTCCTAATATTTTATCTGGTTCATTCACATTTGGCGCCGTCCCTAATAAAAAAGCCATTAAGCTCATAATAACCGCAGCACTAACTGGATATGATACTGCTTCAGTCATCCAAATCACCACTGAAAAAATCAGGATACCAAGCATTCTATGGCCGGCAGTGGATAGACCATCGGGTGTCGGTATCAACAGAATTCCCGCTAAAATTAATAATCCAAAAATAAGTCCATGCCGTTTGTATACTGACATATAAATCCCTCCATTTGTATAAATATACAATAATATTTGTAAAAGCAAATAAAAAAAGCTCCAGAAAAAATCTGGAGACCGCCTTACAGTTTTTATGTAAAAACATGCAGTGTCAGGTTTTATGTTCATCTTTGAACAATACAGCTTTTTAATATGCTATATACTATATACTTTCTATATCTATATATTATATCTCGAAATGATAATTGTCAATAATTATTCATTATACCTAAACCGTTTTTTATGAAAAATCTTTATCTTAAAACAAAAACGAAACGATACCAACCTAAAATCCCATTGGACATCGCTTCGTTTTCTCTAACTATCTAATAAATTGATCGACATGCTTCGTTAACCGATCAGCCATATTTGTTAATTCCTGACTGGAGGCCGCAATTTCTGCCATAGCTTCTGATTGTTTTTCAACCGATCCGGAAACATTTCTTGTTTGTTTGACCGCTTCGGCACTCACTTGATTAATCCGTTCAACCGACTGGACCATCTTTTCACTATTAGTTGTCATCTGCTGACTAGCGGAGGAAATTTGCGTTACTTCGCTTGCCACGTCCTTAACTGAAGCAGCTATATCCATAAAGGCACTACCCGCAGAGGCCACCGCATCGGTTCCCATTTTCACCTCGCGCGTCCCCTCCGACATTGATAATACTGCTAAATTGGTATCCTGCTGAATTTCGTTGATTAGATCCGCTACATTTTGAGCCGATTCCTGCGATTGTTCAGCAAGTTTACGTACCTCTTCCGCGACCACAGCAAAACCGCGCCCCTGTTCACCAGCTCGAGCAGCTTCAATCGCCGCATTCAAAGCCAACAAGTTAGTCTGCCCAGCAATTCCGGCAATCGCATCTACGATTCCGCTGATCTCCTTAGATCGTTCACCTAACTTTGTGACTACATTAGAGGCCTGAATTACGGCCGTTTCTATTGTATTCATTTGTGTAATCGCACTTGTCACCGCACTACTGCCCGCTTGCGAAAGGGAAATTGCCTGATTTGTCAACTTTGCGGCATTGCCAGCATTATGTGCCACCTGCTCAATTTTTTGTGCCAGCTGCCCAATTCCATTGGAGGTATCTTCTATCGCCGCGCGCTGTTTTTCAGCTCCGCTTGTCAATTCCAGAATTGAGTCCGCGACTTCACTCACGGCTTGTGAAGATTGTTCCCCACTAACCGTGAGCGACCTTGCTGCCTCCGATAAGTGCTGTGCTGAACTGTTTACATTATCAATCAAGACTTTCAAATGCTCCAACATTTTATTATAACCAATTGCTAAAGAACCGATTTCATCCGTTGCCATCGTTGCTACGACCTTGCTCAAATCGCCCTTCGCGACATATTCCATAGCCATAACCAATTCACGAATCGGGATGGTAATCCGTTTGGCCAGCTGCGTTGAAAAAAACAAAATAATGATTAAAACAAGCACGGAAATCCCGCCCACTGTCAGTCCTACTTTGTGTTGTGTATTGGCAATTTCGTCCAGACTTTTCCCCACAAAAAGAACGCCTATTACTTTTTTATCTAAGCCAAAAATCGGCTTATAACTTGTCGTATACAAATTGCCAAGGATTTCGGCTTGCCCTGTATATTCCTGCCCTGCCCCAATTACTTTTGCCGCAATTGTCTCATTGAGTTTTGTATTCAAAACACGCTGCCCATCTTTCATAATCGTCGTAGCAACACGCGTATCACCTAAAAATAAAGTCACATCTGTCCCGAACATCGTCTTCACTTGATCAACCAACGTATCATTGCTAATATAATAACCTACTGAAATAACGCCAATTACTTTTCCTGTTTCATCCTTGACGGGTGTACCCGCCCGAGCCGAAAATTTCACCACGCTGCCCGATTCAACCGCCGCAAAAGCACTTCCCTTTAGCGCATTTTGAACATTGGCCTGCTTAGCTACATTATCACCGCGCGTTGCTTCATGTGTCCTCACAATAACCGTTCCTGTTTCATCCGTGATTGTAGCAAAATCTAGTTTAGACCTTTGCAGCATAGGTCCTACCGTCTGCAGTACTGCATCTGCATCTTTATTTTTAATTGCAGTCACAACAGCTGGCTGCATCGCAATAAGTGCTCCAAAATTCAAAGCATTGTTTTGATATTCATCAATTTTAGTAACCAACCCCTGCATACTCTGCTTCACTTGATCATCCATCAAATCTTTATTATGCTGATTCAACAGATAAAGTGCCGGAATTACCGTTGCAAGAACCGCTGCAAAAGTTAAGCTCACGGTAAATAAAACCAATTTTGTCTTAATACTTGAAATCGTAAAAAAAGACCGTTTTAGTCCTGTTTTCAATAAACTATTCATCTACCATCACTCCTAAAAAAAATTGCTAAAACATCGTATATCAAACTGTCTTGTAATCAAGGCTGCCGCAGTTGTTCAAACTCCGTAAAAAAGCTTTTAGAACCCCAATAAGCTGCAATAAAAACAGATACCGAAACAGCTCCCACCAACATAAAAGCAACCATAATTTGATATTTAATGGCATCGGTTGGTGGCAGACCAGCTAAAATCAGGCCAGTCATCATTCCTGGAAGCTGGACAATTCCCAAGGTTTTCATTGAATCAATACTAGGCAGCATCGCCGACCGAATTGTTTGGCGAATAATACTCGTCGCTGCTTCCCTCGACGTGGCCCCCAAACAAAGTTTAATTTCAATTTCCTCACGACGTCGCAAAAAATTTTCTCGCAGGTTATTAAAAACCAAGCTGGCAGCAATCATGGAGTTACCAACAACCATCCCGCTGATGGGAATCACTTGACTTGGTTGATACTCCACAGCACCAAAAGCCAATAAAGCCCCAAGCGTAATAACTAAACCAAACAGCAGCGCAAAAAAAGCAATTCGTTGTATATGATAGATCCCCCGGCCTCGTTTCGCTGAGACAACAGCTGCATTATAGACCATCAACCCTAAAATCAAAGTAGTAACAAAAATATTATTCAAATCAAAAACATACGTTAAAATAAAACCAATGACCGTTAACTGCAAAACCGCTCTTACGCTGCCAATCATAATATCTTTTTCCAGACCTATTTTATCTTTATAAGACAAATACAGTGCCAACAAAACCAAGGCAAACGTCATAGCCAAAGAAAGATTTGTCATACATCCACGTCCTTACTAGTAAAATAGGCTTCTTTTGTTCCATAAAAAGCAATTTTACCTTTTTCTAAATGTAAAATTTTCTTTGCTAAACGTTGTGCTTGCACCGCTTGATGCGAAATAAATAAGACCGTCACATTCTTTTCTTCTTGTTCTGCTAAAATCATTTTTTCCACAGCAATGGTATTTTCTTCATCAAGGGCCGCTGTAAATTCATCTAAAAGCAGGATATGCGGCTGAATCAGCAAAGAACGAATCAACGCAATGCGTTGCTGCTCCCCTCCCGAAAGTTCTGTTGGTTTTTTTTGTAAAATACTTTCACTTAAATTCACTTTTTCCAAGTATTGATGTATCACTAAATAATTCGGCTCCGTTTTGAGCAAAAAGTATGGATATAACAAATTATCAGCTACGGTATCTTCAAACAAATGTGGTTTTTGCATAACATAGCCAATCCGCTTTCTAAGTGCTGTTGGCGAATACGATAAAGTATCCCTATCTAAATACATAACTTTGCCCTGGCTGGGACTTTGCAATAGATTCAAAATACGAAACAACGATGTTTTTCCTGAACCAGAACTGCCTAACAAACCTATACAATCTTTCTGATATACTTGAAATGAAAGTCCCATCAAAACAGGTATCCCCTTAAATTCAAGCTTTAAATCCACCACATCCAACAACAGCATCTGGCACACCTCAACTTCTTTAATACAGTATATATTGGTTTATTTAACATTCATCCTCCTTTTCCCTGCATAGCAGCCCATACTTAGGATAAAAACTAAAAAAATGCACCTCCTTTACATATAAAAGAGATGCATTATACTATATAGCTTATTTGTTTAAAAAAGTTCTGATTCGATATCCGGTGTAAACGCAACTAATTGGTCAACTTCATTAGCATGGACTTTTTTTGCCCAGGCAGGATCAGCGAGCAAGGCTCTACCAACAGCTACCAGATCAAACTCTTTCTTTTCTAACCGATCCAATAAAGGAGCTACACTAGATACAGCAGCACCTTGCCCTTTCGTGAAAAAATCAATAAAATTCGTATCAAGACCAACGGAACCAACCGTAATCGTTGGCTTTCCTGTTAATTTTTTTGTCCAACCAGCCAAATTCAAATTCGAACCTTCAAACTCAGGTTCCCAATAACGACGTGTCGAACAATGAAAAATATCCACACCAGCTTTAACCAGCGGATCTAAAAATGCAGCCAATCGTTCTGGTGTATCTGCCAATTTTGCTTTATAATCGCCAAGTTTCCACTGTGAAAAACGAAAAACAATCGGAAAGTCAGGACCGACAGCACGCCGGCAAGCTTCAATCACTTCAACCGCAAACTGTGTCCGCTTAATCGCATCACCGCCATAACGATCCTGGCGTAAATTTGTTTTACTCCAGAAGAATTGATCAATTAAATAGCCATGCGCCCCATGAATTTCAACACCATCAAATCCCAATTTTTGCGCCTGTCCGGCAGCATCACCATAAGATTGAATAATTTGCTCAATTTCTTCAATCCCAAGTGGCTGCGTAACTTTTTTACCGGTCGCTACATCGATCCCCGATGGACCAACTGGAAGCACTTCCGGATGCGGATTGTCGCCGCCGATCTGTCGAGCCATACCAACATGCCAAATCTGCGGAACGATTTTCCCACCAGCCTTATGGACAGCCGCTACAACCTTAGCCCAGCCAGCAAGAGGTTTTTCTCCATGAATAACTGGTCGATGCCGACCTTCTGCCGCTGCGGGGTGATTGATCAGCGTACCTTCCGTAATAATCAGACCCACTTCATTTTCCGCCCGGCGTCTATAATAGTCCACAACATTTGCACCAGGAACACCATGTGGCGAAAAACCCCGTGTCATTGGTGCCATAACAATACGATTTTTCAAGTGAAGAGAACCAATTTTAATGGGTTCGTATAAAATATTTAAATCTTTTTTTTCAACTGCTAGTTCCTGATTTATCATAAATAACCATCCTTTTTATTAAAATTAATGTCCTGCATCACGTAAAAAGCAATGCAGAATGAGCTTTATACCAGATTGTATTAAATTTCATTTATTAAAACCGAAATCAACTGATAATAATTATTATCTAACTATTTTTAGTATAGTTCCCTTTTTAGCTTTTTGCAAGTAAAATAAATGAATTGAGTAAACAAAAAGAAGACAGTCCAACTTCATAGCAATACTTTCCCCTCTTTCCTCGACGGAAAATCATAGCGCCGATTTACTGCCCACAAAAAAGCACTCATTAAGATTACAATGAAAGCGAGCAGCATAAAACTATCCACAAAAATACTAGAATGATTCCATGGATTTAAAACAGGGGCAAATTTTAAATCTAAAAACTTTCCCGTTAAAGCCGGACCCAAAGCCCCCCCGACAAAAGCACATAAATTATACAGTCCCATCCCCACATTTACTTCTGATTTAGGCAGTAGTTCAAACATATAGTTTCCCATAACGACCTGTACTGCCGCAAACCCAATATAAGCAAAAAGAGAAAAAGCAATGATTAAAAGATAAGGCCCTCCTGCAAACGTAGCTGTACACAAAAACCCTGCCAGCAGTAATCCCAAAACACCAGCAAGGGTATAAATCGCCCCACAAGTATCGTATAGCTTTTTTACATATTTCCCGGAAATAAAAGATAAAATTGACCCGGGAAGCAAGCATAGCCCAATTGCAAAAGCGGTCATGCCATTTACCTGTTTGAGCAGCATGGGCAGTAAGAACAAATTGCCAATGGATACAAGAAATGCGAATAATCCTACTAAAAGCATGCTGCAAAACATTTTGTTTTTCAATAAAGAAAGATCAATAAAAGATATTCTCGCATGCGAAATATAGAAAAAAAAGCCAGCTAAGCATAACACTCCACCAATAAAAAGATTCAGGTTAATCGAAATACCAACTACCAGCATAAAAATGCCGCAAATCAGTAAGAAACAACCAAAAAAATCAAATTCAAGCGGTTTAGATTGTCCTTTCGGCATAAGTTGGAATAAAAAGGGAAGTAAAAAAATCACTGAAGCCGTAATTAAAAATAAACCTTTATAGCCAATAAAAGAAGTAATAAAACCGCCTAAAACAGGCCCTGCGCCCGTACCCAAAGAAGCGGTCGATGCGAGCAGCGTCATCCCAACCGATCTTTTTTCCACACTATAAAAAGTATGAAAAGCCAGCATCGTTAACGAAGGAATGGCAGCACCACCTGCCGCTTGAACAATACGACCCACTAATATAAAAAGAAAGGAATCGGCAAAATATCCGATAAAAGAGCCGCCAATCAATAAACTGGCTCCAATAATATACAATGTACGAAGCGGGAAAAAATCGGCGAGTTTTCCATAAATAATCGTCCCCACGGAAAAAATAGCTAAATACGTCACACTGACCAGGCTGACCTGCCCCGCTGTCAGATCATATATCGATTTGATAAAAGGCATTGCAACATTAAACATCGTGTTGTTGACAACAGCGAAAAAAATAAATAAACAAAGTATTATGGTTAATTTTGTATTAGATTTCATTCTTTATTTCACCTGCGAAAAATTATATTTTAGTTTTTATTACGAATTTGTAAGAGCTTTTGAAAAATCCCCTCTAAATATTGCATCATAGCTCTTTTTTCCTCGACATTCAAATTCGCACTGACTGTTTTTTCAAAATCAGCAAACAGTGCTTCACACTTTGGTTGCAAACTTCTGCCTTGTTCCGTAAGACAGATTTGAACTTTTCTTGCATCCACTGGATCAATTTGTCGTTGCACTAAATTTTTTTTCAACAATTGCTCAACGAGCCCATTCACCGAAGAGGCTTTGATCAATAGTTCCTCCTGCAACTGTTTTTGCATCAATGCATTTCTATTCCATAAGCAACGCAGCAGGCGCATTTGTGACAAAGTTAAACCGATTTCCTCAAGTCGTTCATTCGAAATCAAGGTAATTAAATGAGCACTTTTTTGAATATAATGCCCGAGTTCTTGTTCATATGGTTTTTTTAACATCAAAACACCTCTGGATTAAAATTAGTTAGGTACCTAACTAATTTTAATCCAGAGGTGCATGTGTGTCAAGAGGAAAACTTATAAAAATGAAACGCTGCAATACACGGCTCGCCATGTATTGCAGCGTTTCATCTATATAAAATACACGAAATATATAAGTTGCATTAAATATTCTATATGGGAATCGTCAGGAATGAGGTATAGGGTTAAGTGGACTTACGGAAGAAGCAACCAATGCATAGCTATTACAACGAATCTTTTTTCGCTGCCATAAATAAAGCTTTCGTACTAAGTACCAAAACCGAAGCTGTGCCAAAAAGCAGCATCGCAATCGACAATGCGGCTACAATATGGATCTCATCTTTCGTCTGCGCAATATTACCTACTGAAGATGCCAGAAAAGCTACATATAACCAAGAAAAAGAATATCCTAACCCGCCAAGACCCAAACATAAAGAAATAACTTTTTTTGATAAGTCCGCGATGTTGAGCTGTGCTAAAATTGCCAGCAAAACCAATGCTGCTGTACCAATTGCTGCTGCATGCATATGTGCTCGTTGCAGCATCTTCCAAGAACGTTCTACAATCATGGTTATTTTCTGCGGATCATTCTGATAAACTGTTGTCAATCCTGGTTGTGCCGCGGCCGTCCAAGCTTCCTTGATTTGTGATTCAGCGCCCCCCATCGCAGCGCCAAGAACAAATCCCAATAAAATTGTCAATACGGCCAGGGCAACACCCCATTTTACAGAAATTAAATTTTTCATCATCGCTAGACATCTCCTTAAAATTTTTGGACTTTTCTTTTGCCCAGTATGAATAAAGCATACACCTATATTTTGAAAATTAACGGAGAATAAAATTATAAACTCACTATAGCAAAAATAATATGCAATAAAAATCAGAAAGCCGCGTCTTCATAAAAGAATATAAAATAAAAAGGAGCACTGTATATGATAAAAGTAGATCCTAGTATAATCGAAGCTTTTGCTTTAATGTGGGGTCAATTTCCCGAACCGGTTACGCTTGTCCATAAAAACCGCACGGTTCTCGCAGTGAACGAAGCTGGTCAAGGAATGCGTGAAGTCGGAACAAACTGTGCGAAACAAGGTTCTCCTGAAGCACATAGAGGTTGTTTAGCAAATCAGGCTTTAAAATCAGGTAAGGCAACGTATGTGAAAGGTGAATACAACGGTCACAAAATGATTTCATACTGGCTGCCACTCGCTGGTTATCCTGAACTTTTTGTTCATTTCGGTGTAGGTATCACGATTGATTACGATGCCGAAACAAAGCAAGCTTAAACATTTCTACAAATAAAATTTAACAAGAGATAAAGCATATGAGTTTATATAACCTTACCAAAGGAACAGAATTAGAAGAACAGGTAACATCTTATATGAAAGGCGAAGCCCACGGTGTGATGCTCTATTACGCACTCAGTCGTTTAGCAAAAGAACAAGGTTTGAACGATTTATCGGAAACCTTAATCGAGATTGCCAATGATGAAGCCCGTCATGCTGGTTTATATAGTGTATTAAACGCTGCCGTACCACAGGATATTTTCACAGTATTAGCACAGACCTTAAAAGCCGAACAAAATGTGGCTGCACAAATTCATAAAATGGCCGAAAAAACTCGTTCGCTGGGCTTAGAGACAGTTGCTGATGAAATCACTGCCGCGGCAAAAGACGAAACAAATCAGGCTGCTATTTCAGAAAAAATCTTATCCGATTATAAGCAAGCCTAAAAAAATAAAACGACCTTAGAAAAATCATCTCAACAATTTTTCTAAGGTCGTTTCATTTTTTTCGCTATATAGAACGTTCTTACCCGAATCCTTAAAACGATTGCAGGTGTAGCAACTTCACTTTCAGTATGCGGCGAACTGATTCATCCACGCGCTGCATACTAATTCGTCCCTCGCGCAGAGCTTGCAGCATACCATTATACACAGCAATCTCATGATCATATTCGTGACAAACCAAAATAATATCCGCCCCCGCCGAAACAGCTTTGACGCCTAGTTCATCAAACGGATACAGTTTTGCTACCGCACCCATTTCCAGATCATCGGTAATAATCAAACCTTGAAAATCCAATTGTGTCCGCAATATGCCCTGTATAATGGCTGGAGACAAACTCGCTGGATTTTCGGCATCCAGCGCTGGATATTTTAAATGAGAAACCATAACAAAGAAATCTGAATTGTTCAAGGAACGAATCATCGAACGAAACGGCGCCATATCTTCTTTTTCCAGTTGATCACGTGTTACCATAATCTCGGATGATTCCAAATGTGAATCCACTTTTGACTTACCAATACCCGGAAAATGTTTTAGCGCAAAGAACAGTTGATCACGCTGATAACTTTTTCCGACTGCTGTAACAAAACTTATGACTTGTGCCGGATCCGAGCTATAAGAACGACCATTTGCCAATGCCAAATCCGCATCAGGCGCAAAATTAGTATTAATCCCCAAGGCCTTAAGTTCGCCTGCCGTCACATGTGCATAATCTGCAGCCAATTGAGGATTTCCTGTCTTCCCCAATTCTTCGGCCGCTGGTGCTGCACTCAAATGTTGTTTCATTCGCACAACCTTGCCACCCTCTTCATCAATTGCAATAAACAGCGGCAAGGAATCCGCTTGTTTAGCTCTTTTTTGCAAATCTCCCGTGAGCATCTGCACCTGCGCAGCGGTATCCATATTGCGATCAAATAAAATGATCCCACCGATATGATATTCCTGGAGCAAATAACTAACATTATCCTCAACTGTTTTTTCCTTAATACCAAC
The DNA here is from genome assembly GCF_900109225.1 of Propionispira arboris. Lineage (GTDB taxonomy): Bacteria > Bacillota > Negativicutes > Selenomonadales > Selenomonadaceae > Propionispira > Propionispira arboris. Next base: position 93,595 of record NZ_FNZK01000017.1, read on the forward strand.
CATCATCATTTGCCCAATTTTCTGTGAATCTGACATATTCACTAAAATTTCTTCAACCTGATCATCGAGGCTAGGCGGTGCAGCCTCCAGAACCTTGGAAATTTTCTCATCAATCAACCCATATCGTATCAACAATGTATGCCCCCAATTATTATTTGCCAATAAATACCCAAAAGCAACGGCAAAAATCACCAGTCCCATTCCACCAATCAGCCACATTTTTTTCTTATCCATATATACAACCTTATCCGATACAATGATTCGTTGTTTTGAACCGGAAAAATCAATGTATCCTACTTTTTAATCTACATAAGCATTATAGTTACCGTTCTACTCGTTTGTGGCTTTCTCCTTTACTCAATAATTGTCGGTTGCTGAAGTAATACAAAAAGACCAAATAGCTCGAAAGCTATCTGATCTTTACTGTAAACCTGTTTGGAGTAATCCTTATAAAATCTATCTATTTTATGGTTTTATATAGCAGTATCCTTGCCCCTGCAACGTAACCAGCCGAGTAATCCCCGCCGACACTACAGAAACATATTTAGGTAAATCTGTTTCTTGTACAGCATTGGCTTGCATGGCATTCCTACAAGCCATTATCTTTATTCCTCGCTGTGCTAAACGTTCCATTTCTTGCAATAGTTCATGGATCTCTTCCTCATTGCTATCGGCAAAAATTTTTACAGCCTCTGCATTCGCAACAATTTCTATATAATACTCAGCGGTACCAATATCTTTGATAAAATTTTTTGCATTACCTAAAGTTAGTTCCCATTTATGCATTTCGTCAATATGAAAAACGACCTTAAATGAATCCATTTTCTCCCCTCATTTCTGCTGCCATGCTTCTGTGTCCATATCGTTCAAGTTTAATTAACAGCGGCAAAGCTTCATTTTATTAATTTTTATAGAAACACTTTCTATAAAGCACTCGCCGCAGCAGCACCTGCAATTCTATTTATAAAGTACTAAGTACATTTTCTAATTCTTCTTTTGTCACGCCTCCCGTTTTACGATAACGAATTACACCTTGCGAATCCACAACAATTGTTGTTGGTACTGCACGAACTCTAAATTCTTGAGATATGCTTCCATCTGCATCAAGCAAAATAGGCAAACTATATCCAGTGTTTTGCAAAAAATCCGTAATTGTATTTTCTGATTCTTCAATATTGATTGCATAAAACTGAACATCCTCCGTATGTGCATTCGCAAACTCATTGAGTTCTGGTAACTCCGCTTTGCAAGGCGGACACCATGTCGCCCAAAAATTCAATACATACGGCACACCTGTGCCTCCAACCTGTACATTTTCTCCGTTAAGATTATTTGCCGTAAACGTCGGCATTTCTTTGCCCACTGACACACCTGTTTCTGCTTGAGCCTGACATATCGAATACGCCCCGGTTTCAGCATTATATCCAGTTCCAAATAAGAAAGTAAAAACCAATATACTCATAATAAAAATTGTTTTATTCACCATACACGCCCCTTTTCAATAGTTTATAGACTAGTCATAGAACCCAACTTCATTTTTCAAAAAATAGATAGGAACATTCCTAACCCTTTTTCTATCCAATCCATCCAAATAAAAATCCCGATAAAAATTAACATATAGCCTGCTACCTTTTGTATTTTTGGTAACCATTCATATATATTGCGGATACAAAAAATATATTTTCTCAACACGACAGCCAATAAGAAAAAAGGAATCGAAAAACCCATCGCATAAACCAAAAGTAAAAAAGAACCCATCCCTACTGTATTTGTTCCACCTGCATAAAGCAAAATCGTTGCCAATATAGGACCCGTACAAGGTGTCCAGCCAATAGTAAAAGCCATTCCCAATAAAAAAGAACCAAAAGGTCCGCGAAATGTTTGCTTTAAAAACGGACGATATTCTCTTTGCATCGGGGTGAATTTGATTAAACCAGATAAAAAAACACCCATAAGAATGATCATAACGGCGCCAACTTTTTTGAGTACGGGTTGATAATCAAAAAACCACTGCCCCACAAAAGAAGCCGTTGCTCCCATCGCAATAAAAATCAAGGTAAAGCCTATCAAAAAACAAAGTGTATTGATATATATGTTCCGTGGTTTGTCAGCTTCATCGACAACAGAACCTGCTAAAATAGCAGAAAACGTTGGTAATAATGGTAAAACACACGGTGATAAAAACGATAAAAATCCGCCTAAAAACACAGCCATAATCGTCACATTTCCAATTTCCATTTTAACACCTACAATTTCTTTATAATCGTTTCCAATTCGTTTGCTGTAACCCCACCGCTTTTCCGGTAACGAATAATCCCATCCGCATCCACTACAATCGTTGTCGGAATAGCTGTGATTCGAAACAATTTAGCGACTTGTCCATCTGCATCCATTAATACAGGCAAAGAATAACCTCCCATATTAAAGAAAGCTGAAATTTTCGGCTCATCCTCTTGCAAATTCACAGAATAAAATTGAACCGTATCTTTATTTTTTTGTGCAAAACTTACCAATTCAGGAAATTCCGCACGGCATGGCGGACACCATGTAGCCCAAAAATTTATTACAGCAACTTTTTTATCTTTTCCTACCGTGACTTTTTTTCCATCTAATCCAGTAAGTGTAAATTCAGGAATAACATTTCCCGTATTCACACCCTGCACTTTTTCTTTCGCAGTAGTTTGATTCTGATTTGCCATAAAATTATAGCCTATGATCCCAATCATAAAAATCCCCAATACAAAAAAAGCTGTAATCCAATATTTACGCAATTTTACTTACCCTCTTTCCGTATTTAAATGCACACCATTTTTTTAACTACATTCGAAACAGTAATTAAGGCAGCAATATCCTGTCGGTTTTTCATTAACATAATGCCACCTTCAAGCATTGCTACAATGGATTGCGCTAAAGCATGACTATCACATGAAAGCGGCAACTTTTCTTGTCGCATAAGTTCGTCCAATACAATTTCCAAATGATGAATCCAGCTTTCAAATACTTTATTTGTTTTTTCTCGAAAAATCTCATTATGTTCACTAAGTTCAACCGCCAAATTTCCAAAAAAGCAACCACACTTACTACCATTTTTCGTATGAACATCGATTGCACATGCAAGCATTTTTTCAATTTTCGCCTTTGGATCAGCTTCCGACTCCAAAATACCTTTTATAACTCGTTGATTCCATTTTTCAAAACAATAGTCAACAACCTCTATACCAAGGTCTTGCTTCGAAGAGAAATAATAATAAAATTGACCTTTTCCAATTTGTGCAGCTTGTAAAATATCTTGAATGGATGTTTTTTCATAACCTTTCGAATGAATAAGTTTTGCTGAAATTTCTATAATTTGTAATTTTTTATTTAGCATATGTTTATCGCTCGCCTTCATTTTACCTACCGGTTGGTACAAAAATATTTTACCATATACTATTCACTAACACAATATTTTTAATTTAAGTCTGCATGCTTCTTTTTGATAAGGTCATATTTCATATTTTTCTTGTAAATACATGAACATTGGCAAAGACGTGGCCAAACAAACAGAAATCGGGAATAAATAGTCTGGTGAAAACCGCGACATTTCCAATAATAGTATAGCTGCTGTAAGCGGCATTTTCTGTGCTAAGCCCAGATAAGTAGCTGCACCTACAAAAGCAGCCATTCCTGGTGCAACCAATGGGAAAAATTCATTCCATAATATTGCTAATATTAATCCCAGCATGCCACCAAGCATCATCGACGGAGTAATGCGTCCCCCATAAGCTCCCGCCATTAAAGCCAAAAGCACAGCCAACCATTTCGCACCAAATAAACCAACTCCATACTGCCAATTTATAGAGTACGTAAAACTCAACTGATTTCCCGCCTTACCATTTCCAAGAATTTCTGGATACCACATAGACATAAAACCAATAGCAGTAAAAGCTAAAAGAGCAATAAATATTGTTTTAGAACTATTTTGATAAGCTGACGGAAAAATTTTTAAACTTTTTTCAAAAAGGATAACACTTATCGCAATGATAGGACCAACTATAGCTGCCCAAATAATAAATGTTTCATTAAAATCCGCCTGTGGCAGGGAATATTGTAATGAGTCACCAATTCCTAAACGTACAACACAGGTAGCTGTACCACACGCTAACAAAGCGGCACTAATCGAGCGAAAACTCCAATCGCGTATTAATGTTTCCAAGGTAAACACAACGGAAGCTACAGGAATATTGTATACGGCAGCTAGTCCAGCTCCAGCAGCACAAGATAATAAGAGTCTTCTCTGGTGTGCGTCAACATGCCACAAGGCAATCAGCTTTGCCGCAAAAGCAGCACTAATTTCTCTAGGTGCTGTTTCTCTGCCCAAAGGAGAACCCAGTGCTATCGTTAAAATTTGCAGTAAGCTATGACAAATTGTAGTAATAAAAGGCATAGAATGATTCGGCTTATTTACAGCTGTTTCAACGGATACCAATGTTTGACCATAGCGATGAATAACGGTCCACCCTAAGCCAGCTACAATTCCACAACACATTAGTACAAACAAACGTCGCCACGGTGATACATATTCAACGATTTCACGAAAAGAAATCTCACCAGCGCCGCTATAACCGAAAGCATAATGTTGGATTATATGCATAAAGACAATTAATACAATTCCTGTTAAACCAGCTATTATTCCCAGTATAATCAGCTGAGCTATCGTTTTTATATGTAAATACTTCATAATAAATAAATCTCCTCTAAAACAAGACTAAAATAAATAGGCTCATTACATAATTAAGTTGAGCGAACTAAAAATCCATAGCGGATAGTTTTCTGTGTTAAGTTTAAGCCATCAAAAATATTGTTCGCACCCAAAAAGGGGATGCTGACAAAAAGTTGGACTTAAAGAGTATTCAATTAGTGCTTTATTCTATCGCTTTTATATTATAAAATCAACCAAAATCAAAAAGAAGTATATGAAAAATAAGCCTCACAGAAAATGCTGTGGAGCTTATTTTTATCGAGCAATCATTCACACTTCTACTTTTCTAAAAAAATTACAAATAAATTTAGATTGTCTTCCGAAGAACATCTTTCATGGCATTATTTGTCCGTCTTGCAGATTCAATACTCTTCCCAAAAAGTTTCTTTTCCTCAGAATTAAGCCTTAACTCCACGACCCGTTCCATGCCATTCTTACCCAAAATAACAGGAACAGCCGCACATACATCATTTTCTTCATATTCCCCTTCCATTAGAACAATACAAGAAATCATTTTCTGACTATCGCGCAGAATAGCTTCCGCCATCATAGCCGCGGTTGCACCAGGTGCATACCACGCCGATGTTCCCAAAAGCTGAGTTAATGTGCCACCACCGACTTTTGTATCCAATTCAGCTTTCTGAATGATTGCCGGACTCAATAATTGTTCAACCGGAATTCCCCGATAGTGGGCAAAACGAGTTAAGGGCAGCATAAAATCCCCATGTACGCCAATGACCATAGCATCCACATCCAGAGGTGGGCAATTTAATGCCTTACTCAGAAAATAACCGAAGCGGCTGCTGTCTAGAAGTCCACTCATACCTATAACACGATGTCGTGGCAGTCCAGTTTCTTTAATAGCAAGGTATGTGAGAGTGTCTGCCGGATTAGAAATGATGAGAAAGATTGCATCCGGTGAATGCTTGAGACACTGCTGCATAACGTCTTTGACGATGCCCGCATTAATAGAAATCAGCTCTTCTCTGCTCATCCCAGGTCTACGAGCCATGCCTGAAGTAATGATGATGAGATTTGAATTTGCTGTCTGCGGATAATCTCCAGTAACACCTTCAATATGGGTGTCAATTCCCAAAAGATGTGCTGTTTGCATCATATCCATGGCTTTTCCTTCCGCTATGCCAGCTTTGATATCCAACAAAACCAATTGATCTACCAGATTTCTACAAGCAATAACATTCGCTGCGGTTGCCCCTACATTTCCTGCCCCAATAACAGATATTTTCATTTTCTTCTTCTCCTTTTGCTTCATTTTCTACTTACAAATCATCACTGGAATTTTCGACTCAGCCAGCACTTCTTGACTTACACTACCTAAGATCACGGCCTTAATTGTCCCTAAGCCACGCGAACCCATAATGATGAGATTGGCCGCTATTTCATTTGCATAATCCAAAATAACTCTCCCTGGCTGTCCTTCCAAAACACAGCTGTAGCTTAGAATGTTCTGAGGAACTTTCTGCAGCGCCGACTGAATAATGGATTGGGAAATTCGATCATGTATAAGTAAAATGTCTTCCGCAAGGTATGCATCAATCGCCGGTGTATGCACATCTTTTACTTGAATGAAATATATCTCTGCCGAAAATTGTTTTGCCATTTTAACAGCCATCATAACAGCTTGTGTCGAATGCGTTGATCCATCAACGGGCACCAGAATACGTTGAATAAACTCATTTTTCATTATCAACACTCCTCTGACTTTTTTCTTTCATCTTTAGTTTACAACTTAAATATATATAAGTAAAATCATTATATTTTATCTTATATATAAGTAATTACCTATTTCAGATAAATTATTATATAGAAATACATTTTAAAATAAAAACGTCATCCTACTATATCGTCGACAATACAATAGGATGACATGTTTAACATTTCAAAAACATAGCAATACATATTTTGTGATTTTGAACGTATATTATAAGAAGACATTTCCAAGCATTACTTGATAGACAATGCTCCCTTAGGGCATATTTGAACGCATTTTCCACACGCAATACATTTTTCTACAATTATTTCCGGGGCTTGATATCCTGCTTGAATAATCGCCTGTGTTGGACAATGTTTCATCGCCGGACATACATGATTTTGCAGGCAATTTTCTTTAATTACGTATGCAATTGCCATTTTCTTCACTCCTCAAGGTTTCTATTTACGCAACAATGCCAAAATGTGTTCTTTTGGTATAGCACCAACCGATTTTGTCTGCATTTTTCCGTTTTCAAATACCAACAGCGTCGGAATGCTCATTACTGCAAACTGTCCCGCCAGTGCTGCCTGTTCATCAATATTCACCTTGCCTACTTTAACTTTACCAATATTTTCTCCAGCAATTTCATCAATAATTGGTGAAACCATTTTACAAGGTCCACACCAGGGAGCCCAAAAATCTAAGAGAACTGGTGTATCTGCATTCAGTACTTCCTGCGTAAAATTTTCTTTTGTAATCGTAATAACTGACATTTTATTCACTCCTAAAATTTATTAGATAAACAAATTTACATTAGCATCTTCTGCCGCACTAAGATAAGAACCAACCCCACCGATTTGCACGCCATCGATAAGTTCTTCCTTCTTAATTCCCATAACATCCATGGACATCTGACAAGCAATCATTTCAATCCCATTATCTTGAGCACTCTTTATGAGACTTTCCAAAGAATCTATATTTTTATTTTGCATCACTTGACGCATCATTTTTGTTCCCAAACCGAACATATTCATTTTCGACAATTGCAAGTTTTTGCTGCCCTGCGGCATCATCCAGCCAAACATCTTATCAACAAAGCCTTTTTCAACATATACATTTTCTGGTTTGCGCAAGATGTTCAGTCCCCAAAACGTGAAAAACATGGTAACTTTTTTATCCATGGTAGCTGCTCCATTGGCAATGATAAAAGACGCAATCGCCTTATCCAGATCGCCACTGAAGACAACAATGGTTTTATTATCTTTCACCGAGTGAAAATCGTTGGCAGGCATCTGCGGTTTTGCTGTTTCAATACCGCCTTTTTGTATCCATACAGTCACCTGACCTTTGTCCTGTTCACGCTTCAGCAAAAGATTATTGGTACGATCACACCAGGCTTTGCTATCACTATAAAATCCAGCATCAGAAGCGATTGCCTTCACAATTTTTCCTACTTCTAACGTATCAAATTTCAGCTTTAACTTCATCAATGGGCCCGGGCAAGACAGTCCGGCCAGATCCATTTCTTCATCAAAATCAAGTACAGCGGATGTTTCTGTTTCCAACATTCCCTGTTTATTTGCTGTCTCCGGCTCCGGCATCAGTTCATCTACCGTAAATTCTTGCTGTCGAGCCGATGTATAACCACCCAGCAGATTTTTAACGGAAAATCCGTTTTGTTTTAAAATTCGTTCGGCAATATAACCACGAAGACCGACTTTACAGTAAACAACCATTGGTACCGTCTTATCAAATTCAATCAATCGAGTACGCAGTTCATCTAGCGGAAAGCTCACAGCACCCGTCAAATGCCCATTTTCATATTCCAAATCCGTTCCCACATCAAGCAGGCGTGCACCTTTTGCTATTGCGTCGGGCAAATCAGCATAGTTAATGACCTCGGTTAGTCCCCGTAAAACATTTTCCGCGGCATAACCTGCCATATTAACCGGATCTTTAGCAGAAGAAAAAGGCGGCGCATACGCTAGTTCAAGTTCTGTTAGATCATAGATTGTACCGTTTAAGCGTAAAACTGTGGCAATCACATCAATACGCTTATCAACTCCTTCAGATCCAACAGCCTGTGCCCCCAAAATACGGCCATCCTCATCAAACAACAACTTCAATGTCATCTGCCTAGAACCCGGATAATAACCGGCGTGCGATTCAGGATGGATCCGAACCGACTTATATAAAATCTGTTGTTTTTGCAAGATTCGTTCATTGCTTCCGGTAGATGCAGCAGTAAGGTCAAATACTTTCAAGATCGACGTTCCCTGTACCCCTTTGTATTGACTCGAAATGCCAACGATATTATCAGCTGCAATTCTGCCCTGCCTATTAGCCGGACCGGCTAAAGGTACAGCTGTTTTTCCGCCACTCACAAAGTCGACGATTTCAACAGCGTCACCGACAGCATAAACACCAGCCGCACTTGTTTGCAGATGTTCATCCACTACAATATGCCCACGAGCACCAAGTTTTATTCCACTGTTTTGCAAAAACTGCGTATCGGGACGAACGCCAATTGCTAAAACGACAAAATCGGCTTGAATTTCCTTGCCGCTGCTAAGGCTAACCTCCACCGTGGTTCCATTATCTGAAAATTTCTTGACGCCATCGGCCAAAATTATTTTAATACCTTTTTCCCAAAGTTCTTTTTCCACAGTTTTTACCATATCGGTATCAAACGGAGCTAAAATATGTGGTGCAGCTTCAACGATTGTAACGTCTAAATTACGCTGACGTAAATTTTCTGCCATCTCAATTCCAATGAATCCACCACCAATTACAACAGCGCGGTGCAAACCATCATCGGCAAAACGTCTAAGTTCATCGGCATCCGGAATATTTCGCAGACTAACAATTTTCGGACTATCAATACCCGGAATAGGCGGTCTTAATGCCTGCGCTCCCGGTGCCAGAATCAACGAATCATAGGTTTCTTCATAAACACCACGATCAATCGACTGTACGGTCACCTTCTTAGAATTTGTATCAATTTTTGTCACTTCGCTTCGTACCCTAACATCAATATTAAAGCGTCCATTTAACTTTTCCGGTGTCTGTACCAGCAAACGATCACGATCTTTAATTGTATCGCCGATATAATATGGCAAACCGCAATTTGCAAAAGATACATATTCACCGCGTTCAAATAATATAATTTCAGCTGCTTCATCAAGTCTTCTAAGACGAGCTGCTGCCGTAGCACCACCGGCTACACCACCCACTATAATATACTTTTTCATACACATTAACCTCCTAGTATTTTTTTAGTTTGAAATACTTCACTACATGAACTCAACGCTTATTAAACAAGATGGGCAATAATACTTTTACCCGTTCATCAATTACCGTATATTTTATTTCTAAACCATTACGAGAACCCGTAACAATACCGGCACTACGTAATTTTTGTAAATGTTGTGAAATCGTAGACTGCGGCGCACCTAAACACTCCTGCATATGCGAAACATTGCAGCCTCCATTTTCCAGCAAACCCTTCACGATACATAATCGAACCGGGTGAGCCAGTATTTTCAACATTTCAGCAGCCTCATTGTATTTATTGAAATCATTATCCATACCATCACGCTTCCTTAACAAAATCATTATATTTATATATTACGATATACAAATATAAAAGTCAATAAAAAAATAACTGTTTTCTAAAATATAATATCAACAGTTATTTTGCTAAAGTTCTTTACTCTATAAAAAATTACATGATATTATTCGTTTTTCGGTACCGGTAAAAGTTCTTTAAGCTGCTGTTCCATATAACAAATGATTTCATTACAAGAAACGCCTTGTTTTTTTAATTCTTGACACTCATATGTACCATATTTTTCTTTCACCTTATTCATAATTTCATTCGCATACGGCCGAGATGCATTGGGAACCGTCTCCGTTTCTCTGCCACTGACTGCGCCCACCGCTATCATCGCGCCTGTAATAGCTCCACAAGTAGACCCTACCGTCATGCCACTACCAAAAGGAGTGCCTATCGACACTGGAATGCTTAACCTATTTTCATCATTAAAGGACTTAAGAATTGACTCCGCACAATTATACCCTTGCTTATGATAATTTACTGCCTTTGACATATAACACGCTCCTGATCTTTTAACAATTATTTTTATTAATAAAAACTGATACACGACCTACCGCAAAATATGTTCTAAACCTTATTTTAAAGATTCATTTCCCCCAAAATAAACCTTGGAAAAGGAGAATCGCAACCACATATGTCCTCCGTAAAGTGTCCATACCAGCCTGTACGCACGCGAATTCCTGTTGTACTTCGTCGCCGTAACGCTGTCAAGACAAGTTCACCGGTCTCACTTGGCGGTAATATTGTTCGCATTCGTATATCTATAATTTCCGGCCAAAATAAATCTATGGGCCAATGATATCCCGCTTGTTTCAAACATTCCCAAGCAATTACAGAAGATTGTACTCCCTGCAGACCTATTTGCCGATAAATAGGCGCTCCTAGCTTTTCCTGCCATCTATTGCGTTGATCATCTGTCAACTCATTGCTCAAGCAAAAAAAAGAACTACATACACCACTGTTCGCTCCAGAATCGACCCAATTCTGCAACATTCCTGTAGTCAGCGCACAGTCAGTGATACCATATTCATCAACTATATTCCAAGGTTTATCTGATAATGTGATGACTGTACTCCCCAAATTTTCTGCCCCCGCAAGCACCCCCCAGGCGGGTCCTTCGCCTTCAAAACCATCTGCTATCAATACGACAGATGCCCGCGTCACAGCACAGGATCGCAGCCACATTTCACTAGTATTATTCCAAAGCTGAATTTCTTCCGCTAGATAGGGCGTCTTTCCCAACAAACGCTTAACGCCGCTTAAGGGCATCGTCAACCTAGAAAAAGGTGATGTACTTTCTATCGAAGCTTGCAACGGCAGTAAAGAAAGCTGTTTTAGTGAAATATTTTTGGATACAAGATCTTCTTGACAACGCTGCTGAAAATCACTGTCTTTTTCTTGAGCCCATTTCAAACAACTTTCCCATAAAATCTCAGGTGTATCTTTTTTAACTTCATTTTTTTCAATCATAAAAAACCTTTCTACACTTTACTATTTGTCTTATGCCAATATGTAAATATTTATTCTTTCAACCTATAATGTTCTCCTTGAATAAAAATAGTTTGCCCATGTATCAACGCTGTAGCGATTTTTTGTCGCCCCGACTGTAAAATCCGTTGAAACGTTCCTCTTGAAATTTTCATTCTATTCGCACAAGCTAATTGATCTAGCTTATACAGATCTTTCAAGCGTATAGCTTCCAATTCCTCCACATAAACAATAATTTTTCTTTCATTCTCTGCCTCCTCCATTTCAGGAATAAACTTATGACATACTGGTTCCCTCTCTACAAGGCTGCAACAAGGTAATCTAGACATAGAACGTTCAGTCCTTCCTGCAATATTTAAAATTGGCTTTTACCATAAGGGTAACAATTTTTTCATAAAGTGCGTCTATGTTTTATCAGTAATAAAACATTAGCCATAAAAGAACCACTTTTATGGCTAACGCAATATAAGAATCTATTCTGCTCTAAATATCCTTTGCTTTTATAGTGCTATTGCTTCAACTGGACAAGTATTAACGCATGCTCCACAAGTTACACAAGCATCACTTACAGTTGCAACTCCATTATTAAGGCTAATTGCTTCAACCGGACAAACAGCTATACACTGTCCACAACCCACGCATTTTTCTTCATCAACTTTTACTTTCGTGTGTTCTCCGCATTCATCATGATGCTGATGCTCATGGCAAACAGACCCCGTAGAAACAAGCTTTCCTTGTAAATAATTATTAGCCGCTGCTTTAGCATTACCAGCTGCTCCTGTAATAACTTCGATATTTTTTGCATTAAAAATATCAATAGCGCCTTGTCCCATACCACCAGAAATAATGACATTTACACCACGTTCACTTAAAAAAACCGGTAAAAACCCAGGTTTATGTCCTGGATTGTCAATTGACTCACTTTTAATAATCTGATTGTTTTCTGCTTCAAAAATATTGAAATTAATACAATGTCCAAAATGCCCTGTTACCATTTCATTTTCACTAGCTACTGCAATTTTCATTTTCGTTCCTCCATATTTTTTAATATTTCATCTATATGATCAAACCAGCTGCCTTCAAAGAATTCAATTTCTCCATCATCACAGACTTTTGCGAGTTTAGGATCAATTGGCATTCTGGCTAAAACATCAATATTGTATTTTGTTGCAATCTGATCAATATGGCTCTCACCAAATATTTTATGTTCCTGATTGCAGCTGGGACACTTAAAATATGACATATTTTCAACAAGCCCAAGAATCGGAACATTCATCCGTTGCGCCATCTTAACCGCTTTAGCTACAATCATAGATACTAATTCTTGTGGAGAAGTCACAATAATGATTCCATCCACCTTAATCGACTGAAATACCGTAAGTGGAACATCCCCTGTTCCAGGCGGCATATCAATGAACATATAATCTACATTGGTCCATACAAAATCCTGCCAAAACTGCTTGACCATATTAGAAATAATAGGCCCACGCCAAATAACTGGATCCGTATCATGTTCTAAGAGCAAATTAACCGACATAATATCAATCCCCGTACTACTCTTAGGTGGATAAGCACTCATTTCCTTTCCTTTATTTTCTCTATGTACACCAAACGCTTTCGGAATGGATGGACCCGTTACATCGGCATCTAAAATAGCCGTATTATACCCTTTACGGTTCATCGTTACAGCCAGCATGGATGTCACCAACGATTTACCTACACCGCCTTTACCACTCACAACAGCAATCACTTTTTTGATGCTGCTCAATTCATTTGGTTTTTCAAAAAAATCCGTTCGCTCAGTCTTTCTGTCCTCACAAGTATCCCCACAGCTGCTGCAAGTTTGATTACAAGTATCACTCATGTTTTTATCTCCCCTATATTTATAAAGTCAATTGTCTTCCGGTTGCTAAATATTCAATTTTTTCTTGCATAATTGTTTTTAAAATGCCATATGGTTCAATCCCGGTACAATGGCAAGTATAAAATTTTGCACCACTTTTTTTCAAGTATTGGCCAAGCTGCTTAATTTTCGCTAGATCTTCACACGTATTTCTAGAAGAACTATATAAGTGAAAACCTCCTACAACATAAGTTGGAAAAATATTTTTCAACGCATAAACAGATTCCAGAATGTTCATCATTCCGGCATGGGCACAGCCAGCCACTAGCAAAAACACTCCGGCTTCTTTTATGATTAGGCTTTGCTCATGAACAAAATCATCCGGTAGTAATGCAGTTCCCGACACCATTAAAAGATCTTTATTAACAGATGGCTTCGGCCACTTTGCTGTGACATTCGAAATCAATTCCAGTTCTTCATCAAGAATAAAATGATCCTCTATAAAAACAAACCGATCATTTGGCAATAATTTCTGATCCAAACTAATGGATACATTTTCCCCATTGGATCTATGAGAATAATGTTTTTCGAAAGCTCTTTGCTGCACATAAATTTTCGCTTGTAAATTCAGTTGCAAAAATCGCGCAAGTCCACCACCGTGATCAGCATGACCATGTGAGATTATCACCGTATCCACCGTAGAAAGATCCACCGCCAATTTTTCAGCATTTGCAACAAACAGTGAATTTGGTCCCAAATCAAATAAAATCTTATGTTTTTTTGTTTCAATATACAAGCTGAGTCCATGCACACTTTCAAAATCTTCATTTATTGCTGTATTTTCTACTAAAGTTTTTATTAACATGATATAACCTAACTTTCATTCAAATAAATTTTTTCTAACTTCAGCGAAAACTTTTCTGGCAGCTCGTCCCGAAATACAATCTAAATCAACAATCGACAGCGCATGATTGATAGCTTTTACAGCCTCTTTATCAAAAGGTATTCTTCCCACAAATGGCAGATTCTGTTCTTGACAAAACAACTCTATTTTTTCTGTATTGGCAAGATTCGTATCATATTTATTAATACATACAGCAATTTTTATTTGGAATTGCTGTGCTGTTTTAATAATACGCTCCATATCGCTAATACCGGATACCGATGGTTCAGCAACAATCAATACCAGGTCAACCCCGCTAAGAGATGCTATAACAGGGCATCCGATACCAGGTGATCCATCAATAATCGCAAATTCGACATCCTTTATTGTATGTATCTGTTTTTTCACTTCAGTAACCAACAGCCCCGAAGTTCCATTACCCATTTTCAGTTGTGCTGTGGAAAAAATAGCCTCATTTGTGTAAAGCATTAAATTGCCAGCTACTACAGGTTTTAGCGAAATAGCTTTTTCGGGACAAAGAACTTCGCAAACACCACAACCTTCGCAGGAATATGTGTCTACTTTGTATATCTGATTGACCTTAATTGCATCAAAATGACAATTCTTCCTGCATAAATCACAGTTACTGCATTGCTCTGATTGAATCACAGCTTTTGGCAAACCATAAAAATCCGTCCGTTTCGGTTCAACCGACTGTTGCATCACGAGATGCAGATTTGGTGCATCTACATCACAGTCCGCATAAACTTTCACCTGTGCTAATTTAATAAAGGCTCCCGCCAACGTGGTTTTTCCAGTACCACCTTTGCCGCTAAGGATTAACAATTGTTTCATTTTGTACCTCCTCAATCACGGTTTGAAGTAAGGATGTGAATAAATTTTTATACGTTTCACTCGTTCTAACGGCTATTAAAGCATTTGAATTCATCATTCCAAGTTCATGGTCAAACGGAATCTCGCCTAAAATTTTGATGTTTTTTTCTCTACAAAATTGCTCGGCAGGATTTTCTTCGTCCACACATTTGTTGAGGACAACACCATGTGGTTTATGAAACAATTTCACTAAGTCATAAACCATATTAAGATTATGCACACCAAACAACGTTGGCTCAGCTACCAATATACAATAATCTACATCTTTGATACTTTCCATTACAGTACAGGCACTACCAGGTGGAGAATCTATAAACGTAATTTTATTTTCATTGTTTGCATAATGTAATAGTTTTTTAATAATTGGAATCCCCGATGCTTCGCCAATATTTAATCGACCCGTAATAACGGTTACAGCTTCTGAAGTTCCATATTCAACCTGCCCAACCATTTTTGTTTTCTCCAACAAGGCGCTTTCTGGACAAAATAGAATACAGCCCCCACAAGAGTGACAAATTTCATCAAAGACCACCAGTTTATTATTGATATATGCCAAAGCATTAAATTTACAAAAATCAATACAAGTACGGCAGCCACTACATTTATTTTCATCTACCACTGGAATCTGAACCATAACTCGTTCAGAGACAATCTTATGCGGTTTGAAAAAAAGATATCCATTTGGCTCTTCTACATCACAATCAATATAAATAGCATTTTTTACTGCCGCTGCTAAATTTACAGATACCAGTGTTTTACCAGTTCCACCTTTACCGCTTAGCACAGCTATCTTCATGTTATTTTGCTCCATGACCAGCATGAAATCCACTGTGAATTTCTTCTATCAAAGATAATTCACCTTTATTAAAAGCTGCAATGTTATCTTTGGCTGAATTATACTGTGTTTTATAAATTTTAGTATTACTCGGTTGCAGTACCTTTGCAGCATTTTCACCACATTGTGGTGTTAACAGAGCTTCTGCTTTGCAATCTACAACCACCTGTGCTGCTTTTATGCCCGCGCCGCCCTGACTATTGGCTGCACTATTATCAACAAAAACACTTTCTTGCGTTTCTGTATCATAAATAAGAAAATAACTTGTTCTTCCAAATGTATCACTTATACTTGCCTCTATTGATTTATCATTCACCGGCATTGCTAACTTCATTTGATATGTTCTCCTTTGTCGTATTTTTTTCTATAAGTTCTGTCATATACCTATGCTTATGACAGCCACCGCAGCCACATGTCTTTTCAAGCCCCTCACAAAGCTGATAATCGCCGCCTTCTATTTTTAAAATTTTCCCATTTACTAAGGATTCAGCAATCTTCTGCCTTGCATCATTATATATGCCCTGAACCGTTGTCCGTGCAATATGCATTTGCCCTGCACACTGTTCTTGCGTAAATCCTTCTAAATCAATCAATCGTATCGTTTCATATTCATCAATACGCATCGTAACAAAACACTCTTGATTATTGGATCCGTTCAGTGGTCCAAACCGATTGCGCTCTGGTAAACAGCACACTTTTCTCCATTTTTTCGGTCTTGCCATTCCTATTCACCTCACAAGAGACTGGTGTATCCGAATTTCCCTATTACAATCCAGTCTCTTTTTACATTTTATATCTGTTAAGTTCCCTATATGGAACCACCATTTTTACCATTGCCATTTTGGCGACCGATTCCACGACCTGAATCATTACCAAATTCTGCTTTTCCGGCTTGATGCCTAAGCCCACAGCCATTGCCTAATCCTTTATCCGATCCGCTTACTGGTTGATTTTTACTTGTACCACAACCACCCAAGCCATTTGGACCTGTTCCATCTTTTCTCGGCATAATCAACACCTCCATATAATTAATGACATATGTCATCTATTTCTTCATTGTATCATGTTTATGACATATGTCAATATCAATTCTAGTTGCATGCTAAAAAACACCGAGCATTCTATTTAGCTTAGAATGCTCGGTGTTCTTTATATTTCTTATTTTAAAAATCCATGGATAATCTGTTCTTCTGCTTCTTTTTCACTAAGCCCTAATGTCATCAATTTAATCAGTTGTTCTCCCGCAATTTTACCAATAACAGCTTCATGAACTAAATTTGCCTCTAAATGATGGGCAGCAATTTCCGGAATAGCTGAAATATCAGCCTGATCCATCAGAATGGCATCACATTCTGTATGTCCATAACATTTATTATTGCCTTGCATTTTTGCACGAAAGATTTGTCGCGATGCATTTTTAGCAACAGAACGAGATATAAGATTCGTACTGCAATTTTCTCCACACAAATTAACATCAAAATCAGTTTCTGCGGTTTGATCACCTTGTGTCAGAATTTTTTCTTTCACAATCAGCGTCGCATTTTCTGCTAATTTTGCTGTTGTACTTCTTTTCGTGGAATCAATCCCCTGCATTTGAATGGTTTCCATTTCCATAAAACCATTTTTCTCAATTTCAATAACAGTTTTAGGATTCATATTACGTTTACCATGGCCCTGACCATCACCATAATGTTTCTCCATGTATTTTACTCTGGCATTTTTCCCCACATGGAAGGTATGTATCCCATCGTGCCTAGATGCCAGAGTACCATCATTATGGATTCCACAACCGGCAATAATTTGAACATCTGCATACTCACCGATGTAAAAATCATTATAAACACATTCTTCAATGCCCGATTCATCAATAAGAACAGGAATATGAACAATTTCATTTTTTGTATTTGGTTGAATAATAATATCGAGTCCCGTTCCATTTTTCTTAGCTATAATATTAATATTTTTCGTTGATAACCGACTAATACTTTTTCCATTCGCACGAATATTATGTGCAGTTAAAGACGGCTCTATCGTATCTGTAATCTGGCGCAATAGATGTTCTTGATTTTTATTCATTCTACAGCATCCTCACTTTGATAAAATTTGCAATTGCCAACAATGTCCATCATTTCTGGCAAGATCTCATCTCTTGTTCCTATTTTTTTTACTTGCCCATTTGAAATCAGAATTATTTCATCCGCAATATTTAAGATACGCTCCTGATGTGAAATAATGAGAATTGCTCGTTTTTTTGCTTTATGCATTTTTTCAAATACACGAATTAATTTATGAAAGCTCCACAAATCTATACCCGCTTCTGGTTCATCAAATACAGCTAGTTTCGTATTTTGCTTTGCAATAATCGTGGCAATTTCTATACGTTTTAATTCTCCCCCCGATAGGGATGCATCCACTTCCCGCTCCATATAATCCCTTGCACATAACCCTACTTCCAGCAAATAAGAACACAATTTTTGTTCATCACAACAACGCCCGGCTGCCAGTTGAATCAAATCCCGCACTGTGATCCCTTTAAATCGAACAGGTTGTTGAAATGCAAAACTCATTCCAGCCTGCGCGCGTTCTGTAATACTAAAATTTGTAATATTAATACCATTAAAAAAAATTTCCCCACTGGTTGGTTTTTCTATTCCAATAATAATCTTTGCTAAAGTTGATTTTCCACTTCCGTTTGGACCAGTAATCACAGTGAATTTTTCATCCTGCAATTTTAAATTAATTCCAGATAAGATCTGCTTTACTTTACCTTCTTGCAAAACCTCAAAACAAATATTCTTTAATTCCAGCATTATTTTGTCTCCCCAATAAAATTTTATCGAATTTATATAAAATCTTATTTTACTATACTTCGAATTTCATTATTTTTCAAATAAGAATTCTTGAAGATCCCTGCTCATCCATTACGGATCATAAATAAGGGATCAGCAAATTGATTTTGCCAATCCCTTATTCTATATAGATTCCATCAAAATATATAGCAATGATGTACTTTGTCCTATATCTTTTATTTCAACATAGCCTTAATATCATCTTTGCTGAGCACTTTGCCACTAGCTTTAACAACACCATCAATCACCAATGCCGGGGTAATCATTACACCATATTTCATGATTTTTTTAATATCTTCGACTTTATCAAAATCAGCCTCAAGCCCTAGTTCCTGAACTGCCTGTTTCGCAGCCAAATCGAGTGCCTTACATTTTTGACATCCCATTCCTAAAATTTCAATTTTCATATGACGTTCCTCCAATATTATTAATTTTATTTTAAAAACTTCAGTAAACCCTGACTATGAGCAATTTGATCACTCAGCGTTTGTTCCGCTGCATCAATCAACTGCATAACGGATGGATAGGCAATCCAATAAATTACCCGCTGTCCCTCTTTTCGTGAATCTAACAAACCTTGTTTTTTTAAAATCCCTAGATGCTGTGAAAAATTTGACTGTTCGATATCAATTTCTTCAATCATTTCACACACGCATCGTTCTCCGCCCCGTAAGAGATGCAAAATTTTTATACGTACGGGATGCCCTATTGTTTTAAATAGTTCCGCCGTCAGCTTGTTCACGATATCTTCTGCCACAATATCATCCCCCATGTTTTGCTTTCTACCAAATATTTTCCTGTATTTGATAATATAATTAAATTATAATATTAAAAAGATATCCTGTAAAGATAATAGATATGGTTAAAATTGCTATGAAAATTGCAATCAATTTTGGTTTTAGAACATTACGGAGAATAATCATTTCCGGAAAGCTCAATGCTGTCACTGCCATCATAAAAGCTAATGCAGTCCCCAAACTCATACCTTTTTGAATCAGCGCTGTAACAATTGGAATTACACCTGCTGCATTCGAATAAAGCGGTACACCAATTAATACAGCCATCGGTACAGCCCATATATTATCTTTGCCAGCATACTGTGTTAAAAAATCCTCTGGTGCATAACCATGTATAAAACCGCCAAGGGCAATAGCAATTATGACATACATCCATATTTTCTTTACTATTTCCTTTGTATAAGAACGTGCATATTGTAACCTTTCCACAAAAGATTGTTCGATAATTTCCGTATCGCCAACTTTCATTTCATAGACATAATCTTGCACTAAATGTTCCAATTTAAATTTGCCAATAAGATACCCACCAATAATGGCAATAACAAGACCCGACGATATATAAATTGCTGTGATCTTCCAGCCTAACAAGCCCCAAAGCATAATAACCGCCACTTCGTTAACCATTGGCGAGGCAATTAAGAAAGAAAACGTAATACCTAGTGGTACTCCTGATTCAATAAAACCAATAAATACCGGCACCGCCGAACAAGAACAAAATGGCGTGACTGTCCCAAGTAATGCCGCCATAATATTCCCATAAAATTCTCTTTTATGACTCAATATCTTTTTCGTACGTTCTGCCGGAAAATAGGATCGCAAGATGGATACACCAAAAATAATGACAATCAACATTAAAAATATTTTTATACTGTCATAGACAAAAAAATTAACCGCATCCCCCATCGTAGTGCCAGGGAGCAAACCTAACCATTCATAGACTAACAGGTCCGCAAATTCTTGTAACATTATGAATACCTCCGTAAATTTAAACTATTCTTATCGAACTTCACTCATCAAAATATACTGTTATAGCAAATATATTAAAATGCCACACCGTGTACTCTTTTTTAATATATTATATTATTATCATATTATAATATATAACAGCAAAAAGCACAAGATAAAATATGGACAGGCGATATAATGCATATCCCTGCCCATCCATTCTTACACGATATAACTATATTTTGAATTTGTGAACCGCCATCGTCAATTCTGCTGCCAGCTTAGCCAGCATCTGACTAGACGCAGCAATCTCTTCCATTGTTGCCGATTGTTCTTCAGTAGCCGCCGATACGGTTTGAGTCTGCGCTGCTGTGGCCTTACTAATATCATCAATAGCTTTGGTCGACACGACTATTTGCTGACTCCCCGAAGCCATTTCAAACGATAAAAGCGAGCTGCGCCCGCCCATTCTCATCTGATTTAACTTACCAAAAAGTTCCATAAGTCACACTCTTTCTTTATATTGTCGCTATTTTTTATTCATTTGATCATCCATTTTTTTTATGAACAAAATAGACAATTACCATCACTATTTGCACCAAAAATAAATCAGCTCCATATAATTAGAATTTTCTGTTTTGTCTGGTAAATTATTGTCCATAGTTTTTTATTTCGATATTCCCCCTGAATTTTTTTTTATTAACAAAAAATCGGGGATACTAAACTTCACTTAACAGGTGGATCTCCTGCTAATTAGCAGAGACTTGTGCTTACTCAAGTTTAGTTTTCACTCTAATTTTGACGGTAAGCGTCAAAAATGCCGTTACATCGCTGACACTAAATTTTTTCAGGCCACTTTCTAGCCACTTTCTAGTTTCCGGAAAATCTTCACCCGAAAGCTATCACCAATCTCAATGAATTCCGATTCTGGTAGATGATACTCTTGGCACCCGTTTATAATCGACTGATTCCAGTTCCCCCTTCTTAAATGATTTTTGTCAGAAGCTTCATTTATTCGAACAATTTTTAGTATCGATCCAAAAAACTCCAGATAACAAAAAAAGACCAAACAACCCGAAAGCTATTTGATCTTTACGATAAACTTTCTAATTTTATGAAATTCCATGTATCCGCTTTAAAAATTTATCAAACTGCGGCACCGTAAAATCGACTTCACCACGATTTGCCGAGTAAATAAATCCTTTATGAATGAGCTGCGCCCTAAGTGGTGATACCGCCGACAATAAGCACTGCATTTGTTCCGCAATGGCTTTCGTCGAGCACGGCAGTTTTTCGCATTTTACCATTGCAATCATAAATTCTAATTCTCTTGGTGTTGCTCGATCATGACGAACTTTAAAGAAACTTTCATCTAAGCTTTTCTCAAATGCCGGATATGCTGCTTCTGCCATTGATTGATCGATTTCCAAACGCTCTTCAGAGACTTCAGCCCAAACTTGTTTCCCATATTCCTGTAAAAAATACGGATAGCACTCCGTTATATCTAAGATCATTGCCAAGGCATCTTCACTATAAGAAACCTTCCATCGTCTCGCTGGTTCCTCTAATGCCAATTTTCCTGCTGCATTTTCCAACGATCCAATTGAAACAAACTGAAAAAGTCGTTCTGCATAGGATTTTATATCACCAGCAATCTTCGCAATTTTCGGCAGACCGGCTGCGAAAATAACTAGCGGTAATGCTTTTTGATTTACCCTGTGAATTGCTGCAATCAGCGCTTCAAATTCATCATCTTT